>DMEZ01000069.1:51413-90203 GCA_003450735.1 Elusimicrobiota bacterium | reverse complement strand
AATGGCTTCCAGGCCTACAACAACCGCCTCTACGCGGCCACGAGCAAGAGCGTCATCCCGGCCTTCGGCACCGGCGGGTGGACGGAGCCCCTGGACCCCTCGGAGACCGACATCCGGGCGATGGGCCTCTTCGGAGGCCGCCTCTACTACGGCGCGGCCAACCCCAGCGCCGGCCGCGTCTACGCCTACGACGGCAAGACCGGCACCTCCGGACTGCTCATGCGGCAGTTCGCCTCCGCCGAAGACCACGTCCGGGCCTTCGCGGACTATTCCGGGCGCCTGTACATGGGCGCCGCCACGACCTCCGGAGCCAAGGTCTTCGTCTCGACGCCTCCAGCCCTCGGTTTGACCGGCTCGGACGGCACGCAGGCCGCCCAGACTCTGACGATCTCGGGGATCGACCTCTCCCAGTCGGCCAACGGCAACGTCTGCAACGGGAACTATCCGTGCTCCGCCACCAACCAGGTCCGCTTCACCGCGACGGACCGGGCCGGCCGCGTCGCGCAAGCGGGGCCCTATGCCGTGCTCGTCGATCCCCTCCTGTCCGTCCCGACCGGCCTCTATCCGGCCTCGGGAGCCTTCGTCCTGGCGAGCAGCCCGACCTTCGTCTGGGTCGAGCAGTACGCGATGCCCAACCACAACGTACAGGTCTCCAACCGGGCCGATTTCTCCCCGACGCAGGTCAACCAGATCGTGGACACGCCCAGCTTCGGGCCTAACAACACGCCGCCTATGATCGCCCTCGCCGACGGGACGACCTACTATTGGCGCGTGCGCGCCCGCAGCGCCTTGGGGATCTACTCGGCCTTCTCGGCCGTCAACACCTTCGTCATGGACCTCTCCCGGCCCGCCACCGCGGCGTTCACGCACTACAGCTCGACGAGCGGAGCGCTGGCCGAAAGCCAGTTCGGCGGCATCTCGGCGGGCGTGACGGTCCAACTCACGCTCCAGGACACCGTCTCGGGGATCGACGGCGGGCCTGAGCGCCGTCCTCTCAGCGGCACCGTCGTTTTGTACCCCTTCGACGAGAACGCGGGCCTCTATGCCTCCGGCTTGGGCGGCGAGAACCGGCTGACCTCGAGCGGCACCTGGGCCGCCGGGCTCGTCAACTCGGCCGCTCTCGTCGGCCCCGCGACAGGCTACCTGTACAGCGCCTCTCCAGCCAACCTGCCGCTGGCCGCCTCCTCCAGGACGCTGGAAGCCTGGGTCTACCTGGAGGACGCCTTGGGAGGCGGCCTCCTCCAGTACGGGAACCTGTTCCTCCACATCAGCGGCAACTGCGCCACCCGGGCGGCCGGAAACACCCGGCTCTGCCTGAGCGCCTCGCAGGGCTACCCCTACACCTTCACTCCCGGGCAGTGGCACCACGTGGCCTACACCTACCGGCCCTCCGGCGACGAGAACGCGCTCTACGCCGACGGCGCCCTGCTGGGATCGTTCCTCCAGGCCCAGAACACGACGGCGGGGCCCCTCTTCGTGGGCACGGCGACCCTGTGCGGCCCGCTCAACGGCCGGGTCGATGAGCTGAGGATCCTCTCAAAGACCCTGACCGCCGCCGAGGTGGACGCCGACTACCGGCTGGCGGGGGCCTACTCGGCCGCCTACTCCGCCGACGCCGGCAACACCTGGACGGTCGTGACCGCCACGGCTCCGGCCTCCGGGCCGCACCTGAAGCTGAGCGGGCTCCCGGGCAGCACCGTCGTCGAGAGCCTCCAGCTCGTGAACATCAGCCTTCCGCAGTCCACCACCCCCGCCCTCGGCCGCTTCGGGAGCAACCAGGTGGTCTTCACGGTGGCCGACCGCGCCGGCAACGAGCTCTCGGCGGGCCCCTTCGCCGTCCTCGTGGACACCAGCGTGCCCGCGCCCATCATCACCTCCCTGACGGCGCTGACCACCCGCTCCCTCTTCGTGACCGCGCGGGCGACCGACGCCCTGAGCGGCATCAAGGACTACCTCTTCGAGGTCGCTCAGACCAACCTCTTCGCTCCCCCGGTCTCGACTTCCCCGTGGGTGGCGGAGTCCTCCTATACGTTCACCGACCTCGTGAACTCGACCACCTACTTCGTGCGGGTCCGCGTGCGGGACAACCTCCTCAACGTCTCCGCGACCTCCCAGCTGGACATCGTCGACGACGTGATCGGCGGCAACGGCGCCTCCACCTCGACGTACGGCAGCGTGTACTGCTCGACGGAGAGCGTGGTCCCGGAGATGGCGCTGCAGAACAACGACGTGAACATGCTCAAGTTCACGCTCGCCACGCCGGTCGGAGCCAACTCGGAGTTCTATTCCCTGCGCGTGCGGCGTACAGGCACCGTCCTGGCAGTCGAGCAAAGCGCGAATCCTCCGAAGCTGTATGTCGCGAAGGCGCTCATCCTCAATGAGAGCGGCGGGCAACTGGCCGAGGCCTCTTTCCAGCCCGGCGTCTCGACCACTGTCATCAGCCTCGCCGCGGCCGGGAACACCGAGCTCCTGACGGAGGCGCCGAAAACCTTCTACCTGGCCTTCCGCATGTCCGCCGACGCCCAGCCCGGCGCCACGGTGGGGGTGGACAGCATCACCGCTTCGGACTTCGGCCTCCAATTCCCCTCGAACCCCGAAGGGCCCTTCCCGACCTACATCGCCCCCATCCCGGTGTCGGACGGGCCCAACAACCTGACCTTGACGGCCTACAACCTCGCCCCTCCGGGCGTCCAGCCCAACACGGCCGGGCTCAACCTCCTGCGCCTGAAGGCGCAGACCGACACGGGGACCAGCATCATCTCATCGATGACCTTCCGCCTGCTGGGGAGCATGTCCGCCAACCATATCACGGGGCTCACCCTGTGGCGGGACAAGGACGGGAACGGCTCCCTCGAGACCAATCTCGGCGGGGATGAGAAGCTTTCCAGCGGCAACGACGGCTTCACCAACGGCTACTCCACCCTCGTGCTGACCGCCCAGATCTCCTCGCGCACCTTCCGCGAGGCGGCCGTCAACCTCTTCCTGACGGCCAACATCGGGGCGAGCGCTCCCCAGGGCACCTCGTTCCAGATCGCCCTTTCCACGCATACCGACGTCCACCTGGAGAACCCTCTCGACTGGACGACCTTCTCCCAGCTCCCCATCCTCACCTCCACCTGCACCGTCGTGCAGGACAACAAGCTCTGGGTCTCGACCGCCGACACCACGCCCTCCCAGTACTACCAGGGCGAGCTCTACACCGTCATGCGCGCGACCCTGAGCGTGGACATCGGCTACGCGCAGGTCGACCGCGTCACCATCGACCGCACCGGCACCGCGCAGGACGGCGACGTCGAGCACGTGGCGGTCTACCTCGACCAGAACCCCGACGAGGCTCCGCTCAACACCCTCGTGGACGTGCTCGTCGGGACCGCCCCCTTCCTCTCGGGGCGGGCCACCGTGAACATCAGCACCGTCAACATCGTCCAGGGCGTCCCGCAGGTCCTCTTCGTGACCTACCTGATCAGCCCCGGGGCCAGCGCGGGGCGCACGCTCGGCGGCTCGATGACGAACTCGAGCTACTTCCGCGCGGTGAATCCGCTGAGCGTCGTCAGCAGCACCACGCCCTTCCCGTACCAGTCCCGCATCTCCTCCATCGCCGCGACGGTCAACGAGCTCCTCTTCCCGCTCGTCCAGTCCGCGGCGCCGGGCGCCATCGACCAGGGCGCCAACGAGGCGGCGATGCTGCGCTTCGACCTCGTCTCGAGCAGGAACAACTTCAGCTGGCTGAGCCTCGTGGTCGAGAAGACGGGCACCGCGCTGGACTCCGACGTGCGCAACGTGCGCATCTACCGGGACGACGGCGACAAGGACTTCTCGGCGTCCTCCGACACGGCCATCAGCGACAGCTCGCAGGCCTTCTCGGGCGGCATCGTGAACATCCCGCTCACGGTCCCGCAGACCATCACGGTCTCGACCCAGACCTACTTCGTGACGCTCAGCGTCCAGCCCACGGCGGTCCCCGGCAGGACCCTGGGGGTCAGCATCTCGACGACCGCCCGCTTCAACGTGAGCGCGCCCAACCTGGTCACGTCGACCGCGCCCTTCCCCTTCCTGGGCGGACCGGTGGACATCAAGCAGTACGCGAACACGATCGCGGTGAGCACGCTGAGCATCGTGCCGGCTCTCGGGGCCGTGCCCGGGGCGTTGGACGTCGGCGTCATCCAGCTCGAACTGCGCACGAACGTGTCGAGCGCGAAATGGTTCGAACTCAAGGTCGACCAGGCCGGCAGCGCGCCCGACAGCGAGCTGGGCGACGTCAAGGTCTACTACGACGTCAACAACATCGGAAGCTTCGATTCCTCGAGCCTCGGCCAATACCTGCTCATCACCACCCCCGGGCAGCGCTTCGGCTCCCAGCAGACGGGCACGGTGAATCTCGTCTTCGCGAGCACCCCCTCGCTCAGCCCCACGCTGCAGCGCTACTTCGTGGCCGTGGACATCCGCTCCAGCGCGACGCCCGGCAAGACGGTCATCCTGCGGGCCATCAACAACACCTACTTCACGGCCGAGGCGCCCAACCAGTTCGGCGCGACCAGCTTCAATTCGCAGCTCCTCCAGGTCAAGGCCCCTCCCGAGATGATGTACGTCCTGGCCCGGAGCACCGCGCCGGCCTCCGTCATGCAGGGCGAGGCCAACGTGGTGGTGTCGACGCTGCAGGTCTGGATGTCCGACTATACGGGGGAATGGACCAAGATGATCGTGGACCGCTCCGGGTCGAGCATCGACTCGGACATCAGCGCGGTCAAGCTCTTCCACGACACCGACGGCAACGGCCGCCTCGACGTGGTCTCGGATGATCGTCTCAGCACGGGCGTCTTCGTGGGCGGCTCGGCCGCGCTGGAATTCTCCACCCAGACCATCACCGCCTCCAGTCGGACGTATTTCCTCACCTTCGACATCTCGATGACCGCGGTGGGCGGGCATACGGTGGGGGCTGCCCTGGGCGCCCCGGGCCTCTTCACGGTGGCCGTCCCCAACAGCGTCTCGGAGACCTACTTCCCGTTCCAGACGAGCGACGCGCTCATCCGCACGACCTACGCGGGCCTTTTCGTCTCGGGACAGAACAAGGCGCCGGGCCAGCTGATCCAGGGCGCCACCAACCAGGTCCTGCTCAGTCTGACCTTGAACACGACCCAGTACGCCATCCTCTGGAGCGGGCTGACCGTCCGCTCCTCCGGGACGGCGGCGGACGCCGACATCGAAAGCGTCCACATCTGGAGGGACGCCAACGCGAACGGCGCGCTGGACTCGTCCGACCAGGACCTCACCTCGGGCCTCAACGGCTTCCTGGGCGGGACCGCCGTCGTCAGCCTCATCAACGCGCAGACGATCGGCACCTCGCCCTCGCGCTTCCTGGTGTCGGTGGATGTGGCCGACTACGCGACCCCGGGGCACACCTTCGGGATGGTGCTCGGCTCGACCGCCGCCTTCGCGGTGAACAACCCCAACTACACGGTCGCCAGCGGGCTCCCGGTCGCCTCGGTCAACGTCGTCATCAAGAAGCAGGCCGAGCAGCTGGTCCTCGCCCCCCAGAGCGTCGCGGCGGAAGGCATCAACCAGGGCCTCGAGTCCCCGGTCGCCAAGCTCGTGGCGAGGGCCACCCGCAACATCGTGAACTGGACGCATCTCAAGGTCGCCCGCATCGGGACGCTCAGCGACGCCGACGTGGGCCCCATCCGGGTCTACCGCGACGTGGACGGCTCGGGCGGGCTCAGCTCCGCCGACCTGCTCATCGGCAGCGCGACCTATTCCGCCGGCACGGCGCTCATCGCCTTCTCCTCCGCGCAGAGCGTGGCCGTGACGACGCAGGCCTATCTCGTGACCTACGGCGTCGACCTGGCCGCCACGGTGGACGCGACCGTCGGGCTCACCCTGCCCGACTACACCTACCTGACCGTGGACGCCCCCGACAGCGTGTCGACCTCGGGCCTGCCGTTCTCGACCACGCTTGCGAGGATCCTGGACTCCCGCACGCCCCAGCTGCCCCTCGTCACGGTGGACGGGGCCACCAGCCGCGAGTTCGAGTACCTGCACTTCGTCTGGTCGTCCACGGTCGCCCTGGGCTCGCTGACCGGGGCCTTCTACGCGGTCGGCACGAGCGCCGGCGGCACGGACGTCACGGCGGGCTGGCGGGCCATCCCGGTGAGCCAGACCGACGTGGAGGCGAGCGGGTTCCCGCTCTTCAGCGGGACGACCTACTTCGTCTCGGTGAAGACGGAGTCGAGCTTCGGCTACTTCAGCCCGGTGGCGACCTCCATCGGGGTCCTCATGGACTTCACCGTGCCGGCGACCCCCGCCCCGACCATCACGCCCGGGCAGAACACCCTGCTCATCAACTGGGGCTCCATCAACGGAGGCCCCTCGGGCATCCTGGGCTATCTGGTGGAGTACCGGAAGGCCGACAGCCCCATCTGGTACAACGCGAAGACCCATGCCCGGGTCGACAGCGGCGCGCTCGCGGCCGCATCGGCGGCCAAGACCCGAGGCGCCGTCCGGAGAGCCGCCGTCCTCGGCGCCGCGGACGTCGTGAGCGGCGTCTCGTACCAGGTCACGGACCTGCCCACGGGGACGCTCTTCTTCCGCATGCGCGCCGTGTCCGGCGCCGGCGTCGCCGGGGAGCCGACCGCACCGGTCAAGGTCCAGATCGGGGCGCTCCCGCCGGATGGGATCACCGGCGCGGGCAACTACCCCAACCCCTTCGATTCCCGCAAGACCCAGACCACCCTCGTCTACGCGATGCGTCAGAACGCGGACGTGACCATCAAGATCTTCAACGTCTTCGGCGGCCTCGTGCGCGAGCTCAGCTACTCGGCCGGGACGGCGGGCGGCCAGTCCGGCACCAACGAAGTCAAGTGGGACGGCGCCGATCAATCAGGCCAGAAGGTCTCCAAGGGCATCTACCTCGCCATCATCCAGTCCGGCGGCGCCAAGGCGACGCTCAAGATCGGCGTCATCCACTGAAAAAACGTTGTATTGACAGCATAAATCCGGGCAGCCGTCCCTCATGATTTCTTCGTGATTCGGGGCGTTTCCCCGCTAAACTTAGGGTGTGAGGCGCAGAATCCGCGCACCGGCCGCGTTCGTCCGGGCTATCGGCATCGTTCTGGTCCTGGCCGTCCCCCTCCAGGCGGAGTCGACGGCCGGCCGGCCGGGCGAGCTGTTCAACTTCGGGGCCGGGGCGCGCGCCCTCGGCATGGGCTCCGCCCATACGGCCGCCGTCAACGACGCGGCCTCCGTCTACTACAACCCGGCCGGGTTGGGCCTGCTGCAGGCGCGGGAGATCTCGCTCATGCGCGCCAATCTCTACGAAGGCGCGACCTACGACTACCTGGCCTACGCCCAGAACAAGCGCAAGACGGCCGGCGGCTGGGGCGCGGAGTTCATCCGCCTCAACGTGGCGGGCGGCGAGGGGCGCGACGAGCTCAACCAGCCGACGGGCGGGTTCAACTACTCCGAGATGGCCCTGGGGTTCGCGACCGCCTGGCGCGGGCTTTTGCACCCCCTGCTCTCGATGGGGCTCAAGGGCAAGATGCTGCGCCGCACCCTGGGCAGTTCCAGCGACTCCCTCTACGGGCTCGACATCGGCGCGCAGATGGGTCCCTGGGTGGGCGACCGGCTCATGTTCGGGCTCGTCGCCCAGAACGCGATCGGCTTCAAGCAGGGCGACACGGACGACAAGCTCAAGCCGCTCATCCGGGCCGGGGCGGCCTACCGGCTCGTCGGCCCCCTGTCCATCGCGCTCGACCTCTCCGACTCCGGCGAGTTCCGGGTGGGCACGGAGTACTCCTTCGGCCTGCTCGCCCTGCGCTTCGGCCTGGCCGAACAGGGCATGACCTTCGGCGGCGGCCTGCTCTTCAAGAACCGCTACTCCGTCGACCTCGCGATGCTCAACCACTCCACGCTCGGCATGTCCCAGCGCCTGTCGATCGGCTACCGCTTCGCCCCGCCCGCCGGCGCGAAGTCCAAGAAGATGCAGTTCTACGCGGCGGAGTACCTGGCCAACGCGCAGGGCGAGCTCAAGAAGCGGAACTATCTCAAGGCCTCCAACGACCTCGAGACGGCCATCGGCATCGACCCGAAGCTGGGCGCGGAGTGGCGCTCGAAGTCCGAGCGCCTGCGCCGTCTCATCAAGCGGGCCGGCCTCGACGCCCATCCCGAGGACGCGGACACTCTCGCCGAGGAGTCCCAGGCGGCCTACGTGGCCTATGCGGCCGTGGAGGCCTACCTCACCCGCGACGAGGACCGCGCGGTGCTGCTGGGCCATGCGGCCCTCGGCACCGACCCGTCCAAGGGGGCCTACGGGCGCTTGCTCGACGCCCTGGCTTCCCTGGGCGGGCGCACCATCGACCGCGACCAGGTCCTCCCGCCCCTGAGGCTCTCCGAGCTCAAGATGAAGCGGGCGATGGACGCCATCTACGCCCGCCGCTTCGAGACGGCCGTCGGGCTGCTGCGCGAGGCGCTCTGGCTCGAGCCGAATAATCCGACGGCATGGACCCGTCTCGGTTCGGCCTACTTCGCCTCGGGAGACCGCAAGCGCGCGGCCGAGGCGTATAAGAAGGCCGCCGAGCTCAACCCGAACGACGAGAAATTGAGACAGTTCATGAAGAGCCAGGGGATGGAGTAACAAAATGGAAATGGAAACCGGAGCGTTTCCGGCTAGACTTACCGGGATGTCTTAGAGGAAGGAGACCCCGCGATGGATGTCGTCATCATCGTCCTGATCCCGGTCCTCTTCCTGACGCTGGCCGCCAGCATGCTCGTGGTCAGCCAGATCTCGGGCTTCTTCCAGTTCAACAAGTATTCCGGCCGCAGACAGCAGGACCGCATGGAGATCCAGAGGTTCATGGCCCAGCTCGCCAGCGCGCAGAGCGAAGTGTTCAAAAGGAGCCAGGAGCTCGAGAAGCTCTCGGCCAACCTCCAGCTCAACAACCAGGAGCTGGCCCGGCTCAACAGCATGAAGTCCAAGTTCCTCTCCATGGTCGTCCACGATATGCGCACGCCGCTGGCCTCCATCAAGGGCTTCGGCGAGATGCTCAGCCGCCAGCCCCTGGAGGGCACGCAGAAGAAGTACGTCAACTACATCGTCACCGGCACCGACCAGATCAACCGCCTCATGGCCGACCTCACCGACCTGGCCGTCATCGAGGCCGGCAAGCTCCGCATGGACAAGCAGTCCTTCGACCTCCAGGCCATGGTCAACTCCGACATCGTGCCCTCCACGGGGGTCGTGGCCCAGAAGAAGGGCGTCCTCTTCGTCGCCGCGGAGGTGCCCCCCGGGATCAGCGTCGTGGGCGACCGCTTCCGCCTCGGGCAGGCCTTGATGAACTTCCTCAACAACGCCGTCAAGTTCACCCCGGCGGGGGGGAAGGTGGAGCTCAAGGTGAGCGTGACCCCCCGGGCGGTGCTCTTCCAGGTCAAGGACACGGGCCCGGGCATCCACGCCTCGGAGCGCAAGCGCGTCTTCGAGAAGTTCTACCAGTCGCAGTTCGTGGACCCCAAGGACCGCAAGAAGGGCTGGGGCCTCGGCCTCTCCATCGCCCAGGAGATCGTCCGCTCCCACCAGGGCCAGATCGGCGTGGACTCCGCCGGCCTCAACAAGGGCTCCACCTTCTGGTACCGCATCCCGCTCAAGCCCTCCCGGTTCCCCGCCCTGACCGCGAGAGCCGCCGCGGCGCTCCTGCTCACACTCCTGCCCCTCGGCCTTGCGGGGAGCGTCCGGGCGCAGGCCCTCCCCATCGAGGAGAAAGCGAAGTTCGAGAAGGCCCTCGAGGAAAGAGCCAACAACGTGCTTTTGCACATCCTGGGCCCCAACCGCGCGCGCGTGGTGGTCGACGCCACCCTGGACTTCACCCGCACCGAGAAGTTCGACGTCAAGAGCGGCGCGGAGCTCGACAAGAACAGCACGTTCCTGTGGCAGAACGTCGGCGCGCAGACGTCCGGGCCGGAGCTTCTGCCCGGCATCCCGACCCAGGAGCCCCTGCCGAACGTGAACATGGCGCGCTCCTACGAGCGGTCGAACTCGTATCCGGCCGCCTTCGTCAAGCGATTGGGGGTGACCGTCATCCTCGATCAGGCTTTGAGCATGAGCGTCGCGGACCAGGATCAGCTCCAACGCCTGCTGGAAGGCGTCCTGGAGATCACCCCCGACCGCGGCGACGCGCTCACCATCGTCCGGGCGGCGTTCGCTCCGGCGTGGAAGACGATCTGGTCCACCCCGGAGTCCGCGAGCCTGCTCTTCAAATACGCCCTCATCAGCCTCATGACGCTCATCACCCTCATCGTGGTCGCGGCCTGCTTCCTCAAGCTGGCCGAAGCCATGGACTCCATGGCCCAAGCCCAGGCCCACCAGCTCCAGATGGACTTCGGCCAGGGAGCGCAGGCGGGCAAGGAAGGGGCGGAAGAGGGGGAGGGGAAGAAGGAGGAGGAGGAAGAGAAGGCGGAAGGGGCCCAGCCCAAGATCGTCTTCAACGTCAAGCCCGAGCAGCTCGAGACCCTGCTCGCCATCGTGCGGGGTCAGGACCCCGAGAACATCGCCCTCATCGCCGCGCATCTGTCCCCGGAGGTCAAAAGGGGCTTTTTGCACAGCCTGGAGAGGAGCGTCTACAGCGAGGTGATCTTCCACCTCGGCGTGGTCAAGTTCATCGACCAGGAGGTCGTGGCCACCATCAAGGACGAGCTGGAGCGCCGGCTCGAGAGCGCGGTGGGCGGGCGCTCGAACCTGCTCGAGATGGTGGAGGCCTCCGATCTCCGGTCCAAGCGCGAGCTCCTCAAGCTGCTCGAGGAGCGCGACCCCGACCTGGCGCAGGAGCTGCGCCAGAAGATCCTGCTCTTCGAGGACCTCGCCGAGCTCGAGGAGAAGGACTGGTCGCTCGTCTTCTCCGTGGTCACGCTCGAGGAGTGGGCCTTCGCCCTCTACGACGCGCCCGAGGAGCTCGTCGAGGCCCTCAAGAGCCAGATGCTGCCCAAGACCTGGGCCATCCTGTCGCAGATGATGCAGGTCGGGCGCCCCTCCGAGGGAGCCATCGAGCAGGCCCATGAGAAGATCGTCGCCTCGGTCTGGAAGCTCGTGACCGACGGCCGCATCACGAACCCGATCACGCGCCGCATCGAAAAGATGGTTTTGAGGCCCAGGGAGGGCCCGCCTCCCATGATCGAGGGCGCTCCGGAGCTGGCGGGTTAAGCTATGGCCGAGAAGACCGAGTCCCTGTTGGCCGCGCTGCGCGGACTGCCGCCGCCCGAGGCTCCTCCGGCCGCGGACGCCGCGGCCGCTCCGGCCGCCACGGAGGAGCAGCTCGCCCCCCTGCGCTCCAAGATCGACGAGCTCGAGCGCAAGCTCGCCGAGATGGCGGCGCCTCCGCCGCCGGCCGAGGAGGAGCTGACCCCGCCCGAGCCGCCCAAGCCGCCGACCGAGCTGACCTTGTTCCTCCATACGCGCGTGGAGCTCCTCGAGCGCCGGCTCGAGCTCGCCCAGCAGGAGGCCCTGCGGGCCAACCTGGTCTTGCGCGAGCGCGAGGAGGCCCAGCGCAAGGCCCAGAAGGAGGTGGAGGAGCTCTTCAAGACCCTGCGCGAGCAGGAGCGGACCGCCCGCTTCGACAAGCGCCTGCGCGAGCAGACCGCCGCGACGCAGGCCCGGGTCGAGGACATGGGGGCCCGCCTCGCGATGGCCGAGCTCAAGATGATCCCGGCCGAGGAAGTGCTCGCCTGGCTCGAGAAGGAGGGCAGCCTCGAGGCCGTGCGGGAGCGGCTCCAGGAACGCCTTTCAAAGCTCGCGCCGGAGGGCGAACCCCAGCCCGGGGCGCCACCCCAGCCCCCCTCCCCTTCCCTTATAGGGAAACCCACGGACTACGAGCAGACCGGTCCCATCGCGGCCGCCATGGCCCGGGTGGCCGACCTCGAGCGGCGCCTGGAGGAGGCCGAGGAGGCCCGGAAGAAGGAGCGCGAGGACCGCGCCCACTGGGAGAGCGGCGTGCTCCAGACCCTCCGGCGCTCGGGCGAGCGCTGGGAGAGGGCCGGGGGGGCGGGCCTGCTCGTAGAGGCCACTCTGCAGAGTATGGTAGATTTGCTCGGGAAGCGGGACGCCTGTGCACAGGAGCTGGCCAAGACCCTGGAGCGGCTGGAAGGCGAGCCGCCCGGATCGACGGAGGCGCCCGCCCTCCGGGCCCGCGCGAAGGAGCTCAGGAAGTCGATCGAATCGCTTCAGCCCGAACTCGACAAAGCCATGGCGGTCGTCAACGCCTGGGTCGAGCGGAGCCAACGCAAGGACACCTAGATGGACATCACGACCACCGTCGGCTGGCTCGGCGTATTGATCCTGGTCGTCGTGGGGGGGTTCACCGGCGAGCTCACCGCCGTCTTCATCAACCTCCACGGCATCATCATCGTCGTGGGGGGGACCGCCATGGCCATGCTCATCAACACGCCCCTGCGCTACATCCGGGAGACCGTCCTGGCGGTGGTCGACCTCTTCCGGGGCGACCGCTACGGCGACCCGGGCGAGCTCATCCCCGTCCTGACCCGCCTCGCCGAGCAGGTCCAGGCGCGCGGGCTCGGCGCCCTGCGCGGCGTCGATGAGAGGACCGCCTCCGGGTTCTTGAGCTACGCGGCGACGACGGCCATGGAGTACAACAACCCGGACTTCGTGCGGCGCGTGCTCGAGACCGAGGTCAACAACAAGGTGGACCGCGCCAACGAGGTCATCAACGTGGTGCGCACCGCCGGCGTCGTGGCCCCGATGTTCGGCCTGCTGGGCACCCTCATCGGCATCGTGCGGGTCATGGCCGTCATCTCGGACCCGGCCAAGGTCGGCCCGGCCATGGCCGTCGCCATCACGACCGCGTTCTACGGCATCGCCCTGGCCAACCTCGTCGCCGTCCCGATGGCCGGGAAGATGCGCTTCCGGCTCTGGGAGGAGATCAAGGTCCGCGCGATGGTCATCGAGGGCATCGTGGGCATGATGCAGGGCACCGTGCCCCTCGTCCTCGAGCGCCGCCTGCAGGCCTTTAAATAGCGATGGCCGTCTACCGCTTCCGAAAAGAGGAGCTCGAGGCCCACCTCAACCGCAACGCGTTGTGGGGCATCGTCTACGGGGACATGATGAGCTACCTCATGATCCTATTCCTCATAATGCTCTCGGCTGCCCTGACCAAGGAGGTCAAGAAGGAGGAGCGGCCGATGGTTGAGGAATCCCTCATGCAGATTCAGCAGATTTTCGGCGCCAAGCCCGACAAGGCCTACGAGGCGAAGAAGTCCCGCGACGCGGAATTCATCAAGACCTCGAAAGCCCTGCAGGGGATGCAGAGCAAAGACATGAACGTGATCGCCACCGAGAAGTTCGTCCAGCTCCAGCTCGGGGAAGGCGTCCTCTTCGACTCGGGCCGCGCCGAGCTCAAGGAAGGCGCCGAGGCCCTCTTCGAGCCCATCGCCAAGGAGATGCTCAACCCCGACAACCAGATCCGGGTCGAGGGGCACACCGACAACGTCCCCATCCGCCGGGGGCCCTTCAAGTCCAACTGGGAGCTCTCCATGGCGCGCGCCTACGCCGTCATCCGCGTGCTCGAGAGCCTGGGCGTCAAGCCGGAGCGGCTCTCGGGCATCGGCTACGGGGAGTACCGCCCCGTCGCTCCCAACGACAGCCCCGAGAACCGCGCCAAGAACCGCCGCATCGAGATCAACCTGCTCCGCTCGGAGTAGTTTCCGCCGTCCATCCTTCTTATAATCTGTCCAGCTCCCATGCCTGCCCGCGCGCTCGTCGTCACGGCGGACAAGGCCCTCTTCGCCAAGCTGAAGGGCGTCCTGGGCCGCCTCGGCTGCGCGGCTGAAGCGGCCCCCGGAAAGGGGCGCTACGAGCTGGCCTTGGCGGACTGGGACGCGGTGCGCTCCGGGCCCGCCCTGCGCGCCCTCAGGCGCGCGGCCGCCGCGGTCGTCGTGCTGGGCGACGCGGCGTTCCTGGGGGGGGCCGAGGTCTCCGCCGCCCTCGCCGGCGGCGCCGCCGACGTCCTGCTCGAGACGGCCGCAGCCGAGGCGCTGGCGGAGCGACTGCGGCCCCACCTGGCCCGCTTCGGCCCCGAGCGGCTCCTGCGGGCGGACGCCTCCACCCGCCGGGTCTGGACGCGGCGCGGGGCGTCGTGGCGCGAGGCGCAAAGCGTCCCGCCCAGGGAGTTCGAGCTTTTGCGTCTGCTCCTCGAGCACCCCGGCGCCGTCCTGACCAGGACGCTCCTCTTGGAGCGGCTCTGGCGCGGGAACGCGGAGCGCGTGAACCCCGAGACCGTGGACCGGCACGTCCAGCGCCTGCGCCGCCGGCTCGGGGCCGCCGGCCGCCTCATCGCCACCGTCCGGGGAGTCGGCTACCGTCTTGATGAACCAGCCGCTGAGCCAAGGAGCGCGCCATGCAGAGCACCGAAGAGAAGGAAGACCTGACGCTCAAGGAGCAGCTGAAGACCCTCTTCCAGGCCTCCAAGGGCTTCTGGCTGGTCAACGTGGTCAACTTCGGCGACGGGATCGCCTACTTCGGGATGCTCACCCTGCTGACCCTCTACCTGGGGCCGAGCGGCCTGGGGATGAGCGACAAACTCACGGGGCTGAGCGTTTCGGCCTTCACGGGGTTCGTCACCCTGTTCATGTTCGGCGGCGGCTTCGTCTCGGACAAGCTCGGGGTGCGCCGGGCTTTGACCCTCTGCCTTCTGCTCCTCTTCGTCGGGCGCGTCGGGATCGTGTCCGCTTCCAGCCTGGGCGCCCCGTTCTCCTTCGGCCTGGCCTGGATGGGCTTGCTGGTCCTCGCTTTCGGCGAGGGGGTCATCCAGCCGGCGCTCTACGCGGGGGTCAAGGAATACACGGACTCCCGGACGGCCACCATGAGCTACAGCCTGCTCTACGCCATCATGAACCTGGGGATCGTGGCCGAGAACTTCGTCTCGCCTTTCGTGCGCACCGACAAGCCCTTCGTGCACCTCGGGCCGGTCCAGGTGGACGGGCTGGGGTTGGGCATCGGCGGCGTCTACTGGGTGTGCATCGGCATCACGGTCCTCATGCTGGCCTCCCACCTGCTCCTCTTCACGGCCAAGGTGGAACGGACCGACCGGGTGGTCCAAGACGAGCCCAAAAAGGACGAGCCGCAGAAGTCCCTGGCCGAGAAGCTCCGGGAGCTGCCCTTCCTGGACTCCCGCTTCATGTTCTTCATCTTCATCCTCCTGCCGGTGCGCACCCTCTTCGCGCACCAGTTCCTCACCATGCCCGACTACATCATGCGCGCCTTCCCCGCCGAGGTGGGGGCTAAGTACGAGTGGATCGCGGGCCTGAACCCGCTCATCATCGTGATCTTCGTCCCCCTCATCGCGGCGCTCACCCGGCGGGTCAACGTGCTCACGATGATGATCGTCGGCACCTCCATCTCGGCTTTGACCACCTTCATGCTGGTCCCGGGGCCGGACCTGAAGGCGCTCATCCTCTACACCCTGCTCTTCTCGTTCGGGGAGGCCGTCTGGTCGTCGCGCTTCCTGGAATACGTCGCCGACCTCGCTCCGGCCGGGAGGGTGGGCGCCTACATGGGCCTGGCCGGCATCCCGTGGTTTTTGGCCAAGTTCACGACCGGGCTCTATTCCGGCACGATGATCAACCGCTTCATCCCGCAAGGCGGGCCGCACGACACGAGCACGCTCTGGCTGATCTACGCCTTCATCGCCTGCATCAGCCCGATCGGGCTCATCCTGGCGCGCGGCTGGCTCTCGGGGCACAAGAAGGCTCTGTCCGGAGGCGCCGCATGAGCGATTGTCCCAAGCTGGCCGAGAACCTCAAGCGCTGCAACTGCACCTACCGCTGCTCCAAGAAGGGCCATTGCTGCGAGTGCCTGCACTACCACCGGAGCATGGGGGAGTTCCCCGCCTGCTTCTTCACCGCGGAAGGCGAGAAGACCTACGACCGCTCCTTCGCCATGCTCCAGCGCCACCGAAGGGACTAGCCGCTCTTAGGACGTTGGGCCCCTGCTTCGGGGAGCTTCCTCTTCCATAATAGGGGGGATGAGGCTCCTCGCGCTTTGCCTTCTCCTGCTGGCCGGGGCCGCGCCCAGAGCGCGGGCGCAGGCTGTCGACTTCGCCTCCTCGTTCTGGCTGCTCGGCCGGCCCGCCCCGCGCTCCCCGGCCAAGATCCAACCGGCCTTCGTCAGCGCCCAGCCGGCGGCCGAGGTGAAGCTCTCGGAAGTCCAGGACAGGCACTTCAAGACCGCCGACGGCTACGGGAGCGGGAAGGACCGCATCCATCTGAGCGTGCACTTCGACCTGGCCGGCGAGGCCTACCTCTCGGTGCTGGGCGCCGCCTGGGACGCCCCGCAGTTCTACAAGTTCGAGCGCGCCATGAACGGGAGCTGGGAGGCGGGGGGGGCGCGGCACTGGATGAGCCTGGACGTGAGCATCTGGAGAGCGCGGCTCAACAACGTCGTCCAGGTGTTCGCCGAGGGCCGAAGGGAGCCCGTCTTCGAGCGCCGCATCGTCGACATCCTGAAGCAGGCCTACCGGGCCGGCCGGGAGGTCCGGGTCGGGCGGCAGGTCTACCGGCTCTACTATTCCAACAGCGTCGACAGCTCGGTGGTCCCGGCCGTCAAGGACCCCCAGCGCATGGGGCTGGTCCTGGTGCAGGCGAAGGGCGACGAGGACTGTCCCGATTTCAAGACGTACATCATCCCCGCCGCCGCCGTGACGCAGGAAAGGACCTACCGGACGGACCTCGACAACGGGCAGACCCTGGGCCTGCGCATGGGGCCGGATGGGACGCTGCTCCTCTACGACCTCGGGAATTAGAAGTCCTGCAGGTAGGCGTGGAAGAGCCCCTCGATCTCCTGGAGGGAGCTGTCCATGATGGAGTCCACGGTCATGGCGGCGAAGCAGTCGAGGCTCACGAGGGCGTTGAGGCTCGCGTCCTCGATCTTGATGGTGCGCAGGCGCTTCGAGAACTGCCGGTTCACCGTGCTGATGGCGTCGTAGATCTTGACCAGGTCCTTCATGTCCCAGTCGGGCGCGCGGCCTTTCTTGTAGACGAAGTACTGGGCCGTCAAATACATCGAGATGGCTCGGTACATGGTCTCGTGGATGTTGGCGAAGGGCAGGTGGGTGGCGACCATCGGCCGCAGCTTGGCCAGGATGGGGCAGCCGCTGGTGGCCATCACCACGCCGATGAGGCCGCTGATGCCGGTCTGCAGGGGCGCGCGCCGGCGGAACTCCCGCTGCTCGGTCATGATGGAGATGTCGGCCTCGGTGAAGGAGATGCCGTCCTTGAACTCCTCGATGACGTCCACGAGGCTCAGGGCGGCGGGGCAATGCGGGTGCTCCGCTTCGGAGAGCGGGCAGTTGGGACATTTCTCGTTGTCCAGCCGCGTCCAGTCGGGGGGCGTTTTCTTGTCGTCGCGCTGGAGCGCGAGGGTCTTCGGGTCGAAGCGGAGCTCGAAGGTCTTCTCGCCCCCTCCGTTCAGGACGAAGCGGTAGCGGATCTTCACTGCTTGCCCACGTAGGCGTGCATGATGGGGGAGCGCTGGATGCGCCCCTGCGCGTCTTCGGCCTCGATGTAATAATCCACCAGCTTCTCCATGCCGGGGCTCACGCGGGCGTGAGCCATCCTGGGCAACTCCTGGACACGGTCCTTCTGCGGCAGGCCCGCCCACTCCGTCTGCGGATACGGGTCCTTGAGCTCCATCTTAGCAGAATTCCAAGCGCCGGCCGCCTCGCCGTAGCTCAGGTTCTCCGGTCCGGGGGAGGTGCGCCCGTCTGAAGCCGCCCGCCACTTGAGCTCGACGCGCTTCAAGCCCGCGCCGGCGTAGACGAAGCCGTAGGCGTCGAACTCAGGGCCGTAGACGTGGGAGCGCCAGCCGTAGACCTCGCCGCGGTTCTCCCCGCCCGGGTTCCAAGGGAAGCGGGAGGGCCCCCAGATGGTGGGCGGGATGTGGGAAACGTCCTGGCCCATCAAGGCTCGCGCCGCATCCTGCGCGGCCTTGGCCGCGAGGATGGGGATGTGCAGGAACTCCGGCTCGGTGCCGTAGTAGACGTGGCCGGAGTCGAAGGAGCGCAGGACGAGCTGGACGGCCTTCTCGAGCGGCGTCGCGTCGGGGGCCGTGTCCGCCTTCACCACCCGGGCCATGTCGAGCTCCCAGCCCGGGACGGCCTTCTTCATCGCCGCCTCTCCCTGCAGGAGCCAGTGGACGGCCATGGTCAGCAGGGCGTGGAACTGGAGCTTGAAGTTCCAGGCGGTCGGATCGAACTCAGGCTTGGGGACGCCCTGCATCTTGACCGGCGGCCAGAGCCAGCGGGTGAGCTGGGGCGTGCCCCAGTCGGCGTTGGGCCAAGCGCCCGGCTCCACCCAGTCGATCACGTCGTCGGCCGGGACGGGGAAGCGGAGCAGGTACTCCTGGACGGTGCCGAACTGGTGGCCGTTGGAGTCCATCCAGTGCGCGAGGCGCGGCATGGACTCCATGTAGCTGCTGAAGCCCCCGCCCCAGGCGTTGTCGCCGTCCGTGTCGAGGCCCATGACCAAGGGCCTTCCGGCGGCGGCGTACTTCGCGATATCCTGCACGACCTCGTTGGGGAAGTCCTGGTAGCCAGCGATGTAGGAGGGGCCGCCCGTCATGGGGAAGACGATGATCTTGTACTCCTTGCCCTCCGCCGGGTCGACGTAGCGCAGCCAGTGCGGTAGGAGGGAGTAGGGGAGCACGTCCTTCGTGTTCCGGCCGTCCTTGCCCGAGGTGTAGTAATTGGAAGGATAGGGCGACTCGTTGCGCTGGTCGGCCTTGTTGGGCGGAGGGAGGTTCGGCATGCCGCCCGCGTCGTAGCCTTTCAGAGCGCGGCTGATGTGGTGGCTGTCCACGATGACGACCTGCACCCCGGCCTTCACGAGGGCCGGCACCATCTCGGGGCTGAAGCCGACCTCCGGGGGGCGGAAGATCTTCATCTGCTTGGGGGCCGGATCGCCCCAGAACTCCTTCATGAGGAGCTGATGGTACTGGACGTTCCAGCGGACAAGGGCGTCGGCGGCCTGGCCCCAGGGGAGGAGCCCATAAAGGAAGTGGAAGCCGGTCAAAAGCATCTCCATGCGGGGGGAGCCGTTGGCCGTGCGCCAGCCGATGGCCTCGCGCCAGCGCTGGACCCACGACATCCCCCAGAGCTTGCGGGCGATCTCCATCAAGGCCGGGGTGAAGGAGATGGAGAGCCCGGCGGGGTTGTCGGGCGACCAGCCGGTCCGGTTGAGGATCTCGCGCAGGGCGCCGACGGGGTGCTCGCCGTTGGTGGCCTTGGTCTTGTCGTCGGCGGCCATGTCGCCGGCGATGCGGTCCCAGGCGCGGTGCGGGTAGTGGAGGTGGAGGATGCGCAGGCCGTAGACGGTCGGGGCGGCGAAGAAGGCGCGCACGGCCTTGGCGAGAGCGGCGAAGAAGGAGGGGCGCTGGGAGGCGCGGGGCTGGATGGAGGGGATGGAAGGATGAGCGGGGCTGAGGGCTTCGGGAGCGGAGAGACCGCTAGGGGTGACGGTGGGAGACGCATCGACCTCCACGGCTCCGGCCGAGGCCCCGCGCTTGATGCCCAGCACGGCGTCCATCACGGCGTCGCCGGATTCTCGGGCTTCGCCGGCTTCCATGCCGGCGACCTTGTCGGCGGCGGGGATCTCGACTCCGTTGACCGCCACGGCGCCGACTTTCTGCTCGACCTTCAAGGAAGAGGTCAGCTGTTGGGGCGCGGCTGCGGCCGCGACGACGGCTTGCGGCGCGACTCGGATGGGAGCGGAGAGCTTGAGGGCGGACGCGGCGGGGGTAGGCAGGCCGGGCAAGGAGCTCAAGCGGGAGAGGGACGGGGCCGTGTTCAGGCCGGACAGGCTGCTCCCAGGGGTTCTGAGCGGGGCGACAGGGACGGACAGGCTTGGAGCGGGTGAAACGGCGCGGCCGAGGGTCTGGGCCAGGGCGGGCGCTGGGGCCGCCCCGGCCAAGGTAAGGGCGAGTACCGATGACAACAAACGGTTAAATCGGTCGTTCATTCCGATAGGATAGCGCAGAGGGGCTGTCCGCTCCTGGGCCGAAGAGGCCGGAAACGTTCAGGAATGGCCCCATGACAAGCAGGGACCCTCGGTCCCGGGAGGTCCCCCCGCCTCCTAGGCCGAAAGACTTCATCCAAACCGCCGCTGAGGCCTACGGTCCTGACGAGGGTTCCGGGATACAATCTAATCCCGGAAGGCCGCGAGAGCGGCCGGGAGGTCGTACAGATGCAGAGATCGGTCCTGGCGGTCCTGATGAGCGCGGCGCTCGGAGCCCCCGCGTCGGCGCAGGTCGTCTCCGACTCGCAGTTCGCCTCGGAACTGGGCAAGGCGCTGGCCCAGAGCGTGTCTTCCGGACAAGACCTTTCCAAGTCGATGGAGCAGAAAGGCCTGAGCCGGGCCCTCGAGCGGGTGATGGTCGCCATGTACGACGCGCCCGGCACGGGCGAGAGTATCGTGCAGTGGCTGCGCGACCACAACGCCGCGGTCGAGTTCAGCGACATCACGATGGAGAAGCGCAGCTCGCACGCCTGGCTGGGCGATTTCGTCCCCGAGCCCCGCAAGCCCGCCGTCTACATCACACCCCTCCTCCTCAAGCCGCCGCTCTCCTATCGCCTGCTCGGCACGCTCGTCGCCCAGGAGGCCTCGGAGCTCATGCTGGAGAAGTTCCCGGAGAGCGCCGAGAAGCGCTACATCGTCCTGGCCCGGATGGCCGAGACCTACTTCGAGCTGGGCGGCACGCGCATCGCCCTGCCGGACTTCGACGGCACCATCGATGAGGACGCCGCCTCGAAGATCCAGGTCTGGATCGAGAACGCCCCCGAGCAGGGTGTGGATGTCCTGCGCGGGCAGGGGCACAAGACCCTGCGCGACCTCCAGGGCGAGCTCCTGGCCGAGCAGTCGCGCCTGCAGGCCCTCCTCGCGGCCATCGACCAGCGGCTCTCCGTGCCCTCGGGCTACGAGGCCGACTACGAGGCCGAGAAAGCCCAGGCTTTGGAGCAGATCGACCTGGCCGCCAAGAAGCTCGACGCGGCCAAGAAGGCCGAGGCCGAGTTCAAGGCGTTCCAGCGGTACGAGACGGAGTGGCTGATGTCCCACCGGCCTTCCTGAGCCGGACCCGGCCCGAAGAGCGCCCCCGGCCGACCGGCCGGGGGCGCTCCCTTCGTGCTCAGTTCCCCATCGCCTTGGCCGCCTCCTTCTCGAAGGCCTCCAGGATGGCCTCGCTCGCCAGCCGGCGGGCCTCGGCAGTGATGGGGTGCGCCACGTCGTAGTACTTCTTCTCCTCCCCCGAGCCCTTGCGGCTGGGGAAGGAGACGAACACGGCGGGCTCCCCGTCCTTGTCCACCTTCAGGATGCGCACGCCGTGGATGACGAACGACCCTCCGATGGCCAGCTGGGCGAAGCCCAGCAGCTGGGCCTTCCCGGCGGTCTGAGGGTTCCGGCAGAGGTTCACCCGGGCCGAAAGCTCGGGCACCAACGACTCCAGCGTTTTTCCCATGACTCCTCCTTGCGGGTTGCGGCGTACCCACAAGTACGTATGACCCCCCGAAAAAGTTCCCTTCAGCGGAGGCCCCTTTTTAAAATCCCCGGGTCCTGCTACTCTATCAGCGGATGGCTGCGCCTCGCGACAAGGAAGAGTCGAAAGCCCAGGAGCCGGAGCGGTCTCTCCGCGCTCCCGGCCGGCGCCGCCGAGCGCCGCGCCGCGCCCAGCCGGCCCGCCGGGGCTGGTCGGCGTTCCGGGGCCCGCTGCCGTTGAAGACCCAGCAGCGTCTGCTCCTCGCTTCCCTCCTGCTCCTCGCCCTGGCCGCCGTCGCCGTCTTCATCCGGCGCGAGCAGGCCGACGAGACCCTGACCGCTTCCTACCGGACCGCGGTGCGCTCAGCCCAGGAGCTTTTGGCCGTGCAGGACGAGCCCCGGCGGCAGGCGGCCGTCCAAAGCCTCAACGAGGACCTCCAGGCGCTGGAGGAACGGCGCGAAGCCGTCCATCGGATGTCCTACGCCGCGTTCCTGGCGCTCTTCCTGCTGGGCATGGCGTTCATCGTCCTGACCCACGTCTATCTGGCGCGCACCCTCTACCGTCCGATCATCGAGATGTCCAGGCTGGCCATGACCTGGGTGCCTGAGCGCTCCTGGCCCGACGCCCCCCGCCACAGCCCCGCCGAGGTCCATAACCTGTATCTCGCGCTGCGCTTCCTGATGGACCGGCTCTCCTCCGAGCTGAAGAACGTCAACGCCGTGGCGCGTCTGAAGGGCGACATCGTCTCGATCATCAGCCACGAGTCGAGCAACGCCCTGAGCATCATCGGGGGCGTCCTGGCCTTGCTGCGCGAGACCGACCAGAGTCTCAACGAGAAGCGGCGGGGGTTCTACGATACGGCGCAGATCAGCATCCGCTCACTGGCCTTGCAGACCCAGTCTTTGCTGAACATGGGGCGCCTCGAGTCCGGCAAGCTCGCGCTGCGCTTCAAGAGCGTATCCGTGCCGGGGACCGTCCAGGAGTGCCTCGAGCGCCTGAAGATCCTCTACGAGCGCAAGGGACAGCGGATCGTCCTCGAAGTGCCGGAGCAGGGCCTCTGGGTGCGCGCCGACCCCGACGCCCTGGCCCTCGTCCTGACGAACCTCCTGAGCAACGCGATCAAGTACACCCCGGACCAAGGATGCATCACCCTCACCGGCCTCGTCGACCCGGACGACCCGACGCGGGCCCGCATCTCCGTGAAGGACACCGGCATCGGCATCTCGGCGGAGGACCAGCAGAGGGTGCTCTCGGGCTATTTCCGGACGGAAGCCGGCAAGGCCGCGGCCAAGGGCGTCGGGGTGGGCCTCTCCCTGGCCCGGAAGATCCTCGAGGCCCACTACAGCGTCCTCTTGGTCGAGAGCTCGCCCGGCCAGGGCACGACCTTCCGGTTCTCCATGAGGCTCTGCCGGGGCGCGGACCAGTAGGCTCAGAGCGAGAGCGCCAAGCCGAGGCCGTAGTAGCGGGTCTGCAGCTTGTAGAACTGGCCGTGCGGCATCTCCCCCGAGAAGAACTCGCCGTAGAGCTGCACGGAGCGGGCTTCATGGTAGGGGCTCGACAGCAGGAGCCCCGCCTTCAGGCTGATGTTGCCGCGCCAGTCGTTCTCCTCCCAGGCGGACCACTCCGCGCCGGCGAAACTGCGTCCGCTGGGGCCGAGCCAGGGGCGGCTCCGGTACTCCGCGCCGGCTTGGACGCGGTTGCGCTTGAGGGGGGTGACCGTGGAAAGGATGCGGGAGGGGCCTCCGTACAGGCGGAACTGATGGTTGTCCCAGGAGAGCAGCGCCTCGAGGACTTCGTAGCTGAGGTTGATGCGGGTGATTGCGATGGGCTGGGATTCGAGCAGGAACTCGTCTCCCAGGTGGGAGGATTGGTGGAAGAGGCGCAGGCGCGCGGACCAGTGGTCCTTGCGCACGCTGAGCGGGAAGCCGATGACGTAATCGGCGTTGATGAGGTCGTGGGAGGGCGCGTCCAGGTTGAAGATGGCGAAGACCGCGCCGCTCACTCCGAGCTGCCAGCCGTCGCCTTCCCGCTTCCCGGGCCAGCGCGCGATGCCCAGGTTCTCCCCGAAGCCGACCGAGCCGACGCTGAATTCGCCGAAATCGGTGTGGTAGCGCTGCCAAGCCGCCTGGAAGCGGGGCTGCTTCGGGTCCGCCAGCGGCGGCGAGAACACGTCTCCCAGGGGGAATAAGGTCGCCTGGCCGCCTTGAGCCGGCAAAATCCAATCGCGCCAGGTCTGCCAGCGCGTCTGGGCCGGCTCGATCGTCTCGGCCGCCGAAGCGAAGACGGCCAGCGAACAGAGGAGGGCGCCGATCATGCGAAGTACCGCTCCGCCTGGTCACGGAGGAGGGCCAGCCCCTCCTCCAGGCTCGAGCCGGAGACGCTGCTCTTCCAGTCGCGCACGACTCCGGACTGCGAGAGGTCGAGGTTCAGGGCGTCGCTGCCCAGGAGCGCCTCGACCGGCTGAAAGCCGACCCGCTCCCGCACTTCCTCGACGAAAGCCCCGAGGCAGTAGAGGCGCACCCGGCTGAGCGGGCTCTCGTCCTCGACGAAGCGGAACGCGCCGCGCCAGCCTTCCGTCTCGAATCGGTGCCAGTTCTTCTCCCCCGGCGGCGGCGGGCCCGGGACGGGCCGGCCTTCGACGAGGAGCGCGGTGGAGGTCATGCCGTAGCGCTTGGCGGCCCGGCGGAACACGTCCTTGGTCAGGCCCCAGGAGGAGCTCCACCCCCAGCGCACGCCCAGCACCGTCCCCTCGGCCCGGTTGATGCCGATCCAGCCAGGGGGGGCGCTCTTCTTGGTGGTCAGCACGGCGGTGGCCTGGCCCGAAGGCCCTCCGGAGGTGATCTGCACGAGCTCCGGCCCCAGGCGCTCCAGCGCCAGGAGGCCGTAGGCGAGGTGGACGCCGCGGGCCGCGGCTTCGCCTTCGCGGTCGGCCAGGGCTCGGAGCGGGTCGGCCAGCTCGCGGGAGCTGAACGGGCGGCCGTCGAAGCGCATCGCGAAGCCGCCCGTCGCGCGGTCGAGCGACACGCGGGTGGCCCCCGAGGCCACGGCCGCGCGCAGCAGCGGCGCGAGGAAATCGAGCGGATCGCCGATCTGGTGCTTGCGCAGCTTCTCGATCATCCAGGCCGTGTCGACCCGGAACGAGCCGGACTCGACGAGCTGGTCGTCGCGGGCGTCCTCGCGGGAGGGCGCGGCCTCCTCGGGAGCTTGGACGCTGAGGAGGAGCCGGAAACGCCCGAACTTCTCGGCCGGAGGGTGCTCGCGGGACATGCTCAAAGGGTAACAGAAGGGGAGGAAGAGCGCAACGGCGCGATTCTGATATCATGCCAGGACCATGAGACACGCGATCATCGCCGGAGCCATGCTGAGCCTGATGCCGGTCCAGCTCGCCGCCAAGGACATCCCCCTGCGGGATTTCTTCCGGAACCCGGAGAAGGCCGGCTTCGACGTCTCCCCCGACGGCAAGACCCTGTCCTTCCTGGCCCCCTACAAGCGGCGGATGAACCTCTTCCTGCAGGAGCGCGGCTCGACGAAGGCGCGGCGGATCACGAAGGAGACCGAGCGCGACATCACCGGCGGGTACTTCTGGAAGGGCGGCGGACGTCTGGTCTACTTCAAGGATTTCAAAGGCGATGAGAACTTCCACCCCGTCGCCGTGAGCCGCAAGGGCGGGGCGCCGAAGGACCTGACGCCCTTCCCAGGAGTCAAGGCGGAGCTCGTCGACGAGCTCCGGGACAGCGAGGACGAGTTCCTCATCGGGATGAACCGGCGCAAGAAGGAGATCTTCGATGTGTACCGGCTGAACGCGGCGAGCGGGACGCTGGCGCTCGTCGCCGAGAACCCGGGCAACGTCACCCGCTGGCTGAGCGACCACAAGGGCAAGCTCCGCGCCGCCGTGACGAGCGATGGGGTCAACACCACGCTCCTTTTCCGGGAGGGCGAGGGGGAGCCCTTCAGGCCCGTTCTGACCACGAGCTTCAAGGAGAGCTTCACGCCGCTCTTCTTCACCTTCGACGACCGGCGGCTCTACGGGTTCTCGAACATCGGCCGCGACAAGTCGGCGCTCGTCGAATTCGACCCGGCCTCGGGCAAGGAATCCGCCTTGGTCTACGAGCATCCCGATGTCGACCTGGAGGACGTGAACACCTCGCGCAAGCGCAAAGTCCTCCTCGAGGCCCTCTTCGTCACCGCGAAGCAGGGGCGGAAGGTCTTCGATCCCGAGTACGGCGCGCTCATCGAAGACCTGGAGCGGCGCTTGCCGGACTGGGAGCTCAGGCTCACGGGCGCCGACAAGGCGGAGGAGGCGCTCATCTTCCGGGCCTCGAACGACCGGTCGCGGGGGGCGTACTACCTCTACGAGACGGCGGGCAAGAAGCTGACCAAGCTCGCGGACCTCTCGCCCTGGCTGGCCGAGGGGGACCTCGCCGAGATGAAGCCCGTCTCGTATGCCTCGCGCGACGGTCTGACCATCAACGGCTATCTCACGGTCCCGCCCGGCCGGGTGCCCAAGGGCCTGCCCGTCGTGGTGAATCCGCACGGCGGGCCCTGGTATCGGGACGTGTGGCGCTTCAATCCGGAGGTGCAGTTCCTCGCCAGCCGGGGCTACGCGGTCCTGCAGGTGAACTTCCGCGGCTCCACGGGCTACGGACGGAAGTTCTGGGAAGCCTCCTTCAAGCAGTGGGGCAGGAAGATGCAGGACGACGTGAGCGATGGGGTCGCCTACCTCGTCAAGGAGGGGATCGCCGACCCGAAGCGCGTGGCGATCTACGGCGGAAGCTACGGCGGCTACGCGACGCTGGCGGGGCTGGCTTTCACCCCCGAGCTCTACGCCTGCGGGGTCGACTACGTGGGGGTCTCGAACCTGTTCACCTTCCTCAAGTCCATCCCGCCCTACTGGAAGCCGTACCTGGAGATGCTCTACGAGATGGTCGGCGATCCCGAGAAGGACAAGGACCTGCTGGCGGCGGCCTCGCCGGTCTTCCACGCCGGCCGGATCAGGGCGCCGCTCCTGGTGGCGCAGGGGGCCAAGGACCCGCGCGTCAACATCGACGAATCAAACCAGATCGTGGAGGGCCTGAGGAAGCGCGGCGTCCAGGTCGAGTACCTGGTCAAGGAGAACGAGGGGCACGGCTTCCACAACGAGGAGAACCGTTTCGAATTCTATCAGGCGATGGAGAAGTTCCTGGCCGGGCACATGAAATGACCTCTCCGCCGGCGTCCCGAACTTCCAAACGCCGTTGGTTCGGGACGTGCGAGTTCAACATCGAAGTGCAACACTTGTAGGGAGGTTCTCCGCTAAGATGGAACGGGGATGATCAATAACCCGGAAGCCTGCCGAGAAGCTCTCCCGCGACCTGCCGGATGTCGTCTAGGACCGGCACGTCCTTCCCGAGGAGCCGGCTCTTGACCTGGTAGCCCCGCGCGACCAGCACACAGCGGATGCCCATGGCCCGCGCGGTCTCGAGGTCGTGCAGGGTGTCGCCCACCAGCACGAGGCTCTCCGGGGCAAGGCCGCTGGAGGCGATCCAGCCCCGGCCCAGCTCCACCTTGCTCGCGGCATAGTGGTCGTCGAGGCCCAAAACCGGGTCGAAGAAGGCGCGGATGCCCAAATGGGCGAGCAGCTTCTCAAGCATCCCCCGCTGATAGGCCGAGAGGACGCCCTGCGTCCAGCCCGCGGCGGCCAGGGCTTTCAGGACGTCGAGGGCCCCTTCGTGGAGGCGGGCCTGCGTCCACACCCGCTCATGGTAGAGCTCCACCCACTCTTGGGCCGGGACTTCGAAAGACTCCTTCGAGAAATCGAAGCCGATGCGCTCATAGAAGTCCACGACGGGAAAGTCGAACACCTCGCGGTAGCGCTCGAAGGACAGGCCGGGACGGCCGCGCCGGCGCAGAAGCTCGTTGAGGCACTCCAGGCAGAGATGCGCGTCGTCGAGCAGGGTGCCGTTGAAGTCCCAGAGGACGAGGCGCCGGCTCGCCACGCAGTCAGTTGCCTCGGCGGTCGATGACGTAAGTCGAGCCGCCCTTGCGCTTGGCGAATTCCTTGAGCTCGGCGCACACCTGGCTCACCTGGCCGTAGGAGCTCAGCGGCCGCAGGCGGTTGTGGCAGACGCCGATGGAGATGGAGAGGAAGGGGAACTCGACGGGGCGCCCCTGGCGGTCGTGCGTCGTGAGGCCGCCGCGGACGCGGTCGGCGTCGGAGTAGAAGGAGGGGGCCAGGCGGTCGAACTCGGAGACGACCCGGCGGCAGAGCGCCTCCATGCGGTCGGGGTGGGTCACGATGATGAAGTCGTCCCCGCCGATATGCCCGAGGAAGTCCGAGCGGTCTCCCTGGCCGCGGAGCACGTCGAGGAGCAGCTTCCCCGTGCCGCGGAGGACCCGGTCGCCGGCGTCGTAGCCGTAGCGGTCGTTGAAAGCCTTGAAGTCGTTGAGGTCGAGGTAGAGCACGGCGAAGAGCCCGCCGGAGGAGACGGCCTCGTTGATGCGGTGCTCGATCATGACGTTGCCCGGCAGGCGGGTGAGGGGGTTCGCGTCGAGCCCCTGGCGCGTGCGGCGCAGGATCATGCGGATGCGGGCGAGCAGCTCGCTGACGTTGAAGGGCTTCGTGATGAAGTCGTCGGCCCCGCCGTCGAGGCCCTGCACCCGGTTGTCCACCTTGGAGCCGGCCCCGGAGAGGATGATGACCGGCAGGTGCTGGAGACCCGGGTCGGCCTTGATCTCGCGGCAGAGCGCGAAGCCGTCCAGGAGGGGCATGTACAGGTCCGCCACGACGATGTCGGGAGGGTCCCGGCGGACGGCCTCCAGGGCCTCGGCTCCGTTGGAGGCCGTACGGACCTCGTAGCCCTCCTTCTCGAGGGTGTCCTTGATCAAAGCCAGAAGGTCCGGCTCATCGTCTGCGATCAAAAGGCGGGCGGTCTTTTCCGTCATGGCGCGGGCCTGAGGGCCCTCCGAAAGGGTAGCTTATAAGGAAACCGGGGGTCAACTTTTCCAAAAATTGACAGTCTTTTTCGTTAATTTGATAGAATCGTCGCGGCTTGTTCTTTGCATGCCGAAGAATGTCGACCGGCGCACGCCCGGACGCAGCCCATGGACGGCCATGGGGGCCGGGGTCGAGCTGGTCGTTTTCGCCCTGATGGGCCTTTTCACCGGACGATGGGCCGACGAGCGGCTCGGGTCGCAGCCGTGGCTCCTCCTGGCGGGGACGCTCCTGGGGATCGGCCTTGGGCTCTACCAGTTCATCCGAGAGACCTCCGGTGCCAGCGGCCCTCGCCCGTAGCGCCGCCGAGGGGGCGGCCCTCGCCCTCGCCGCGGGCGGAGCCGCCCGGCTGTTCCTGGGAGGCCCGCTGGCCCGGGAGGCCTGGGTCGGCCTGGGGGCGGCCTGGCTCGTCGGGCTCGCCAGTCTCGCGCTGCTGCGGAAAGCCGGGCCGGGCCGGAGCTTCCTCAAGGCCTACGCGGCCGGGCTGGGGCTGCGGGTCCTGGTCCTGGGCGGGCTCATGGCCTGCGTGTGGGGGGAGGGCTTCGCGGTCCAGGCCGCGCGGCTCCTGTCGTATGCGTTCGGCACGCTGTCGCTGATGCTGCTTGAAGTGCGTCATTTGAACCGGACATGAACTTCGAAGAGATCGTCGGACATCATCTGCTCGACCACACCGTCCGCCCCCTGTTCGCGGTGGGCGGCGTGCGCCTCGACCTCACCAAGCACCTGCTCATGATGTGGGGGGTGGGCAGCCTCCTCCTCGTCGGGGTCTCCCTGCTCGCCCGCGGCCGAAGCGGCCCCGCCCGGCTCGCGCGCGCCGCCCTCGAGATGGCCGTGCTCTTCATCCGCGACGGCATCGTCGATCCCATCCTCGGGCACGAGGGGCGGCGCTACCTCCACTACTTCCTGACCCTGTTCTTCTTCATCGTCCTCTGCAACCTCGCCGGCCTCGTCCCCTTCGGGGCGACCGCGACCGGCAACATCGGCGTGACGGCGGCGCTGGCCACCTGCACCTTCGGCCTCATCGTCCTGGGCGGGGTGCGCGCCCAGGGCGTCCTCGGCTTCATCAAGCACCTCGTCCCGAGCGGCCTGCCGCTCGCCATCCTGCCGATCATGTACGTCGTGGAGCTCCTGGGCCTCTTCGCCAAGTGCTTCGCGCTCACCATCCGTCTTTTCGCGAACATGATCGCCGGGCACATCGTGGCCTTGGGCTTCCTGTCCCTCATCTTCACCTTCGGGGCCGCCAGCGAATGGCAGGGCCTCGCCGTCGCGCCCTTCTCGGTCGCTTTGGTCGTGTTCGTGAACGCGCTGGAGATCCTCGTCTGCCTCCTGCAGGCGTACATCTTCACGATGCTGACGGCCGTTTTCGTCGGCGGGGCCCTCCATGCGCACTAGAAACAACGGAGGAAGTGCATGACCTACATCGGACTCGGATACATCGGCGTCGGACTCGGCCTGGGGATGACCCTCATCGGCGCGGCGTTGGGCATCGGCAAGCTCGCGGGCGCGGCGCTGGAAGGGACGGCGCGCCAGCCGGAGGCGACGAACTCCCTGCAGACCATGATGATCATCGCCGCCGCCCTCATCGAAGGCCTCGGCCTCTTCGCCCTCGTCATCGTCTTCCTGGCCGTGAGCACCCTGAACAAGGGCGTCGCGCCGGCCGGCTCCGCCCCCGCCGCGGTCGAAACCACGGCGACGCACTAGGGCGGGGCGGGCGAGACCCGATGGACAAGCTGCTGAACCCGGACCCGGGCATCTACCTCTGGACGGTCCTCAGCTTCCTCATCCTCGTGGGCCTGTTGAAGGCCTTCGCCTGGGGCCCCCTGCTCAAGGCGGTCGAGGACCGTGAGGAGTCCGTGCGCCGGGACCGCGAAGGGGCCGAGGCCGCCAAGCGGGAGTCCGAGCGCATCCAGCAGGAGCTCGAGGGGAAGCTCGCGGGCCTCGACGCGCAGGCCCGGGAGCTTTTGGCCCAGGCCGGGCGCGAGGCCGAGGCCCTGCGCGAGAAGCTCAAGCAGGCGGCCGAGGACGAGTCCCGCCGCCTGCTCGAGAAGACGCGCGAGCAGCTGGCCGAGGAGAAGGCCCGCCTCGTCGTCGAGCTGCGCCGCGAGGTCGCCGACCTCTCGGTGCAGGTCGCCGAACGCCTCCTCAAGAGGAGCGTGGACCCCGCCCTGAAGAAGAAGGCTCTCGACGAGTTCCTGGACGAAGTGGACCCAAGAGGGGGCCGCGCTTGAGGCTCTCCGACCGCAGCCTCGCTCTGCGCTACGCGACGGCGTTCGTCCTGGCCGCCGGCCAGGACGCCGACCGGAGCGTGCCGGAGCTGCTGCGGGCCCAGCAGGCGCTCGCGCCGGCGATGGCGTTCTTCCGGCACCCGCGCCTCTCCTCCGAGCAGAAGAAGGGCCTGCTCGCGAAGGCCCTCGGGGAGGTCTCCAGGACGACGCGGCGCTTCCTGGAACTGCTCATCGACAAGAAGCGCTTCGGCCTGCTGGCGCAGGTCGCCGAGGACGCCGGGAAGGTGCTCGACGTCCGCCGGGGGCTGCTGCGGGCGGACGTGCGCTCCGCGCAGGCCCTTTCCGAAGACGAGCTGAAGGCTCTGCGGGAGAGGCTTGGGGCCTTCAGCGGCAAGAGCGTGGAGCTGGGCGTGAAGGTGGATGCGGAGCTCCTGGCCGGCTTGAGCGTGCGGCTGGGGGATTGGGTGCTGGACGGCAGCCTGAAGGGGCGGCTGAGACGGATCAGACGGCGATTGACAGGATGAATCTATGGCCATAAGACCGGAAGAGATCACGAGCGTCCTCAAAGACCAGATCGCGGGGTTCTCGGGCGGAGCCGACATCGCGGAGGAGGGCTTCGTCCTGCAGGTCGGCGACGGCATCGCCCGCGTCTACGGCCTCGAGAACGCGATGGCGGGCGAGCTCCTCGAGCTCCCCCGCGGCGTGTTCGGGATGGCCTTGAACCTCGAGAAGGAGAACGTCGGCGTCGTCCTCTTCGGGCGCGACGAGCTCATCTCCGAGGGCGACCCCGTGCGCCGCACCGGGCGCATCATGGAGGTCCCGGTCGGCGAGGCGCTCATCGGCCGGGTCGTCGACCCGCTGGGCCGCCCCCTCGACGGCAAGGGCCCGATCCAGGCCTCCGGCCGCCGGCCCGTCGAGGTCATCGCCCCCGGCGTGGTCGCGCGCCAGCCGGTCAACACGCCGCTGCAGACGGGCCTCAAGGCCGTCGACGGGATGATCCCCATCGGCCGCGGCCAGCGCGAGCTCATCATCGGGGACCGCCAGATCGGCAAGACCGCCATCGCCATCGACGCCATCCTCAACCAGAAGGACGAGCCCAAGCGGCCCATCTGCATCTACGTGGTCATCGGGCAGAAGCAGTCCACCGTGGCCCAGGTCGTGCGCAACCTCGAGGAGCGCGGGGCCATGGAGTACACCATCGTGGTGAGCGCGACCGCGGCGGACCCCGCCCCCCTGCTCTACATCGCCCCCTATTCCGGCTGCGCGATGGGCGAGGAGTTCCTCTGGGCCGGCAAGGACGTGCTGGTGGTCTACGACGACCTCTCCAAGCACGCCCAGGCCTACCGCCAGCTCTCGCTGCTGCTGCGCCGGCCGCCGGGCCGGGAGGCGTACCCGGGGGACGTGTTCTACCTGCATTCCCGCCTGCTCGAGCGCGCCTGCCGGCTCTCCGACGAGAACGGCGGCGGCTCGCTGACGGCGCTGCCCATCATCGAGACGCAGGCCGGCGACGTCTCGGCCTACATCCCGACCAACGTCATCTCCATCACGGACGGCCAGATCTACCTGGAGTCCAACCTGTTCTACAGCGGCATCCGGCCGGCGCTCAACGTCGGCATCTCCGTCTCGCGCGTCGGCGGGGCGGCCCAGATCAAGGCCATGAAGCAGGTGGCCGGCATGCTCCGTCTCGACCTCGCGCAGTTTAACGAGCTGGCCGCCTTCGCGCAGTTCGGCTCGGACCTCGACAAGGCCTCCCAGCAGCAGATCGCGCGGGGCCAGCGCATGGTCGAGCTCCTCAAGCAGGACCAGTACCGGCCCATGCCGGTGGCCGAGCAGGTGGCGGTCCTCTTCGCCGGCGCCAACGCCTTCATCGACGACGTGCCCGTGGCGGCCGTGCGGCGCTTCGAGGCGGGCTTGCTGGAGTTCCTGCGCAGGGAACGGCCCGCCGTCCTCAAGGACCTCGCCGAAAAGAAGAAGGTGGACGACGAGCTCAAGGCCGCCCTGAGCGAGGCGTGCGCTGAATTCAAGAAGGAGTTCAAACCATGACGAACACCCTGCTGGCAGCAGCCCTTCTGGCCCTCGTTCCCCCGGCCTCCGCGCAGACGGCCCTGCCGCCCTCGCTGTCGGTGCCCGGCATCCAGCCGCAGGTCATCGACCTGAGCCTCGTCGAAGCCCTCGTCGCGGTCAAGCGCACGGAGCTGGCCGGGATCTTCGGCTTCGTGCCGGAGGCCGTCTCGTCCCTGGCCTTCGCCGACTACCTGATGCGCCAGCCCAAGGCCTTGAAGCTCTTCGTCAAGAAGGTGGAGAAGGACAAGAAGGTCGCGCGGGGCATCAGCGTCTGGGACCGGCAGGTGCTTTTGCACCTGGTCTCCATCGACGCCTCGGGCGGCGCGCTGGGCGTCAAGAAGATCGAGAAGAAGATGATGGACCGCATCAGCGTGCTGAGCCTTTCCGAAGAGCTGCTCCTCGAGACCATCGTCCAGCGCCGGGACGGGCGCTGAGGCCATGAAACGGGCCCTGGTCACCGGCGCGGCCGGCTTCATCGGCTCCAACCTCGCGCTCGAGCTCGAGCGCCGGGGCTGGGAGGTCGTGGCGCTCGACGACTTCCGCTCGGGGCACTTCGAGAACCTCGAGGGGTTCGGCGGCGAGGTCGTCGCCGGGGACATCTGCCGGCCCGAGGAATGGGCCGACCGCGTCGGGCCGGTCGCCGCCGTCTTCCATGAGGCCGCCATCACCGACACCACGGTGAGCGACCAGAAGCTCATGATGCAAGTCAACGTGGAGGGTTTCCGGGACGTTCTGCGCTTCGCCCTGAAGGCCCGGGCCAAGGCGGTCGTCTACGCCTCCTCGGCCGGGGTGTACGGCGCCGGCGCAACCCCCATGCGCGAGGCGCAAGCCCCCGCCCCGATGAACGTCTACGGCTTCTCGAAGATGGTCATGGAGCGCACGGCCGCGCGGTTCCGCTCGGAGCACCCGGGGCTGCGCGTCTGCGGCCTGCGCTACTTCAACGTGTTCGGCCCGCGGGAGCAGTTCAAGAAGCATGCCGCCAGCATGATCTGGCAGCTCTACCTGCAGATGAAGGCCGGCCGCCGCCCGCGCATCTTCAAGTTCGGCGAGCAGTACCGCGACCAGATCTACGTCCAGGACATCGTGGCCGCGAACCTGAGGGCGCTCGAGAGCGGAAAGAGCGGCGTCTTCAACGCCTGCACCGGCCGGGGCACGGACTTCAACTTGATCGTGAAGGCGCTCAACGCCGCGATGGGCAAGCGCTTGAAGCCGGACTATATCCCCAACCCGTACTCGTTCTACCAGAACCAGACGCTCGGCGACCCCGCCCAGGCGAAGAAGACGCTGGGCTTCGCCGCCCGCTGGCGCTTCCCCGAGGCGGTCGAGGACTACCTGCGATGGCTTCGCTGAGGGAGATCCGCCGGAAGATCAAGTCGGTCAAGTCGACCGAGCAGATCACCAAGGCCATGAAGATGATCGCGGCGGCGCGCATGCGCCGCGCCCAGGCGTCCATCCTGTCCTCGCGCCCTTTCGCCGCCCGGATGGAGGAGGCGGTGCGCGACCTGGCCGCCCTGGACGCCTCTCCGGGGGTGGACTTCGAGCATCCTTTTTTCCAGCCGGGCCCCGCCGGAGCGGCCGAGTGCCTGATCCTCGTGACGGCCGACAAGGGCCTCTGCGGGGCGTTCAACACGAACGTGCTCAAGGCGGGGATCGAGTGGCTCCGCGCCCGCCAGGGCAAGCCGGTCATGCTCGCCTGCGTGGGGCGCAAGGCGCGGGACTTCGCCGCGCGCCTCAAGGGCATCAACGTCCTCTGCGAGCTGGTCGGCATCTTCCCGCGGGCTTCCTACGCCCACGCCGAGATCCTGGGGCAGGCCGTGTCCGGCGCCTTCCTGGAGGGCCGGTCCCGCTCCGTGACCGCGATCTTCAACGAGTTCCGCTCGGTCCTCTCCCAGCGGGTGGTCGAGCGGCCTCTGCTCCCCATCCCCGTCCCGGAGAAGGCCGCGAAGGCGGCCGACTTCCGCTTCGAGCCGGAGCGCGAGCAGCTGCTCGCGGCGCTCCTGCCGAGGCACCTGAAGGCCCAGCTCTACCGCATCCTGCTCGAGTCCCAGGCCGCGGAGCTCGCGGCCCGGATGAACGCGATGGACTCGGCCTCGCGCAACGCGCGCGAGCTCATCGACGCGCTGACCTTGAACTTGAACCGCACCCGCCAGAGCCTGATCACTCTGGAGATCACGGAGCTCGTGGGCGGGGCGGAGGCTCTGTCGAACTGACGCCAGGAGAACTATGACCAGCAGAAAAGAGAAGCGGCGGCACCCGAGGTTCCCCGTCGGGATCTCCCTCGAGCTCTTCACCCGGGGCCGCAACGTAGGCAAGTGCAAGGGCGAGATCCTCGACCTCTCGATGGGAGGGATGGCTTTCAAGACGAACCAGGAGCTCGAGGAGGGCTCCTCCCTCTTCCTCAAGGTCAACATCCCCCTCGAGATCCGCGGCGAGGTCCGCCACATCAAGGGCGCCGCCGCGGGCCAGCGGCGCTTCGGCGTGCGCTTCCACAAGATCGGCTTCTCCTCCGCCGACGCGGCCAAGCCCCAGCACTTCATCGCCGCCAAGTTCCAGAGATGAGCACGGGACAGCTCGCGCAGGTCATCGGCCCGGTCGTGGACGTGGAGTTCCCCTCGGGCCAGCTCCCGGCGATCCTCAACGCGCTCAAGATCCGCATGCCCGGGAAGGACGGCAAGGAGATCGTCATCACAGCCGAGGTCGCCCAGCACCTGGGCGACAACACCGTGCGGGCCATCGCGCTGGGGCCGACCGACGGCATGCGCCGCCGCATGCCGGTCGAGGACACCGGGGCGCCCATCACCGTCCCGGTGGGGCGCGCCTGTCTGGGGCGGCTCATCGACGTGCTCGGCGAGCCCAAGGATTCGCTGGGGCCCGTGAAGTCCGAGGAGCACCTGCCCATCCACCGCGCGCCGCCCCCGCTCACCGAGCAGCAGACCAAGGCCCAGATCTTCGAGACGGGCATCAAGGTCATCGACCTCATCGAGCCCTACATGAAGGGCGGCAAGGTCGGCCTCTTCGGCGGGGCCGGCGTGGGCAAGACCGTCGTCATCATGGAGCTCATCAACAACGTCGCCAAGCAGCACGGCGGCGTCTCGGTGTTCGGCGGAGTGGGCGAGCGCTCGCGCGAGGGCAACGACCTGTGGCTCGAGATGCAGCAGTCGAAGCTGCAGGACGGCTCCTCGGTGCTCTCGAAGACGGCGCTGGTCTACGGGCAGATGAACGAGCCGCCGGGCGCGAGAGCCCGGGTCGCCTTGACGGCCCTCACGCAGGCCGAATACTTCCGCGACAGGGAGGGACAGGACGTCCTGCTCTTCATCGACAACATCTTCCGCTTCGTGCTGGCGGGCTGCGAGGTGTCGGCCCTGCTCGGGCGCATGCCCTCGGCGGTGGGCTATCAGCCCACGCTGACGACGGAGGTCGGGGCCCTGCAGGAGCGCATCACCTCGGTGCAGAAGGGCTCCATCACCTCGATCCAGGCCATCTACGTGCCGGCCGACGACCTGACCGACCCCGGGGTGGCGACGACCTTCACCCACCTGGACGCGACGACCGTGCTCTCCCGCGCCCTCACCGAGATCGGCATCTATCCGGCCGTGGACCCGCTGGACTCGACCTCGCGCATCCTGGACCCGAAGATCGTCGGCGAGGAGCACTACGCGATCGCCCGCTCGGTGCAGCGGGTGCTCCAGCGCTACAAGGACCTCCAGGACATCATCGCCATCCTGGGGATCGACGAGCTCAGCGACGAGGACAAGCTGACGGTGTCGAGGGCCCGCAAGATCCAGCGCTTCCTCTCCCAGCCCTTCCACGTGGCCGAGGGGTTCACGGGACGGCCGGGCAAGTACGTGACGCTCAAGGAGACCCTCCGGGGCTTCAAGGAGCTCGTCGAGGGCAAGCACGACGCCCTCCCGGAGCAGGCCTTCTTCATGGTCGGCGGCATCGACGAGGCGCTTGAGAAGGCCAAGACCCTAGCGTGAGCGCGAAGACCCTGACCTTCGAGATGGTCACGCCGGAGAAGACGGCGCTCAGCCGCCCGGCGGAGTTCGTCGTTCTGCCGGCCGTCGACGGCGAGATGGGCGTCCTGCCGGGGCACGAGCCGTTCTTCGTCCAGCTCCAGCCCGGCGAGCTGAGGGTCACGGTGGGGGGCGAAGAGCTGCGCTTCTCGGTCTCGGGCGGCTTCGCCGAGGTCCTCAAGGACAAGGTCGCGGTGTTCGTCGAGACCGCGGAGATGTCCTCCGAGATCGACCAGGAGCGCGCGCGCCAGGGCCTCGAGAAGGCCAGGGCCGCGCTTTCGCGCAAGGGGCAGGGGACGATGTCGCTCGAGGAAGCCGACGCCCTGCTCAAGCGCGAGGCCGCGCGCCTGCACGTGGCGATGATGAAGCACCGCAAGAAGCGGCCGCACGAGGAGCGTTGAAGGCCCTGCTGCTTTTCCTTTCCGGCCTGCTCTGGGCCGCGCCGTCCACGCCCAACCCGCTCAACTGCGCCGAGGGGGAGGAGTCCTCCAACTACGCCGCGGCGACCTGGCCTAAAGAGAAGGCCGAGGTGCACGTCGTGAGCGTGGGGAAGGGCCGCTACGGGGACATGGCGGTCGCGAAGGCCCGCGGGGCCTTGGGGGCGGTGCGGGTGGTGCTCCATAAGACGCGCAAGCCGGCCGTGCTGGTGCTCTCCGCCCAGGAGTCCACGCTCTGGGAGCTCAAGCTCATGCGGGAGGCTTCTTTAAAGGAACTCATCCTGCAGGGCGGGGGCACGCAGACGGTGAAGGGCCTGCCGGCGGGAGTGCCGGTCCAGCATCGGACGGGCGTTCTGGGCTTTCGCTGGGAGGGGGGCGGGACGTCTTTCGAGAAGAGGATGCAGGAACTGCGCTGCCTGACCGGTCTTCGGGAGGCGTCGTTCCAGGGCTGCAGGACGGGCCTGGTCTTCGAGGTGCCGCACTACCGGCAGGATGAGAAGGAGTTCGACGCGCCCGACGGCCTGCCCTCCGCGTGCCCGGCTGCGCCTCCGGGGAAGGACGCTTTGCCGGTCAAGCCGCCGAAGAAGATCAAGATCCAGCGCTAGGATTTTTCCAGGGCGTCGATGCGGCGCTCGTGGTCCTGGAGCTGGTGCTTGCGGACCGCGAGGCGGTATTCGTAGCTCGATAGGCCTTTGGTCAGGCCATCGATGTGGCCGATGACGGTGCGGATGTCGGCCTTGGTGGCCATGTTCTCTTCCACCCGCTGGAGCCTGTCCTGCGTCTTGACCAGGCCGACGGCGACGCGGGCGATGTCGGCCTTGAGCTCCTTCTTCATGTCGGACATCTCGGACCGGAGCTCAGTCTTCATGTCGGACATCTCGGACCGGAGCTCAGTCTTCATGTCGGACATCTCAGACCGGAGCACAGTCTTCATGCCGGCCATCTCGGACCTGAGGGCCGTCTCCGCTCCAGCCAGGTCGGCCTGCGTGGCGGGTCTGTCGCCGTTCGTCTTCTTCGTCATCTCGGACATGATACCAGTTCTCCTTGGCGCGGCGTAGGGCCCAAGGGCCCACCCACAAGTACGGATATGGGCCCTGAAAAGTTCCCGAGGCCGGGAACTTTTTTGGGGGGGCTGGACGTACTTGCGGGATTATCTCTTGAGGCTTCGGGCGAGGTCCTTGTAGACCTCGTCGTAGTAGGTTCGCAGGGGGTCGGGCCGGCCGAGCAGGCGGTCCATCAAGGAGGGCGCGGGCACGCTCTCGGCCTCCCCCGCGTCCACCACGAAGGCCCGTCGAGCCTTCCCCGAGCGCGTGCTGCCGACCATGATGTTGTCGGCCATGCGCACCCGGTCCTCCAGCTTGATGCGGCTCTCGATGAGCTTCTCGAAGAGGGCGCGCACGAGCGCAAGCTCCTCGCGTCCGGCTTCGCGCAAAGTCGAGCCGCGCACGCGCTCCTGGACGAGGTAGTGCACCGTCCTCAGGCGGTTCCCGTCCTGGACCTCCAGCGCCCCCTTCGCGGTCACCTTCGGGGAGAGCCCCTGGCGCTCGAGCGGGACGCGGCGCGAGAG
>DMEZ01000069.1:37685-51155 GCA_003450735.1 Elusimicrobiota bacterium | reverse complement strand
GCCCCCGATGTTCCAGTCGGAACGGCGAAGTCCCTTGCTCGCCCTAGGGGCGGCCGAGCCCCCGAACACGGGCGCTGCCTGAGGGGCGCTCTTCGCGGAGCTCTCGTAGAGCCTCGTCAGCGAAGCCTGGCCCTGCTCGGCTCCGGCCGAGCCTTCCCCGATGGAGCGCGTGATTTCCGCGGCGCCCCGCGAGACGGCCTTGAGCTGCTGGTCGGCGGTCTTCGGGACCGCCTTGGGCGCTTCGAGCGGTGCGGCGACGACCTTGGCTTGGACGGGGCGGGCCGATATGGAGGCCTTGGGCAGGACGACCGAGGGCAGGACCGTGGCGGCGCCGAGGCCGATCTTGGGCGCGCTTGGGGCGGCGAGGCTTGTCCCGGGCTGGACGGCGCCTATCCCCGCCTGACCCCCGCCGACGCTCGGGGAGAGGGAGGGGACTTCGCCCACCTGGGCCGCGAAGACCCGGGCGCCCAGGAGGAGCAGGAGGGGGGCTCTCCAGAGGGGCATCTTAAATAGTATGCCTGCCGGCCGGGGAAAACGCAAGGGTCAGTCGTCCCCGACGATCTTGATGAAGCGCTTATCGTAGCGGAGGTTGTCGAACTCGATGGCCTTCTTCGCCTTCTTCCGGCAGCTCTTGTCGAGCCGCACGGCGGCCTCGAGCTCGGCGACCGCCTCGTCGAAGCGCCCGGTCACCGACAGCAGGAGGGCGTGCTCGAATCGCGCCGAGGCCGACTTCGGGTCCGTCCGGGAGGCGATGGCGAGCTCCTCCTCCCCTCCCTCGGGGTCGGAGGACTTGTCGTAGAGCAGACGGCCGTTGACCGAGTGCCCCTCCGCCCGGTCGAGGCGCACGCCCGGGTTGAGCAGGCGGATGAGGCTGTACCGGAACTCCTGCGCGCCAGGCGCGCCCTGGGAGAAGACCAGCATGGCGCAGAGGCCCAGCGGATGGTAATGCACGCGGCTCAGGCGGAAGGAGGCGGGGGGCCATCTCACCTTGGTGTCCGTCCTGAAGGGGGCGGTGGTCGTCAGCAGCTCGGCGAGACCCGGCCTGGGCGCGACCGGGGCGAGGCGGATGTTCTCGGCGTAGCCCGCGGTCTTGAAGGTCTTGCGCAGGGCGGCGGCGACTTTCTGAAACCGCTCGGTGCTCCAGTAGGGCTCCTTGCGCGATTCGAGGTCCCACTCTCCTTTCGGCTGGGCTGAGGAAGGGGGGATGGTCATCGTGCCGATGCGCCAGGACTTGGGCTCGTCCTGATGCCTTTCCTCCGCGGGCGGGTAGCGCACGTGGCTCAGGGCGGCCGAGCAGGAGTCGCCCCAGCCCAGGAAGGAGAATTCGTCGTGGGCCTGCGGAGGAACGGCAGTGCCGCCGCTGGCGGCGAACTTGGGAGTGGCCGCCCAGGCCGGGTTTGCAAGGAAAAGGAGCAGAAGGCCTAAGGACATGGCCGTCCTAGTATAAAGGGTCGAAGAAGGATTGTCCAGGCTCAGCGGACCGGGGCCTGCGTCCCCGAGTTCGGGGCGTCGAGCAGGCGCTCGGAGGCGATGGAGATGCGCAGCGAGCCATCCCCCGGCTCCAGGCGGCGCGGGCCCTCCAGGATCAGGGCGGGCCCGATGACGAGGGCGATGAAGAGGAGGATGATCCAGAAGATCGAATAGCGTTTCATATCGTCATCAAGAGTATAGCGGGTCCGCGCTGCGCCTGGATGGGTCTAGAGGGACGCGGGGCCCGGGTATATGGCCCAAGCGGTCCTGGGACTCCCGAACGGTTCAGGCTAGGTCGATGGACTCCAGCTTCTTGGCGTAGCGCTGGCGCAGCAGGCGGCGCAGGCCCTGCTGCTCCTGCGCGGCCAGCTTCGGGTCCTCGCGCAGAAGCTCCTCGGCGTCCAGGCGCGCGTCGGCCAGGAGGTCTGCGTCGCGCTGGAGGTCGGCGGTCCTCAGCACGATGTCGCCGTGCTGCTCGACGCCCAGCGCGTCGCCGGGGCCGCGCAGCTTCAAGTCCTCCTCGCTGATGCGGAAGCCGTCGCTCGTCTCGCAGAGGGTCGCGATGCGCCGGCGGGCCTGGGGCGTGGCGGGCTGGGCGACGAGGAAGCAGTGCGAACGCTCCACCCCGCGCCCGATGCGGCCGCGGAGCTGATGCAGGCTGGAGAGTCCGAAGCGCTCGGCGTTCTGCACGACCATCACCGTCGCGTTGGGGACGTCCACGCCGACCTCGATGACCGGGGTCGCCACGAGCACGTCCCACTCCCCGCGCGCGAAGGCCTCCATGACGTCGCCCTTCTTCTTGGGCGGCATGCGCCCGTGCACCAGGGCCACGCGCAGGTCGGGGAAGACCTTGGCGCGGATGCGCTCGTACTCCGCCATGGCCGCCTTGAGGTCGAGGCGGCTCGACTCCTGGATGATGGGATAGACCACGTAGGCTTGCCGGCCGGCGGCCGCCTCCTCCCGGACCATCCTGAAGGCGTCCTCCTCGGGCAGGTGGCTCGTGGAGGGGTAGCGGCGCCCCGGGGGCATCTCGTCGATGGTCGAGACGTCCAGGTCCCCGTAGAGCGCGAGGCTCAGCGTCCTGGGGATGGGGGTGGCGGTCATGAGCAGCAGGTCCATCAGGGGGCCCTTGGTCCGCAAGGTCATGCGCTGGCGCACGCCGAAGCGGTGCTGCTCGTCGATGACGGCGAGGCGCAGCTTGGGGAAGAGCACGTCCCCCTCGAGGAGCGCGTGGGTGCCGATGACGATGTCCACCTCGCCGGCCTGGACCCGCTCGAGGACCTTCCGGCGTTCGGCCGCCTTGACGCGCGAGCTGAGAAGGGCCAGGCGCACGGGCAGGCCTTCGAGGAACTTGGAGAAGGTCCACAGGTGCTGTTCGGCCAGGATCTCCGTGGGGGCCATGAACGCGCCCTGCGCGCCGTTCTCCACCGCGAGCAGGAGCGCGGTCAAAGCCACCACCGTCTTGCCCGAGCCCACGTCCCCCTGGAGCAGGCGCGTCATGGGCGCGGGGGAGCGCAGGTCCTCGAAGATCTCGTTGATGACCCGCTTCTGCGCGCGGGTGAACTCGAAGCCGAGGCGCTCGCGCAGGGGGGTGAGGAGGGTGCGCTTCACCTCGTAGCCGAAGCCCTTGCGCAGGGCCTTGGTTGTCGCGCGCTTGTCCGTCCAGGCGAGCTCGAGGAGCAGCAGCTCCTCGTAGGCCAGCCGCCGCCGGGCTTCCTCGAGCTCGGCGGCCGAGCGCGGGAAGTGCAGGGCCGGCAAGGCCTGCGGCAGGGCGAGCAGGCCGCGCTTGAGGAGCAGGCGGCGGGGCAGGGATTCCCGCAGGGACGCCCCCGCCGCCTCCAGAGCCTGGGCCTGGGCCTCGCGCAGGAAGCGCTGGGAGAGGCCCTCCGTCAGCGGGTAGAGCGGGGTGAGGCGGTTCACGTGCAGGGCGGCCCTGGGGTCGTCCTGGCGGTAGACCTCGTCGACCTGGAGCTTGCGGCTGCGCAGCAGGCCCGGCTCGGTGCGGCCGATGAGCCACAGGTCGGCCCCGGCCGCGACCTCCCGCTTCAAAGTCGAGAACACGTCGTAGCGGTGGCTGCGGCGCTTGAACCAGAGCGCCTCGATGGGCTCGCCGCCCGCGGCGCGGACGTCGGCGATGAAGAGGAGCAGGTTCATCCCCGCGCGGACCTCGCGCACCCCGCTCACCCGGCCCCGGACGACGACCGGGCCCTCGCCGGCCGGCCTGTCCGGCGGCGTCTCGCGGCGGTCCTCCCAGGCGCGCGGGTGGAGGTCGAGCAGCTCGCCCACCGTCTCGACGCCGAGGCGCCCGAGGAGCTCGGCTCGCTTGGGGCCGATGCCCTTGAGGAACTGGACGGGGCGCTCGAGCGGGGAGCGGTCCACGGCGGGATTAGAGCAAACAAGGCGAGGGAGGGGGAAGCGGGCCGTAGCCGCCGACGAAGAAAACTGGTATCATAGACGGACTATGGCCTATCGTTGCTCCATCTGCGACAAGGGGCCGGTGAGCGGCAAGAGCTACAGCCACTCCAACCGGGCCACCAATCGCGTCTTCCGGCCGAACCTGCAGAAGCAGAAGCTGGTCATCGCGGGCAGGACCCGCACGGCCTACATCTGCTCGCGCTGCATCAAGTCCGGCCGGGCCGTCCGTCCGAGCCGCTGAGCTGACGGGCATGCCCGCCGCACCGCGCCGGACCGCGGCGTGGGGCCTGCTTGCCTGCGCGGCCGCCTGCTTCTGCCTCCCCATCCTCAACCCCGACATCTTCTGGCATCTCAGCGCCGCGCGCTGGATCCTCGAGCACCGCTCCCTGCCGCGGGCGGACTGGCTCTCCCACACGATGGCGGGAAAGCCCTGGGTGGACTTCGAGTGGCTCTTCCAGCTCCTTGCGCACGGAGCCTGGTCGGCCGCGGGCTTCCGCGGCCTCTGGCTGCTCAAGCTGGCCTGCTTCTCGGCCGCGGCGGCCCTGCTCTGGCGGGCCCTGGCGCTCTCCGCCGTTTCGCAGGAGGCTCGCGCCGCCGGCGTGCTCGCCTGGGCGCTCGGACTCTCGACGGCCAACGACCTCCGGCCCGAGAACTTCTCCGTGCTCTTCTTCCTCCTGCTCTGGCTGCGCCTGGAGACGCACCGCCTGCGCGCCACGGAGCCGGGGCCGCTCGAAAAGGCCGCCTGCGTCCTCCTGTTCACCCTGTGGGCGAACCTGCACGCGGGCTTTCTCTACGGGCTCGTCCTGCTCGGGATCTTCGCCGCGGGGGACGTCCTCCGGCATCGGCGGCGCTCTCTCGTCCTCTGCCTGCTCCTCGCGGCGGCGGCGCCTCTCCTGAACCCCTACGGTCTCGCGGTCTACCGGGTGCTTTGGGAGCACGCCGCCGTTCTGGGCGAGCTCAAGGCTCACATCCAGGAGTGGCAGGAGCCCACGCTCGAGGCGCGCTGGCTCTGGCCTTTCTGGGCGGTCCTGGCCGCTTCGTTCCTCGCGGTGCTGAGGCGCCAGCTCCTCTCCAAGGACGTGCCGGGCGAGCACCTGGCCGGCCTCCTGCTCTTCGCCCTCTCCGCGGCCGGACACACCCGCACCACCGTCTACTTCCTCTGCGTGGCCGTGCCGGTCCTGGCCGCGGCCCTGCCGCCCCTTCCGCGGCGGGACGGCCTACTGGCCCTCGCGGCCGCGGCGGAGCTCGCCTTCTTCGCTTGGAAGGTCGTCCCGGCCGCGTACCGGCTCCAGGCCTTTTCGCCACGCTACGTGCCCGCCCAGCTGACTCATTTCCTGGAGGCCGAGCGGTCGGTCCTGGGAGCGAAGAATCTCTTCAATCCCTGGCACTGGGGGGGCTACCTGGGCTGGCGGCTCGAGCCGGACTACCCGGTGTTCGTGGACGGCCGCTACCTGTTCCACGGGCTGCTGGCCCCGACCTACGCGGCCACGCGCACGCCCGAAGCGTTCCAGGCGTTCCTGGACAGCCATGGGATCGAGACGGCCATCCTCGAGCGCACGCGCCAGCTCACCCAGGTCACCGTGACCCTCAAGGACAAGACGAAGACCGCGTTCTGGCGCCCCTTCTATCTTTTCTATATGCCCAGGAAGGATTGGGCGCTGGTCTATTGGGATGCCCAGGGCCTGGTGTTCGTCCGGCGCAGCGCCGTCCCCGCCGTGTGGCTCAAGGAGCGCGAGTTCACCGCGTTCAGGCCGGAGGACCTCACGGCCGCCGCGGCCATGCTCGCAGACGGGGCCCTCCGCCGCGCCGATCTCGAAGGCGAGGTGGAGCGCTACGTGCGCGAAGCGGGCGTTCAGGCCGACGAGACGGCGGCGCGCGCCTGGCTGGAGGGCCTGCCGTGAGGAAGGGCTGGGCGCTCTGCGCGGCCGCCGTCGCCGCTCTCGCGGCGCTGGGCCCCGTGCGCGACCCCGACCTCTGGTGGCACCTCTCGGCAGGGCGCTTCCTCCGCGAGACCCTCGCCATCCCCCGGGCGGACTGGCTCTCCCACACGATGGCGGGAGCGCCCTGGGTGGACTTCGAGTGGCTCGCCCAGGCCGTCTTCTACGGAGCCTGGCAGGCCGGCGGCCTGGCCGGGCTCTGGGGCCTGAAGACCCTTCTCTTCGCCGCGGCGGCCTGGGCTTTCTGGCGCCTGCTGGGTGAGGAGCTTCCCGTCGAGAGCCGCGCCGCGGGGCTGGCGGCCTGGGCCGCCTGCATGATCCCTCGGGCCGACCTGCGCGTCGAGCTCTTCTCGAACATAGCCTTCCTCGTCCTCCTGCTCGGCGTGCGGCGCCTGCGCGGCGCGGGCCGGGGCCTGCTCTTCGGGACGGCGGCCTTGTTCGCCCTTTGGGCCAACCTGCACGCCGGCTTCGCGGCGGGGCTGCTCCTCCTGCTGCTGCACGCGGCGGGGGAGGCCTTGGATCGACGCGGCGGCCGGGCTCTGCTCCTCTTATCGGCCGCCCTCGCGGGCCTGGCTGGGACCCTGCTCAATCCCTACGGGCTCGGCCTCTACAGCCTGCTGGTCTCCCACGCCGCGGAGGGCGCGGCCATCGCCCGGCTCATCCAGGAATGGGGCCCCATGAGGCCGGGGCGCCTCGTGCACTGGCCGGCCTTCCTGCTGATGGCCGCGGCGGCCGCGGCGTTCATCCGCGGCCGGGAGAAGGCGTCCACCGGCGCGTGGCTGGCGGCCGGAGTTTTCGGCCTGGCCGCCCTGCTGCATGCCCGCTTCATCCCGTACTTCGCGGCCCTCGCCGTGCCGCTGGTCGTTCCCATCCTGCGGCCGAGGCTCTGCGCGGGACTGATCGCTTCCTGTGCGGCGCTGGCGCTCTGGGCGGCTCCTCCCGGGCGGCTCTTCGACGACGTCTATCGGCCTTCGCGAGCGGCCGCGTTCCTGGAGAAGCATCCGGACATGCTCGCCAAGCGCCTCTATAACGAGTGGGGCTGGGGCGGCTGGCTGGGCTTCCGGTTCGGGCCCGAGCTCAAGGTGTTCCAGGACGGGCGCTATTTGTTCCACCCGCTCTTCGTCGAGGCCGCCGAGGCGGCCCGGACGCCCGAGGGTTGGGGCGGCTTCCTCGACCGCTACGGCATCGAGACGGCCGTGGTGGAGAACTCGCCGCTCATGCGGACGATGACCCGGCTCTACCCGGACGGGAGCCAAAGGGAGTTCCGGCGGCCTTTCTTCATCGAGTACTTCCCCAGGAAGGACTGGGCGCTGCTGCACTTCGACGCGAAGGCGCTCGTCTTCGCGCGGCGTTCAGCCTTCCCTCCGGAGTCCATCGCGCCATTGGAATACCGTCTGCTGCGCCCCCGCGACGAGGAAGCCCTCGCCGACGCGCTCGAGCGCGGCGAGGTGGACCGGAAGGCGCTGGAAGCGGAACGACGGCGCTTCGCCGCGGATTAGGAGCCGGCGGGTTTGGCCGGAGCGGGCGCCGGAGCGGGAGCTTGGGCGGCAGGGGCGGCCGCGGGAGCCGCCGCCGCGGCGGGCTTGGGCTGCTCCTTGGGCTTGGGCGCACGCGACTCGATGAGGGTGTAGACCCGGGCCTTGAGGCCCGCGTCCTTCTCGAGAAGCTGGACGAAGGCGCCCTGGGGGATGACGAAGATGAGGGTCTCGGGGGCCGCGCCCTTGATGGTCGCGGTGGCGGTCGTGAACTCGACGATGGAGCGCTCCCCGAAGATGTCGCCCGGCCCCAGCTCGGCGACCTTGACCCACTCCTTGTTCTTGTCGGGCCGGATGTAGACCGACACCTTGCCGGTCGCGATCACGTGCAGGCCGTCGACGGTGACCCCTTTGAAGATGACCGTCTGCCCCGACTTGTAGGTGCGCTGCTCCACGGCGCCGGCGAGAGCCTTGGCCTGCTCTTCCGTGAGGCCCTTCAGGAAGGGCACGTGGTTCTGGATGAATTCGGTGATGGTCATGGAAGGTCTCCCGCTGGGTGTCTTCTATTCTACGCGACGATGCCCTTCTCCCGCAAGTAGCTCCGGATCTTCGAGCGCGCCCTCGCCGTCTTGACCAGGCGAAGCCAGTCCTTCTTGGGGACCGAGCCCCTGCGCGTCAGGATCTCGCAGATGTCGCCGGACTTGAGCGCGTAGTCCAGGGACACCATCTTGTTGTTGACCTTCGCGCCCACGCAGGCCATGCCGATGTCGGTGTGCACGGCGAAGGCGAAATCGAGCGGCGTCGCGCCCGAGGGGAGGGCCTTGACCTCTCCCATCGGGGTGAAGATGAACACCTGGTGCAGCTCCAGGTCGGTCTTGAGGCTCTCCAGGAACTCCCGGGGGCTCTTGAGGTCCTGCAGCCACTCCAGCCACTGCCGCAGCCAGTTGAGCTTCTCCTCGAGGTGGGCGTCGGTGGCGTGCTCGCCCGTCTTGTAGCGCCAGTGCGCGGCGATGCCGTACTCCGCGGTCCGGTGCATGTCCTCGGTGCGCAGCTGGATCTCGACGAGGTCGCCGCTCGGGCTGACCACGGTGGTGTGCAGGCTCTGGTAGAGGTTGATCTTCGGGATGGAGATGTAGTCCGTGAACGAGCCGGCCACCGGCTTGAACTCGGAGTGGATGACCCCCAGCAAGGCGTAGCAGTTGGCGACGGTGTCGGTCATGATGCGCACGCCGAGCGAGTCCTGGATCTCCGAGTAGGGCTTCTCCTGGCGCTGCATCTTGGAGTAGATCGACCACAGGCTCTTCGAGCGGGCGAGGACGCGGTGGTGGATGCCGGTGCCCTCCAGGTCCTTCTCCAGGACGGCTTTGAAGTTGGCGAGCGCCTTCTCCCGTCCCGCCGTCAGGGCGTTCACCTGGCGCTCGAGGTCGGCGAACTCGACCGGGTGGAGATGCTTGAAGGCCAGGTCCTCGAGCTCGCTCTTGAGGGCGAACATCCCGAGGCGGTGCGCGAGCGGGGCGTAGAGGGTGGCCGTCTCGTGGGCGATGCGCTGCTGGCGGTCCGGGGGGAGGAACTGGAGCGTCCTCATGTTGTGCAGGCGGTCGGCCAGCTTGATGATGATGACCCGGATGTCCTGCGCGGTGGCGAGCAGCATCCGGCGCCAGTTGGCGGCCTGCGCTTCGTCGCGGGAGGTGAACTGCAGGGTGTCGAGCTTCGTGACGCCCTCGACGAGCTGGGCGATCTCGATGCCGAACTCCTTCTTGAGCTGGCCGATCGTGAACGGGGTGTCCTCCACGACGTCGTGGAGCAGGCCGGCGCAGACCGAGGGGAGGTCGAGCTTGAAATCGAGCAGGGTGCTGGCGACGGCCTCGCAGTGGATGAAGTAGTCCTCCCCGGAGGCGCGGGCCTGGGAGGCGTGCGCCGTCTTGGAGACCTGGTAGGCCTTCTCCAGGAGGGCCGGGTCCACGTGGGGGGAGTACTCCATGAACCGGAGCATCATCTCCTCGGAGGTCATGGGGCGCTCCGGGCCAGGGCCGCGGGGCCGGAGCGCTGGATCTCGTGCAGGTGGCGGTAGAGCCCGTTGGCCGCCAGCAGCTGGCGGTGGGTGCCGGACTCGACCGCCTCGCCGTCCTTGAGGACGAGGATGCGGTCGGCCGACTGGGCCGCCGCGAGTTGGTGGGCGACCAGGACCGTCGTGCGGCCCTCCATGAGCCGCTCGAGCGCGGCCTGGACCTCCCGTTCGCTCGCCGCGTCCAGGCTGCTCGTCGCCTCGTCGAGCAAAAGCAGGGACGGGTCCTTGAGGGCGGCCCGGGCGATGGCCAGGCGCTGGCGCTGGCCCCCGGAGAGTGAAAGGCCGCGCTCGCCGAGCGGGGTGTCGTAGCCCTGCGGCAGGGCGAGGATGAAGCGCTCGGCGTCGGCCCCCCGGCAGGCCCGGGACACCTCCTCGAGCCCGGCGTCCGGACGGCCGAGCGCGACGTTCTGCCGGACGCTCTCGTTGAAGAGCGCGGTCTCCTGCGTGACCAGCCCCGTCCGCTCGCGCACCGAACGCACGTCGAACTCCCGGAGGTCCCTTCCGTCGAGGAGGATGCGCCCCTCGAAGGGGTCGTAGAGCCGCAGCAGCAGGTAGAGCAAAGTCGATTTGCCCGAGCCGGAAGGCCCCACGACCGCGACCCTTTCCCCACGGCGCACCTCCAGCGTGACGCCGCGCAGGGCGGGCGCCTCGCGCCCGGGATAGCGGAACGAGACGTTCTCCAGGCGCAGTCCCTCCCGCAGGCCTGTGAACCGGACGGTTCCCGCGGGGCGGGCCTGCTCAGAGCTGTCGAGGAGCTGGAAGATGCGCTCGCCGGAGGCCAGGGCGCGCTGGAGCTCGGAGTTGAGCTTCGCGAGGTTCTTGGTCGGGGCGTAGGCCGTGAAGAAGGCCGCCAGGAAGGTGAAGAAGTCGCCGGTCGTCATGCGCCCCGAGATGATCTCCAGGCCCCCGTAGTAGAGGAGCACGGCCATGACGAGCGACCCGCAGAACTCCATCAGGGGGCCCGAGAGCGCGGCGGCGCGCAGGTAGCGCATCGTCTGGTTGAAGAAGGAGAGGTTCTCGGCCCGGAACTTCTCGGCCGCGCCGTCTTCGTAGTTGAAGGCCTTGATGAGCAGCATCCCCTGCAGGCTCTCCTGGAAGCGGTGGTAGATCTGGCCCATGAGGATCTGGCTCTGCATGCTCGCGTCCCGCATCTTTCGCCCGAGGACGAACAGGGCGATGAGGGCGACCGGGATGGAGGAGAGGGCGATGAGGGCGAAGCGGGCGTTGAGCGAGAAGAGCACGCCCATCAGGGTGATGACGGTGAGGGTATCCCGGATGAGGTAGAGCGGCAAGGACTGCAGGGCGGACTGCACGTTGCCCAGGTCGTTGGTCACCCGGGCGAGGATCTCGGCCGAGCGGCTCTCCGAGCAGTGGTCGAGCGGGAGGACGTGGAGATGGGTGAAGAGGTCCTCGCGCAACGACTGCGTGGCCCGCTGGCCGATCCAGCTCATGAGGTAGTTCTGGACGTAGGAGGCGATGGTCTTCACGCCGATGAGGGCCGGGACGCCGAGGATCGCCAGCCAGAGCCAGCCGAAATCCTTGGAGATGAACGCCTGGTCGATGAGGGGCTTGAGCAGGTAGATGGTCGCGCCGTTGGTGAGGGCGACGACGACCATGGCGAGGCAGGCCTGGGCGAAGCGGAGGCGGTACGCTCGGACGTAGGGCAGGATGCGTCGCGCGACGTTCATGTCCTCAGGGGCTCCCGGCGCTCCGCGGCCTCGGCGAGGAGCAGGGCGGCCGCGCGCTCGCTCGCCCCGGGGCCGCCCAAGATCCCGCGCAGGGAGAGCAAATCCTTGCGGAGGGCGGCCAGGCGCTGGGGGTCGGCCAGCATGTCCAGCGCCTTGCGGGCGATGCGCCGCGGGGTCGCCTCGTGCTGGATGAGCTCCGGGACGAGCTCGCGGCCCGCGAGGAGGTTCGCCATCGCGATGTGGCGCACCCGGATGAGGGCGCGGGCCAGCGCGTAAGTCGGCCACGAGAGCCGGTACAGTACCACCATCGGGACCCCCAGCAGGGCGTTCTCGACCGTCGCCGTCCCCGAGGAGGTCAGGGCGAAGTCCAGCTTCGAGCGCTCCAGGTAGCCCTCGTCGCGGACCAGCCGTACCGCGAGTTCGGGCTTGCGGCGCCGGGCGCGCTCGAGCGCCTCGAGGTAGGGCCGGTCCGGTGTCTGCGGAGCGGCGAAGAGCAGGAACTCGGCCTCCGGCTGCTCCCGGCGGATGAGGCGGGCGGCCTCGAGCAGGGTCGGCAGATGGCGGGCGATCTCGGAGCGCCGGCTGCCGGGCAGGAGACCGATGCGCGGCCCATGCCGGCCAGCCTTGGCGGAAGGTTCCGGCAGCAGGTCGAGGAGCGGGTGCCCCACCCAGGTGACCGGGACGCCGGCTTCCCGGTAGAGCTTCTCCTCGAAGGGAAAGATGACCAGCATGCGGTCGACCAGGCGCTTGAGGGTCTGGATGCGGCCCGGCCGGCTCGCCCACACCTGGGGGCTGATGTAGTAGAAGGCGGGCACCCGGGCCCCCTTGGCCGAGGCGAGCACGTGGCGGTGGAAGCCGTAGAAGTCGATGCAGACGGCCGCGTCGGGGCGCTCGAGCCGCATCAGGGTGGCGAGGCGCGAGTGCAGCGAGATGAGCCTGGGGACCTGACGCAGGGGCTCGATGAAGCCGGTGATCCCGAGGCCGGCCAGGTCGAAGAGGAAGCTGGAGCCGGTCTCATCGCAGGCTCGGCGCATGAGGGCGCCTCCCACGGCGTCGATGCGCAGGCCGGGCTGCTTGGACTTGAGCGCGCGGATGAGGCGCTCGCCGTAGATGTCGCCGGACGGGTCTCCGGCGCAGACCAGGAATCTCAAAGCCTCATTCCCCCAGGACCGACTTCGACACGGTCTGCGCGATCTTGCCGATGCCCCCGACCCAGCTCGGCAGGAAGGCTCGCACCTGCTGGTGGCCGGTGACCTCGTACTTCTCGAGCTCGTCGGTGATCTGAAGGGCGAGCTTGAGGGCTTCCATGCCGTGTTCGCCGGAGGGCCAGGGCTTGCGCCCGTGCCGGATGCACTCGATGAAGTGGTCGATCTCGCTGCGCAGGGGCTCGACCTTGGGGAGCTTGGGCTCGTGGACATCCACGTCCGCGAGGGTCTTGAGGACCGGGTTCTTCTTGCGGCAGACCTTCAGCGAGGCGCTCGCGTAGTCCAGCGAGATGTAGCTGCTCTCCTGGAAGATGCGGATCTTGCGGTGCTTCTTGAGCGAGATGCGGCTGGCGGTCAGGTCGGCGATGCAGCCGCTCTTGAAGCGCACCCGCACGTTCGCGATGTCCTCGTGCTTGGAGAAGAGGCTCGCCCCGACCGCCTCGATGTCCTCGATCTCCGAGCCGACCAGGGTCAGGAGGATGTCCAGGTCGTGGATCATCAGGTCCATGACGACCCCGATGTCCGCCACGCGGGGGTCGTAGGGGCCCAGGCGCTCCACCGTCACGAAGCGCGGATGGCGGATGAACTCGAGGGCCTTGAGCACGGCCGGGTTGAAGCGCTCGACGTGTCCGACCTGCAAGACGACCCCGTTCTTCTCGCAGGCCGCCAGGATCTCCTTGGCCTGCGCGAGGCTGGAGGCGAGGGGCTTCTCGATGAGGCAGTGGATGCCCTTGCTCATCGCGGCCAGACTCACCTCGTGGTGCTTGTCCGTGGGGACCGCGACCACGGCGGCGTCGATGCGGTCGAGCACCTGGTGGTAGTCGCGGTAGGCCAGGGCCCCGGTCCTCCAGGCGGTCACCTGCGCCCGCCAGATGTTCGGGTCGCAGACGCCGACGAGCTCGGCGTCGGGGTGGTGGCCGAGGATGCGGGCGTGGTGGCCGCCGATGCGGCCGGCCCCGATGACGGCGAAACGCAGCTTCTTGTGCTTCATGGGCGGTGCCCCTTCACGACGGATTCTTCGGCCACGGCGACCACGGAGAGGTTCTGGGCGTCGGCCCGGCGAAGGAACTCCTCCCGGTCGAAGATGAGGGTCTTGCCGGCCTCCAGGGCCAGCACGCAGGCTCCCGCGCGCTCGAGCACGGGGAGGGTGTCCAAGCCGAGGACCGGCAGGTCGAAGCGGAAATCCTGCTTGGGCTTGGCGACCTTGACGAC
>DMEZ01000069.1:36881-37467 GCA_003450735.1 Elusimicrobiota bacterium | reverse complement strand
CAGGTCGGCCTGCTCCTCCTTCGAGAGCGCGCGGCGGGTCAGGGTCCCGGGGGCGGGCAGGAGGTGGGTCAGGTAGGTTGAGGAGGAGATGAGCGCGATGCCCTCCTTGGCGAACTCGTCGGCGACGGCCGTGAGGAGGGTGTCGGGGCGCTTGTCCTTGAGCCTCGCGAGGATCTTCACGGCCCGCAGGTCGGGCATCACGCCGCCGAACAGGGAGGCGTGCTGCACCTTTCCCGCCATGACGGCCTTCGTGACCCCGTGCTCCCGGAGGTAGCGGATCGGCGCGTCGATCTGCCCGAGCTTGAAGTATTCGATGCGCGCCACCCGGGACTCGACGGCGGGGTCCGTCACTCCCGGGATGCCCAGAGCGAACACTTCGACGCCGGCCTTGCGGGCCTCCTCGGCCACGAGGACGGGGAAGCGGCCCGAGCCGGCGATGAGGCCGAGTTTGTCTCCCATGTCAGATCGTCACCTCGTCGGCGTCCTCCGCCTCGGCGGCGCGCATGATGCCGCGCTTGCCGGCCTTGGCGATGAAGTCGAGCATCTCGGCGACCTCCGGCCCGGGACCTTCGGCGCGCAGCGTCTG
>DMEZ01000069.1:17808-36793 GCA_003450735.1 Elusimicrobiota bacterium | reverse complement strand
CCGGAGAGGAAGAGGGTCTTGTACGCCGCCTTGACCGCGGCCACCGCGTCGTGGCCGAAGCCCGCCCGCCGCAGGCCCAGGAGGTTCAGTCCGCGCAGGGTCGCCCGGTCGCCCTGGCAGGTGCAGAAGGGGGGGATGTCCTTGCCGACCATCGAGCCCCCTCCGATCATGCAGAAGCGGCCGATGCGGATGAACTGGTGGTAGCCGCTGATCCCGCCCAGGACGGCGAAGTCGCCGATCTCGATGTGTCCCGCGACGCCGACGGAGTTGACGAGGATGACGTTGCTGCCGAGGCGGCAGTCGTGGGCCACGTGCGAGTTGGCCATGAAGATGCAGCGGCTGCCGATGCGGGTCTCGCCCGTGGCGGCGGTGCCCCGGTTGAGCGTGACGCCCTCGCGCACGACGTTGTCGTCCCCCATGAGGAGCCGCGTCCTCTCCCCCTTGTACTTGAGGTCCTGGGGCGGGGTGCCGACGAAGCAGCCCGGGCTCAGACGGTTGTTCTTCCCCAGGGTGGCGAACTCGACGACCGCGTGGGCGCCCACGGCCGTGCCGGCGCCGATGACCGCGTCCTCGCCGATGACGGCGAAGGGGCCGATCTCGGCCGTCGGGTCGACCTGCGCGGAGGGGTGGATGAGGGCGGTGGGATGGAGGCTCATGGTCTGCCTCGTTCCGGCGGGAGCTGGGGCGCGGGAGCGGGGGCCTGGATGTTCTCGCAGAGGCCCAGGAGCTGGTTGGCCCCGAGCAGGCCGTTGATGGTGTCGTGCTTCGTCCAGACCGAGACCCCCGTCCCCCACACCGTGAACACATGCATGCCGTTGCGGCGGGGCAGGATCAGGCTGATGCTGTTCGTGGTGACGTAGGGGAGGGCTTCCGCCTCCGTCCCGGCGAAGCGCACGAGCGCCTGGGCCCGGTAAAGGCCCTCGAACTCCCAGAAGAGGGGCTTCGAGTTGGGCTTCTGGCGGAGAACGACGCGCAGGTGCCCGAGGTCCGTGACGGACTGGCCCTCGCGGTAGGCGCAGCGCATGGGCTGGGCGAGGGTGAAGTCGTCGCGCTCCTTGAACTGCAGGCTCCGGTCGGGCCCGCCGCCGCAGCCGGCGGCCGCCAGGAACGGCAAAACCCACGCGCACCGTCTCAGGGGGGGTCTCATCATCGATCCACGAAGGCGAAGGTCATCAGGGCCTCCGCGGCGACGGTGTCGCCGCTGAGGGCCTCTCCCCGGAGTTTCCCCGCCCGGGTGCCCATCTTGAGGATCTCGACGTGCAGCTTCAGCTGCGTCCCGGGCAGCACGGGGTGGCGGAACTTGGCTCCCTCGATGCTGAGGAAGACCCCGAGCTTGCCCTTGAGTCCGCCCTGGGAGCAGAGCAGCACGCAGCCCGCCTGGGCGAGGGCCTCGAGGACGATGACTCCGGGCATGATGGGGCGGCCCGGGAAGTGCCCCTGGAAGTAGGGCTCGTTGATGGTCACGCACTTGGTGCCCACCGCCTTGCGCCCCCCCGCGAGGATCTCGACGCGGTCGACGAACAGGAAGGGGAAGCGATGGGGGATGAGCGATTGGATCTCGGCGGTCTCGATGGTGCGGGCCGGGAGGCTGTCCGTCTGCGCGATGTCGTCCATGGCCTTCACGCCCTCCCCGCGGCCGTCGGCGGCCGTGTCCCGGCCCGGTCGCCGCGCATGCGGGTCGCCGCGGTGTTCAAGAGCTTCGCGAATTCGATGTTGTGGGCGTGGCCCGGGCGGACCGTCTCGATGCGCATGCGGAAGAGCGACCGGCCGATCAGGGTCAGGTCGCCGACGAGGTCGAGGATCTTGTGGCGCACGAACTCGTCCGGGAAGCGCAGACCTTTCGGGGTGGTCAAGACCTTGTCGCGGCCGATGACCACCGCGTTCTCGAGGCTGCCGCCCTGGGCGAGGCCCTGCGAGCGCAGGAAGGCGATCTCGTGCTCGAAGCAGAACGTCCTCGAGGGGGCGATCTCGGAGAGGAAGGTGCGGGCGTCCACGCGCGTGCGCAGCTGCAGCTTCGGGACGAGGGGGTGGTCGTGCAGGAGGGTCGCGTCGATCTCGAAGTGCTCGGCGGGGACGGCGCGGTAGCGCGAACCCTGGTCCTCGTAGACGATCTCCTCCGGGATGTGGAGGTAGCGCTTGGGGCTGTCGGGATAGCGGTGCAGGCCCGCGCTCATGAGGGCCTCGAGGAAGGGCAGCGCCGAGCCGTCCATGGCGGGGGGCTCGTTGGCGCTCACCGAGATGTCCGCGTTGTCGATGGAGAGGCCCGTGAGGGCGGCGAGCACGTGCTCGACCGTGTGGATGCGGGCGTCGCCGAGCCCCAGGTTCGTGCCGCGCACCGTAGCGATGACGAAGCCGAGGCGCGCCGGGATCATGGGGCAGCCGGGCAGGTCCGAGCGGAAGAAGCGGATCCCGGCGTTGGCCGGCGCGGGCCGGAAGGTGAGCGTCGAGGGGTTGCCGGTGTGCAGTCCGACCCCCTCGAGGGTGACAGGCTCCTGGATGGTCGTCTGGCAGTCGGGTTTATCCATCATGGGCGGAGTGCTCCTGGCGCAGGATTCTGGCTTTGAGCTCTTTGAGGGTCTGGACCATCTCCGGCAGCTTCGAGAGCAAGACCTGCAGCTTCATCGCCTCCCGGCGCGGGCGGCCGGGCGAGCCGAAGAGGACCTGCTTGGACGGGACGTCGTCCATCACGCCGGTCTGGGCCATGATGATGGCCCCGTCGCCGATCGTGATGTGCCCCACGAGGCCGGCTTGGCCGGCCAGGATGACTTGCCGGCCGATCTTGGTCGAGCCGGCCACGCCGACCTGCGAGACGAGCAGGCCGTTGGGGCCGATGATCACGTTGTGGCCGATCTGGACGAGGTTGTCGATCTTGGTGCCGGCGCCGATGCGGGTCTCGCCGGTCGTGGCCCGGTCGATGGAGACGTTCGAGCCGATCTCGACGTCGTTCTCGATGACGACCCGGCCGATCTGCGGGAACTTCCGGTGCTCGCCCGTCTTGGGGTCCGTGCAGTAGCCGAACCCGTCGGAGCCGATCACGGTGCCCGCGTGGAGCGTGACCCGGTCGCCGAGTTCGCAGAAGTCCTCGAGGACGACGTTCGGGTGGAGGCGGCAATCCTTGCCGACGCGCGCGTTGTAGCCGATGGAGCAGCCCGGCCCGATGACCGCTCGGTCCCCTACGATGGTGCGCGCGCCCACGACGGCGAAGGGGCCGATATGGACGTCCTTGCCGAGCACGGCCTCGCGGTGGACCTCCGCGCGCGGCGAGACCTGGGGCGCTTCCGGGCGCCGCCGCTCCGTCTCGAGCAGGGCCAGCCACTGGGCGTAGCCCCACTTGGGCTCTTCGGTGAAAAGCCGGTGGGCGGGCCCGCCCCGGACCTTGCCCTTGGAGGAGGCGGGCAAAAACACCGCCCCCGCCCGGCTCGTCTCCACTTGGGGCGCGTATTTGGGGTTCTCCAGGAACGAGACGTCGGCGGGCCCCGCGTCGGCCAGCCCGGCGGCGCCGGTCACGGTGTAGGAGGCGTCGCCTTCGAGCTCGGCGCCCGTGAGCTTGGCGAGCTCTCCCAGGGTCGTCTTCATCTCAGAGGCCCTCCAGCTTCTTGATGACCTTCTCGGTCAAGTCCACGGAGTTCTGGCCGAAGAGGATCTGGTTCTTGTCGACCACGACGCCGACGCCGTTCTCTCGGGCGACTTCCTGGATGACGGTGTAGATCTTCCCCAGGAGGATCTCCGAGCGGCGGTTCTCCAGCTCGAGCAGGTTCCTCTCGACCTGGGACTGGTGCTTCTGGAATTCCTCTTCCTTGGCCGCGAGCTGTTTGCGCTTGAGCTCGAGGGAATCCTGGAGCTCCTTGAGGCGGGCTTCCCGCGCCCGGGCCGTCGCGGCGGCCAGCTCCGCGGCCTGGGCCCGCTCCCGGGCCTGGCGCTGGGCCTGCTCGGCCGCGAGCCGCTCCTCCTCGGCCCGCGCCACCGCCGCCTCAGCCGCGGCGGCCGCCGCGGTCGAGACGGAGGGGACGGCGGCGGTCTCTTGGGGCGGCTCCACGACCATGGGAGCGGTCGTCAGCCCGGGGAGGTTGATGGTCAGCGGCTTCATCCCGGGGAGGTCCGGGACGACGGCGGAGGAGGAGGCGTCGACGGCCGGCTCCGCGGGCAGGGTCGCGGTTTCTGTCGAGATCTCGGGGAGCGCGGGGGCGGCCGAGGGGGAGACGGAGGGCGCCGCCGAGGAGACTTCGACGGGGGCCGGCGCGGGAGCCGTGGACGCCTCCACGGCCGGCACCTGGACAGGGAGGGGCGCGTTCTTGAGAAGGTCGAGCTCGACCTGCTGCTTCGAGATCTCCGAACGCAGGGCGAGGATCTCGGCCCGGCGGAGGTTCACCTGGTCCTCGGCCTGCCGGACGATCTCCTGGAAGCTCTGCTTGGCCTTGTGCGTCTGGGGGAAGCGCTGGAACACCCGCTGGATGTCGACGTAGCCGATGCTGCCGCGCTCGGCGCGGTTCTCCTCGAGGCTGACCTCCATGGCCGCGGCCGGCTGGGCCGCGGCTAGAGCGAGGAGGAGGGCGGCGAACGTCCTCAGGGTTGGCATCAGAAGAGACTCCCGATTCCGAAGTTGATCTGGTAGTTCTGTTCGCCCGGCCGGTGGTTGAATCCGTAGCCCCAGTCGAGGCGGATGGGGAAAGCGGGCGTCACGAAGCGGATGCCGATGCCGGCGTCCGTCTTGATGTCGGCGTCGCCCTGCCCGACGCGCAGCCGGACGGCCTTCATGGTGTCCCATGAGCCGCCGGCGTCGAAGAAGCCGACGACCTTGACGATGGTCTTGCGGCGTTCGCGGGCGAGCGGGAAGCCGAGCTCCACGTTGAACACGTCGTACGCCTTGCCCCCGTCCGGGTAGCCGACCTCGCCGGCGTAGGTGTAGCCGCGCAAAGAGTCCTGGCCGCCGACGTAGTAGCGCTCGAAGACCGGGACCTCCTTGGTCTGGCCGAACTGGGTCACGTAGCCGCCCCGGTTGGAGAAGGAGAGGACGAGGGGATAGTCGCCGACCGTGGCCAGGGTGTGGTGCAGGGAGTTGTGGAAGAAGGGCTTGAGCAGGTGGATGTCGCCCTGGAGCACCCCGCCCGTCAGCTCGATGCCGCCGCCGTTGCGGCTGCCCCGGGTCGGGTCCCAGATGTTGTCCCGGGTGTCGCGGGCGAACTCGGTGGTCAGGGAGGATTGGATGCTCGTGCTCTCGGTCAGGCGGCTGGCGAACTCGTTCTCGATGTTGGAGACCTGGACCCTCTGGATGACGTAGTGGAAGTTCAGCTGGTACTTGTCATCCTGGAAGCGCGGCCCGACCCGGATCCCGCCGCCCGTGCGCTTGTTGACGTAGCCGCTGGTGGAGCTCTCGAAGGGGGAGATGCGGCGGGTGTTGAAGACGTCGAAGCCGAGGCTGATGGGCCGGTTGTTCGTCCAGAGGGTCGTCCAGGAGACGTTGTAGTCCTGCACGCGGGAGCCGAACGACCACTGCACCGAGGCCCGCTGGGCCCGGCCGAAGAGGTTCATGTGCTGCAAGGACATCGTGCCCACCAGCCCGTCGAGCGAGGAGAAGCCCGCGCCCGCGGTGAGCATCCCCGGCTTGCCTTCCACGATGTCGAAGGTCAGGTCGGCCCGGTCGGGGTCGATCGGGTTCTGGATGTCGAGCTGGACGTCGTCGATGAAGCCGAGGTTCAGGATCTTCTCCTGGCTCTTGCGGATCTTCGAGACCTGGAAGGGCATGCCCTCCTTGATGACCAGCTCCCGCTTGAAGACGAAGGCCTTGGTGGTCTTGTTCCCCTCGATGTCGATGTGGTCGACGTAGACGACGTTGCCCTCCTCGATGTCGTAGCGGACATCCATGAGCTTGGTGGCCTCGTTGAAGGTCTTGGCCGGGGTCACGCGGGTGCGCAGGCGGCCCTTCTCCGCGTAGAGCTCCTGGAGGTTGCGGATGGTGAAGTCGAAGCGCTCCTGGCTGAAGAGCTTGCCCTTGCGGTAGTCCACCGCCTTCGCCAGGTCCGAGGACTTGTAGACCGTGTGGCCCGCGAAGGTCGTCTCGCCGAAGCGGTACTGCGGGCCTTCCTTGAGGACCAGGTCGATGAAGACCTTCGAGCCGTCGTCGCTGAAGGAGACGGAGGAGGAGAGCACCTCGAAGTCCAGGTAGCCCTCGTTCTTGTAGAGGGCCTCGATCTTCTTGAGGTCCTCGGGGAGCTTGGCGGCGTCATAGACCTTCTTGCGCCGGTTCTCCATCTTCTTGAGGACCTTCTTGGGCTTGAAGGCGCTCACCCCGCTCAGGCGGACCTCCGCGATCCGGGACTTGGGCCCCTCTTCGATGAGGAACTCCACGTCGACCTGCCGCGCCGCGGCGTCCACCGTGTAGGTGGACCTGACCACGGCCTGGAGGTAGCCCTTCTTCCGGTAGAGGTCGAGCATCTTCCCGGCGTCCTCGTTGAGCTTGACCTTGTCGAAGGGGTCCTTGGCCTTCAGGCCCGCTTCGTCGGAGAGCTTGCCCTTGGAGAGGCCCTTGTGGCCGGTGTAGCGGATCTTGCGGACGAGCATCTTCTCCTCGACCAGGAAGGTCAGGCTGGCGCAGACGCTCGAGGCGGCGATGCCGAGCAGGTGGGGCGGGACGGGCTTGTCCGGCAGGGGCTCGATGTCGGCTGCGACGCGCTCGAACTGCCCCAAGGACAGGACGGCCTGGATGTCCCGGTCGAGGTCCGAGCGCTCATAGAGGTCGCCCGCGCGGGCCTTGACCTGGGTCCGGATGACGTTGAACTTGACCCGCTCGTTCCCCTTGACCGCGAACTCCCCGATCACCCAGGGCGCGCGCAGGAAATCCTCCTCCGCGGGCGGAGGAGGGGCCTGCGCCGGCTTGGGGACGCCGGGGGTGAGGTCGATGTCCAGCCGGAAGGCCGTTCCCGAGAGCGGGACCCGCCGGAGCTTGACCTGGGTGAAGCGGCCGCACGTCAGCAGGAAGGTCATGTCCTCCCCCTGCAGGTCGGCCGGATAGGGGGAGCCCTCCTGGGCCTTCAGGCGGGCCTTGACCCAGGCGGCGTCTTCCGGCTGGACGCCAAGGACGTGGATCTGGGCCAGGGCCGGCTCCGCCGGAGGGGCAACGACAACGCCCCCGGCAGCCTGGCTGGCGGCGCTGAGGTCCGCGGCAGGGATGCTGGGGGTGGAAGAGGACACGGGTATCGGCGCTGGCTCCGTCTGACAGTATGCGCTTCGGACTACGGCCGACAGGAGCAGCGCAAGGAGGTACCGACCGGGCCGTTCCACGTCGAGAAGAGTATATCAAATAGGGGGGGAGGGGTAAACTCGCTCCAGCAAGGCGCGCGCGCGAGCGCGCGCGTATCACTTTAAAAGGCGTGTTTCTGGATTATCCTTTAAAATAAAGGATAATTTACTTTGATAGGATGCCCTGAGGGTAGCGGATCTTCCCTTGGACGCGTCCGAGGATGCTTCCGCTCAGGTCGAGGACCTGCAGGGGGGCCGGTGGGGCCGCGAAATCCACCCCCAGGCCCGAAGCCGCCGCGTCTTGGAACCCGAATCGGGAGAAATAAGCCGGGTCGCCGATCACGAAGAAGAGGTGATGGTTGATTCCCCGGCAGCGCTCCAGGCTGTGACGGATGAGGCGCTCCCCCATGCCCCTGCGCTGGAACTCCGGCAGGACGGCGAAGAGGGCCATCGCCAGGGCCGGGTGGCTGTCGTTGGCCCCGACCAGGGAGGCTTTGAGGAACAGGACGTAGCCGACCAGCTGGCCTTCATGGTCCGCGACGAGGGAGGCCTGGGGCAGGAAATCCTGAGAACCCCGCAGGGAGGCGAACAGGCGGGCTTCCTCCTCCCGGCCGTAGGCCTTGCGCAGGATCTCCTCGATGAGGGCGGATTCTTCCGGCTTCTGCGGACGGACGATAGGCATCCTACCCCCTCGTTCGAACGGGCGGGCGCTTCGCGGCGGCGGCCTTCATCGGCCGCGGCGGCGGCGCCGGCTTGGGGGTGCCTCGGACGGGGTCGTAGTAGTCCAGTCCCGAGTGGTCGAGGACTTCCTCGCCCATGAGCAGGCGCACGGTGTTCTTGAACTTCAGGTGCTGGATGAACAGGTTGTGCTCGGGCGGGAGGTCTTCCCGGCACATGGGGGACTTGAAGAAGAACGACAGCCACTCCTGGATGCCCTTGAGACCGGCGCGCCGGGCGAAGTCCAGCAGGAGCGCCAGGTCCAGCACGAGGGGAGCGGCCAGGATGGAGTCCCGGCAGAGGAAGTTGATCTTGATCTGCATGGGCATCCCCAGCCAGCCGGCGATGTCGATGTTGTCCCAGCCTTCCTTGCTGTCGCCCCGCGGAGGGTAGTAGTCGATGCGGACCTTGTGGGCGTACTTCGAGTAGAGCCGGGGGTAGACGTCCGGCTCCAGGATGGAGTCGAGCACCGACATCTTGCTCTTCTCCTTGGTCTTGAACGAGCCCGGGTCGTCGAGCACCTCGCCGTCGCGGTTGCCGAGGATGTTCGTGGAGTACCAGCCGATGAGGCCCAGCATGCGGGCCTGCAGGCCCGGGGCGATCACCGTCTTCATGAAGGTCTGCCCCGTCTTGAAGTCCTTGCCGCAGATGGGGGAGCCGGTCTTCAGGGCGAGCTCGCTCAGCGCCGGCACGTCGGCCGAGAGGTTGGGCGCGCCGTTGGCGTAGGGGATGCCCAGCTTGATCGCGGCGTAGGCGTAGATCATCGACGGGGGGATGCCGGGCGAGTTGGACTTGAGGCCCTTCTCGAACTCGGCGAGGCTCTCGTGGACCTTCGAGCGCTGGGGGAGGACCTCGGTGGAGCCGCACCAGACCATGACGACGCGCTCCACGTCGAGGCGCTTCTTGAAACGCTCGATGTCCTCCATCAGCATCCGGGCCAGGTCCCACTTGGTCTTCGCCTTCTTGACGTTGGGGCCCTGGAGGTTGCGCACGTAGGAGCGGTCGAAGACGGCCGTCATGGGGGTGATGGCCTCGAGTTCGGCGCGCACGGGCCGCAGGCGCTCCTCCGGAAGGACGCCGGCCTTGAGCGCGGCCTGGTACATGGAGTCCGGGAAGATGTCCCAGCCCCCGAAGACGAGGTCAGAGACCTTCGCGAGGGGAAGGAAGTCCCGCAGGAGGGGGCGGCGGCGCTCGTAGCGCTTGCCGAGGCGGATGGTCTGCATCTGGGTGATGGAGCCGATCAGGTCTCCGAGTCCCTTCTTGTGGAGCTCCACTCCCGCGATGAAGGTGCTGGTCACGGCGCCCATGCCGGGCAGGAGCACCCCGAGCTTGCCTCGGGCGGGGTCGATCCTTTTCTCATGTCTCATGACGGCTGCCTCCTCAAGACGGCGGGATTGCGCCCCTCGGCCTCCGAGTGACGGAGGTACAGGAGGGCGGCGAGGAACATCGGCGTACCGATGCCGGCCGCCCATAGGAAGACTTCGGGGTAGTCGATCAGAACGAGGAAGACGAGCAGATAGATGAAATCGCGCCGCGACAGGATGTCCTCGACGCGGGCGATGCTGCGCAGGGCCGGGGAGGCCTTCTCCGAGGCCAGGTCTTCCAGCCCGTTGAACAGGGGCCCGCCCCGGGCCTGGTGGCTGGCTGAGTGGCGGAAGACCACGAAGGCCGCCCCGAGGGCGCCGACCGCGGCCGCCAAGCCCAGGAACAGATGGACCGAGGGGTACCCCTCCCGTGTGATGCCGATGCCCAGGCACACGAACAGGGCGGCGTGCACGACGTTGTCGCCCCAGAAGTCCAGGAAGCCGCCGATGCGGCTCTGCTCGTGGCGCAGCCGGGCCATCTCTCCGTCGCAGCCGTCGAGGACGGTGTGAGCCCAGACCAGCAGCACGCCGAGGGTCATCGCAAGGCGCCCCCCCGCCGTCAACAGGGCTCCCGTCAGTCCCACGAGGGTGCTGAACACCGTCATCTGGTTCGGGGTGAGGCGGGTGTCCAGCAGGCGGCGGGTGAGGGCGAGCGAGAGGCGGCGGTCGAAGTGGCGGGCCATGAAGCTGTCGTGGGACTTGGTCGCTTCCTGGAGCAGCCAGGGCAGGACCGGGCTCCGGTCCGGCTGGGTCTGCAGGAGCACGCAGGAGCCTTCCGGCATGGCCAGGCGCTCGAAGGAAGGGGCCTGGTCATCGGCGGTGAGCACGACCTGGACCACGCCGCGCCCCGCTTCGTCGAGGTAGGCGGCGGAGGACGCGTGGGGCCTGGAGGCGGTGTCCCGGAGGAACTCCGAGCGGACGAGGTGGTCGGCTGAGACCGAGAGGTAGGGCGCGGCGGGAGGAGCCGGAGTCTCGGAGGTCCAGGCTTGCTCGAGGCCCTCGGGCCAGCGCAGGGCGGCGAAGACGGGGTCCTTGGGCCGGTGGGCGGCGATCCAGACCTTCTTGAAGCCCGCCCGGGCGAGGATGAACAGCTGGCGCTGGACGATTGTGAGCCCGGCGAGGCGCTCGGTCATCATCGCCGGATGGTTGACGAGGAGGACGGCGTCCATCATCGCCGCAAGGCCTCCGCCGGCTGGGGGCGGTAGGCGCGCTCGATGAGCTCCGCGCAGATGCCGGCCTCGGCCAGCGTCGGCGAGGGCTCGGCCGGGCTTGCGAGCGCGGCCCGGAAGTCCGGGAGCATGGCCGCGAACCATTCCGGGTGGGCCGAGCCCGCGGAGAGCTTCTGGGCGAACTGGAAGGTCCTGGGGGGTTCCTCCCCGCGGCGCAAGACGAGGCGGTCGTCCTGCAGCTCCAGCGAGCCCGAGCGCCCGTAGGCGAGGCCCCACTGCGCCCGCAGGGGGGCCCGCCAGCTCAGGTGCATCAGGGCGGTGGCCGGGGGCTTGGCGAAGCGGAGCAGGCAGGTCGCCTCCTCGTCGGCGGCGCCGTGCGGCGGGTGCAGGACGGCGTCCATCCCGGCCGGGGCGGAGCCCATCAGCCAGGAGAGGAGGTAGAGGTTGTGCCAGCCGTGGTCGACGAGGATGCCGCCGCCCGCCTTGGCGCGGTCGGTGCGCCAGTTGCCGCCCCCCTTGCCGGCCACGGCGGCGGGCTTGCGCCGGAGCACGTGCAGCTCCAGATGCCTCAGCTCGCCGACGGCTCCGGAGCGCAGCAGCTCGTGCATCTTCATCAGCGGGGGCGCGTACTTCCAGTTGTGGACCGGGAAGAGGGCGCGCTTGCGGCTCAAGGACTCGGCCTTGAGGGCCTCGAACTCGCGCGCGGAGAAGACCAGGGGCTTCTCGCAGAGGACGTGCAGGCGGCGTCCGAGCGCCTCCAGGCACTGGGCGTAATGCAGGTGCGGCGGGGTCGCGATGTCGACGAAGTCCAGCTTCTCGGCCGCGTAGAGCGACTGGGCGTCGGCGTAGGCGCGCGCGCCTGGGAAGAGGGCCTGGGCGGCCTGCAGGCGCTTCGGGCTCGCGTCCGCGACCGCGGCGATCTCGAAGTCCTGCGAGCGCAGGAACGCCGGCGCGTGGGCGGCCTCGGCCACCTGGCCGAAGCCGATGAGGGCGCCCCGGAGGGTGCTCAGAGCTGGAACCTCCGGGAGACGGCGTCGAGCGACTCCTCGAGGATGTCGAGGCCCTTCATCGCCTCGGCCTCCGTGATGTTGAGCGGCGGGTTGATGCGCAGGGACGGGGAGTAGGCCATGGTGATGAGGCCGCGGGAGAGGGCCTCGTCGAAGATCGCCCGGCAGACTTCCTTGCGCAGCGGCTTCTTGGTCCTGCGGTCCTCGACGAACTCCACGCCGATCATCAGGCCGCGGCCCCGGACGTCGCCGATGAAGGGGAAGCGCTCCTGCGTCTTCCGGAGGCGCTCGAGCATGGCCGCGCCGACCTTGCGGGAGTTCTCGGGCAGCTTCTCGGTCTCGAGGATGCGCAAAGTCGCGTTGCAGGCGGCCGCGGCCAGCGGGTTGCCGCCGTAGCTGGAGGAGGAGCCGCTCGGGTTGGCGAAGGGCTTGGCCTGGGCGATCTCGGCGGTGGTGACGAGCCCGCTCACGGGGAAGCCGCCGGCCACGCCCTTGCCGATGGTCATGATGTCCGGGACGACGCCGTCGTGCTGGACGCCGAACCAGTGGCCGGTGCGTCCGAAGCCGGTGATCATCTCGTCGGAGATGAGCAGGGCCCCGTGCTCGTGGGCGATGTCGAGGACGCCCTGGAGGAAGCCCTTGGGGGGCATGACGTTGCCCGCCGTCCCCTGGACGGGTTCCAGGATGATGGCGGCGATGCGTCCGGAGGTCTCGAGCTTGATCTTCTCGCGCAGGAACTCCAGGCAGCGCGCCGAGAGCTCGGCGGGGTCACAGAGGCCGAAGGGGTTGCGGTAGACGTTCGGGTAGGGGGTCAGGTAGAGGCCGGGCATGATGGGGCCCAGGCCGTGCTTGAAGTCGCTGCCCAGCAGGCCGCACACCCCGCCGGTCTTTCCGTGGAAGCCGCCCCAGAACGAGATCACCTCGAAGTGCTTCGTGTGGCTCTTGGCCAGGCGGACGGCGGCCTCGACGGCCTCGGCGCCGCTGGAGTAGAGCTGGACGCGGTCGAGCCCCTTGGGTGTGAGCTGGGTCAGCCGCCGAAGGAACTCGACGCGGTTCTTGGTGCAGAAGCTTCCCACCGAGAGGCGCGAGACCTGCTCCGAGAGGCCCCGGGCGAACTCGGGGTGCCCGTGTCCGATGGAGGCCACGCAGACGCCCGCGACGAAGTCGAGGTAGGAGCGCCCGTCGGCGTCGTAAAGGGTGGCCCGGTCGCCGCGCTCGAGGACGAGCTGCGAGAAGGTGGCGATCTGCTGGAGCCCGGGAGTCATGTAGGTCTGCTCTTCCAGGAAGAGCTTGCGGCTCGAGGGGCCGGCCTGCCAAACGGGAGCGGCGGCTGCGCCGCCGACGGCGGTCTTCATTTTCTTCTCCTTGCTGAGGAAGAGGCTTGCGTACGGGTCTTCGCGCGCCGGCTGAGCCAGCGGGCCTGCAGGTGCCAGGCGATCTGGAGCGCCGCCTCCTGGCGGACGCGGGCGAAGCTGGGCCAGGAGTTGAGGTCGAGGAGGGTGATGGAGCCGTCGGGGGAGACGATAGCGTCTCCCCCGTAGATCTCCAACCCGAGGGCGCGGGCTCCGGCGGCGGCCATGGAGGCCAGCTCCTCCATGACGAAGGGGGTGCGCCGGGCCCGGGTGGGGTCGTGGTGGAACCAGGTGAACCAGCGGCCAGGACCGACCCCGTAGAACTTGAGGATGTCCCCCTCGATGTGGGGCTGGACGACGAAGTGGGTGATCTCGCGCTGGGCGAAGTCCTCCACGACCCGTCCGGCGTGGGCCCAGTGGGCCGCGAAGACGACGTCGTGATCGCAGGTGTTGTGCACGTCCCCCCGCTTGAGCCAGTAGCCCGGGGCGGCGCGCTGGTGCTTCTCCGCTCGCGCCGCCCCTGCGACGCTAGGGCCCGTCGCGGGGGCCTGGAAGGGGGCCGGCCCGGGGCCGTCCTGGACCCGGCGCACCTCGCAGCGGGGGAAGCGGACCTCGGGGGCCCGGGCGAGGCGGGAGATCATCTCGAGGCGGTAGCAATTGAGGACCGCTTCGGGCGGGTTGAACCACCGGGCGCCGGTGCGCTGGGCGCATCCCGCCAGGCGCTTGATGCGCGGGTAGGTCTCGCACATCGGCAGGAGGAGGTCGTAGTCCGAGAGCTCCCGCCGGTCCGCCTCCTCAGGGGTCAGGCAATCCGTGCGGGCCCCGAGGTTGCGGAGCTGTTCCAGGACGGCGTTGAGGATCTGCGCGTCGTCGGTCTCCCGGTTGGGGGAGTTCTGCATCTCGCGCAGGATGCCGAGGCACTTGGGGCCCGGCAGGGCGCGGCTGCGGTTCGGGTTCGTCATAAAGCGTCCGGCGTCCTCCATCGAGCGGCCTGCCGCTCGGCTTGCGCGACGTCTTCGGGGCGGTCCACGTCCACGGCGTCGTCGAGCAGCACCCCCCGGACGGGCTCTCCCGAGCGGACGAGGGCCCCCCAGTAATCCCTGAGCCGCGCGTGAGCGCGCGGCTCAGGCATCGCGAGGACGGCGCGATCCGTCAGGGCGTAAAGCCCGCAGGTCACGGCGTCCCGGCGCGCGGCGTCCTCGCCCAAGGCGGCGATCCGCCCGTCCGGGCCGAGGTCGGCCCAGAGCGGCTTCTCGTCGTCCACGAAGCGCGTCAAGCCCAGCGCCGCCGTGGCCTTCCCCAGAAGGGCCGTGCGGCCGAAACGCTCGGCGTCCGCGGGAGAGAGCACCGTGTCCACCGTGCTGAGCATGAAGCGGCCGGCTTCCTCGGCGAGCGTCCGGCTCACGAGGCGGAAGCTCTCCCAGGAGGAGGCCGTGTCGCGCTTGAGAAAGACCAGGTCCATCCCGCGGACGCTGCCGCGCAGGTGCTCCCGGACGGCGTCCCCGCGCGAGTTCAGGAGCACGACCAGATGCCGGACCCCGGCGGCCCGGTGGGCCGCGACCGCCCAGTCCACGAGCGGCCGTCCCGCGACGCTCACCAGCGGCTTGACGACCGGGAAGGCCGAGAGCCTCGAGCCTTCCCCCGCGGCGATGATCCCGCCCCAGCGCAAAGTCATGGCTCCAGGGCCGCTTCCAGATCGAGGAGCGTCCTGAGCACGGGCGTCCCGGCGCAGCACGCTCGCGCATCGGAACGCTCCCCCGCGAGCCAGGCGTGCGGCATGCCGGCGTTCTCGGCCCCCTTCATGTCGCGGCCGGGAGAGTCTCCCACCATCAGGCACTCCCGGGGCTCGGCCCCGGCCCCGCGGGCGGCGTGCAGGAAGAGGGCCTTGTCCGGCTTGAGGCAGCCGAGCCGGTGGGAGTCGGCGACGACGCTGAAGAGCCCTCCCAGCCCCTCCCGCCGGAGGATCCCCTCGAGGTTCCCGTAGAAATTCGAGACGATGCCGAGCCGGTAGCGGGAGCGGAGGCGTTCGAGGAGAGGGCGGTTGCGCTCGAGCTGCCTGCGGGAGGAGTCCACGAAGCTGCGCGTGACGCTCCGGGCGAGAGCCTCGCGTCCGGCCTCGGCGCAGGCGGCCGCCAGCCGGTCCACCACGCAGCGGACCTGGAGCGCGACCGTCTCCTCGAGGTCGAGGCCTTCGAGGGAGAAGCGTTCGGGCAGCCGGTCGTCGGAGTCGTAGAAGGCTCTCTTGAAATCCTCCCAGGGGGCTTCAAGGCCCGCCTGCCGGTATATAGGGAAGAACCGGTCCAGCCAGGGGATCCCGTCCGAGTCCAGCGTGCCGCCGTAGTCAAAGAGCACGGCCTTCAGCACGCGGGAATGGTATCACATAAAAAAGGCCTTGACAAACGGGCTCTTTCCTGCTATCTATAGTAGGCCGTTGTCTGATTTTTCCGGTATGCAAGGAAGCGCCGAGCCCCCAGCCGGCTAAAGGGGTCGGCGCTTTTCTTGCATAGAACCGCGGTTTCGCGCGCCGGCGGAACCGTGGAAGAGATGTCTATGGCCGCTCAGGCGGGAGAATGGCAGGCATACAAGACAAACTGAAAGGATTCGACCTCAAGAAGATCAAGGAGAAGTTCAGCTCCTTGTTCCTGGGGTCCCCGGACATCCTCGGCATCGACATCGGGAACTATTCGGTGAAGGTCGTATGGCTGAAAGAGGAGGGCGGCGAGCTCAAGCTCAAGACCTGGGGGCATCTCCCGATCGAGGCGAAGCCGGACGCTTCGCCCGACGAACGCAAGCAGCAGACGGTCAACCAGCTGAGGGCCTTCCTCATCCAGAAGAACATCCCGGTCAAGCAGGCGGCCACGGCCATCTCCGGCAACTCGGTGATCGTCCGCTACGTGAAGTTCCCCCTGCTGACCAAGAACGAACTGCGGGCCACGCTCGCCACCGAGGCCGAGCCGTTCATCCCCTTCGACATCAAGGACGTCCAGCTCAGCTTCCATATCCTCGCCGAGGTGATGGAGGAGGGGCAGAAGAAGATGGAGACGGTCCTGGTCGCCTCCAAGAAGGACATGGTGCAGGCCCGCGTGGACGTCCTGGAAGCCGTGGGCCTGCGGCCCGCCATCATCGACGTGGACTCCTTCGCGCTCGAAGGCGTGCACGAGCGCCTCGACGCTGTCCAGGGGGCGGGCTCGACGCTCTACCTCAACCTCGGGCACAGCGTCACGAACCTGTCCATCATCGAGGCGGGCGTCACGCGCGTGGTGCGCGACATCTTCATCTCCGGCAACACGTTCACGAAAGCCGTCGCGAAGGCTCTGCAGTGCGACCCGGCCAAGGCGGAGGAGGCGAAGAAGGGCTTCGGCCTCATGCTCGACCAGGAAGAGAAAGAGAAGGCGCTCGCGGAGGGCAACCGCGACGCGCTGGCCGTCTCGCAGGCGGTCGCGGGGGTCGTCAAGGACCTCGTCAGCGAAGTCCACCGTTCGGTCGACTTCTACCTTTCCCAGGGCCCGGAGCGCTCGGTGGCGCGCATCGTGCTCTCCGGGGGGACGGCCCGGATGAAGAACCTCGCCAAGTATCTCACCGGGGAGCTCAAGGTGCCGGTCACCGTCCTCAACCCGCTCTCGTTCATCCAGCCTCCGCCGGACGTCCCGGCCGAGATCCAGCCCGCCCTGGGGGTCGCCGTGGGCCTCGCCCTGCGCCGGGCGAAGGACTGGGTATGACATGATCAAGATCAACCTCGTCCCCCAGGAGATCCTCGACAAGGAGATCGCGCGCCTGCGGACACTGCAGGCGTCGGCCGGCGGCGTGGCGGCGGCCATCCTGCTGGCCTCGATCTCCGGAGCGCACTACTGGCGCGCGGTCTCCTTGGAGAAGACCCTGAAGGTCGACAAATTGGAGCTCGACCGGCTGCAGAAGATCGTGGCTCAGGTGGAGGAGCTGGAGCAGAAGGCCACCCAGGTGCGCGCCCGGCTCAACGTCGTGGTGGATCTGATGAAGTACCGGTCGCTCTATCCGCGCTTCATGGAGGACCTGAGCCAGACCCTGCCGCCCGGGGTGTGGCTGACGAGCTTGACGACTTCCGGCGACCAGAAGGGCCTGATCGTGAACATGGGCTGCTCGGGCGTCACGAGCGAGTCCGCGGCGGACGCCCTGCGGGCGTTCGAAGCGGGCGGGAAGTTCAAGGAGCCGGTGCTGCAGGGGGGGATCACGGTGTCGGCCGGCGGGCCCGGGACGGCCGCCGGGAGCTCCTTCGTCCTGACCGTGAGGTACATCCCGACGCCGGGGTGAAAAGGGAACTATGGCGAAGCTGAACATCCAGCTCAGCAAGCAGCAGCAGCAGATCCTCGTGCTCGCCGTCCTCTTCCTGGGCGGCGGCGGCTTCGCCTATATCAAGTATTTCTGGCTGCCGACCGCGGACAAGATCGAGCAGACGAAGGCCGAGATCAAGACGACCGAGGACAAGATCAACAAGGCGAAGAGCCAGGCGGTGCGCCTGCCCAAGATCCAGAAGGAGATCGAGACCCTCAACGAGCAGGCCATCGAGGCGGAGAAGCGGCTGCCGAAGAGCCGCGACCTGCCGGCCGTGATCACGGCGGTGAGCGTGCTGGCGCGCAAGTACAACGTCCAGCTCAACGCCTTCCAGCCCGGCGGGCAGAAGGCCGAGCAGTATTTCATCGAGAATCCCTACCAGATCAATATCCGGGGGAACTACCACGACGTGGGGCGCTTCCTGGCCGCCATCGCGCTGGAGCAGCGCATCTACAACGTCCGGACGGTGACCTATTCGCCGCCCGACCAACAGGGCAAGGCTACCGTGAGCTTCACGCTGGTCGCTTATCAATATAAGGGATGACAAGGATGATGACCGCCCTGGCCGCCGTGTGCTTCTTCTTGGCGCAGCCCCTCCCGTCGGAGGTGCTGGCGGCTCCGGCCGCCGAGCCGGCCAAATCCACCGCGGCCCCGTCTTCCGTCGACGCCTCGACCGACACCGACAAGGCCCTGACCATCGTCGACCTCTACAAAGCCGTCCGCGACCCCTTCACCCCCGTCACGGCCGCCTCCGTCCTCCCCCTGAAGCCCGTCTCGGCCGCGGTCGATGCGCCGGCCGCCGAAGAGGAGCCGCCGGAGCCCGAGTTCTCCATCCACTTCCTGAGCCTCAAAGGAATCATGAAGGACCGCCGCGGGGCGTCGGCCATCCTGGTGCATGAGAAGACGGGGCAGGGCTATCTCCTGCGCGGGGGCAAGCTCTACGATTACAAGAACAACCGCATCCCGGGCGTCACCGGGGTCGTGAAGCCCAAAGAGAAGACCGTCATCCTGATGACTCCGGACAAGGATGTCCAGCCGCTGTTCCTGGGGGAGACGGGAGACCCATCCGACAAGAAGGAGCCCGCCCGCGCGGCCCCGAAGGCGGCGGCGCCCGCCGCACCCGCGCTTCCCCCGCCCGCTCCCCCCGCGGCCGCTCCCGCCCAGCCGTCGTCGCCCCCGTCCGGACCTTCTGCGATGCCCATGATGCCTGGGTTCCCGGGGGGACGATGACCTTTCACCGCGTCCATGGAGGAGACATGCTCAAGCGTCTCATCTCTCTCGCTCTCTGCGTCGCCGTCCTGTTCGCCTCGCCGGGGTCGGGATCCTGGCTGTGGGCCGCCGAGGCCGCCGGCGCCACTCTCAACGGGGTGGAAGTCGGCCCGGACGAGGTCACGCTCCACCTCAGCCAGCAGGTCAAGTACAACACCTTCTTCACGAGCGATCCGCCGCGCCTCGTCGTCGAGCTTTTGAACACCGAATACGTCCCCGAGACGAAGACCCTCGCCGGCAAGGGCCAGTTCCTCAAGAAGGTCCGCTCCGGGCAGTACCAGAAGGAGCCGACGATGATCTCGCGCATCGTCCTGGACCTCTTCAAGCTGGTGGGCTACCAGGCCCGCTGGGAAGACCGCAGCCTCATCATCCATCTCCAGGGCATCGGCGCGGCGGCCGAGAAGACCGCGCCGGCCCCCGCGGCCAAGAGCGCGCCCAAGGAAGCCGCCAAGACCGCGGCCGCTGCCGCGGCCGGAGCGGCCGCCGCCGCGGCCGCGACGAAAGCCCCCGAGAAGCCGGCGCCTCCGCCGGCGGCCCCCACCGCCGCGAAGGCCGTCGAGAAG
>DMEZ01000069.1:13889-17624 GCA_003450735.1 Elusimicrobiota bacterium | reverse complement strand
AGGCCGTCGAGAAGCCGGCGGCTCCCGCCGTGAAGGCCCCCGAGAAGCCGCTGCCGTTGCCCGCGGTCGAGAAGGAAGCCTCGTCGTCAGGCTACTCGAAAGAGGTCGACGCGATGGCTGAGGATGAGCCCATGGCTCTCAAGGAGAGCGGCGTCAAGCCGGCCGCGACGAAGCCGGCCAAGTCCGCTCCGAAGCCTTCCGTTCCTGCCGGGTTCTCCTCCGAACTCGCGGACATGGCCGCCGACGCCCCTCCCGAGGGCGAGGCCGAGTCTTCCCGGAGCTACTCCACCCCGTCCTTCTCGGGATCCAGCCGCACACGGCGCGACATCCTGGCCTCGCTTTCCAACGAGTTCAAGTCCGTCGACTACGAGAACGTCGACGTCCGGGATGTCATCAAGCATCTCGCGAGCGAAGCCAAGGTCAACATCATCTACGGCAGCGACGTCTCGGGGCCGGTGACTTTGCACCTGACCGACGTCCCCTTCAGCGAGATCTTCATGACCGTGCTGCGCATCCACGGCCTCGTAGCCGACCAGGTCGGCGAGAACATCCTGCGCATCGTGACCCCGGCCACCCTGAAGAGCGAGGGAAGCGTGGCCATCACCCAGACCCGGGTCATCAAGCTCAAATACACGATGGCCGACGACATCAAGACCGCGGTCGACGCGGTCTACAAGGCGGAGAAGCGCAACGGCTCCATCATCGGCGACAAGGTCACGAACTCCCTCATCGTCACCGATACCCTCGACGGCATCGCGAGCATCGAGCGCCTGCTCGCCAAGCTGGACGTGCGGCCTCAGCAGGTCATGATCGAGGCCAAGCTCATCGAGGTCAAGCTCACCAACGAGGTGCACTTCGGCATCCAGTGGGACTACCTGGGGTTCCAGCAGGGGGAGGCCCTCGGCAAGCAGGGCAATACCCTCATCGGCTCCCCGGCCACGACCGAGGACAGCCCCATCAAGCTTCCGTTCGACTCGAACACGATGGAGGTCACCATGCCCCCGGTCGGCGCCGGAGGCCGCGGCACGGGCGTGAGCCTCCCCGCCAAGGCCATCGCCGGCGCCTTCACCTTCGGCCGCGTGACCAACAACTACTGGCTCTCCGCGACCCTGACCGCGGCGGCGTCCCAGGGCAAGGTCAAGGTGCTCTCCGACCCCAAGATCGCCACCCTGAACGGCAAGAAGGCCAGCATCAACATCACGACCGCCATCCCCTACACCACCTCGAACGTCGCCTCGACCGGCGTGACCAGCCAGCAGGTGGGCACCACCACGACCGGCATCAAGCTCGACGTCACCCCGACCATCAACGCGGACGGGCGCATCACGCTGGAGGTCAACCCGAACATCAGCCAGCCCTCCGCCAACGTGACGTCGGCCGTCGCCGGGGTGCCCGCCGTGGACACCCGCGAGGCCAAGACCACGGTGCTCGTCCACGACGGCGAGACGATCGTCATCGGCGGCCTCATCACCGATTCGGTCGCCAACGGCGTCACGAAGGTGCCTTTCTTCGGCGACATCCCGCTCATCGGGTGGTTCTTCAAGAAGAAGTCCGTCGAAAGGACCCGCGTCGAGCTGCTGATCTTCGTCACGACCCGGGTGCTGCCCTCCTGAGCGTGGCCCCGGCGGCGCGGCCAGCGTGAAGAGAACGCTCTCGGTCGCCGCCGCCGTACTCATCAGCTTCGTCCTGCTGGCCTACGCTTTCCGGAACGTGGATTTCCGGGAGGTGTTCCGGATCCTCTCGGGCGTCCGTCTGGGGTGGCTGCCCCTGCTCGTCGCGGTGGGCGTGTCCGACCTCTGGATCCGGGCCTGGCGGTGGAAGCTCCTGCTCGCCCCGGTCGCCGAGGCCGGCTCCTGGACGCTCTTCAAGCTGCAGGCCGTCGGGCTGGGCCTCAACAACCTGCTCTTCCTGCGCATCGGCGAGTTCGCCCGAGGGTACTTCGCCGGGAAGGTGCTCGGCATCGGCCTCTGGAGCGCGCTCTCCACCATCCTCATCGAACGCCTCTGCGACATGGCGGCCCTGCTCGTCCTCTTCGGCGTCAGCTCGGCGAGCCTTGGGACGGCCATCTCTCCGGCCCTGCGCCACGGAGCGCTCTTCGCCGCCGCCGGGGTCCTCGTCCTGCTGTTCGGCGTCACGATGGCCGAGCACGCCCTCGATCGCCTCGAGGCGTGGAAGCGCCTGCCCGAGCGCCATCCGAAGGTCCACCGGCTGGTCGAAGAGCTGATCCTGGGCTCGAAGGCCCTGCGCGCGCCCGGCCGGGCGGCCGGGGTCGCGGCTTTGAGCTTCGCCTTGTGGCTCTGCGACGCGCTCATCTATTGGGGCGGAGCCCAGGCGCTGGGATTCGACCCGCCCATCAGCTACCCGCGCGCCGTCTCGGTCCTGGCCGCCGCGGCCGGCGCCGTCGCCTTGCCGGCTCTGCCGGGCGCGTTCGGCAACTTCGAGGCGGGGGTCAAGGCCATCCTGGTGCACTACGGCTACAACTCCGAGCTGGCCCTGAGCTACGCGACCTTCCTCCACCTCGTGATGTATGCCGTCGTCACGAGCCTCGGCATCTTCTTCCTGCACGGGCTGGGCTACAATCTCGCGGGCCTGGGACGCCGGCTGGGCGAGGCGCAGGCCGAGGCGGAGAAGCCGTGAAGCTCTCCCTCCTCCCGCTCCTGGCCTGCCCCGGCTGCGGCGGCAGCCTCTCCTTCTCGCGTTTGGAGGCCATGCCGCGCGACGGAGAAGACCTCCGGGACGGGGCGCTCGGCTGCAAGGCCTGCTCCAAGGAGTATCCCATCGTCGAAGGCATCCCCCGGCTCTTCGCCGACCCCGAGCTCGAGGCGAGCGTGCGGCAGACCGGGGAGAGCTTCGGCTGGGAGTGGCTGCGCTATCCGGGCGCGATGCCCGAGGACCGTTCCGTCTTCCTCACGGAGACGCAGGTCCCGGAGGCGGATTGGGCGGGCCGTCTCGTGCTCGACGGCGGCTGCGGCATGGGCCGCTACGCCCGCATCGCCCGCTCCCTGGGCGCGGAGGTCGTGGCCTTCGACCTCTCGGAGAGCCTCCAGCGCCTGGTCGACGAGGCGCGGGCGGACCCGCGCCTGCACCTGGTGCAGGGCGACATCCTCCGCCCGCCCTTCAAGCCGGGCCGCTTCGACGTGGTCTACAGCATCGGGGTCATCCATCACACGAAGAGCGCCGAGCAGGCCCTGGGCCGCCTCGGCGCCCTGGTCAAGCCCGAAGGCCTGCTCACCCTCTGGGTGTACGGCCGGCCGGGCTCCTGGAAGAGCTTCTCGACCAATCCCCTGCGCACGGGCCGGGAGTGGCTCAAGAAGCTGCTCTTCTTCGTCTGGCTGGTCGTCTGGGCCCGCAGGCTCTTGAGCGACTTCGCGCGGGTCTTCACGACGCGTCTGCCGGTGCCCCTGCTCTACGGCCTCTGCCACCCCCTGGCCCTGCTCGGGGCCCTGCCGGGGCTCAAGTACCTCACCTTCTCGGTCCACGCCGACTATCGCGTGCGCCTGCAGGAGAATTTCGACTGGCTGGCCCCGCCCTACCAGAGCAAGCACACCAAGGAGGAGCTGAAGGCCTGGTTCGAGGCCGCCGGCTTCACGGCGCTTTCCCAGCTCGCCCACGGGGTGGTGCCGAAGGTCGGCTTCCTGGGCAAGAAGAAGCGATGAAGCGGGTGGTCATGCTCACCCCGAACTTCCACCCGCACGTCGGGGGGGCGGAGAAGCAGGCGCTGGAGCTCTCCAAGGC
>DMEZ01000069.1:3068-13762 GCA_003450735.1 Elusimicrobiota bacterium | reverse complement strand
CGCCTCGGGACCTTCGGCGGGCCGCTCCTCGACTCCGTGGTGTTCCTGCTGAAAAGCTTTTTCTGGCTGATGACGCACGAGGGCGAGTACGACGCGGTGCACGTGCACCTGGCGGGCTCCCCCGCGCTCGGCGCGGCGCTGGCCGCGCGCCTGCTCAAGAAACGGGTGGTCGTCAAGATCGGAGGCGGGCGCGGCATCGGCGAGATCGCCGTCTCCGCCACCACCGGCCCGGGCCGGCTCAAGCTCCGCCTGCTCAAGCGGCTCCGGCCCCAGTTCGCCTGCGTGGCCCAGGACCTCCTCGACGAGCTGCGCGAGCACGGCCTGGGCGAAGGCGCGCTCGTGGTGCCCAACGGGGTGGACCTCGCGGCCTACCGGCCGCCCTCCCTCGAGGAGAAGACCGCGCTGCGCAAGGACCTCTGCAAGCCGGGACTGCTCTTCCTTTACGTCGGGCGGCTCGCTCCGGAGAAGCGGCTGGATCCGTTCCTGGGCTCCTTCGCGGAGGCCCTGCGCGAGGCCAAGACGGTGGCGACCTTCCTGATGGCCGGCTCCGGCCCCGAGGAGGGGCGCCTGCGCGAACGGATCAGGGCCCTGGGCCTCGAGGGCCGCGCCCGCGTGCTCGAGCCTCGCCACGACATCGCGGAGCTCTACGCGGCCGCGGACGTGTTCGTCCTGCCTTCCGTCTCGGAGGGGCTCTCCAACGCGCTGTTGGAAGCGATGGCCGCCGGGCTCGCGGTGCTGGCCTCCAGGGTGGGGGGGACGCGGGAGGCGGTGGCCGAGGGGACGACCGGCCTGCTCTACGACCCCAACGATCCCGTCGACGAGAAGAAGCAGCTCGTGCGCCTGCTCAGCGAGCCGGGGCTCATCTTCCGGCTCGGGCGGGAGGGGCGGGCGGTCGCGGAGGCCCGGTACTCCATCGTCCGGACGGCGCAGCGCTACCTCGAGCTGTACTGAATACCCGAAATGATAAGATAGCTTCCTCCATTGGAGGCTCCATGCCGACCCTTTCCCTGAAGCCCCTGCCCGGCTACAAGCCCTACCCCGGGCCCCTCGTGACCATCATCATGGACGGCGTGGGCCTGGGCAAGCGCGACGAGTCGGACGGCGTGTTCCTGGCCTACAAGCCCGTTTTAGACGCTCTCTTCAAGGAGAAGCTCTTCACGAAGCTCAAAGCCCACGGCAAGGCCGTCGGCCTGCCCTCCGACGACGACATGGGCAACTCGGAGGTCGGCCACAACGCGCTGGGAGCCGGCCGAGTCTTCGCGCAGGGCGCCAAGCTCGTCAACGAGGCCATCGCCTCCGGTAAGATCTTCGAGGGGAAGGCCTGGAAGAGCGTCATGGAACGGGCCCAGTCCGGCAAGGCGGTGCACTTCATCGGCCTGCTCTCGGACGGCAACGTCCACAGCCACGTCGAGCAGCTCTATGCCCTCCTCGAGCGCTGCGCCAAGGAGGGCGTCCGGAAGGTGCGCGTCCACCCCCTCCTCGACGGACGCGACGTGGGGGAGAAGAGCGCGCTGGACTACGTCGTCCCGCTCGAGGACCGGCTCGCCGCGTACACCCAGGACGGCCGCGACTACCGCGTGGCCTCGGGCGGCGGCCGCATGGTCACGACCATGGACCGCTACGGCGCCAACTGGGGCGTCGTCGAGAAAGGCTGGCGCGCCCATGTCCTGGGCATGGCGCGGCAATTCAAGTCGGCCTCCGAGGCGGTGCGCGCCTACTACGCCGAGGACCCGAAGGTCACCGACCAGTACATGGACAGCTTCGTCGTGGCCGAAAACGGCGAGCCCGTCGGGCCCATCGAGGACGGCGACGCCGTCGTGTTCTTCAACTTCCGCGGCGACCGCGCCATCGAGATCTCCCGCGCCTTCGAGGAGCCGGACTTCAAGGAGTTCGACCGAGAGCGCCTGCCCGACGTGTTCTTCGCGGGCATGATGGAGTACGACGGCGACGCCAAGATCCCGAAGTACTACCTCGTCGAGCCGCCCGCCATCGACCGCACCCTGGGCCAGTATCTCTGCGCGGCCGGCGTGAGCTCCTTCGCGTGCGCCGAGACCCAGAAGTTCGGGCACGTCACTTACTTCTGGAACGGCAACAACTCGGGCTACCTCGACGCCAAGCTCGAGAAATACGTCGAGGTCCCCTCCGACCGCGTGCCCTTCGACCAGCGCCCCTGGATGAAGGCGGGCGAGGTCACGGACGAGCTCCTCTCGGCCATCGCCTCCGGCGAGCGCAAGTTCATCCGGGCCAACTTCGCCAACGGGGACATGGTGGGCCATACCGGGAACCTGCCGGCGGTGCGCATCGCCGTCGAGTCGGTGGACCTCGCCCTCTCCCGCCTTGTGCCGGCCATCGAGAAGGCGAAGGGCGTCCTGATGGTCACCGCCGACCACGGCAACGCCGACAAGATGTTCGAGGAAAAGAACGGCAAGCGGACGCCCTTCGTGGCGCATACCTTGAACCCCGTGCCCTTCATCGTGAAGGACTTCTCGGGCGCCAACCGCTGGGAGCTCTCCGGCGTCCAGGGGCCGGGCTTGAGCCATGTCGCGGCGACGCTCTGCGCCCTGCTCGGCTTCGCGGCCCCGGAAGGCTACGACCCGGCCATCCTCAGGTTGGTATAATCCGTCCCCATGTGCGGCATCTGCGGCGTCGTCTACAACGAACCCGGGCGGGTTGACCCGGCGGTCCTCAGGAAGGCCAACGACCTCATCACCCACCGCGGCCCCGACGACGAGGGCTCCTATGCGGACGAATACGCCGGCATCGCCATGCGCCGGCTCTCCATCATCGACCTGAGCACCGGCCATCAGCCCATCTCGAGCCGGGACGGGACGCTCCACATCGTCTTCAACGGCGAGATCTACAACTTCCAGGAGCTGCGCGAGCCTCTGGAGAAGGCCGGCTACCCTTTCAAGACCCGCACCGACACCGAGGTGATCCTGGCCCTCTACGAGAAGGAGGGAACGGCCTGCGTGCGCCGCCTGCGCGGGATGTTCGCTTTCGCCGTCTGGGACAGCCGCAACCGCCGTCTGTTCGTGGCCCGCGACCGCATCGGCAAGAAGCCCCTGCTCTACGCCCTCGGGCACGGCTTCCTCGCCTTCGCCTCCGAGCTGCGCTGCCTGCTCCAGTGGCCCGTCGACCGGACTCTGCACGCGAAGGCGGTGGACTACTTCCTCTCGCTGCAGTACATCCCTAGCCCGCACACCATCTATAAGGGGATCCACAAGCTCCCGCCGGCCCACACGATGCTCTTCGAGAAAGGCAAGGTCACCGTCGAGCGCTACTGGGACCTGCCCCTGGGCGGGCCCCTGCTCACCCAGAGCGTGCCGGAGGCCTGCGAGATCCTCCGGGACAAGCTCCGGGAGGCGGTCCGGCTCCGGCTCATCTCGGACGTGCCGCTCGGGGCGTTCCTCTCGGGCGGGGTGGATTCCTCCATCATCGTGGCCCTCATGAGCGAGCTCTCCTCGGCCCCGGTCAAGACCTTCTCCATCGGCTTCGAGGAGGAGAGCTTCTCCGAACTGCCCTACGCCCGCGAGGTGGCCCAGGCCTACGGCACGGAGCACCGCGAGCTCATCGTCAAGCCCGAGATGGCCGACGTCCTGCCCAAGCTGGCCTGGCACTACGGCGAGCCCTACGCGGACTCGAGCGCCCTGCCCTCCTACTACGTCTCGCGCGAGACCCGCCGCTTCGTCACGGTGGCCTTGAACGGGGATGGGGGCGACGAGAACTTCGCGGGCTACATCCGCTACTTCGCCATGAAGGCCGCCAAGCTCTACGACGCGGTGCCCGGGCCCCTGCGCAAGGCCACGCAGGCCGCCGCCGAGCTTCTGCCCGAGAGCGAGGCGCCCTTCTCCTTTTTCTGGAAGCTCAAGCGCTTCCTGCGCTCCACCGTCTTCACCGACACGGCCGCGCGCCACCTCAAGATGATCTGCTACTTCTCGGAGGAGGACAAGAAGGGCCTCTACGCGCAGGGGATGCTCCACGCGGCCGGCCTCGACCGCGGGCGCGAGAGGGCCGACGCCGAGCACTACCTCGACAACGCCTTCCTTCGGGCCAAGGGCGAGGATTTCGTCAACACGATGCTCTACGTGGACTTCGTCACCTACCTGCCCGAGTGCCTGATGGTCAAGATGGATATCGCCTCGATGGCCAACTCGCTCGAGGGCCGCTCGCCCTTCCTCGACCACGAGTTCGTCGAGACCATGTTCCGCCTGCCCGGGGACTGGAAGCTCAAAGGCCTCAAGGGGCACAAGTGGATCCTCAAGGAGGCCTTCGGGGACAAGCTCCCCAAGCGCATCCAGCGCCGCGGGAAGATGGGCTTCGGCATCCCGCTCGGCTCCTGGTTCCGCGGCCAGCTCAAGGACTACTGGCGCGACCACGTCCTCTCGAGCGAGGCCCTCGCGCGGGGCTACTTCAACCGCTCGGCGCTCGAGACGATCTGGGACCAGCACCAGTCGGGCCGGCGCGACCACGGCTACCGGATGTGGGCGCTCCTCATGCTCGAGCTCTGGCATCGGCAATACGAGCCGGACTTCAAGGGCTTCTCGTGAGCCTGGAGAGCCGCGAGCTCAGCCGAGCGGAGAGCGAGGCCGTGCTGCTCGAGGAGGAAGCCGGCTGCCTGTGCCTCAGCCGCGACGGGGAGCCCTATGGGGTGTTCGTCTCCCACGCCTTCATCGACGGGAAGGTCGTCTTCCACTGCGCGCTCTCGGGCCGCAAGCTCGATTTCCTGAAGGCGAACCCCCGGGTCTGCTACGTCGTCACGCGCCACCCTGAGAAGACGAAGCCTCATCGCGCCGAGGGGCGCTGCGACTACCGCTTCGAGTCGGTGCAGATCCATGGCCGCGCCCGCGTCCTGGAGGAGCCCGCGGAGCGGTTGGTGTGGCTCCGGAAGTTCAAGGAGTACTACTACCGCAAGCTCAAGCGCGACCCCGAGGCCGACCCCGTCGGCCCCGAGGCGGCCGCGAAGACGCTCTGCGTGCTCATCGAGCCGGACAGGATGACCGGCCGCCGCAAGGGCTAGGCGTTGTCCGACTCGGCCGGCGTCGTCGCCGTCGGCGGCGACCTCCACCCCGACACCCTGCTCCGAGCCTACCAAAGCGGCATCTTCCCCTGGCCGCACCCGGGCCTGCCCCTGCTGTGGTTCTGCCCGCCCCGGCGCGGCGTGCTCGAATTCTCCCGGCTGCACATCCCCCGAAGCCTCGCCCAGGCGCAGCGCCGGGCCGCTTTCCGCTTCACCATCGACCGGGCCTTCAGGGAGGTCATCTCCGCCTGCGCCCGGGCTTGCCGGCCCGGGCAGGGGGGCACCTGGATCACCCAGGAGATGGTGGGAGCCTACTGCGAGCTCCACCGCTTGGGGCGCGCCCACAGCGTGGAGGCCTGGACGGGGGAGCGGCTCGTCGGCGGGATCTACGGGGTGGACGCGGGCGGGGCGTTCTCAGGGGAGAGCATGTTCTATCTCGAGCCCAACGCCTCCAAGCTCGCCCTCCTCCATCTGGTCGAGCACCTCTCCTCGCGGGGGCTCGGTTGGATGGACATCCAGATGGTCACGCCCCACATGAAGGCGCTTGGCGCCGCCGAGCTCCCCCGCGACGCCTTCCTCAAGAAGCTCGCCAAGACCCTCTCCTCCGGCCTCCAGCTCTTCTGAGTCCGTTCAGGTGCCTGTCATTACACCTGCGGGACAATACACTTTGGCCTAGTCGGGCAGGCAGGTGAGGCCGGCGCCGGGGCTCATGTCGCCCGAGCGGTTCAGGATGACCGCGGCACCGGTCTGCTTGCCGTACTGGACGACCGCGAAGCGGCCGGTCGAGTAATCGTTGAGGTTGGAGATGCGCACCCCGCCGACCGGGTCCTCGGCGTCCTTGAGCTGGGTCGCGAGCTCCAGGCATCCCCGCAGGCTGTTGGGGGAGGCGGGGCCGGAGCGGGTCTTGCGGGGCTGGGAGATCCGGGGCATGGAGAGCTGACGCACCCTCCCCTGGCCGACGGGCTTCGACCAGGACGCCCGGATGGGCTGCAGGCGCGGGGTCGAGTTCTGCTGGGGAGCTCCGAAGGTCATCGGCCCGGCCTGATCGTCTCCGGCGCTCGAGTCGCCGCGGATCATGAGGGTGACGCGCTTGAAATGGACGACCCGGGAGGGGCCCGGGGTGACCGGGTCGGAGAGCCGCAGCGAGCCCTTGCCGTTCAGGTAGAGCGTCCCGTCGACCAGGTTCGCGCTTTCGATGGTGTCGAAGCGGACGGCGAGCACGTCGAGGGTGCGGCGGGAGTTGTAGCCGATGACGACGTCGCCCGCGCAGCCGGTCACGCCGTCGGAACCCTGCACGTAGTGGATGTTGTCGAGCAGGAAATCCTCGTTGCAGGGGACGCTGCCCACGTAGAGGGGGCGGCCGGCGGCGAGGCTCTCGGACGCGAGAAGTCCCGCGCACGCGGCGAAGAAGACGGCTCCCAGCACGACCCGGTCCTGCGTCATGGACTCGGCTCCCCCTCACGGATAGCCTGCGTCCGGGGGGTTATCGGGATGTTGCCGGCAGGTAAAGAGAAGGTAAAAAGGGCGTCAGGACGCCCATTCCCGGGGCTTCGAGCCTAGGCCGAAATGCCAGCGGATGAAGCCGGCGATGCGCTCCGAGGCCCGTCCGTCCCCGAAAGGGCTGCCGGCCGAGCTCATCCTCCGGTAGAGCCGCCGGTCGTCGAGCAGGCGGCAGGCTTCGCGCAGGATCCGCTTCGGATCGGTCCCCACCAGCAATCCGCCTCCCGAGGCCAGCAGTTCCGGGCGCTCGGTCACGCTCCGTGCCACGAGCACCGGTTTGCCCAGGGAGGGAGCTTCCTCCTGCAGACCGCCCGAGTCGGTCAGCAGGAACTCGGCGCGGCGCAGGAGCGAGAGGAACTCCGGATAAGGCGCCGGAGCGATGCGCAGGATGCGCGGATGCGTTAGAACCCGGGCCGCGCGCCGGACATCCGGGTTGGGATGGACCAGGAATGCGATCCGAACGTCCAGGCGGCGGTCTGCCAGCGTCAGGAGCGCCCTCAGCATGCGGCGCAGCGGGGTGCCGAAGCTCTCCCTGCGATGCAGGGTGCAGAGGATGAGGCGCGCGGCAGGCGGGAGGCTCTTCAGGGCCGGATGCTGCCGGGCAGGCCGCCGCAGGGCCCAGCGCAGGGCGTCGAGTCCGGTGTTGCCGGTCAAGAAAGAACGATCCTCCAGGCCCTCGCGCAGGAGGTTCGCCTTGGCCCGGGAGGTGGGGGCGAAGCGCAAGGAGGAGACCCGGTCGATGAGGACGCGGTTGAGCTCCTCGGGCCAGGGGTTTCGCGCATCGAAGGAGCGCAGTCCGGCCTCCACGTGCGCCACCGGGACGCGGCGCTCGAAGGAGGCCAGGGCGCAGGAAGAGGCCGTGGTCGTGTCGCCCTGCACCAGGACGAGGTCGGGCTTCTGGGCGGCCAGGATGGGAGGGAAGGCGCGCTGGACGCGCGCGGCGACCTGGGCCGGGGTCTGGCCCGAGCGCATGAGGCCGAGGTCGAGGTCCGGCCGCACACTCAGGGCGGCGGCGGCGGAATCGAGCAGGCCGCGGTGCTGGGCCGTCGTGCAGGACACCGTCTTCAGGCCGGCCGCGCGCAGGGCCCTCAGGACCGGCGCGGACTTGATGAGCTCGGGGCGCGTGCCGAAGACGGCGAGGATCCTGGGGCGCTTCACGGCTTGCGGGCCAGGACGAAGAGGGTGCGGCCCTTGTGCGGGGCGAGGAGGTTCGTCGCGAGCACGAAGGGCGCTTCGAGGATGAAGAAGAGGACGCGCAGGGTCCAGTAGCCCAGGTCGACTAGGCGCTGGCGGCGCCCTGCGTCGGCGAGGGCGCCGGAGGCCTTCTTCTCGGCCGCGAGGTCGGTCCAGGTCTTTTGCGCGCTTTCGGCGCCCAGCAGGAGCCGCTTGAGCCACGGGAAGAGCGCGTTGAGCAGACGGTAATAGAATAGGCCGGTGAAGAAGCCGAAGTGGAGGGGCGACCAGCGCGTCAGGACGACCTTGAAGCCGGCTTTTTCGAGTGCTTTGGAGAGGCTCGCGGCGGTCCAGCGGGTGAAGTGGTAGGGCGGGAAGTCATAGCGTTCGCGGTTGCTCTCGAAAAGCAGCGGCCGCTCCCCGTTGGGCACGGCGATGGCGAGGTGGCCTCCCGGCTTGAGGGCGCCGTGCAGTGTTCCCAGCAGGCGCGCGGGCTCGGGGGCGTGCTCGAGCACGTCGAAGAGGGTCGCGGCGTCGTAGCGGGCGGGGCGCTCGGAGAGGAAGCGCTCAGCGTCAGCCGCCTCCACGTCCAGTCCTTTTCCTCGGGCAGCCGCCGCGTAATCCTCGTTGAAATCCACTCCGGCGACCGTCCAGCCGCGTTCGCGCGCCGCGAGCAGGAGGCGTCCCTCCCCGCAGGCTACGTCGAGCAGAGTCCCGGGCGTGAGACCCGCCTCGAAGAAGGTCTCCTCTCGCCAGTCCGGGCCCCAGGAGCGGGTCTCGCCCGAGTGGACGCGGCGGTAGTAGTCGGCGCCGGGCGCCGTGCGCGGCTCCGAGTAGGAAGTGCCGCAGGCCGGGCAGAGGAAGAGGCGGTACTCCCGGCCTTCGATCGGGTCGCGGTGCGCTCCGAGCGGCCGGCCCGGGGCATCGTCTAGGCAGGCTGGGCAGCTCATGTGCGCGCGCTCCGGCGCTCGTAGGCCGCGTGCAGGGCGAGCCAGAGCTTCGGCGAGAGGAGGGCGGCCGAGAGCGCGAGGGCCTTGAAGGCGGCGCGGCAGGGTTCTTCGTGGAGGCCCGCGGCGTTCACCCAGTCGACCAGCGCTTCGACCGGCCGGCCTTCCAGGCGGTGGCGGAAGAGCTCAAGCTCGAAGCGCTCGCTTGCGATGCGCCGGCGCAGGCTTTCTGAGAGAGTGAGGCCGTTCTCTTTCAGGAAGGCTTCGCGGTGGGCGTCCAGCTTGTCCCGGAGGGCGAGCCAGGCCTCGAGGCGCTTCAGGTCGCCCCGGAGGCCGCCGTACTGGTTGGCCCCGTGGATGCGCCGCAGGCCGTAGGAGCCCGGGATGTGGCGGATGGGGCCGAGCTTGAGCAGGCGCGGCTGGAAGAGCTCGTCGCAGGCGGTGTAGACGTCGGCGGGGAGGGGGAGGATCTTGTCCAGGATGGAGCGCTTCACGGCCAGCCCGCTCATGCCCGTAAGCAGGGTAGTCCCAGCCAGATAGTCTTGGAGCGTCCACTTGAGCGGCTCCTTGGGAAGGACGGTGGGGAGAGGGGCGAGCTTGGCGTCGGCCTGGACCAGGGCGTGCTGGACGGCGGCGAGGTCAGGCTCGGCCTCGAAGGCGGCGGCGACGGCGGCGAGCTTGCCCGGCGTCCAGACGTCGTCGGTCTCGAGGAAAGCGACCCAGTCTCCCTTGCAGCGCGGAAGGACGGCGTTCAGGGCCGCGGCCTGCCCGCCGTGCGGCACCTCCACCCACTGCACGCGGTCGAGGAAGGGCTTCACCCGCTCGCGGGAGTCGTCGGTCGAGCCGTCGTCGACGATGAGGACTTCCAGCGGCGCGGGGGTCTGGTCCAGCACGGAGCGCAGCGCCTCCTCGAGGAAGCGGCCGTATTGGTAGTTGGTCAGGACGGCGCTGAACATGCCCTTAGGTCCGCATTTTATAATATAACCCCTCATGGCCTCCCAGGAACCGCCCGCGCAGCAGGCCCCTCGGCTCGCCCACCGCGTCCTGCGCAGCGTGGAGCTCAACCTCGCCGGGCAGCTCGCCTCGATGGCGGTCGCCCTGTGGCTGACCCCGGTCGTGCTCCGCGGGCTCGGGACGGAAGGCTACGCGCTCTACACCCTCATCGGCACGGGCCTGGGCTACCTCCTGCTCCTCACCTTCGGCGCCCCGGTCGCGACCGTGCGCTTCACCGCCTTCCACCACGGCCGCGCCGAACCCGCCCGGCTCGCCGAGGTCATCCGCCTCTCCCTGCTCGTCCACCTTATCGCGGCGGCGGCCGGGGCGGCCCTCCTGTTCCTCTTCCGGGGGCCCCTGCTGTCCTGGTTCGGCGGCGGGGGCGCGGTCGAGTCCGCCCCGAAGGTCCTCCTGCTCACGGCGTGTGCCGCCCCCTTTTACGCCTCCTTCCAGTGCTCCCTGAACGCCCTCTTCGGCCTCCAGCGCTTCGCGGCCTACAACCTGATGAAGACGGCCGAGGCGGCTCTGCCGCTCGCCGCCGCGGCCCTGACCCTGGCCTCGGGGCGCGGCCTCGCCGCCGTCGCCGCGTCCTACGCCGCGGTGCAGGTCGCCCTCGCGGCCGCCGGGCTCTGGCTGCTGGCCCCCGCGCTCGCCGTCGACGGCCGCCTGCCCCCCAAGGCGGAGCGGCGCGATTTCCTGCATTTCGCGGGCAAGAGCTTCCCGCTCCAGCTGTTCTGGCTCGTCATGTACGCCGGCGACCGCCTGCTCGTCGGCGGCCTGCTCTCGCTCTCCGACCTCGGCTTCTACGCGGTCTCGGCCTCCATCGCGCGGAAGTTCAACGTGTTCTGCTCCGTGGTGGCGGACTCGGTGATGCCGATGATGGCCGAGCTCAAGGGGCGCGGGGAGGGGGAGCGCCTGCGGAACCTCTACCTCAAGGCCACCGAGCTCTCGCTCTTCGTCGTCTTCCCCGTGCTCATCCTCTCCTTCGTGCTCGTGCCGCAGTTCCTGACCCTGTGGCTCGGCGGGGACTTCGGCCTGCGCGGCACCTGGCCCTTCCGCCTGCT
>DMEZ01000069.1:0-2866 GCA_003450735.1 Elusimicrobiota bacterium | reverse complement strand
AAGACCCTGCTCCTCATCATGCTCTGGCCTCTGTTCATCCCGCGATGGGGCATCGCGGGCGCGGCCCTCGGCCTCCTCGCGGCCGAGTGGCTGGTGACCCCCTTCTTCCTCACTTTCGTGCACCGGCGCCTGCTGGCCCTCTCCTGGACGGACTATTTCTCCCAGGCCTGGGCGCGGCCGGCCCTGGCTGCGCTCGCCCTGGCCGCCTACGCATTCGCGGCCAGACCCTATGTGGGCTCCTGGGCAAGCCTCGTCGCCTCGGGGTCGGTCGGCCTGCTTTTCTTCTACGGCTTGGGCTGGCGCCTGCTGGACAAGGAGGCGCAGGTTCTTCTCGGCGAGTGGGCCGCCGCGAAGTGGAAGAAACTAAAAGTATAATCTCCCCAATGCGCGCTCTCATCGTCGGAGCCACCGGCCTGCTGGGCCACGCCCTCTACCGCCACCTGTTGGTTCGACCAGGTTGGGAGGCGGTGGTCACGACCTACGACATCGTGGCGCCCGGCTTCGAGAAGCTCGACGCCATGGACGCCAGCGCCGTCGAGAGCCTCCTCGACCGCGTCCGGCCGGAGGCGGTGATCTTCCCGGCCTCCAACCCGTTCGTGGATTTCTGCGAGCAGCACCCGGAGGAAACCCGGCGGCTCAACGTCGACGCCACCCTGCGCACGGCCGAGGCCGCGCAGAAGCGCGGCGCCCGCTTCGTGTTCTTCTCCACCGATTACGTCTTCGACGGAAAGAAGGGCTCGCCCTACCGCGAGGAGGACGAGCCGCTCCCGCTGAGCGAGTACGGCCGCCAGAAGCTGGAGGTCGAGCGGGCCCTCGCCGCGGCGGGAGGGCGCTGGACGGTGGTGCGCACCGCCGCCATCTTCGGCTGGGAGCTCCAGCCCAAGAACTTCATCCTGCAGGTGCTGGCCCGGCTCAGGAGCGGCCAGAAGCTCAAGGCCGCCTCCGACCTGGACTATACCCCGACCTACGCGCCGAGCCTGGCCGAGGGCGTCGTGGGCCTCGTGGAGAAGGACGCCCAGGGCGTCTTCCATCTGGCCGGCCCGGAGACGGTGTCCCGCGCCGAGTTCGCCCGGGCGGCCGCCGCGGTGTTCGGGCTCGACGCCTCGCACATCGAGGAGGTGCCCTTCGCCGCGTTCGCCGGCCAGGGGGCCGGGAGGCCGCAGCACTCCGCGCTCGACTCCGGCAAGGCCGAACGCCTGCTGGGCCGGCCCCTGCTCGGCGCGCGGGCGGCCCTCAAGGCCATGAAGGCCGCCGCCCAGGAATGGGAAGACTATTCCGGCAAGCTCTTGAGCGGCCAGGGAGGGCGTCCATGACCTACCGGCCCAAGTCCCAGATCGGCGTGGGCGGGCTCGTGCTGGGGCCGCGGGAGCGCAAGTACCTGGGGCAGGTCATCCGCTCGAGCCGGCTCTCCTACGGCCCCATGACCCGGCGCTTCGAGCGGCGCTTCGCCGCCGCGCACGGCTGCCGCTTCGGGGTCTTCTCCAACTCGGGCACGAGCGCGCTCCACATCGCCCTGGCCGCGCTCAAGGAGCGCCACGGCTGGAAGGACGAGGACGAGGTGCTCGTCCCCGCCGTGACCTTCGTGGCCACGGCCAACATCGTCTTCCACAACCGGATGAAGCCGGTCTTCGTCGACGTGGACCCCGAGACCTACAACATCGACCCGGCCCAGCTGGAGCGGCGCATCACCCGCCGCACCCGGGCCCTCATCCCGGTGCACCTGATGGGCCTGCCCTGCGACATGGACCCCATCCTCAAGGTCTGCCGCAGGAACAAGCTCAAGGTCATCGAGGACTCCTGCGAGACCGCCTTCGCGCGCTACCGCGGCCGCCCCGTGGGCTCCTTCGGCGACATCGGCTGCTTCTCCACCTACGTCGCGCACTACATCGTGACGGGGGTGGGCGGCTTCTCCCTGACCAACGACGCGGACCTCGCCGTGCGCTTGCGCAGCTTGATGAACCACGGGCGGGATTCCATCTACCTGAACATCGACGACGACCAGGGGGTCACCCGGGGCCGCCTCCAGGAGATCGTGGAGCGGCGCTTCCGCTTCGTCTCCATGGGCCACAGCTTCCGCGCCACCGAGCTCGAGGCCGCCATCGGGCTGGGCCAGCTGGACTCGATGCGGTCGATCGTGCGCGCCCGGCAGGCGAACGCGCGCTACCTGAGCGAGGGCCTCAAGGACCTCGAGGACCGGCTCCAGCTCCCGACCGTGCCGCCGGACCGCGACCATATGTTCATGATGTACCCTCTCGTCCTGCGCGACGAGGCGAAGACGGGCCTCGTGAACTTCCTGGAGGAAGGGAAGGTCGAGACCCGCGACATCATGCCCCTCATCAACCAGCCGGTCTACGTGAAGAGGTACGGCGACCTGGAGCGGCGCTACCCGGTGGCCGCCTGGGTGAACAAGAGCGGCTTCTACGTGGGCTGCCACCAGTACCTCTCGCGCCGGGAGCTCGACTATGTCATCGGACGCATCCATGCCTATTTCCGGAGATAAACCCTCGAAGGACGAGCTGAGGGCCCAGTACCTGGACCTCATGAAGAAGGTCCTCACCAACTGGGTGTACGCGGAATCCGAGCTCATCGAGTCGAAGCCGACGGGCCTGCCCGGGAAGCTGGTCTGCGCCTTCGTCGACGCCTTCGGCTTCCGGCTGGCCCGGCCCCAGCGCGGCGACCTGGCCCAGCGCCTCGAGGGCCGCGACTGGCCGCCCTCGGCCCACACGATGGCGGGCATGAAGCGCCTGGACAACCTGCAGAAGTGCGCGGAGTCGGTCCTCCAGGACGGGGTCCCGGGCGACTTCATCGAGACGGGGGTCTGGCGCGGGGGGACGGTCATCCTCATGCGCGCCATCCTGAAGGCCTA
>DMEZ01000060.1 GCA_003450735.1 Elusimicrobiota bacterium | reverse complement strand
GGGGCTCGAGCGGTTCAGCCACATCTGGCTGCTCCCCAGCTTCCCCCTCAACACGAACACGCGGTTCGTGCCGAAGGTGCACCCGCCGCGCCTGAGGGGCCGCTCCATCGGCCTCTTCGCCTCCCGGGCGCCCCAGCGGCCGAACCCCATCGGGCTCTCGCTCGTCCGGCTGGAGCGCGTGGAGGGGGACACCCTGCACCTCTCGGGCGTCGATCTCGTCGACGGAACGCCGATCCTCGACGTGAAGCCGTACATCCCCGAATCCGACTGCGTCCCGGGCGCTTCGGCGGGCTGGACCGAGGACGCGCCCTTCGCTGCGATGAAGGTCGCCTTCGAGCCGCGGGCGCTCGAGGACATCGCGGCGGCGGAGGCCCGGTTGAAGACCTCCGGGATCCGGGAACTGCTCACCCAGATCCTCAGCCAGGACATCCGCAACCCGAGGGACAAGGCGCAGAACAAGGAGGGGCGCGACCTGGGCTTCTTCCTGCTCGACTTCGAGGCGCGCTTCAGCGTGAGCCGCGGCACGGCCGCTGTCCTGCGCCTGGAGACGGGCTCGAAGATGCACAAGAAGGAGCGGCGGACGCCGCCCGCATAAGGCCATGGCGTGGGATTGGACGCGGGCGGTGCCCTTGGGGCTCGAGTGGCTCTGGGCGGGGGGCGGAGCGGCCTGCCTCCTCGCCGCGGGGACCCTCGCGCTCAGGCCCCGCTTCAGCGAGAAGCTGGAGGGGTCCTCGAAGACGATGGACCGCCTCGCCCTGCTCGGGCTGGGCCTTCTCCTGCCCGCTCTCTTCGCGCTCTTCAAGCTTGCGCAGTTCCACCGCTTCGAGTTGATGTGGGACTCGGGCGTGATGGCGAACCTCGCCTTCAACGCGGCCCACGGGGACGGGCTCACTTCCAGCGTCATCGCGGGCCGCTCCTACCTTTCCGTGCACTTCGCCTTCACCGTCGCGCTGTTGGCTCCGCTGGTGCGCCTGTGGCCGAGCACGGCCGTGCTGGCCCTGGCGCACGGGCTGGCGGTGGGCTCCGCCGCGTACGCGGCCTACCGGCTGGGCTGGAAGGTCTGCGGCGGCCCCTGGGCCGGCTGGATGATCGCCCTGCTTGCGGCCTCACACCCCTTCTTCCACGACATCGAGGGCTCGGTGCTCGACAACAGCATCTTCGCTTTGCCGCTATTCCTCTGGGGCGCGCTCGCCTGGGAGTCGGGCCGGCGGGGCTGGGCGCTCCTGTGCGCTCTGCTCCTGCTGACGACCCGCGAGACGATGCCCCTGCTCTTCGCGGGCCTGGGGCTCTACGGCCTGCTGCGGACGGATGACCGGCGGGCTCGGGCAGCCTGCCTCGGGCTCATCGCCCTGTCGGCCGCCCTGCTCTTCGCCGAGCTGAAGATCATCGAGCGGGCGCGGGAAGGCTTTCAGGGCCAGGATCCCTGGCATCTTTTCAAAGCGAGCGGAGGGTCTCCCGTCGCCGTGCTGCTCAGGCCGTGGGCCCTCGCCTGGCCTCCAGGGAAGCTCCTGCCGCTCCTCAAGGCCCTGCTGGGGCTGGGCTTTCTGCCCCTCGCCGCGGGCGCGACGCTGCTCCCCGCCTTCCTCCTCTGGCTGCCGCAGGGGCTGGCCGACGGGGGGACGATGTACAACGCCCTCATCGGCCACAACGCGGTCTACGTGTTCGGGCCGCTGGTCTGGGCTTGCGCCCACGGGCTCCGTCGGCTGGGGCGGCGGGCCTGGCTCGCGCCGGTTCTGCTGGCGGTGTCCGGGGTCGGCTTCCTGCGCTCGGCGAGGTTCCTGATGCCCCCGGGGATGAACCCCGCAGCCTGGCGGCAGGCGGGGCCGCGCGCGATGGCCCATATCCCGCCGGACGCTCCGCTCTGGTGCGACGAGTTCTTTTTGCCGCACCTGGGGATGCGCAGGCAGGTGAAGAGTCTCATGAGGACCGGCGACCCGTACTTCGAGCCCGGCCTGTTCTCGCCGGAGCGCGTGCTCTACTCGGAGCACTGGGCCCGTCTGACCGAGCCGGCCGTGCGGGAGCGCGTGTTCTCGGAACTGAGGGAGCGCGGCTTCATCGAGGTCTTCCGGGAGGGAGACCTCGTGGTCTTGGCGGACCCGAAGAGCCTCTAGATGTCCTCTTCCGTCTCGATGGGGACCGGCTTGGCCCGGGGCTGGGGCTTCGCGTGCCAGATGCGCAAAAGCAGAAGGAAGCCGATAAGGGCGAAGGGCGCGAGGAACACCGGCCAGTAGTCCCAGTTCCGGGTCGTGATGTAGCCCAGCGCCAGCGACTGGAAGCCCGTGCCGAGGTAGACGAAGCCGTCGATGATGCCCACCGCCGTGGCCGCGCCCTTGCGCCCGCCGAAGTCCATCGTGGCCGTGCCGCTCAAGAGCCCGTGCACGCCGATGACGCAGATGGACATGACGAAGACCAGGAAGCCCAGCGCCCAGCCGTTCTGCAGGAACGGGATCATGAGCAGGGTCGCGAAGAAGGCCGCCGCGTAGAGGAAGCCCGCCGCGGGGGCGCGGCGCGACTGGAAGAACTTGTCGCTCACGATGCCCGCGAACATCCCGCCGACGATGCCGGCGACCATGAGCATCAGGCCCCAGTTGTCGTTCGCGTACGTCCAGCCGCCCGTCATCCCGGCCTTGATGTGCTCCTTGGCGAAGATCTTGAACCAGTGCATGACGCCGTTGCGGATGACGCCGGTGCAGAACTCGACGAGGGCGATGACCAGGATGACCGGATGGGTCAGGATCTTCCTGAGCACGTCGAAGATGGGGGGCTGGGATTCCTCCTCGCCGCTCGAGGCGTCGCCCGTGTCGAAGTCCTTGAACCCCGCCTGGGAGGGGACGTCCTTGAGCAGGACGGCCTCGAGCAGGAAGAAGGCGGCCAGCAGGAGGGCCGGGGCGAAGAACACCCAGCGCGTGGCCTCGACGCCGGGGACGCCGTGGGCCTGGAAATAATGCAGGATGCGCTCGTTGACGTCGAAGGCGAGGAACAGGCCCGTCGAGATCATCACCCCGAAGATGCCCGAGAACACCCCGCGCTCGCGCACGTG
>DMEZ01000049.1:48232-48521 GCA_003450735.1 Elusimicrobiota bacterium | reverse complement strand
GGCCGGCATCGCTTATGCCGAGCCCGGGGCTTCCATCACCAAAGCCTACGGCATCGTCCAGGTCCGCGAGTCCGGAGGCTGGCGCTCCATCGAGCGGCTCCCCGCCCGCCTCTGGGACGGGGGGCAGCTGCGCACCGGCTCCCAGGCCGGGGCCGTCCTCGTCCTGGAGGACGGCTCGCGCATCGAGCTGGGGCCGGACACCTCCTTCTCCCTCGACAGCTCCTCGGCGAAGGACGTCTCGATGAAGGTCTCCCTGGGCCGGCTGAGGGCCTGGGTCCAGCGCTCGGTC
>DMEZ01000049.1:0-48070 GCA_003450735.1 Elusimicrobiota bacterium | reverse complement strand
GTCTGCTCCGTGCGCGGCACCGAGTTCCTGGTGAGCGTGGCCGCGGGGGGCAGGACGACCGTGGACCTCTTCCGGGGCCTCCTCGGGGTGGAGGACCGCCGCGGCCACCAGCTCCTCCTGCGCCCCAACGAGCGCCTGCGCATCGACCTGCGCGGGATGGGGGTCGGCGAGCGCCTCCCGAGCCGGACGCAGGTCGAGCGGCAGGACTTCCGGGCGCAGATGAACCGGGAGGTGGCGCTCGACCTGCGAAAGGAGGAGGTGCTCGCGGCGGCGGCCAGGGAGATCAAGCTCGCCGAGTACCAGCAGGGGAAGGCGCTCATCGACGTCAACGGGGACCGGGTGCGCCTGGAGGAGTACATCCTCCGCACGCGGGCCGACCAGTTCAAGTTCGTGGTCCTCAATGAAAGGGACAGCCGCCTCGACTACTTCTACTACCTCGGCACCTTCAACAGGACGCTCCCGACCGACCTGAGCGCGGCTTTGCGCCAGCTCTCCGGCCAGCCCGACACGGCCCCGGAGTACTTCCTGACCGCCTTCGAGACCGGACGCTCCAACACCCAGGACAGCCTCCTCGAGTCCGGCCAGGGCGGGCACCTTGTGGACGTCAACAACAACGCCGACCTCAACGACAACGTCTCGTGGTGGTTCGACTCCGCCGCCGACCGCTTCGTGGACGTCTCGGGCAGGTCTTTCTTCCAGAGCCTCTTCGACCGCTACGGCTTCTACCTCAACGGGAAGCTCAAGTACGGCTGGCGGGGGACGAACATCTCCAGCTACCAGGAGAAGGCTGATTCCGTGAACACGGACCCGCTCTCCGGGGCAGCACTCGACGCCGCCAGCGCCTGGCTCGATCCCGCCACGGGCCAGCTGGCCGTGCGGACGTGGAATTGGACATTCCCCGACGCCTCCCGGGTGCACCAGCGCTTCTACGAGTCCTACTCGGACGGGTCCTACACCTCCTGGGACAACTACATCATAGACGACGTGGGCCGCACGGCCTCCGTGGCCGATTTCTCGGGCCAGCTGAGCGGGACGGCTTTCATGCGCAGGCTGCTGGACTTCAACTTCGAGCAGGTCATCACCGCTTCTGAGTTCGGCGGCAGGAAGATCGACCTGGTGGTCGAGCCCAGGATCCTCATCCAGTCGGGGCTGATAAAATAGCATGAAGAGGCTCCTCCTCCTTGCCCTCCTAGCCTCCCCGGCCCCTGCGGCCGAGGTGACCCCGCTGCTCAGCCTGCGCATGCTCGGCGGGCAGTACTTCTTCAAGGGGGACAAGGGGGCCCTGAGCGGCAATTTCTCCGCCCTCTTCGCTCCCGCCGTGCGCATCGACGAGCGGTGGGCCGTGCTCCCCTCGGTCTCGAGCTCCTACCAGGGCTCCAAGCAGGTGGTGGACCTGGTCGGCGCCGGCACGCTCTTCCAGGAGCAGATGGACCACCGGGCGGCCGCCAAGCTCGTGTACCAGCCCGCGGACAGCCTCTGGCGCTTCAAGGGCGGGACCGGCTTCAAGGCCGAGCTTTTGAAGGAGACCCGCGACGAGTCCTGGACGAACGGGCTTTTCGACTACCGGTCGGTCCACGTCGACCTGGAGTCGGAGTACGTGTTCGCAGAGCCCTGCTCGGCCCGCCTGGGCTACGACTACGCCTACACCTTCTTCCCGAACTACACCTCGCTCGAGTCCCGGGCCGCCCTCGACTTCCAAGGCCAGCCCCTCGCCCGCGAGTTGGTCGGCGACCGGGTGCTGGACACGCACGCCCACCTGCTCTCGGTCGCGGTCGACGTCCCCCTGCAGGGGCGCTCCATGCTGCAGGCGAGCCTGCGTCTGGCCCGCCAGGACTACCCGGACCAGCCCCTCGTGGACGCGGCGGGCCAGCTGATGGCGCAGAAGCGGGGCGACTCCTCGGGGGCCTTCGACCTCAGCCTGCGTTTGCCTTCCGAGTGGGGCGCCGAGATCCGGGCCGAGAGCCGCGTGGACCTGAGCGCCGCGAGCATGGTCTCCGACCAGAACTCCTACGACGCGCGCCAGACGAGGTTCATCTCCCAGTACTACAACTACAGCCAGGCCGGCGCCGGGGCGGGGCTCGTGCTCCTCTTCGGGGACGAGCGCCTTCCCATCTCCTGGGGAGCGGATCTGTCCTGGTCGTACCGGCGCTACCCCCACCGCCCCATCCAGGACGGCTCGGGCCTCTACCTCGGGGCGTCCCTGCACCAGCACACCCTGCTCGCCTCCACGACCTTCAAGTACCCGATGGCGCCCCGCTTCGCCATGCTCTTCAGCGTCCAGTACGGCAAGACGTCGTCCAACCAGCAGTACGAGCAGCTCTACAGCTACAATTACAGCGCGACCAGCTACCTGTTCGGGTTCTCCTATGACTACTGAGCGCCCGACGACAAGAGAGGGAACATGCAAAAGATGACGATGACGGACCAGCACTACCGGGACCTCGCGCGCATCCTGCGCAAGGTGGAGTTCTTCGCCCCCATGACGATGGGGGAGCTCGAGCGGATCCTGCCCTACATCATGCTCTGCCGCTTCAAGGACGGGGAGGCCGTCTTCAAGCAGGGCGAGGAGGGAGACGCCTTCTACATCCTCGAGTCCGGCAAGGTGGGCGTGCACGTCAAGAAGGGCTTCTTCAGCTTCTCCAAGAAGGTCGCGGAGCTCAAGGCCGGGGACTTCTTCGGGGAGATGGCCCTCCTGAGCAAGGACAAGCGCAACGCCACCATCCGGTGCGAGGGGGAGACCCAGCTCTTCATCCTCCTCTCCATCGACTTCCAGACGGTGCTCGCCACGAACCCGAGCTTCGCCGAGGACATGCGCAAGATCGCCGAACGCAGGAGGTTCGAATCGTCGCATGACAAGTAGGGTCTTCGCGGCCGCCCTCCTGCTGGCGCTGTCCGCCCCTTCCGGGGCGGGCGCGGCGGTCTATACCTGGGACAGCGGCTGCGGGAACGGGAACTGGAACTGCCAGGGGAACTGGGACCCCGACGGGGTGCCCGGGGCGGGGGACGACGCGCGCATCGCCGCGGCGGACGTCTACGTGAGCGCCAGCTCGCCGGCCCTCCAGGTGGGCCTGCTCACGATCGGGGACGGGGCGAGCCTCGCCAGCCTGAGGCTCTCCACCACCGCCGCCCACATCGCCACCGTCACCGTCCGAGGGAAGGGCACGCTGGTCTTCGACAACGACTACGCGAACTACTTCTCGAGCGTCACCGTCGAGCCCGGCGGCGTCCTGACCCACTCCGGGCCGCTGGCGCTCTCGACCTCGGCCGTGCGCATCGTAGTGGACAGCTTCGAGCTCAAGGCCGGAGCCTCGGTCTCCCTCCAGGGCAAGGGCTTCGCGGGCGGCCTCGCCATCTCGTCGGGCTCCGGCCCCGGCGGCGGGCGCTTCTCCGACGCGAACGGGGCCAATGGGGCCGGCTGCGCGAACTCCGGCGGGAAGGGCTCCGGCAACATCTTCCCGGCCGGAGCCGCGTACGGGTCCGCCGCGGAGCCCGACGAGCTGGGCTCCGGCGGGGGGGGCATGTTCGCGCCCTCCTACGGCGGGGCCGGGGGCGGCCTCTTCCGGCTGGAAGCCGGCACGGCCGTCATCAACGGGCTCGTCAACGCGAGCGGGGTCGACGGCATCGGCGGAGGGGCCTTCTTCGGCGGCGGGGGCGGCGGCTCGGGAGGCGGCATCTTCATCCGGGCGTCCTACCTGCACGGGGCCGGCACGATGACGGTCGCGGGCGGCAACGGCGGGCAGGGCGCCAGCTTCGGCGGCGGGGCGGGCTCGGGAGGGCGCCTTGCGCTGGCCGTGACGGGAGAGAACTACTCGAGGATCGTCATCTCCTCCGGCGGCGGCGCCGGGGGGACGGGGGCGGGCGGGACGGCCAACGGGGAGAACGCCGGCTCGGCCAGCACCTTCCTCGACCCGAAGCTGTGGATGGGGGGCGCGGGGGACGGGTCGCTTTGCGGGAACCCCGACAACTGGTTCGCAAGGCTCCCCCCCCAGGACGGGGAGAACCTCGTCTTCGCCTCGACGGGCGCGGCGGCGGGCTGCCTCTGGAACATGGCGAGCGTCCTGGTGGGGTCGGCGACCTTCAGGCCCGAGTACCAGGGGAGGCTGAGGGTCTCGACCGTGATGCGGGTCAGCGGCCGCTTCCAGCTGCAGGGCGGGACGGTCACGATGACGGCGCCCGTCGAACTGGAGCTGGGCGGGGACGCGTCCGCGACGGGGGGCTATTTCGAGCTCGCGCAGGGCAGCTTCGTGCTGACCGGCGCTTGGCCGCAGACGCTCTCGTTCTCCTCCCGCTCGAGCTTCAACCACTTCTACGTCAACGCGACCACGCGCGTGATCGCGGCCTCCGACCTGAACGTCGCGGGCAACCTCACCGTGCGTTCCGGGGCCGTCCTGGTCCTCTCGAGCGGGACGGTGCTCAAGTCCTCCGGCGCCGTGACGGCCCTCGGCACGATGAGCATCGACGCGGGGCACCGCCTCCTCCTCGCCGGCAACGCGGCCCAGCGCCTCATCCTCCCGAGCGTGGGCATCCTGCAGGTCGCGAACCCGGCCGGAGTCGGCATCCCGACGGGTTCGACGCTGAGCGTGCAGGGCGGGGTCTTCATCGACTCCGGGGCCGCCCTGAGCTTCTCGAGCGCGGCGCTCAACGTCTACGGCGACTGGTCCAACCTCGGCTCCTTCAGCGGGCCCGGGAGCACCGTCGCCTTCCTCTCGGCGTCCACGCAGAGCGTGCTGGCCGGGGGGAGCTTCTGGCACCTGCACGTCAACAAGGCCGCCTACAGCCTGAAGCTCACGACCCCGACCCTCGTCACGGGCAACCTGACGCTCTCCACCGGCGCCCTGGAGCTGGGCGGGCTCGAGCACCGCCTGCGGGGCTCCTTCCTGCAGTCGAGCGCGACGCTCTCCTGCGACGGAAGCACGCTGACCCTGGACGGGAGCGGCCTGCAGACCGTTCAGCTCGCCTCGGGGGCCTCCTTCCACCACCTCATCTCCTCCTCGGCGGGGGGGGTGAGGCTGTTGACCCACGCGGCGATGAGCGGCAACCTGCTCCTCGAGCGCGGCCGGCTCGACCTTTCCTCCATGGCCGTCTCCATCGGCGGGGACTTCGCCAACTACGGCGGGAGCGCCCTGGGCGTGAACCGCTCCACCGTGACCCTCGGGGGCGTGGTCCTTCAGACGGTCGCCCTGGGGGCGACGGACACCCTCGACAGCCTCGTGGTCTCGAACACCGGCCCGGGCGTGAAGCTGGCCACGACGAACCTGAAGGTCCGCCGGAACTTCACCGTCTCGCCGGGCAGCGTCTTCGACGGGGGCGGGAGCACCCTGACCCTGCAGGGGGCGGGCGGGCTCTGGACGACGACGGGGGCGGACTACCGGGACGGGGGAGGGCACGGGATCCAGTGGTCGGCGAGCCCCCTCTACGTGGCGGCCGGCAGCACGGTCTCCGGACGCATCCAGCTCTCGGGGAGGGCCGAACTCCAGGGGAACCTCCTCCTGCAGAGCACCAGCCTCCTCCTCGTCCAGGCCGGGGCGGCGCTCAACGCCCTCTCGAGCACCATCACCCTCCAGGGGACGGCCGACCTGGCGTTCTCCTCGGTCAACGCGCGCTACGGCTTCGATCCGGGCTCCTGGATCGTCTACGAGGGGGGCGGGGTGAACCGGGGGCATCAGCTCTCGACCGGCCCCTTCGCGAACATCCGCTTCTCGCCCGCGGCTCCCACGGACTCCTTCATGCTCTCGAGCGCCGTCTTCACGGGCAGCCTCGTGCTGGAGCGGGGCGTGCTCAAGTCGAGCTCCTCGGCGGTCCTCACCCTGCACGCGCATCTGCTCAACCGGGGAGGGACGCTCGACCTCGCCGGGGCCTCCACCTCCACCGTGCGCTTCGCGGGCTCGAGCGAACAGCGCGTGCTCACGAGCACCGGCGACCGCTTCTGGCGCTTCGAGGCGGCTTCTTCGGAGAGCGTGGCGCTCTCCACCGTCCCCCTCGAGGTCCGCGAGAACCTCCTTCTGAGCCGGGGCCGCCTGAACGCCGGCTCGGCGCTCGTCGCCCTCAAGGGGGACTGGACGGGGACGGGCGGCGTCTTCGAGGCCCAGACGAGCACGGTGGTCTTCGCGGCGCCGGCCGCGGGCGCCCGCCAGACCTTGAACGACCCCTCCGGCCCCGTCTTCAACGGGCTTTGGCTGCACGTCTCCACCGCCGTCTTCCAGTCCACGTTCACCGCCGCCGTGCTCGTCTCCACCCGGGCGGGGAACCTGGTCGTCTTCCCCCACACGGGAACGTCGACGGTCTCGGACCTCACGGTCAACGCCAGCTCGCAGACCCCCACGCGCATCCGTCTGCGCAGCGACCTGCCCGGCGCCCGGTGGGGACTCCGGCTCGTCTCGCGCTCCACCGTCGCCTTCGCGGACGTGCAGGACTCGAGCGCGACGGCCGGCCTCCTCGTGCACGCCAACGACGAGACCAGCGTGGACGCGGGGGGGAACCTGCACTGGAATTTCAAGCCTTTGCTGGTCGTCCTCGCCCCGGGCGAGACCTTCGTCGAGAGGTCGGGGAAGAGCGGGTCGCCCGCCGCCCAGGTCGCCGGGAGCGCCTTCACCGTGACCGTCCGGGCGGTCTCGGCCTCCTCGAGCACGGCGGTGGGCTCCTCCATGACCGTGACCTTGGCGACCGACGACCCCTTCGACGAGGAGCCCGCCTCGAGGGCCCTGGCCTTGAGCGTCGCGACTTTCTCCGTGGTGCTGCGCACCGCGGAGCCCCTGCCCAAGACGGCCCTCCTCAGCGCGACCGGGCCCCGGGCCCTGGGCGCGGGCTCGGCGGCGCCGGGCGTCATCCCCAGCGGCTACCACCACGTCCTCGTCCTGCTGCCCGGGGAAGACCCCCTGCCCGGCTCGCCGCTGGGGCGCGTCAACGACCCGGACCTTCAGACCCAGGCCAGTCCCTTCCCCTTGGTCGTGCGGGCCGTCGACCAGTTCAACAACCTCCTGACCGGCGTGGCGGCCGACCGCGTCAGCGCCTACGCGACGACGGCCTCGTCCTTCACCCGGCCCTCCACCGCGCCCTTCGCCTCCGGGGTCGTCGTCCTCGAGGGGATGGTGGTCTACTCGACCGGCGTCGTCACCGTGAGCGTGAGTGACCTCGACAACGGCACGGTGTTCGTGAACACGAGCTCCACCTTCCCGGTCTTCGCCCTCGCCACCACGAGCCCGACGGCCGCCTTCGCCATCCCGCGCGACGCGGTGGCGGCCACCCTCGGCGGCCGCCTGGCGGGGACGGCCTACGACGCGGTCGCCGTCGCCCGCGTGGACGTGGCCCTGAAGGACGACACGCTGGGACTCTACTACGATTGGGCGAGCGGGGCGTTCACCTCGGCCAGCCCCGCGCTCATCAAGACGAACGTGTCGCCCTCCAACGGGAGCCGCGTGGACTGGAGCCTGCCCTTCGACGAGTCGAAGCTGACGAGCGGGCGCGGCTACTACGTGCTCGTCAAGTCCTCGAACCCCTCCCGGCTCATCGAAACGCACTCCACCCGCTTCACCTTCGACACCTCCTCGCTCGTCTTCGGCGCGGCGGACGGGAAGGGCTCCGCCTCGATGGCCCCCCTGGTGACGCCGGCCTGCCAGCCCGTCGTCGCGACCATCACCTTCACGGCGGGCGCGGGGGGGCTCCAGCCCGGAGGGGCGCTGGCCTTGCGCATCCCGGACGGGTGGACGCGCCCCCTCGGCGTCCAGGCCTCCAGCGACCCCGCCTTGGGCTACCTGCACGTCGAGTCGACCTCGGCGGTATGGAGCCTTCCCGGGGCCACGGAGATGCTGCTCGAGCCTCCGAGCCTGGGCTCCGTCACCCTGGGCGGGAACTGGCTCGTCTTGCGCGTCTTGGCCGGCGCCGGCGGCTCCTTCCTGCCCGGCGAGCAGATCCGGTTCGTCTATAACGGCTTCCCGCCCGCCCGCCGCACCGGAGACCAGGTCTTCGACCTCCGCACCCAGGGCGGGGCGTCCGGCTCGCTTGCGCCCATCTCCTCCGTCCCCAAGACCTGGATCGCCGCGGGAGCCGCCCGGTCCCTGGCGTTCACCTCCTCCGAAGCCCTGCGCGTCGGGCCCCTGCAGGCCTCGCCGGCCCTGCAGGTGCGCCTGAGCGATGCCTGCGGCAATCCCGCCGCGGCCGTCTCGACCGTCACCGTCGCTCTATCGGCCGGGGTGTTCGGGACGGCGGGGTTCTCCCGGGACGACTCGGCCGAGTTCTTCAGGTCAGGCGCCGCCGCCTCCAGCGTGCGGATCTTCACGGGGCAGGAGATCTCCGAGAGCTTCACCTACCAGACCTCGACCTCCGGCATCGCATGCGAGCACCTGCGCGCGACGGCGACGGTCGCCGGGGCCTTCGCCGACGCGAGCCGGCTCGTCGTCCTCCTCTCCACCCCCGCGGTCCTGCAGGACGCTTCGGTCAGCACCGGGGCCCAGGTGCTCGTGCGCTTCACCCTGGCGGATGCCGACGTCCCTTGGGACCTCGTCGTCTCGACGGACCCCGTCCATTTCGGCGGTGCGCTCTTCGCCGCGTCGGGCATGGGGGATGCGCAGAGGCCCGTGAACGTGGCCTGGAACGCCGTCGTCTGCGCAGAGGGCGGGCTCTGCCGCAGCGCCGACCCGGGAACCTACTCCGCGCGCCTGCAAGCGGCCGGCGGGTCGGACTCGCTCGTGCTCCCCTTCACCCTCGCGCGCACCGCGTCGGTGTCCGGGAACCTTGGCTTCGGCGGCGCCAGGGCTTCCGTGCGGGCCGAGGGCCCAGGGGCCGGGCTCGGCTCCTACGCCGTCGCGACGTCCACGGGGCACTTCCGCATCTACGGCCTCAGCGCCGGCCAGACCTACAGCGTGAGCGCGACGACGCTGAGCGCCGCCTACGGGCAGGCGGTGCTCCTGAGCACGGGCGCTTCCTGGGTGCAGGCCTCCCTTTCGGGCGGCGACGCCGGCTCTTTGTCCTTCCCGGCGCCCTCCTTCATCCGGGTGAACGTCGGCGTGCCGCTCGTCTCGCCCTTCGAATCCTGGGGCGCCGTGCGGGCCCACGACGCCGGCTACGCCCGCCTGGCTTCCGGCAGCCTGCACATCGCCTCCGGCAGCGCGATCTCGGACGACGGCGGGCAGGCCTTGGGCCGCAGCGCGAGCACCTGGACCGTGCTGAGCCTCCCTCCGGGCACCTACGACCTGGACGTCGAGTTCTACCGGCTGAGGCTCTCGACCTCCCTTCGCGGGGTCTCCCTGGCGGAAGGAGCGGTGCGGGACGTGCACTTCGACCTCCCGCGGCGGGCGAACCTGTTCGGCCTGGCCGTGCTCGCCTCGACCGCTCCGGCGGCGACCTGGGTGTCGGTGAAGGCCTTCCGTTCGGGCGAGGAGGGCTCCCCGGTCTACGGCGGCGCGAGCGTGCCGCCGTCGGCCTCGACCGGCGTCTACAGCCTCTACGGGCTCGAGCCGGGCTCCTGGACGCTGCAGGCCTCGGCGGCCGGGTGGCTCTCCACCTCCGCCGTCCTGGCCGTCTCCGGGCAGTCGGATATCGGCGATCCCTCGAGCGGGGCCGGAGGCCCGTCCTTGACGCTCTCGACGGGGGGGGTGCTGCGCGGGTCGGTGAGGGTGGAGGGGAACAGCTCGAGCTTCCGCCGCGCGGACGGCCGGCCCGGTTTCGGGATCCAGGTGAACGCCTTCCACCCGGAAACCTTCACGACCCTGGCCGCGGAGGTCTCCTTATCCACCTCCTCGACGTCGACCTCTTCCACCTTCTCCCTGAGCGGGGTCCTGCCCGGAGAGTGGCAGTTGAGCATGGCGCCCCTCTATTTCGACAAGGTCCCGGCGGGGCCGACCCGGGTGGTGGTCACGTCCACCTACGCCCCGGTCGTCGCGCTGAGCCAGGTCGAGAGCCCGGCCCGGGCCCGCATCGATGTCCGCCTGCCGCCCCTGTCCGGAGGGCTTTGCCGCTCGAGCGCCGGCTTCGAGTCGCTGGGCTTCTACGCGGGGGCGCCCGGCCGCTCCTCGCGCGCCTCGGCGGCCATCACGGACCTGGACGGACAGTCGGGCGCCTCGGCGACCTATCACTGCTCGAGCATGACCTTCCTCTCCCCGCCCTACGCCCTCGCGGGGCTCGCCGCGCCCTACCGCTTCTCGTTCGCGTACGGCCCCTCCGGACAGATGAAGAGCTTCGCCGTCCCGCTGAGGGCGGGGGCGACCGTCGAGGTCGTGGCCGACCTGAGCGGCGCCACCGTTGCGGTCACGGGCACGCTGACCCTCTCCGGGGCGGTGCAGTTCGCCCGCGGCAGCTACTCGGTGTCGGTGAGTTCCGTCGGGGGCCTGCTGGCCTATTCCACCTCCTCGGCCTGGTGCCTGCTCTCCTCGAGCCAGCCGAAGACGCTCTCGAGCCTGCGCATGGAGCTCGTCCCGCTCAACCCGGACGGGACGCGCCCGGGCTCCCTCGTCCCCTACGCGGGGTCGTGCCGCTCCTACGAGGTGTCCGCCGATGCGGCCGGGCGCACCCCGCCCCTCCTCGCCTACGTCTCGTCCGTCTCCGTGGACGGCTCCTTCCGCTTCGACGGGGTGGCGCCCGGCGTCTACCTCCTGAGGAACTCGCGCGACATCGACGGCAGCGCGGCCAACGGCGAGGAGCTCGCGGACGCCTCGTCGGTGGTGCGCGTGGACAGCGCGACCCAGGTCTCGGTGAGGGTCGGGGACGGCTCGGCGGTCGCGGGCAGGATCTGGCTGCCCGCGGAATCCCAGGAGGGGCGCCCCGTGCTCGTGTCCTTGAAGGACGCCTCCAGCGCGACGCTCAGGTCGGTCGTGCTGGGCTTCCCCGGGGGGCGCTACGCCGCCTACGCCTTCGACCGGCTGGCGGATGGGCGCTACACGGTGAGCGCCGAGGACGCGGGCTTCCCCAAGGCCTTCGCCGCGAGACCCCTGAAGGTCGAGGTGGCGGGGGCCGACCTGGGGGGCCAGGACCTCTTCCTGGCGCGCTCGGGGGCCATCAAGGGGCGCATCGCCGTGGAGGCTCTGCGTCCGGATGGGTCCGTGGAGTCCCGTCTGGTCTCGGCGGCCGACCGCAGCCTCCTGCCCAAGGGGCTGCGCCTGTTCGCCGTGGCCGACCCCTGGGTCGAGGGCGGGTTCTACGAGGCGGCGGGCGACGGCGCGGCCGGCGACCCGGCCTCGGTCGCCATCGACGGGGAGGGGCAGTTCAACATCACGGGGATCCTGCCGGGCGTCTACGCCCTCCAGGCCCAGCCGCCGGCTTCCCCCGAGGGCCTTGCCCCGGTGCTGGTGGGCGAAGCCCTGGGCGGGGTGCAGGTCGTCTCGGGCCTGAGCACCGAGGCGGGCACCCTGCGCCTGCGGTCCGCGGTCTCCCTCTCGGGCCGGGTCGCTGACGAGGACGGCCAGGGCCTGGCGGACGTCCTCCTCGTGGCCCGTCCGGCGGTGCGCTCCTCCGGCCAGACGAGCGGCCTGCGCGGCCATCCCTCCGCGCGCACGGACGCGGAGGGCGCCTTCGTCCTCTCCGGGCTCGACCCGGGCGTCCAAGGCTACGACGTCACCGCGGCCGACCGCGGCGATCTCGTGCGGCCCGGCGACGCGGTACCCGCCTTCGAGCAGAAGAGCGCGCTCTTCGTGTCCCCCCGGAGCACGACGACCTTGCTCTTCCAGCTCGCGAGGGCGCCCTACTCGGTCTCGGGGCGCGTCGTAGGCAAGGCCGGCGCGGCCCTGCAGGCCCCCGTCGGCGACGGGTCTCTGACCGGCGCCGCGGTCTTCGTGCTCAAGCAGGGGGACATCCCGGTCAAGAGTCCGCTCGGCGACCTGGTCGTGCTCACCGACGAGCGCGGGGATTTCACGGTCTCCAACCTGAGCGCGGGGGTGTACAAGCTGAGCGTTTCGGCGCTGGATCACGCCCTGCTCTCGCGCGTCGTGCTGGTCTCGACCAGCGCCGCCCTGGGCAGCCTGAACCTGGACTGGGGCGCGGGGCTCTCGGGTGCGATCCTCAGGAGCGACGGCGCCGCTCCCAGCGAGGACGAGGTGGTCGACGTCTTCGCCGCCACCCCCGACCTCGAGGAGGTGATCCCCGGCACGCTGGTCCGCGACCCGAACACGAGGACGGTCGTCGGCTACCGCCTCAGCGGGTTCCGGCAGAACGTGGGCTATCGCGTGCTCTTGATGGGCCGGGACGGCCAGCTCGCCTCGCCTTCGGAGGCCTCGTACGTGCTCTTCACGAGCAGCCTGCAGGCCCGCCAGCTGGACCTCGCCCTGCGCATCCCGAGGCCCACCCTCCAGGCCAAGTCCAAGCGCAGCGGCCAGGGCTTCCTCATCGACGTGATCGCGAGCTCCCCGCTGAGGGCCAGGTCGGCCCAGGACGACGAGCTCGCCTCCTTCCTCACGACGGCCTCCGCCCGGGGCTCCCTGAGCGCCTTCGAGATGTCCTCCGACCGCCGCCGCGTGAGCGCCCTCTACCAGCCGGGGGTCGGCGAGTCCAGCTTCACCCTGCGCTTCACGGCCTTCAGCTCGCTGAGGGACCCGGACGCGGCGGGCGGCGAGTTCCTGCACTCGTCCACCCTGGCCTTCTATCAGGGGCTCGACGGCCTCAACCGCAACAATGTCAACAACCTGACCGGCGGGGCGATGGCGCTCGATTCCGACCCGGGCCGCCTGACCTTCCCGAAGGGAGCCTTCGCGGTGGACGCCTCTTCCACGGTCGAGGTTTCGTTCCAGAGCGCCAATGAGAACCTGGCCGCCCGCCGCGTCCAGGCCGCGGGGCTCTCGGCCCACGCGGCGGCCCTGAAGTCCCTGCGCTTCGGGGCCTCGGCCTACCCTTCGGACATCCTGAAGGCGATGGCCGCGACGCCGCCCGAGATGACCCCGCTGAGCGCCTTCTACGACGTCCTGCTGCCCCTGGGCATGCGGACCGCGCTGGCGAGGCCGGTCGAGCTGAGCGTCCACTATTCGACGGGGGTGGACCCGGCCTCGCTCAACGTGTACTGGTACAACCCGGCGGCGAACGCCTATATCCTCCAGCAGGACGTGACGGGGGCGGCGCCGACCATCGACCCGGTCAACCGCACCCTCACCATCCGGGTCAACCATTTCTCCACCTTCGTGCTCTTCGACACGAACGTCGCCGTGATCTCCGGCAACGCCTTCTCGGGAGGCGGCATCGACGCCTTCTGCTTCCCGAACCCCTTCGACCTGAACGTGAAGACGGTCACGCCCACCCACGGCGCCCCGGCCCAGGAGGTGCGGGGGACGATGGTTCGCTTCGCCCTGCCGCCGGACGTCGGCGGGGAGGGGCGCCTGAACATCTTCAACGTGGCCGGGGAGCGGGTGCGCTCCATCTCCCTGGGGAACCTTGCGGGCGGGCGCTACTACTATCAGGGCTGGGACGGCCGCAGCGATTCGGGCCGCGACGTGGCGAGCGGGGTCTACCTCGGCCAGGTGAAGGTCGGCGGGGCCTTCAAGTTCTTCAAGATGGCGCTGATCAAATGAGGACAATTCACGCCGCCGTCCTGCTTTCGCTGCTGGCCTCGAAGGCCGGGGCCTGGGGCGTCAGCCACCAGGGCACCTCCGGGGCGCAGTTCCTCAAGATCGGGCCCAGCGCCCGGGCGGCGGCGATGGGCGAGGCCTATACCGCTCTCTGCGAGGACGCCTACGCGGTCTACTACAACCCCGCGGGCCTGGGCTTCCTGAAGGACACCCAGGCCGCGGCCATGCACAACGCCTACTTCCAGGACATCCGCCACGACTTCGGCGCCATCGCCGTGCCCCTGCTGGCCTGGACGGATTCCCGCCGCGAGCGCAACGAGTTCGGGACGGCCGCCTTCGGCCTCACGAGTCTCGGGGTGAGCGGCATCGAGCGGCGCGGCGTCGTGGAGACCGACCAGCCGACGGACACCTTCGGGGCGAGCGACTTCGCCTACGCCTTCGGCTACGGCTTCCCGCTGAGCCCGGCCCTTTCGGCCGGGGCCGCCTTCAAGGTCATCGACCAGACCCTCGACTCGGCCCACTCGACGGCCTTCGCGCTGGACGCGGGGGCGCTCTACCGCAAAGACAAGCTCTCCCTGGCCGGCGGCCTGCGCAACATGGGCACCGCCTCGACGCTCGGCACCGGCAAGGACCCCCTGCCCTTCCTGCTCTACGGCGGGACGGCCTGGCGCTTCACCGAGTCCTGGGGGGTCTCGGCCGACCTGCGCCTGCCCCGCGACCAGCGCGTCGGTTTCTCTTTCGGGACGGAGTACCGCCGCAAGTTCTCCGAGGACATCTCGGGGGCCCTGCGGGGGGGCTACAACACCTCGACGACCGACGCGGAGGGCCTCACCGGCGTGACCTTCGGGGCGGGGGCCGCCTACGGCGGGGTGGAGTTCGACTTCGCCTGGGTGCCCTTCGGCGACCTGGGCAACACCTTCAAGTATTCCCTGCAGGTCCGCTTCTAGGATAAGGGACCCTTGCAGGGTCCGGGATTTCTCTTTATCATCCAGAATGACGGTTTTGGTGCCTTGAGGCCTCGGAAGGCCTCCGGAGGCGTCTATGCTTTTGAAGGGGATCATCTTCTTCGTTCTCATCGCGCCGCAGGCCGGGGCCTCGGTCAAGGGCGAGGATCTCGTCCGGGGAGCCGTCTACGACAGCGGCGCCAAGGACATGACCAAGCTGCCGTTCCAGCAGATGCTCGCCAAGATGGAGGGGACGCCGCAGGCCAAGCAGGCGGTCCTGGCCAAGCTCGCCGAGCTCGAGTCCGGCGACCCGGCCGCCCAGCGGCAGGCCGCGGAGGGCTACCTCGCCCTCAACCAGCCCGAGAAGGCCGCCGCCCTCGCGAAGAAGCTCATCGAGTCGGGCTCCCGCGACGCATGGCTGTTCACGGTCGCGATGAAGGGGACGAAGGACGCCCAGGAGAAGGCCGAGTTCGCGGCGGGGGCCAAGAAGCTCATCGACGCGGACAAGGGGGCCGATCCGGAGCTGATGAAGGACTACGCCGTCATCACGTCCCACGCCAAGCTCGCGCGGGGGAAGTACACCTCGGGCGCGCTGGCGACGCCCGCCTCCTTCAAGACCTCCTCGGCCGTCCAGCCGATGAAGGCGAATCCGAAACCCAACGAACGGCGGGTCAGCGACGCGGAGATGCGCCATTTCGTCAAGCGGATGAACGAGTGCGTCTCGGACCCGAAGTGCAAGGAGGTCATCCGGGCGGTCCTCGAGAAGGAGAAGGGCATCGCCGTGGAGGACGTCCAGAACAACATGGAGGTGCTGGCCTCCAACGACGCGAACAAGGTGAACTCCGACGTCCGCGCCGAGAAGGGGCCGGGCACCGTCATCGTCGTCGTGGCGGCGCCCCAGGCCGTGGACCCGAAGGGGGGGAAGAAGGCCCAGCTCGCGGCCCTCAGCGACATCCTCAAGCGCGTCGAGATCCTCAAGAAGGACGAGGACGCCAACCCGGCCTGGCTGGAGTACGCCGGTCTGCTCTATGGGGCCATGACCTACATGAACTTCGAGACGGCGGGGGAGCCTTCGGACGGCAGCGGGCTCGGGCAGTACTACAAGGCCATCTCCTTCATCTGGGCGGATGACCAGGGATCTTATCCACTGAATCCGACGGAATATGCCAATCAGAATGCGCGATGGTATGCGAATAAAGGCGTGGGCATGCTCAATAACGGGAAGTCCGGAAACGATGTCCTGTGGTGGTTTGCTGCGGACTCGAATAATGTCTCCGGCGGCCAGAGCAGCGTCCAGGCTCCAGCAGGCCTGCCCCAGAGCTTGGAAGCTGCCCAGAAGGCTTCCAAAGCTGAGCTGAATCTGAAATAATCCGGTCCATGAACATGAAACAGGCTGCGGCTCTGCTGGGCCTTTTCGTCTTGGGCGTGCTCGGAGCGAGCGTCCTCAAGAAGCAGAAGACGGCGCCCATCATCCTCGATCAGTACGAAGGCTGGCAGCAGTATTCGGATTCCAAACTCCGCTTCAAGTATCCGCCAGATTGGGCGGTAAAGTATTTCACGCAGAAGAAAGTACAGGACGATCACTGGCTGATTACCCACCCCGATTCCATGAAGAACGAGAACGGAAATATGCATTTGATTCGCTACCCGGACGGCGCCGAAACCCGCCCCCTCGACAAGATCTTCGACATCAAGAAGTGGAGCTCCAGCGTCCTCGTCTCCACGCCCAAGAAGCTGGACCTCAAGGGCGGCCAGTGCATGACTTATGCCTTGGAGAACACCAGCATCCGCAAGGGCGCTCTCGCTCTCATCGAGGTGAACTGCTACAGCCACAAGAAGGACTTCTTCTACATGGAAGTCGACCTCGACCGCTACGAAACGCCCGGCCGGCCGACCGATGAGGGGCGCAAGAACGCCCGCATCGTCGAGCAGGTCCTCTCCAGCCTGGAATTCTTGTAAGGGTTACTTCTGGACGGCGGCGGCCTTGCGGCCGTTTCCCCACATCTTGTCTGCTCCGGCCTTGGAGTCGGCCTCGGCGCCCTTGAGGTCGCGGCGGGCTTCCCGCATGCCGTTGATCTGGCCGGCGGACGCGGTCTTCAGCTCGACGCTGCTCCAGTCCTTGTCGGAGGGCTCGGAGACGGCGTTGCTGGTCTTCTTGGCGATCTTCGAGCCCGGGAGGGCGAGAGGGTCTTTGAGGGAGTCGCGCAGGCCGCCCTGGTAGATGATCTTCTCGGCGCCCTCGTTCTGGACGCGCATGGCCGAGACCACACCGCCGTCCTGCTCGTCTTGGATCTTCTTCTCAAGGATCTTCTGCTGGAGCGGGTCGGGGGAGAACTGGGCCGCGCCCTGGATGGGGGCCTTGATCTGGGGGACCTGGGCGGGAGCCTTCTGTGCCGGCTTGGCGGCGGGCGCCAGGGTCGGGCCGCAGGGATTCGGGAAGATGCAGGGCTGGTAGCGGCGTCCGCCGGCGGTCTCCTGGGCGTAGACGGCCGACGCTCCGAGGAGGGCCGAGAGGGAGAGGGTCAGGAGCCGCGTCTTCATGCCTTAGTTATAGCTCCCGAGCGCCTTGGCAGGGAGAGGCGAAGGGCCCAAGCCGCGAGCCGTTGAGGGCCCACTCGTGAATAGGCCCAGGGTCCTAGAAGGTTAATTGAAGGTTAACGGACGGGGACGACGGCGGCGGAGCCGAAAGCGTTGTTGTGGGTGCCCCGGTCGGTCTCCTCGCCTTCCGTCCGGGACTTCGGGTTGACCCACTGCACGCGCACGGGGTCGTAGATGGCGCTGTTGGAGAAGGGCCGGTCCTGCTCGGCGGCGACCCTGTCGTCGAGGGATTCCGTGCCGCTGTCGACGCCGGAGGGCAGGGAGGCGCCGCGCTTCGAGTGCTCCGCCGCGGTGTCGAGCTGGCGCAGGGCGGCCGTGCCGGAGCCGCGCTCGGTGATGCGCTTGGCCGCCATGAAGGTGCGCTGATCCTCGGAGACGCTCGTGGCGGCGTCGGCGTTCTTGGAGCCCCTGATCATGTCCAGGACGGATTTGGTGTACTGGGCCAGGGCGTCCCCGGGGGCGTTGCGGAGGTTCATCTTCTGCCCCTGAGGATTGCCGCTCGTGCCGCCGTCGGTCGGGTTCGCCGACCACTTGTTCTGGCCGCCGTCCGAGCCCGCGCGGTCGGTCTTGTCCGTGCCCATGATGCCGAAGCCGCCGGGGCCGTCCTCTTCCTCATCGGGGTCGGACTTCAGGATCTTATCCTTGAGCCTGTCTTCCGCGTCCGGGGCGTCGAAATCGATCTCTTCGTCCTCTCCCTTGATGCACTTCGGGCAGTCGGGGGTCAGCCCCTCCTCCTTGACCGTCTCGTCCGAGAGCGGGGCGCAGCCTTCCGTGCCGCACTTCTTGGAGTCATCCTTGCTCCCCTTCTGCTCCTCCTGGTCGCCGGGCGGGCAGGGCCCCATGCCCGAGACGAGCACGCCGTTGTCGCAGACCGTGCCGCCCGTCGTGCTGGCGGCCTCGTGCAAGGCGGCGTTGCCGCTGAGCTTCTCGTTGGATTTGTAGGCCTTGTCGATGAGGTCGCCGACGTTCGCGTTGTAGCAGATGCGCTGATCGTCGTTGCAGGCGCTCACGGCCTTGCTCATGTCGGTGGTCGGGTTGCCCATCTCGTCGGCGAAGTACATCTTGGGGTCGTTGCGGGCGAAATCGGGGAGGAGGGCCTTGACCTGGTCGGGGCTCGGCAGGTACTCCGGGTTGCGGGCCTGGGGCTGGGCGGCGGCGCCGGACTGGTCGTTGGCGGCGCCTGCGTCCGCGGCCCAGGCGGCGGCCGGGGGAGCGGAGAGCAGGACGGCGAGAGCCAGAGCGCGGCGGATCATAAAGCCTCGGTAAATTATAGCGGCCAGGGCTTGCGCCCGCAAGTACCAAGGGCCCAGGCCGCAATAGGACCAAGGGCCTAGGACGCTAGAGCATCAGTTTGTTCGGATTCAGGATGCCGTTGGGGTCGCAGGCGGCCTTGCGGCGGCGGAGGGTCTCGTGCCAGGCGGGGTCTACGCAGGAGCGGACCCAGGGGAGGCGGGCGAGGCCCACGCCGCGGTGGTGGGCGGCGCGCACCCCGAAGCGGACGCAGGCTTCGTGAGCCGCCCGCCAGGCTGACTCGTAGAGGCCCTGGGTCTCGGCCAGGGTGCGCCCCGAGCCGGCCAGGGTCACCTGGAGGCAGGCGCCCCGCTCGTCGAAATGGCCGATGAAGCTGGTCGTGAAGGCGATGTTCGCCAGGGCGGAGCGGATGGCGCTTTCGAGGGCCGGCAGGCGCTCGAAGGGGCTCCAGACATCCAGGACGTCCGCGAAGCAGCGGCGCTCGACCGTCCGGGCCTGGACTCCGGGGTCCCAATAGAGGCTTCGGCGTCCCAGGAGGTGGGCCAGCTTCGGGCAGGCCCTCTCCTGCGGCACTCCGAGCCGGGGGAGGACGGTGCCGGCCGTCCCCTCGGGCACGTCCTCGAAGAGGAGGTAGAGGATCCAGTCCTTGTCCAGACCCTTGCGGGCGAGCTCGAGCAGGCCCTGGTTGCGCAGGGCGAAGGCGGCGAGGGCTTCCCTCACGCCCGAGAAGCGGCCCGGGAAGCCCGAATGCAGGCCGGCCGCATACAGGTCCGAGGGCCCCTGCACCATGAGGGCGCTCGGCGGAGCGAGCAGCTCCGGAGTTTTTCGGACGATGCCGAGAGCCTCGCTCATGGAGGAACAGCGGACCCCGACCCCGTCCCAGCCTTCCGGGGCCTTGCGGCAGCGCAGCGATGCCTCGGTGACGACCGAGATCGTGCCCTCCGTGCCCAGGTGCAGAGAGGGCTCCTCGGCCCGCGCCTCCCCGCCGGGATAGACGGCCCGCACGGAGAGGGCCTGGCGCTCGATGCCCCCGTAGCGCATGGAGAGCTGGCCGAAGGAGCGGGTGGCGATCCAGCCGCCCACCGTCGAGGCGGCCATCGAGTCCGGGAAATGGCACAAGGAGAGCCCCGAGGCGTTCAGGCGTGCCTCGAGCTCGGCGCCCACCCAGCCCGCGCCGGCCCGCACGACCGGGCCGTGGTCGTCCTGCCCGACCGCGAAGGCGCGCAGGCGGCTCGTGTCCAGGACAACCCACCCCGCGTCGGGGACCGCGGCTCCGAGGGTGCCCGTCCCGCCGCCGCGGGGCAGGAGGACGGTCCCGGTCTGGTGGGCCCAGGAGAGGAGGCGGCTCACCTGCTCCTCGCTCTCCGGACGGGCGATGGCGACGGGGGTGTGGAGCCCCTCCTCCTCGGCAGTCCACCACAAGGTCTGCAGCCAGCGGTCGCGGGCGCAGGCGCGCAGGGCGGCGGGGTCCTCCGTGCAGGCGCCGGTGATCCTCTGGATCTCGTCGGTCAGGATGCTCATGCCCTCTCCTTGCGCAGCGGGAGGGCGTCGAGGACGGCCTCCGCCGCCGGCCGGCAGAGCAGGGGCTCTCCGCAGGCGGCGGAGAGGAAGCCCGGCGCGGCCCGGAAGACCTTGAAGTGCCGGGGGGGGCGCTCCGCGCCGGCCGGCCAGGGGAGCGGCCGGAGGCCCGCGACGGCGCGGGGGGAGGCGGTAGCTTCCAATCCCGGGAGGAGGCCTCGAGCGAGCGCGAGCAGGCGTTCTCCATCGGGCAGGGAAGCGTGCCGCTCGTCGGGGTCGCCGTCGAAAGGTTCGCCCAGGGGGCCGAAGAGGGGCCGGGGGCCGGCCCGCAAGCCGAGGGGCCGGGGCCCCAGGCGGATGAGGGATTGCCGGGCGGCGCTCTCCGGGAGGGCGAGGAACGTTTCCCGGAGGAAACGGGCGTCGGGAACGTCCAGGCCCGCCAGGGCCGCAACGCGGCCCGCCCAGGCGCCCGCCGCGTTCACCACGGCCCGCGCGGAGTGCGAGGCGGAGGAGCCGTCCGCGCCCGTGCAGGCGAGCGTCCAGACGCCCTGGGCGGGGCTCAGGCCGATGACCCGGGTCCCCGGAAGACAAAGGCCGCCGCAGGCCCGGCCCTCGCCGCAGAAGAGGCGGGCCATCTCCGAGGCGTCGAACGTCCATGCGTCGAGATGGAACGCGCAGAGCAGGTCCTTGCGCGCGAGGCCGGGCTCCAGGGCGAGGGCGTCCCGGGGGGCGAGGCGCTCGGCCGGGCCGCGCAGGAGGGAGGGCGCCAGCTTCCAGGCGAGGGCGAGGAGGCCGCCGAGGGAGTCCTCGTCGTGGGCGTCGCCGCGGAAGACGGGCAGGAGGACCGAGCGCAAGGCCATCGCATGGCGGAACCGCTCGAGCGTCAGGGCCGCCTCCTTCCCCAGCTCGGAGGCCGCATCCGGGTCGCGGGGGAGGTGGGGGAGGGCGCCGAAGAAGAGCCCCAGGGAGGCCTCGCTCGAGCGTCCGCCCAGCGGGCCTTTCTCGACGAGGAGGGTCTTCAGCCCGAGCTCGCAGGAGCGCCGGAACACCGACGCCCCCAGAAGCCCGCCCCCGATGACGGCCAAGTCGAACGTTTTCGGCACGCGCAGATGGTAGAACAAATGTTCGTTGAACGCTACAAGGGATTTTGTTATATTCCAGCCCCATGTCCATCAGATTCGGAACATCCGGTTGGCGCGCCATCTTCGCTGACGAGTTCACCTTCGAGAATGTCCGGAAGCTGACCCACGTCATCGCCGGTCACATCAAGGAGAACTTGGAGTACGGCTTCTTCAGCCCGGAGTACGGCCTGCACGCCGGCTCCGAGCAGACCTCCCAGCCCCCGCTGGTGGTCATCGGCTACGATACCCGCTTCTTCTCGGAGGAGTTCGCCCGGGAGGCCGCGGAGGTGTTCGCCGCGAGCGGCATACGGGTCTTCCTGGCCGATTCGGAGACCCCGACCCCGGCCCTGGCCTGGGCCGTGCTCGACCACAAAGCCATCGGCGGCGTGGTCATCACCGCCAGCCACAACCCCGCCCAGTACAACGGCTACAAGTGGACCCCCTACTGGGGCGGGCCGGCCACCCCGGAGGTGACCGCGGACATCGAGCGGCGCCTGGCCATCCTCAGCCAGCACACCATCCGGCACATGCCTTACGACAAGGCTTTGCGCGACGGCTGGATCGTCCGCACGGATTTCCGCACCCCGTATTTCAAGAAGCTCCGGGGCCTGCTCGACCTCAAGCGTCTCAAGGCCGCCAAGCTCAAGGTCGGCGTGGACTCCCTGGGCGGGGCCGCCCGCAACTACCTGCGCCCCTTCCTCGAGGAATGCGGGATGCAGGTCACCAGCCTCCACGAGGAGCGGGACGTGCTCTTCGGTGGACACTCCTCCGAGCCCTCCCCGGAGATCCTCGTCGGCCTCGCCGACGCCGTCAAGAAGAAGAAGCTCCACCTGGGCCTCTCCTGCGACGGCGACGCCGACCGCTTCGGCATCATGGACGCCGGCGGCGTGTGGATCCCGCCCAACGACGTGCTGGCCCTCGCCCTGCACCACCTGGTCGTCAACCGGGGCATGAAGGGGAGCGTGGCGCGCAGCCTCATGACCTCGCACTTCGTGGACGCGGTCGCGAAGTCCCACGGCCTGCGCGTGCGCGAGACGCCGGTGGGCTTCAAGTTCATCGGCGACCTCCTGCGGGGCGGCGGCTTCCTCATCGGCGGCGAGGAGTCCGGCGGCCTCTCCATCGCCGGCCACGTGCCCGAGAAGGACGGGCCGCTCGCCTGCCTGCTCATGGCCGAGCTCGTGGCTTTCGAGCGCAAGCCCCTCGCGAAGATCCGCGAGGAGCTCCACAAGAAGCACGGCGCCTTCCACAACGTCCGGGTGAACTTCCATCTGGAGAACCTGGTCTTCGCGAAGGAGCTCAACGACCGCCTCAAGCTCAAGCCCCCGACGGTGCTGGGCGGCGCGTCGGTGTGGCGCATCGACGAGACGGACGGCTTCAAGTTCGTGCTCAAGGACGGCCGCTGGCTGGGTCTGCGCCTCTCGGGCACCGAGCCCGTCGTGCGGCTCTACGTGGAAGCTTTCAACAAGAAGGACGTGGACGCCCTGGTGGCGGAGGGCAAGAAGATCGTGTTCGCCAAGGAGAAGCGATAGCATGGCCAAGATCAAGACGATTTCCGCGCGTGAGATCCTCGACTCCCGGGGCTTCCCCACGGTCGAGGTGGACGCGCTCCTCTCGGACGGCTCGTTCGGGCGCGCGGCGGTGCCGAGCGGCGCCTCGACCGGCGAGCACGAAGCCCTGGAACTGCGCGACGGCGACGCGAAGCGCTTCCTGGGCAAGGGCGTGCTCAAGGCGGTCAACAACGTCTCGACCCTCTTCAAGGCCGTCAAGGGGATGGACGCGGACGATCTCGAGGCCGTGGACGCGAAGATGGTCCGGCTCGACGGCACCCCGGCCAAGTCCAAGTTCGGCGCCAACGCCATCCTCGGCGTCTCCATGGCCGTCTCCCGCGCGGCGGCCGCTTCGGCCGGGAAGCCCCTCTACCAGCACCTGCGCAAGACGTACGGCATCAAGGACAAGGAGTACGTCCTCCCGGCCCCGATGATGAACATCATCAACGGCGGCAAGCACGCCGACAGCGGCCTCGACATCCAGGAGTTCATGATCGTCCCGGTGGGGGCCCATTCCTTCCCCGAGGCGATGCGCATGGGCGCCGAGGTCTACCAGCACCTCAAGAAGCTCCTCGCCTCCCGGGGCCAGGTGACGGCGGTGGGCGACGAGGGCGGCTTCGCCCCGAAGTTCTCCTCGAACGCCCAGGCGGTCGAGGCCATCCTCGAGGCCATCGAGAAGGCCGGGCACTCCGGGGCCGTGAAGCTCGCCCTCGACGCGGCCGCCAGCGAGTTCTATAAGGACGGCGTCTACCGCTTCGACAAGAAGAGCCTCTCCAGCGGGAAGCTCACCGAGGTCTACGCCTCCTGGCTGTCCAAGTACCCCTTCCTCTCCCTCGAAGACCCTCTCGCCGAGGACGACTGGGACGGCTGGAGCCAGCTCACCGCCTCCATCGGCTCCAGGGCGCGCATCATCGGCGACGACATCTTCGTCACCAACCTCGAGCGCCTCGAGCGGGGCATCTGCGAGCGGGCGGCGAACGCCATCCTCATCAAGCTCAACCAGATCGGCACCGTGACGGAGACCGTCGGGGCCGTCCTGCGGGCGCACGAGTCGGGCTTCTCCACCGTCATCTCGCACCGCTCCGGGGAGACCGAGGACGCCTACATCGCCGACCTCGCGGTGGCCTTGAACACCGGCGCCATCAAGACCGGCGCGCCCTGCCGCTCCGAGCGCCTCGCGAAGTACAACCAGCTGCTGCGCATCCACGGAGAGCTCGGCCGCAAGGCGGTCTACGCCAAGGACCGGGCCTTCAAGCCGGCCCGCGTGACCTGCGCCTGCTGCTGCGCTTGACCTGATGCCCAGCGGCGCTTCGGCCTCCGCCTGGCTGAAGCGCCGCTGGGCCGTCGTTTTTCTTGTTCTGCTGGCCGCCGGGCTCCTGTTCGGCAACAGCGGCTTCCGCCGCCTGGTGCGCCAGACCCTGCTCTTGCGCAAGCTCAACCGGGAGATCGCGCACCTCAAAGAGGAGGAGCGCGACCTTCGCAGGCAGACCGGAGCCATCGGCAAGGACGAGCGGGCCCTCGAGAAGGCGGCGCGGGACGTGATCGACTACCGCCGCAAGGACGAGTACGTCTACCTCTTCGAGCCTCCGAAGAAGAAGAAACGATGAGCGTCTTCCTCAAACAGCTGCGTCTGGGCCCCATGGAGAACTTCATCTACCTGCTCGGCGACGCGCAGGCGAAGGAGTGCGCCGTGGTGGACCCCGCCTGGGACGTCCCGGCCGTGTTCCGGGCCGTCGAGGAGGCGGGCCTTTCTTTGCGCGCGGTCATCCTCACCCATCACCACTTCGACCACTCCGAGGGGGTGCCGGAGATCCTGGCGCGCGCCGCCGTGCCCGTCCTCGTCCATCGGGAAGACGCCCCCTACGTCAAGGGCGCCGGGAAGCAGCTCCACGAGACCTCCGACGGCGAGGCGCTGCGCCTGGGCTCGGTCGAGGCGCGCCTGCTGCACACCCCGGGGCACACGCGGGGCTCGCAGTGCGTGCAGGCGCCGGGCTGCCTGCTCACCGGCGATACCCTCTTCATCGGCTGCTGCGGCCGGGTCGACCTGCCGGGCGGCGACCCGGCGGACCTCTACCGGAGCCTGCGGCGCCTGCTGGAACTGCCCGACGACCTGGTCGTCTACCCCGGCCACAACTATGGAGGCGAGTCCAGCGCTCCGCTCGGGAAGGAGAAGGCCGCCAACCCCTATCTCGCCGCCGCCGGCCGGCTGACCTTGGAGCGTTTTTTAGAGGAGTCCGGAGTCTGATGCGGCGCCCCTGGGCCGTTTTGCTGGACTTCGACGGGACGCTGACCGTCTCCGACCTGTCGGACGCGCTCCTGCTCGAGTTCGGCGGCCTCTCGGAGAAAGAGGTGCTCTCCTCCTATCATCCTGGCGTGAGCACCGAGCGCTGGATGCGGGAGAAATTCAGGCTCGTGCGCGGCCCCCTCAAGGACCTGCGGGATTTCATCCTCAAGAGGGCCAAGCCCCGGCCGGGAGCCGTGGGCTTCCTGCGCTGGTGTCTGGAGACAGGCATCCCCGTCGAGGTCGTCAGCGGCGGCATCGACCTCTATCTCGATCCGCTGCTCAGGCGCTGGGGCTTCCCGGGCCTCAAGCGCTTCCGCGCGAAGGCGACCCGGGCGACGGCCGGGCTCCGCCTCGACTACCGCTACCTGCGGGGTGCGACCCTGGCCGAGTTCAAGCGCTCCCGCGTGCTGCACCACCGGCGCCGGGGCCGCCGTGTCCTTTTCGCCGGGGACGGGACGAGCGATCTGCCCGCCGCCCAGGCCGCGGACCTGGCCTTCGCCCGGGGGCATCTCCTGCGGCGCTGCCGCTCCCGCGGGGTCCCGGCGAGACCCCTGGACACCTTCGCCGCGCCCCGCAAGGCCCTCTCATGTTCCCCACGCTGATCCAGCTCGGCCCTTTCCACCTGGCGACCTACGGCGTCCTGGTGGCGGCGGGCTATCTCGCGGGCATCCTCTACCTCAACTCGAAGCGCAAGCAGCTGGGCGTCGACGAGTCCCGCTTCTGGACGCTCGTCTACTGGCTGTTCTTCGGGGCCATCCTCGGCGGCAAGCTGATGTACTGGGCGGTCGAGTGGCGGGCCGTCGTCTCGGGCGAGCTGAGGCTCATCCGCGATTTCCGCTACGGCTTCGTCTTCTACGGAGGCTTCCTGGGGGCGGCGCTCGCGGGCATCCCGGCCGCCCGCCAGCTGGGACGGCCGTACCTGGACATGGCGGACTACTTCGGCGTGGCTTTGCCGCTCGGGCACGCGGTGGGGCGGCTGGGGTGCTTCATGGCGGGCTGCTGCTCGGGGGCTCCCTCGGCCCTGCCCTGGGCCGTGAGCTTCACCCATCCGGAGTGCCTGGTCTCGGGCGGCCTGCGGGGAGTGCCCCTGCACCCCGTCCAGCTCTACGAGTCGGCGGGCGACCTGGCCCTCGCGTGGGGCGTTTCGCGCCTGCTCCCGCGCATCGAGCGCAAGGAACTGCGCCCGGGGACGGCCGCTCTCGCCTACATGGGGGGCTACGCCGTCCTGCGCTTCCTCACCGAGCTCTATCGGGGGGATCCGCGCGGCGGCTTCCTCCTCGGAATGTCGGTGTCGCAGTGGGTCGCCCTCGCCTGCCTGCTCGCCGCCTCGGCGATCCTGGCGAAGAGAGGCTGGAGGGCCCGATGACCCGCAAAGAGGACATCCTGCTCGTGGAGATGGGCGGCCTGCGCCTCGACCGCTTCGTCGCCGACAAGGTGGAGGGCTTCAGCCGGAGCTATCTCAAGGAGCTCATCGAGCGCGGCTGCGTGCTCGTCGACGGCGTCCGGCGCCAGCCGGATTACCGCCTGCAGACCGGCGAGCTCGTGAAGCTGGCCTGGCCGGAGTCTTCCTGGAGCGAACAGCCCATCGCTCCCTGGATCCTCCACGAGGACCGCCACCTGCTCGTCCTGCACAAGCCGGCGGGCCTGCTCATGCATCCGCTCGGCGAGAGCTGGGTGGCCTCCCCGAAGGCGGCGCTCACCGAGCACGAGCCCAACCTGGCCGGGCTCCTGCTCGCCCAGCGACCGGAGACCTCCAGGGGGCTCGAGCGCTGCGGGCTCGTCCACCGCCTGGACCGGCAGACCAGCGGCGTCCTGCTGGTGGCCAAGACGCCGGCGGCGCAAGCCGCCCTCCACGCCGCCTTCCGGGAACGGGAGGTGCACAAGGTCTATCGGGCCATCGTGCTGGGCGAGATGGCTTCCACTACGGTGGACGCGCCGGTGGGGCGCATCTCGGGCGTACGGCGCGTGCGGGTCACGCAGTGGGGACGGGAGGCGCAGACCCTCTTCCGGGCGTATTCCCCGGGGCGGGGCGTGAGTCTGGTCAGCGCCGAGCCCAAGACGGGCCGGACCCACCAGATCCGAGCGCACCTGGCCGCCGTCGGGCACCCGGTTTTGGGGGACGCCGAGTGGTTCGGGCTCCAGCCGAGGGCCGTCCTCCGGGCGCTGGGCCATGAGCCGCCGCCCCGGATGATGCTGCACGCCTGGCGCATCCGCTTCACGCACCCCGGCACCGGGAAGGCCGTCTCCTACACCGCGCCGCCCCCCAAGGACTTCCGCGACTACTGGGCCAAGGTCAAGAAGTAGGTCCCCTCGTCAGGGGTTGGGCGGGGAGTTCTCGCGCAGCTTCTTCTGGCCCTTCCAGAAGAAATAGGCCAGCACGGTCATGGCCGCGTTCGCGGCCAGCATGCCGATGCCGACGGGGAGGAAGTCGAAGAGAAGGCCCAGCAGGTACGAGAAGATGCCGATGAGGCCGAGTTCGGCCGCCATCAGGAAGCCCACGGTCTTGCCCGCGGATTCCTTGGGCAGGCGGGACTGGAAATAGGAGGTGAGGCTGATGTCGTTGGCCGTCCAGCTCAGGCTCATGAGGAAGAAGAGGGGGACCGCGAGGGCCAGCCCCCACGGCATGGAGAGCGACCACACCCCGAGGGTGCCCAGCGCCATCCAGGGCACCCAGCGGTAGCGCGAGGGCTTCAGGTTCTGCTTCTGCGCCGCGGTCAGGGTGCTGAGCAGGAGGGCCGCTCCGAGGAGCTCGCCGAAATTGGAGCCGCTCACGATGAAGGCCGACTTGGAAGGGTTCCCCAGGATGAGCTTCGTGAAGACGGGCACCATGATCTGCTCGACGACCCGGTGCACCACCATCGGTCCCAGGATCATGAAGCCCAGCCAGCGCAGCTCCTTCGTGCTGGACATCACCCGGGCTCCCTGGCGGACGTCGGAGACCACCCTCTTGAAGGGCTCGAGCAGGCGGCCCCAAGTCCAGGGCTTCTTTTCGATGGACGGATCCGCCGGCGGCGCGCCCAGGTCCATCTTCCAGAAGAGGAAGGCCGCCAGCAGGTAGGCCGGCGGATGGATGAAGAGGCCCGCCACCAGGCCGATCTTGGCGATGAGGAGGCCCACCGCGAGCGGGGCGAGGGTGCCGGCGATCTCGTAGATGATGTGCGTCTTCGAGTTGAACTTGCTCAGCGCGCCGTGGTCGCGCCCCAGGAGACGCGCGGGGATGCAGTCCCGGGCGGTCGTGATGACGCCCATCGCGAGGCCCGAGACGGCGTGGAGTGGGAGCATGAGGAAGGGGCTCGCCGCGCCCGAGAGCAGCAGGCCGATGATGGCCGCGACGGATAGGAACTGCATCCCCATGGCAATCGAAATGACCTTGTTGACCGGCGTGCGGTCGATGGCGCCGCCCGCGAAGAGGCTTGCGATGGTCATCGAGGCGCCCCAGGTCACGGCCATCGTGGCCATCCAGACCGCGCTGCCGAAATAGGTGAGAGCCAAAAGCGGCATGGCGATGTTGAGCGCCTCCATGCCGATCTTGAAGACGCCCGTGGCGGTCAGGGCGAGGCGCGCGTTGCGCTTGAGCCTGGCGTCGGGCGAGGGGACGCCCTTGGCAGGGGGCCGCGCGGCGGGCTGGAGGCTCGACGGCGCAAGGGATGAGGGCGCGGCGGCGGGAGAGAGCCCCTCGACCTCCGGGGCGGAGGGGATCGTCCGCACGCCCGTCAAACGCGCGAAGCTCTTCTCGGCGCCTGCGCCGGCCGATTCGCCCTCGGACTGGGAGAGCGTCTCCGCGTCCTTGGCGATGCCCTCCTGGAGGGTCTCCAGGCGGGCGGGGAGCGGCTCCTGATCCTGCCGGAGGGCGGCGGCTGGAGCCTGGAGCGCGCTTGCTCTGGCCGCGACGGCCTGGGCCGCGAGGGGGGTGTTCGCCGAGACGCTGAGGGTGGCTCGGGTCTGCGTCCTCGGCAGGGTCAGCGTCGGCAGGGCCGTGTTCGAGAGGTTCAGCCCTGCCGAAGGGAACCCGATGAGCTTGGAGGAGAGGTCGAGGCGGACGGGCAGGCCGAGGGCGGCGGCGGGGGCGGCGGGCTGGAGAGCGGCGTGCTGGAGGGTCTGAGACCAGGCAGGGGCGCACTCCCCGAACAGGAGGAGCACCCCGGCAGCCAGCGGCGAGAGCCTCGCGCGTGCCATTCTACCCAGGGATATAACAGGCCGGGAGGGACAGGGGCAGTGCCCTTGGGCCCAGCGGGAGTCAGGCAGAGGGCCCAGCGGGCGCCGGGCCCTTGGCTTCAGCGCAGGGTCTTGAGCAGGTCCTTGGCGAGCTTGTCGGGCAGGCCCTGCAGGGCCTTGAGCACCAGGGCCGGGGGCTCGGCCAGCTGGCCGGGGTCGCCCGAGATGGCGTGCTTCTCGACGCTCTTGGCGCTCCCCGTGGCGCGGCCGGCGGCGAGCAGCTCGCCGGTCTGCACGTCCACGAGGCGGGCCTGGATCTCGACGTCCACGGTGCGCTTGGACTTCCCGCTGAAGTCGCCCGAGCTGGCTTCCTCCCGGAGCGCCACGGAGGTGATCGAGCCGAGGACGACGGCGGCGGCGCCGAGCTGCTTGCCGATCTGCGCGGCCCTGGCGCTGTCCACGGCGCCGGAGAGGTCGAACCGGGCCTCGCTCAGGAGGGCGTCCACCCGGTCGCGCTCGACGAGGCGCAGACGCCCGGAGCGGACGAGCGCCACGGTCAGGGCGTCGGCGAGGCCTTTGGCCTCCTCGGCGTGCTCGGCCTCGGAGGCGGCGCAGGAGAAGGGCATGACGGCCGCGACGAGGCGCTCCCGGGGCGGGGCCTTGTGGGCGCAGGCGGCCAGGGCGCAGAGCAGGCAAAGGACGGCGAGGGGGGGTCTCATGGGGGGCTCCTGCTACATCTTGAAATCCCTGCCGAGGTAGATCTCGCGGGCCTTCTCGTCGGCCAAAAGCTCCTTGGACGTGCCTTCGAGCAGGAGCTTGCCGTCGAAGATCAGGTAGGCGCGGTCGATGATGGGCAGGGTCTCGCGGACGTTGTGGTCGGTGATGAGGAAGCCGATCCCGCGTTCGCGGAGCTTGAAGATCATCCCCTTGAGCTCGCCCACGGTGATCGGGTCGATGCCGACGAAGGGCTCGTCGAGCAGGATGATCTTGGGATCCTGGATCATCGCGCGGGCGATCTCCAGGCGCCGCTTCTCGCCGCCCGAGAGCGTCCAGGCGAGCTGGTGGCGCAGCTTCCAGAGCCCGAACTCCTCGAGGAGGTCCTTGACCTGGCGCATCTGCTCGAGCTTCGATGGGATGGTGCGCTCGAGGACCGCCCGCAGGTTCTCCTCCACGCTCAGGCCCCGGAACACCGTGGGCTCCTGGGCGAGGTAGCCCAGGCCCTTGCGGGCGCGCTGGTACATCGGCAGCTGGGTGACGTCGGTGTCGTCCAGGAGGACGGCCCCCCCGTCGGGGCGGATGAAGCCGACGACGCTGTAGAAGGTCGTGGTCTTGCCCGCTCCGTTGGGGCCGAGCAGGCCGACGATCTCCCCCGAGCGGACCTCCAGCGAGACGCCCTTGACCACCTGGCGGTCGCCGTAGTTCTTCACGAGGTCGTGGGCCTGGAGCCTCATCGCCGCTTGGGCCTCCAGAACCGCCAGAAGCTCCTGGTGTCGTCGGACGCCTCGGCCTCCTTGACGAAATGCAGCCAGCCCCGCACCGTCCCCGAGGCGCTCAGCACCTCGGGCTGCTCGGTGGCGCGGATCTCGTCGGCCTGGACGGCGGCCGTCCAGCCGGGCTGGCGGGGGGCTGCGAAGGGGCGCCCGCCGGTGAGGGTCATGCTCCGGTCGGAGCGGCGGTAGAGCGCGCTGCGGGCGGAGGCGTCCCCGAAGGCGCTCTCCACCCGGACGTCTTCCAAAAGCCGTACGGTCCCCGCCTTCTCGTCCCAGCGGAGGCGGCGGGCGCTGGCCTGCCCGGCGTCGAACCCGCCGGCCGTCCGGGTCAAAAGCACCCGGCCGCCTTCCATCGGCCGCAGTTCGCCCAGGCCGGTCTTGAGGGAGTGGGAGGCCTCCTCGCCCGTCAGGACCAGGACGCTGCCGTCCTTGAGCCGGTCCTCGGCCCGTATGCGGCCGCGGCTCTTCCAGGACTCCGCGTCGTGATCGAAGAGCGCCCACTCGGCGCTGACCGAGCGGATGCCGTGCCGGTAGGACACCTCGCCGATGAACTCCTCCTGCTTGCGGGGGGCCCTCCGGATGACGTACTCCTTGCTTCGGACGGTCGTCCCGACCAGAGAGCCTTTCTCCTCGGAGGAGACCGGGCAGGCCAGGAGGAGGAGCAGGAGGGCCGCGGCGCAGGTCATCTCGAGAGCTTCGTCTCCATCTGGCGGATGCGGATCTCGGAGAGCGAGGAGTCCGCGTCGAGGCCCTTGCCCTTCAGGACGGCGCCGGGGCGCACGAGGGTCACCTCGGAGTCGGTCTGGAAGCGGGACGTCTTCGCCACGTAGCGCAAGCGGTCGGTCGTGAGCGTCGCCTTCTCCGAGGGGGAGAAGATCTTCACGCCGCCGCGCAGCATGAAGTCCTGGGAGCCTTCCCGGACGATGGCCTCATCGCCTTCGGCGGTGGAGGTCACTTTCCCGTTCCGGTAGAGCTCGATCCTCGGCTTCGAGAGGAGGGCGGAGCCGGCCGACATCAGGTGGGCTTTCGGCGCGCTCAGCGCCCAGGCCTTGCGGCCCGAGACGCTCTGCATCATGGAGAAGTCCTCCAGGGTCTGCGCGGTGTCCTCGCGGGCCAGCGGCTCCTTCTCGGCGCAAGCCGCGGCTAGGAGCAGGGCGGCCAATAGGGGAGCCGTCAGCGCTTGAGCCAGGGCGTCATCTCCGCGGGGATCCTACGGATGTGGTAGGGCTTGGGCAGCTGGCGCAGGGCGAAGTCCACGGCGAAATAGAGGACCGTCACGCAGGCGTAGATGAGGCCGAGCGTGCGGGCGTGCCACTTCCAGTCCGGGAACCAGGCCGGCGGCATGGCGAGGTCCCGGCCGCAGCGCTTGCAGACCTTGGCGGCGTCCTTGTTCTCCTGCTGGCAGTTCAGACACTTCATAGGGTCATCCTTTTGACGAGGCGGTCGATGGCGACGAGGTCTTTCGCGAGGCGGGCGACCTGCGAGAGGGGGAGGCTGTTCGGGCCGTCGGAGAGGGCGCGGCTCGGGTCGGGGTGCGTCTCGAAGGAGACGGCGGCGACCCCGGCGGCCACCGCGGCCCGGGCGAGGACCGGGATGTGACGGCTCTCTCCGCCGGTCGCCTCGCCGAGCGCACCCGGGAGCTGGCAGGCGTGGGTCGCGTCGAAGACCACGGGCCAGCCGAGACCCCGCAGGACGCTCAGGGAGCGCATGTCCACGATGAGGTTCCCGTAGCCGAAGCTCGAGCCGCGCTCGGTCAGGAGGAGGCGGCGGCAGCCGGCGGAGGCGGCCTTGTCCGCGGCGTTGCGCATGTCCCAGGGGGCGAGGAACTGCCCCTTCTTGATGTTCACGGCGGCGCCGGTCCTGGCGGCCGCGACCACGAGGTCGGTCTGGCGGCAGAGGAAGGCCGGGATCTGGAGGACGTCGGCGACCCGGGCGGCCTGCTCGGCCTGCCAGGGCTCGTGGATGTCGGTGAGGAGGGGAATCGCAAGCTCCGCCTTGACCTTGGCGAAGGCTTCCAGGGCGTAGGCGAGGCCGCGGCCTCGGAAGGACTTGCGCGAGGAGCGGTTGGCCTTGTCGAAGCTGCACTTGAGCACCCAGCGCGCCCCCGCCCTGGCGAAGGCGGCCTTCAGGGCGCGGCCGACCCGGCCGAGCAGCTCGGCGGATTCGAGGGCGCAGAGCCCCGCGATGAAGACGAGGGGGCCCTCGTTGGAGGCGGTGAGCTTCGCGATGCGGACGGGCCTATTGCTTGGCATGGGCGAGAGGGGCTTCCTGCGCGCGCTCGAGCGCGGCGCCGACGAAGCCGGCGAAGAGCGGATGCGGGCGCTCCGGCCGGGACTTGAACTCCGGGTGGAACTGCACGGCCAAAAACCAGGGGTGGCCCTTGAGCTCGACGATCTCCGGGAGGTTCTTGGGGGCGTGGACGCCCGAGACGAGGAGCCCCGCCTTCTCCAGAGCCTGGCGGAAGCGGCTGTTGTACTCGAAGCGGTGGCGGTGGCGCTCGTGGACCAGGGCGGCGCCGTACGTCCGCTGGGCGAGCGTCCCCTTGCGCAGGGCGCAGGAGTAGGCCCCCAGGCGCATCGAGGCGCCCTTGTCCTTCACCCGCTTCTGCTCGGGAAGCAGGTCGATGACGGGGTGGCGGGTCTTGGGGTCGAACTCGGTGGAGTTCGCGCCCGCGAGGCCCAGCACGTTCCGGGCGAACTCGATGACCGTGAGCTGGAGGCCCAGGCAGAGGCCGAAGAAGGGGACGCCTCGCTCGCGCGCGTAGCGGATGACCCTGAGCTTGCCCTCGATGCCGCGGTCGCCGAACCCTCCGGGGACGAGGATGCCGTGCATGCCCTCCAGGTCCGCTTCGAGGCGGGGAGACTGGACGTCCACGTAGCGGACGTGGACGCGGGCGTCGTTGGCGATGCCGCCGTGCAGCAGGGCCTCGTGGACGGATTTGTAGGCGTCCTTGAGCTCGGTGTACTTCCCCGCCAGGGCGATGGCGACCTCGCGGCGAGGGTTCTTGATCTTCTCGACCAGGGCCCGCCAGGTCTCCATGTCCCGGGTCGGGGCGCGCTTGCGCAGGAGCATCAGCACCTGCTCGTCGAGGGCCTGGCGCTGGAAGAGGAGCGGGACCTCGTAGATGGTCGCGGCGTCCGGGGCCTCGACCACGGCGTCGCGGTGGACGCTGCAGAAGAGGGAGATCTTGGCCTTGAGCTCGGCCGACACGGGGCGCTCGGAGCGGCAGATGATGATATCCGGGTTGATGCCGATCTCGCGGAGCTTGCCGACGGAGTGCTGGGTGGGCTTGGTCTTGAGCTCCTCGGAGGCCTTGATGAAGGGCAGGAGCGTCACGTGGATGAAGAGGACATTGTCCTTGCCGAGGTCCAACGCCAGCTGGCGCGCGGCTTCCAGGAAGGGCAGGCTCTCGATGTCGCCCACCGTGCCGCCGATCTCGATGATGACGATGTCCGCGCCCTTGGAAGCGGCCTGGAAGCGCCGCTTGATCTCGTCGGTGATGTGCGGGATGACCTGGACGGTCGCCCCGAGGAAGTCCCCGCGGCGCTCGCGGGTGATGACGGTCTCGTAGACCTGCCCGGCGGTGAAGTTGTTCTGGCGGCTGAAGTCCACGTCGAGGAAGCGCTCGTAGTGGCCGAGGTCGAGGTCCGTCTCGGCGCCGTCGTCGGTGACGAACACTTCCCCGTGCTGGTAGGGGTTCATGGTGCCGGGGTCGACGTTGATGTAGGGGTCGCACTTCACGCAGGTCACCGAGAGGCCGCGGCTCTTCATCAGCTTCGCGAGCGACGCCGCGCTGATGCCCTTCCCCAGCGAGCTGACGACTCCTCCCGTCACGAAGATGAACTTAGGCGACATGGCGCTCCTGGGCCTTGAGTCGATGCGAGGCCCTGCGCAGGTCCGCAGCGGTATCGATGGCGAGGACGCGCTCGCGCGTGCGGCAGGCGAAGATGGCCATGCCGTCCTCGAGGGCGCGCAGCTGCTCCAGGCTCTCGAGCTTCTCGAGCCCCGAGGGCGGCAGACTCACGAAGCGCTCCAACGCCTTGCGGGAATAGCCGTAGATGCCGATGTGCCGGAAAGCCGGCGCGGGCCCGTCGCCGCCGTCCTTGTGCGGGCGCTTGAAGGGGATGGGGGCCCGGGAGAAATACAAACAGCGGCCGCTGGCGGCCAAAGCGACCTTGACCACGTTGGGATCGCGCACCTCGCGGGGGTCGGCCGTCGCAACGACCGCGGTGGCCATGGGGGCGCCCTTCCAGAGGAGCTCGGCCACCCCCCGGACCGTGGAGGGCTGGATGAAGGGCTCGTCGCCCTGGAGGTTGACGATGAACTCGTAGCGCCGCCGGTGCGCCCGCTCGAGGACGCGCAGGGCGGCGTGGACGCGGTCGGTGCCCGAGCGGCAGTCCTCGGACGTCAGGACGGCCGTCCCTCCGCGGGCCTCCACGGCCCGGAGCACCTCGGGGTGGTCGGTGGCGACGACGACCGGGCCGATGCCGGCCTTGAGCGCGGCCTGGCGGCACCACTCGACGACGGGGCGTCCCCCCAGGGATCTGAGCACCTTGCCCGGCAGGCGGGTCGAGGCCAGCCGGGCCGGGATGACGACGAGGGTGGTCTTCATCGGCGGACGGCGCTCTTCAGCTCGGCGAGGCTGACCGTCGCCGTCCCCAGCTTGCCGACCACGACGCCGGCCGCGGCGTTCGAGACCACGGCGGCCTCGAAGGGGGCGGCGCCGGAGGCGAGGGCCAGGGCCATCACGCTCGTGACGGTATCCCCGGCGCCCGTCACGTCGTAGACTTCCTTGGCCTGGGTGGGGATGTCGCGCACGGGCTTGCCGTGCTGGAACAAAGACATGCCTTTCTCTCCGCGGGTGATGAGGAGGAATCGGACGCGCAAAGCCTTGAGGATCCTGCGGCCCAGGGCCCGGAGGGCGGGCTCGTCGGCCGGAGGCAGGGTCCGCATGCCCTGCCAGGCCTCCTGGGTGTTGGGGGTCATGCAGTCGACGCCCTTGTAGCGGTGGAAGTGCTCGACCTTGGGGTCCACGACCACGGGGATGCCCCTGCGGTGGGCCGCGCGGACGGCGCGCTGGACGACCAGCGGGGTGACGACGCCCTTGCCGTAGTCCGAGATGACGAGGGCGTGCGCGCTCTTCACCCGCTCGGCGAGCTGCTCGCTGAGGAGGGAAAGGGTGTGCGACGAGAGGTGCCCCGGCGCCTCGCGGTCGAAGCGGACGACCTGCTGGTGCTCGGCGATGACCCGCACCTTCTGGGTGGTCACGCGGGAGGCGTCCCTGCGGACGCCGCCGACGTCCACGCCTCGCTCGGCGAGGTCCTCGAGCAGGTGCTCTCCGGCGGCGTCGGCGCCCACGACGCCGAACACGGCGGGCTTCGCGCCCAGGGCGGCCAGGTTGCAGCAGACGTTCCCCGCGCCGCCGGGCAGGTGGCTCTCCTCGCGGACGTTCACCACGGGCACGGGGGCCTCGGGAGAGATGCGGAGGACCTTGCCGCGGATGAACTGGTCGAGCATGAGGTCTCCCAGGACGAGGACGCTCTTGCCCGGGAACCTGTCGATGATGCTGAGCAGCCGCTTGGCGGAGGGGAAGTCTTTATCCATGCCGGCCTTTCATCAAGTATACATAATTCAGCGTTTTCGCCGGGAACGGGCGGCCTTCTCCCGCTCCATCAGCAGCAGGGCGGCTGAGTGCCTGGCTTTGAGCGCGTCGGGGTGGCCGAGGCCTTCCTCCAGCCCTTTGCGGAGGAGGGCTTCGGCTCCAGAGGCGTCTCCCAAGGCCAGCTTCAGCGAGCCCAGGATATAGGGCGCTCCTTCGATATGGCTCAAGCCGGGCTCGTCGAGGCGGGTGCGGTAGGACGGGTCGAGGGCGAAGGCCCGCTCGAAGCAGGCCAGGGCTTTCGGGAAGTCCCTTTTTCGGTCCGCGTAGAATCCGCCGAGCATGGCCTGGGCGCGGGGATTGCGCGGGGCGCAGGCGGCCGTCTGCTCCGCGAGTCCCTCGGGGTCGGAGTAGAGCGCGTTGCGCTGGAGGCTCAGCGCGCCCCAGGCGACGAGGACGGCGGCCAGGGCGGCCTTGGGGAGCCTCGCCAAGAGCAGGCAGAAGCCGGCCGCGGAAAGGTAAAGATAGCGGTCGGCTACCGGGCTGTAGTTGGCGAAGGGCACGAGATGCAGGAAGGGGAGGAGCCCTAAGCCCACCCAGGCCAGGAGAGCGTTCCGGGCGCAAGCCAGGGCGCCGAGGTAAAGGGCCGCGATGAGAGGATAGGTCCAGCCCGAGGGCAGGGAACTCTCAAGGCACAAGGGGTGCGGCCAGAGCAGGCGGAGGAGGTACCAGCCGAAGGAGAGGACGCTCGCCTTGCCCGCGGGGACGAGCGGCCCGCCGGGCGGGACGGGAAGAAGATAGAGGAAGCGGATCCCCAGGTAGGCCAGGGCGATGGCTCCGAAGAGCGCCCACTGGGCCGGCTTCAGGCGCCGGCGCAGGAGGGCCAGGGCGGGGATGAGCAGGGCGGTCTCCTTGCAGAGCAGGCCGAGGGCGAAGAAGACGTAGACCAGGACGCTCTCGGCCTCCCAGGCCAGCAGGGCCGCCAGGATGAAGGCGAAGGCGGCGGGATGGCCTTTGAAGGCGGAGACGGCGACGGCCTCGGTGCTCGGCGGGAAGAAGGCGAAGAGCAGGCCCGCGAGCAGGGCCCGGGCGTCGTCCTTGAGGAGGCGGCGGGCGTAGAAGGTCACGAGGACGGCGTTGAGGGCGTGGAGGAGGATGCCGGCCAGGCGGAAGAGCCACGCGCGCTCGTGCGTGAAGTAATGGAAGAGGGTCACCAGGGGCTGCCAGGTGCGCTCGCCCGTGAGGAGGAAGTAGCCGCGCGAGACGAGGGCGCTCAGGAAGGTCCCGAAGGGCATGTCGAAGAGGGGGTTGCCCTGGATGAAGACCTGGTCGTCGTAGAAGGGGGCGGCGGCGAGGGTGAGGCCGTAGACGAGCAGGGCGGCCCCGGCGACGAGAGCGGCGCGGAGCCTGAAGCTCAAGCTACTTCCCGATCTTCCTCAGGTACGCCGAGATGTGGCCGAAGAAGACCTCCACGCGCATGAGCACCGGCATGTGCCTCTCGTCGTCGGTCAGCCAGATCTCGAGCTTCTTGCCCTTCTGGATGAAGAGCCCTTCCTTGCGCAGGGCGGGCTCGACGAGGACGGTGTTGAACGTCCCCGCGGGGACGGTGATCTTCTGCCTGCGGACGACCCGGACGACGAGAGGCCAGTTGGACTTGTCGTTGACGTCGAGGATGACCTCCTCGCCCACCTTGAGCGCCTTGGGCCGGATAAAGTAGACGCTCGAGAGGATGTCCTGCACGGTCCCCGGGATGGTCCCGCTCGAGGGGGTCACCGTGCCGTCGCGGTCGATCTTGTGCGAGGTGAAGGTGTTGCCCGGGTAGTCGAAGCGCACCCACTCGTCGCGGAAGAACTGCCCTTCCCTCAGCTTCTTCGAGTAGCCCAGCGAGGCGTGGTCGGAGGTGCGGATCCACGACTCGTTGATGTCCCGCACCTTGTAGAAGGCGTCGCAGAACTTGTTGGACCAGGCCTCGGAGACGATGCGGAAGGCCGGCGTCCCGGCGAAATCCACGACCTCCTGCATCCTCAGGGACGCCCAGCCGACCATGAGAAGGCCCCACTTGATCTCGAACTCGAGCGCCTCGGGGAACCAGGCGGGGACGACCGTCCCCGGCGGGAAGGCCGCGGGCCCGCGCACGAGCTCCTGCGGGGAGGGGAACGCCGCGCCGCTCAGGGGCAAAGACGAGACAATGACCGCCTCCTCGGCCGCGGCCGGCAAGGTCAGCGCGAGCAGCAGCAGGGTCGTCACCATGTGTACACCATCTTGAAGCGAAGATAGAAGGCCGCGGCCAGGACGAGGATCAAAACCCGCTTCTCTCCGGCGCGCACGGCGAGGTCCCAGGAGAAATCGCCGCTCGGCCAGGCTCCCTCTAGCGGCCCGCGAGGGAAGCGCTTGAGGAAGGCCGCGAAGGCCGCCCAGACGAGCAGGGAGGAGAACCAATGCCTCAGCGAGGTGCACATCAGCGCGAAGGCGAGGGCGATCAGGAGCGTGCCCAGGGCGGGGGGAGGCTGAGCCGTTCCCGCCGCCCGGAGGCGGAGGGCCAGGCCCCAGAGCAGGATGAGCAGGCCGAGGTTGTTGAGCCAAAGGGAGCGCGGGTGGGCGAAGAAGAGCAGGAAGACGGCGAGGGCGGTCCAGCCGAGCCGGGTGAGCCTCATGAGCGCCTCAGGATCCAGCGGGCGGCCGCGAGCAGGTGGGGCGAGCGGTGCGTCGCGCCCAGCCGAGGGCCGTAGCGCTCCCGCTGCGAGCGCCCGTGGCCGGTCTTCAGATGCACCGAGGGGACGCCGAGCGCCCGGGCGAGGTCCGCGTCGGCCTTCTTGTCCCCGACCACGAAGGAGCCCTTCAGGGTCAGCCCGAGTTCCCGGACGGCTTTGAGCGCCAAAAACGGAGAGGGCTTCCGGCAGCGGCAGGCGTCGTCGGGATGGTGCGGACAGAAGTAGAAGCCGTCGAGCCTCGCCCCGCGCTCCTTCAACTCGGCCTTCAGCCGGAGGTGGATGCGCCGGAGCATCTCCAGACCCAGATAGCCGCGGCCGATGCCGGATTGGTTGGAGACGACGACGAGCTTGAAGCCCGCCCGGCGCAGGAGGCGCAGCGCCTCGGCCGTGAAGCGGTAGAGCCGCACCTGCTCCGGGCGCCGGAGGTAGAAGCCGGGGCGGTCGTAGATGAGCGTCCCGTCGCGGTCCAGGAATATAACTGGATGCTTCATGCCGTCCTCCGCCGGCGGTGCTGAGCCTCGGCCAGCAGCCAGATTGTCCAGACGAGCATCCAGACCAGTTCGACCTGGAGGGCGCTCTCGGTCAGGCTCATGACCGGCAGGGCCGTGGCCGTCCCGAGGGCCCAGAGGTTGAGGGCGCCGGCATCCTCTCGAGCGCGCTGAAAGGCCCTCCACCAAAGAACCCCGAGCAGGAGCAGCAGCGCCCCCAGGCCCAGGAGGCCCCGCTCGGCGAGCTGGTGGAAGAAGAGGTTGTGCGCGTCCCCCCAGGTGGTCTCCCGGCCGTCGAGGGGGCCGCCGTAGTACGTGTTGAAGGCGGTCCGGTAGTTGGCCAGCCCGACGCCCGTCCAGGGGTGGTCGGCGGCCATGCTCCAGGCCACGCTCCAGAGCGTCAGACGCATGAGCTGGTTCTGGGAGGGCGCGGAGCCCGTCAACTCGCCGACGAGGGAGCGTCCCGAGAGCATGGCCAGTCCCTCCATCACGGCGACGACGGCGGCGAAGACCGCCGCCGCCAGGACGCTCCAGCGCCGCCAGCCTTTCGTGAAGAAGAGGACGGCCGCGGCCCCCGCCGCGGCGCCGAGCGCCGCGCCGCGGGTGTTCGAGAGCAGCAGGGCCGCGCCGAGCAGGGCGGCCAGCGCCCAGACCGCGCGCCGGCCCCGCCCGCTGGAGGTCTCCTCGGAGGGGCTGAGCAGGAACGCGAAGGCCCCCAGGAAGCCGACGGCCATCTGCTCGCCGTAGGTGACCGGGTGGACGAAGGCGTGCGCCCGGCCCAGCGCGCCGGGGCCGAGGGCGGAGGCCAGCCACTGCCCGCAGCCGAGGAGGGCGGCCGCGGCGAAGCCGGCGGAAAGGGAGAGGAGGAGCGTGCGCAAAGCGCGGCCTTCGGCGCTCAACGCCCAGGCGAAGGCGAAGGCGAGGAGGTAGTAGAGCCAGAGCTTGTGCGCCTCCTTGTGGAAGGCGCGCAGGCTGTGCGCCGCGTCCACGCCCAGCAGGGCCGAGGCGAGGCAGACGCCCAGGTAGATCCAGAGCGGGGCCTCGAGCGGGCTGCGCAGGGCCTCCCAGCCCGGCCGGCCCCGGGCCAGGAAGAGCATCGCGGCCAGCGCGAGCCCCCAGCCCAGGTTCGCTCCGGCGATAGTGAGCGGCAGGGCCAGGCAGAAGAAGGCCAGCGAAGCTTTAAGCGGGTCGGTGCCTGACATGGTCGCCGAAAAGGGCCGTCTCCCAGTCCTTGAGGCCGGAGGTGATCTCCATCTTGATCGCCAGGGCCAGCACCTCGCCGGAGAGCACTTCGCGCCACTGCGCGGGCAGGCGGGGGAGGTCCTTGAGGGTGGTGACGATCGGGTCCTGGCCGCGCAGGTTCTCGATGGAGCGCAGGTCCTGCAGGGTGTAGGGGTGGTGGTCGGGGAAGCGCCACACTTGCCCGAGGCGGGCCCCCGCCCGGCGCAGGCTCTCCTCGAAGGACTGCGGGTCGCCCAGGCCCGAGAGGCAGGTGAGCGACCGGCCCTTCAGGCAGGAGACCGCGTGCCGGGCGTCGCTCTTGAGGTCGAGCACGCAGTCGGGGCGATGCACGGCCTCGGCGATGGCGAGCCCGGGGCAGGCCCGGCTCAGGGCCGCGCGGATCAATTCGAGGCGCGCGGCGTCCGCGCGGTCGGCGTGGGTGATGACGGCCAGGGTCGCTCGGCCCAGGGCGGAGAGCGGTTCGCGCAGGTTTCCGAAAGGCAGCAGGCTCCCGCCGCCGAAGGGGTCCACGGCGCTTACGAGGACGATGTCCGCGTCGCGGCGCAGGCGCCGGTGCTGGAAGCCGTCGTCGAGGAGCACGACCTGCGGGGCGTAGTACTTGACGGCCGCCAGGCCGGCCTTGTAGCGGTCCGCGGCGACGAGGATGGGCACATCCCGGCCCTTGAGCAGGCGGTGCATCATCCAAGGCTCGTCGCCGACCTCGTCCCAGGCCGGGTCGGAGGAGTCGAGCAGGGCGAGCACCTCCCCCGTCTCCTTGCCGCGGCGGTAGCCCCGGCTGAGGATGGCCGTCTTGATCTGGCGCTCGCAGAGGGCCTGCGCGGCCATCAGCACCGCGGTCGTCTTGCCCGTCCCTCCGACCGTGAGGTTGCCGATGCAGACCGTCCGGACGGGGAGGCGCTTGGAGGACAGGAGGCGCAGGGAGTAGCCCGCGTTGCGCAAAGCCACGCCGAAGCCGTAGAGCAGCGAGAGGGCCCGCAGGAAGAGGCGGCCCAGGGCGCTCTCCTTGAGCCGGGCTCGGCGTTCGGCCAGGGTCTTCTCAGGCATCGGCGCGGATCCCCAAAAGGCGTTCGGCGGCCTCGAAGACCGCCTGCGGCTCGAGCTTTTCCAGGCACTCCAGGCCGCGGGGGCAGTCGTTCTTGCGGCAGCCGATGCAGGGCAGGCTCTCCAGCCGGATGAAAGGGTGCCGGACGGGGTCGGGCGGGTTCCAGCAGGCCGGGTCGCTCGAGCCGTGCACGGTCAGCGTCGGCACGCCGCAGGCGGCCGCGATGTGCTTGGGACCGTTGCAGTTCGTCACGACGATCCGGCAGAGGCTGAGGGCCGCCGCGAGGTCCATGAGGTCCGGGGCTTGCGGGGCCGGGGCGGCGTCGGCGCCGATGCCGCGGGCGACTTCCTCGGCCAGTTCGCGCTCGCCCGGGCCCCAGAAGACGAGCAGGCGCGCCGCGAGCTTGTCCCTGAGCAGGCGTCCCAGCTCGATGTAGTGCCGGGCGGGCCAGCGGCGCGTGACCTTGCGGGACGCCGGCACGAGGCCGACCAGCGGGGAGGAGCCGGGCAGGAGGGCGGCGGCCGCCCGCTCGGCGGCCTGGCGGGCGTCCGCCGGGACGCTCAGGACGGGGAAGTAGTCGGTTTCGTCCAGGAAGAGCCCGATGGCCCGCAGGACGCGGATCTTCTCGAGCGCGCTGTAGCAGGGGACGGAGGACTCCTTCATCGGGTGGGTGTAGGCCCAGCGGTGGGCGACCTGGGCCGGGCCGGCGCGCAGGGGGGCGCGGCTTGCCCAGGTCAGGAGGGCGGTGCGGGGGTTCCCCATGTAGTCGATCACCCAGTCGTAGCCCTGCACGCGGCCCAGCCAGGAGAGGGTGCCGAAGAACGAGCGGTCGAAGCGCAGGACGTTCGAGAGGGCGGTCTCGCCGCGCAGAAGCTGGTCGGAAGGCGGTTCGACGAGGAAATCGATGAGGGCGCCCGGGAAGGCCTTGCGCAGGGCGCGCAGGGCCGGCGTCGTCAGCAGGACGTCGCCGATGCGCCTGAGCATGATGACGAGGATCCTCTTCGGGTCCTGGTCGGTCATCAGAAGCGGGCCTTCCCCCGGGTCATGTTGAGGTGGAAATCGAAGCGGCTGTCGTCGCCGCGGATGAAGAGGCGCGGGAGGGGGCCCATCTCGATCTTCCAGGGCCAGGGGGCGATGCCCTGCCGGACGCTGAAGTCGTAGCGGTAGCCGGCGAGGTAAGCCGCCTCGCGCACCTTGGGCAGGTAGGCGCCCGCGCCGTAGGGGTAGGCGAAGAAGACCGGATCGAAGCCGAGTCTCTCCTTCAGCTTCGCCTTCGCCTCGGCCATCTCCGCGCGCACCTTTTCGATGGGAGCGTCCGCGCAGTTGAGGTGGGTCATCGTGTGCGAGCCGAAGTCCATCACGCCCGAGGCCTTCAGCTCGTCCACCTGCGCCCAGGTCATCATCTTCAGCCGGGCCTCGGTGGCGGGGTCGTGCCAGTCGTTCTCCTTGCCGAGGGTGTCGTGGACGAGGAAGATGTTGCCCTTCACCCCCAGCTCCTTCATGATGGGGAAGGCGATCTCGGCGTTGTTGGCGTAGCCGTCGTCGAAAGTGACCAGCGCGGGTTTCTCCGGGGAGGGGCGCCGCCCCTCGAGGATGTCGTGCATCTCGCGGAAGAGCAGGGTCGTGTAGCCGTGGCGCTTGAGCCAGCCCATCTGCCAGCGGAACTCCTCGGGGCTGACGGTGAGCTTCTTGAGCTTCGAGGCGGGCGGCGGGACGCCCACCTTGTGGTACATGAGCACCGGCAGGCCGCGGCGCAGGGGGCGCCACCAGTTCCAGCGGGCCGAGACGGCCGCGGCGGCCGCCGCGCAGGAGAGGGGGAGGGCGTATTCGATCATGGCGTCTCAAGCTCCTTGAGCTTCAGGTATTTCACCCAGGTGTGGAACGACGAGAGCGCGGCGTAGGCCAGGCCGGGGCCGCCGTCCAGCAGGCCCCCGCGGAGCACGGCGCGCACGAAGAACTCCCAGAAGGGGAGCAGGTGGTGGAGAGGATTGAAGCGGCGGCCCTGCTCGAAGCGCTTGCGCGCGCCGTAGCCCGTGTAGCGCCGCAGCTTGTCGAGGTACTCGTCGACGTCGCGGTAGGGGATGTGGACCATGCGCCCTTGCAGACGCCCGACGGGGCCGGACACCTCGATGCCCTCGTGCAGACGCCCGCCCACGAAGCGGCCCGCGCTGCGCCGGAACAGGCGCAGGTGGCGCTCGCCCCCCAAACCCCCGAAGCGCAGGACGCGGCCCATGAAGACGACTTCGTAGGGGATCTCGTAGCCGGCGTGCTCCGGCCTTCCCGAGAGCAGGCGGCGCACTTCGTCCCGGAGGGCGGGGCTCACCCTTTCGTCGGCGTCGATGGAGAGCACCCACTCGTTCTTCGCCAGGTCGAGGGCGGCCTGCTTCTGCGAGGCGTAGGCGTCGAACTCCCGGTGCTCGACCCGGGCTCCGAAGCGCTGGGCGATATCCTGGGTGCCGTCGGTGGAGCCGCCGTCCAGCACGACGAGCTCGGCGTCTAGGCCCGCGAGGCTCTCCAGGCAGGCGGGCAGGTCGAGGGCCTCGTCGCGGGTGATCAGCACGGCGCTCAGGGTCGAAGTCATCGGGCGGCCAGCTCCAGATAGAGATTCTCCATCTTTTCCCCCGCCGCCGCCAGGCTGAAGCCCCGGACATGGTCGAGCGCGGCCTGCGCGCGCCGCCGCGTCCCGCCGCCGTCGGACAAAGCCTGGAGCAGGGCGTCGGCGAAGCGGCGCGGGTCGCGGGGGGGCGAGAGCAGGCCGGTCCTGCCGTCCTCGACCACCTCGGGGATGCCCCCGGCCGACGTCGCGGCGATGGGGAGGCCGCAGGCCATGGCCTCGAGCAGCACCGAGCCCATCCCCTCGCCCCACGAGGAGTGGGCGAGCAGGTCGCAGGCCTTGAGGCACTCCGCGAGGTCGCCCCGCCAGCCCGCGAAGCGCACGCGCTCCTTGAGGCCCAGCGAGGCGGCCAGAGCCTCGAGCTCGGGGCGCAGGGGCCCCTCTCCCAGCAGGATGAAGCGCGCCTCGCCGACGAGGGCCGCGGCCCTGAGCAGGGTCTCGTGGTCCTTGTGCGGCACGAAGGCGCCGGCGGAGGCGACCCACGGGGCGCCGGCGGGGACGCCCCACTCCGCGGCCAGGCGCGCGCGCAAGGCTTGGCGGCGCTCGGCGGAGGGCGGGGCGAAAGGCTCCTGGAGGCCGGCCGTGCGGGCCTCCTCCTCTCCGACCGGGACGCAGTCGTGCACCACCGAGACCGTCGAGGGCGGCACGCCGTCCTCGGCGAGGACGCGGCGCACGCCTTCGGAGACGGCGACGATGCGCCCCGCGGACTCGTACTTCAGGAAGCGGCTCAGGCTCCCGCTCAGAGGGAAATCGACGCGGCGGTGGACGACCCAGGGGATGTCCGAGGCCAGCGTCGCCAGGCGCGCGGCCCCGGCGGCGTGCGCGGTGTGGGCGTGCACGAGGGGGCGCTCGCAGGCCCGGGCCAGGCGGCGCAGCCTTAAGCCCGTGAGCGGGTCCCACTCGCCGGCGAAGGGCAGGGGCTCCCGGCGGAGCCTGAGCAGGCCGGCCTCCCGGTCGAGGGGGGAGCCGGCGCGGCAGACGACGACGTTCTCGTGGCCGAGCTCGCGCAGGCGGCAGGCCAGGTAGAGCAGCTGGCGCTCCCCGCCCCGGAAACCTTTCTCGCCGTCCACGTGCAGGAGGGTCAGGCGGGGCTTCACGGGTGCACGCTCCGGCAGAAGCGCTCGACTTCGTCGGCGAAGCGCTCGAAGGTGAAGCGCTCCTCATAGCGCCGCCGCGCGGCCGCGGCCGCGGTCTTGAGCCGCTCGGGCGACTCCAGCAGCGAGCAGAGGGCCTCGGCCAGCGCGCCCGGCTCGCCCGGCGCGACGAGGCGGCCGCCCTCGGAGCCGGCCAGGTACTCCGGCAAACAGCCGACCGAGGAGGCGACGAGGGGCCGCCCTCGGGAGAGCCACTCCACCGCCGAGCGCGAGACGGCCTCCGAGCCGAGGGAAGAAACGACCCCGACGTGGCAGCGCTCCATGATCTCTCCGGCGTTCCGGGCGTGGCCGAAGAGGAGGAGCGCGTCCTTGACGCCCTCCTCCTGGGCCAGCTGGCGCAGCTCACGGAGGCTCACGTTCTCCTCGCGCCCGGCGACCAGGAAGCGGGCCTCGGGGAAGCGGCGCAGGACGCGGGCGGCGGCCAGGATGAAGATGCGGTGCCCCTTGACCGGGTCGAGGCGCGCGACGATGCCGATGTGGGGCGGCCCCTCGGGCAGGGGGGGCACGGGGCCGGGGTCCGGGAGCCCCTGGAGGATGGCCGCCCGCGGGAGGCCGCCGAGGAAGGGCTCCGCCTGGGCGAGGATGGCCTGGCTGGCGGCGATGAAGCCGGCCGTGCGCCGCCAGAGCAGGCTGGAGAGCGGCCGCGCCCTCATGGGGCGCGCGTCGCCCCGCACGCGCACGACGCGGGCCGGGGTGCCCCAGGCGGCGGCCGCGGCGAGGGTGTGGGCGGAGCCCGTGTGCGCCACGAGGAGGCCGATCTCCTTCCTGCGCAGGAAGGCGCGCAGGGAGAGCCAGGCGAGCCAGGGCTGGGAGAAGCCCAGGGTCTGGAGGCCGAGGTGCGAGGCCTTCTCGAGCGGAGCCTTGCCGGCGAGGCCGGCCACCGGCGCGTAGTGGCCGCGGGCCTTGAGCGCGGCCGCGGCCGCGAGGGCGTAGGAGACGATGCCGCTGTCGTAGGGTTCGTCGACGAGCTGGAGGACTCTCAAGCCGCGGTCCCCAGGAGCTCGAGGGAAGCCCGGTACGCCGAGCCGACCGTGAGCAGGCGCATGCACAGGAAGTGGCCCTGCGGGCAGGCCCGCGCCCCGTGCAGCCCGCAGGGGCGGCAGGGCAGGTCGGCCTCCAGGACCCGGTGGCCGCGGCCGTAGGGGAAGAAGCCCAGTTCCCGCGTGGTCGGGCCGAACAGGGCGAGGGTGGGCACTCCGCGCGCGGCCGCGACGTGCATGGGGCCCGAGTCGTTGGTCACGAAGAGCTTGAGGCGTCCGACGAGGTCGATGAGCTCGGGGAGGCTCGTCTTGCCGGTCAGGTCGAGCGCGCCCTCCCCGATCGCCTCGGCGATGCCCTTGGAGAGTCCTGCGTCCTCCGGCCCGCCGACGAGCACGACCTTCATCCCCGCCTCGGCGACGAGCCGGCGGCCGAGCCGGGCGTAGCCGTCGGCCGGCCAGCGCTTGGTGGGCCAGGCCGAGCCGGGATGCAGGCCGGCCAGGCGGTCCTCCGGCTTGAAGCCGGCGGCGGCCAGGCGCTCCCCGATGGAGGAGCTCTCCGGGCCCTCGCGGCGGGACAGGTAGAGCGAGTCCTGGTCCTCGGCCTTGAGGTCGGGCTTGAGGGGCAGGAGGAGGGCCAGGTTGCGCTCCACGTCCGGCATGGCCCAGGAGAAGAAGACCGTGCGATGATAGAAGAAGGCGCCGGCGCTGGTCGAGAAGCCGATGCGGTAGGGGATGCGGGCGAGGCGCAGGAGGAGCGCGGTGCGGAAGGAGCGGTGCGCCGAGAGGGCCAGGTCGAAGCGCCCGCGCAGGGAGCGGGCCAAGGCCAGGATGCCCAGCCCCTTGTGGAGGCCTTTCTTGTCGTCCTCGAGCACCTCGTCCACCCAGGGCAGGCGGCGGAACACGTCCGCCGTCTTGGGGCGCGTGAGCACGCTCAGGCGGCAGCCCGGCAAAACGTCCTTGATGCGCCGGGTGAGCGGGACGGTGAGGAGGGCGTCTCCGAGGAACGAGGTCTGCGCGAGCAGGACGCGGGCGCCCTCGGTGGGCCGCGGGGAGCCCGCTGTCCCATAGTCCCCCAAGGCCAGTTCCCGGGTCCGCACCGGCACGCCCCAGGCGGCGAGGGCCTCGAGGTAGCGGTCGAGGGTGTGGCGCGCGAGGGAGGGGGAGGGCAGGCCGAGGTGGACGAAGAGGCGGCGGGCCAGGGCGTCCTTCTGGTAGACGGCGACGTTCGGGACCCGGGCGAGGTGCCTCAGCCAGAAGGTGCGCCAGTTGGCGTGCAGGTCGAGCAGGTGCGTGAAGCCGCGCTCGAGCACCAGGCGCAGGGCCTGGGCGTGGCCGCGGTAGGGCAGGACTTCGTCCACGTTGGGGTTGTGGGCCAGCACGGGAGCGAAGGCCGGCTTGACCAGCACCGAGATGCGGCAGTCCGGCCAGTGGGCCTTGAGGTTCTTGTAGACCGGGGCGGTGAGGACCACGTCCCCCAGGGACGAGAGGCGCAGGACGAGTATGCGGTGGGCCATGAGGCGCCTGAGTACGTGCGCACGCATCCTGCGCGCGTACGACGAAGGAGCGTGGGATTATATCATTTGCGACGCGTCGGCCTCTTCGAGCTCCTTTTAGTCGATGCATACGGCCGGCATCGACTGCTCTCAGAGGCTGGCCGAGAGGAGAACGGCTTCGGCCAGGGAACTTTTCGACCCCCTCATACGTACTTGTGGGCGTCGGGGTCGGACCGAGAGGTGATGTAATGATGTATAATAATGCCATGCATCGCACCCAGATCCTTCTCGAAGACAAACAGTATGAGGCTTTGAAAGCCTGGGCCAAGCGGGTGGATAAGAGCCTCTCCGAGGTCGT
>DMEZ01000040.1 GCA_003450735.1 Elusimicrobiota bacterium | reverse complement strand
GCCCAGGAACTTGAGGATGCTGGGATTGACCGAGGGGTGGAAGCGCAGGCCGCCCTTGTAGGGGCCGATGGCGCTGTTGAACTCGATGCGGAAGCCGCGGTTGATGACGATCTCGCCGTTGTCGCGCATCCACGGCACGCGGAAGAGGATGACCCGCTCGGGCTCGACGATGCGCTCGAGGATCTTGGCCTTGCGGTACTCCGGGCGCTTCTCGAGGACGGGGACGAGGGAGGCGACGACCTCCTCGACCGCCTGGTGGAACTCTTTCTCGTTCGGGTTCTTCGCGACGACGTCCGACATGAAGGCCGACGTGAAGCTGTCTTTCTTCTGCGTCTTAGGGTCTTTTTCCATCGTTGCGGAATTCTTTGCCATGTAATTGATTCTCCTAGCTCAGTTGGATTCGCGTACGCCCAAGTCCATCCCCAGAGCCCGGAGCCTTACACTCTCTAAAGTTTTTCGCGCGTCCCGGACGAAGTTGAACAGGCTTATCTCATCGTATCAACAACCCCCCACCCTGTCAATAGCGCCCCGGGTTTCCTATTATGACCTCCGTTCATGCCCTCCGACCGCTTCCTTTTCGCCCTGATGCTGACCACCGCCGCCGGCATGGCGACCGGCATCGGAAGCGCCATCGCCTTCTTCGCCAAGCGCAGCAGCCCCAAGTTCCTGGCTTCCACCCTGGGCTTCTCGGCCGGCGTGATGATCTTCATGTGCCTCGTGGAGATCCTGCCCGAGGCCCGGGAGTCCCTGCTTGCGCAGTTCGGGCCGACGGCCGGCCCGTGGATCGCGCTGGCGGCATTCTTCGGAGGCATCGCCTTCACCGGGCTCATCGACACCCTCGTCCCCTCCTTCGAGAACCCGCACGAAGCGCGGGGCATCGAGGAGATGACGGAGGAGCGCCGCGCCGGCGACAGGCGCCTCATGCGCATGGGCCTCTTCTCCGCGTTCGCCCTCTCGATCCACAACCTGCCGGAGGGACTGGGGACGTTCATGGCGGGCCTGCAGGGCCCGGCCGTGGGCTTGCCCATCGCCTTCGCCATCTTCCTGCACAACATCCCGGAGGGCATCAGCGTCTCGGTGCCCATCTACTTCGCCACAGGCGACCGGAAGAAGGCCTTCTTCTACTCCTTCCTGACCGGCTTCTGCGAGCCCGTGGGGGCGCTGCTGGGCTACCTTCTGCTCGGCCCCTTCTTGGAGAAGGGCTTCGGCCTCGTCTTGGCGTTGGTGGCGGGGATCATGATCTACATCGCCTTCGACGAGCTTTTGCCGGCCGCGCACGAGAGCGGCGAGCACCACTGCGCGGTCTGGGGCCTCATCGCGGGGATGGCCGTCATCGCCGTCTGCATGCAGGCTTTCACCTAGACTTCCAGAGGGAAGCGGTTTCAGGCGAAGAGGATCATCAAGGCCAGCCCCGCGGCGCAGAGCCCGAAGACCGCCAACAGCTTGCCGGCCAGCTCGACGAGAGGCCTCAGCGGCGGGCCCGCCGGCTGGAAGCGCGGCTCCCCCTCGTCCTCCGGGGAACGGAAGCGGCGGGTCAGGAAGAAGCCCGCCGCCGAGAGAGCGCCCCCCGCCGCCAAGGCCAGCCAGGCGAAGCCGCGCTCGGACATCACTCCAGTTGGGAACGGAGGCCGGTGTAGGTGGCTACCCCGATGTTCCCAAGCCCCTGCGTCGTCGTGAAGCCGACCAGGTAGTTCATCCGCGCGTAGACCTCAGCCCCCGCGCCGCCCGGCAGGGCCGGCACCTTCCCCGTCGCGGCCCCCTTCGAGAAAGCCGACAGGTTCGTCAGCAGGCCCTGGCTGAAGCTTTGGCTCTTCGACGCGTAGAGCGCCCCCTTCTCGAAAGCCGGGATGGCCGTCTCGAAGGCCGGCACGCTCTTGAGGGCCTCCGCCATCTCGGCGGGGTTCAGGGACCTTCCGGCGATGCCCTTCTTGAGCATGTAGTCCTTGACGCACGCGACGCGCAGGTACAGCTGCTGGACGGTGCCGTGCGTCACCTCGTGCCTGGCGACCTTCGCGCCCATGCGGGTGTTGGTGACGATCTTCGTCAAGCCGCCCTCGCTCATCCCGATGCCGAGCAAAGAGCGGTCCTCGACGAGCTGGAGGTTGTATTTCTTGGCGTAGCTGGAGAAGCGCCGCAAAACGTCCCTGGGCGCGGCGTCCTTCCCGGCCGACTTGATCACGCTCGCGAACTCCCGGGCCGTCAGGTTCGCGGCGTCGTCCGACACGGCCGCGAAGCCTTTGATGGCCTTCCCGGCCCGGGGCCCGAAGGAGAGGAACTTCTCGCCCTTGGCCAGGCGTCCGGCCCCGCCGACCGCGGGGAGGGCGCTCACCACGAACAGGGCCGACTCGCCGGCCGCGGACGCGAACATCTTGCTCTTCTGTCCGAGCGAAACGTCCTTGTTGTCCATCACGTAGCCGAACTCGCCGACCTTCTGCTCGATGTCGATGAGCCCCGAGCCTTTCAGGAGCGCCATGTTGGTCTTGGCGTACGCGCGCCAAGCCCAGGAGTTGTTCTTGTTCGCGTTCTCCGCCTTCCAGTAGTCGTAGGCGTTCTTGGCCTTGTTGGGCGCGGCGACGGCATCCCAGACCCCGTCCCCCTTGGGCCCGGTCTTGTCCTCGGCAACGACCTTCTTCGCCTCGGCCAGGACGGCCTTCTGCTTGTCGAGCTGGCGGCTCCTGGCCGCCTGGAATTTCTCGTCGTAGTACTTGAGGGTTCCGCCCAGGGAGTCCGGCAGGGGGACCTGGACGGTCTTGAGCGTCTTCGGGCCGGGCGCGCGCACCGCGTTGAGGGCCTTGAAGTCGGCCGCCGTGAGCCCCGCGGCCGCGCCCATCCCCTTGGCGCCGACGCTCAAGCCGGCGTCCTCCCGGGACATCCCTTTCAGGACCCGGGCGATGGCGTTCATCCGGGCCTCGACCGAGGCCCGGCGGCCCTCGGGGACCGAGGGGTTCTGAAGCATCTTCTCGAGGGCCGCCTGCTCCTTGAGAAGGGCCGCTTCGCCCTGCTGCGCCTGCGGCTTCTCGTAGAGGTACAGGGCCTCGGCCCGGGCGGTCTCCTGGGCGTCCATCCGCAGGCTGGCGGCCGCGAGGTAGAGCCTCTGCCGGCGTTCCATGAAGTCCGCCTTGGCGCCGCGCGCTTGCTGTATCTCCGCGGCCAGGGCGAGCCCGCTCAGGAAGCTTCGGATCTCCTCGAGGCGCTTGACGCTGTCCCAGCCGGCCTCCTCGTTGATCTCCAGGGCGCGCAGTTCCTCGGGCGAGACGGCTTTCTCGACCGGGGCCATGGAGAGGAAGGCGGTCTTGGCCGCCAGGCGGGCCTGCTCGAAGCGGCTGGGACCTTGGGGCTTGTTCTCAGCGCCGGCGTATGAGGAAGCGGTCCAAGTCAGCAGGCAGACGAGGAAGGTACGCCCAAAGACGAGGGGGACTCTCATGGGCAGTTCCGGGCTCGGCGCTACCCCGTTAGTATGGACCCGGAGCCAACCTATTTCAAGGGGGCGTCAGAGCAGGTA
>DMEZ01000050.1:64639-65019 GCA_003450735.1 Elusimicrobiota bacterium | reverse complement strand
ACCAAGGTCTGGTTCCACAAGGAGTACCCGCTGATCGAGGTGGGGGTGATGGAGTTGAACCGCAACCCCGAGAACTATTTCGCCGAGGTCGAGCAGGCGGCCTTCAACCCCGCCAACATCGTGCCCGGCATCGGCTTTTCCCCGGACAAGATGCTGCAGGGGCGGCTGTTCTCCTACGGCGACGCGCAGCGCTACCGCCTCGGGGTGAACCACCACCTCATCCCGGTCAATGCCTCGCGCTGTCCTTTCCACAGCTACCACCGCGACGGGGCCATGCGGGTGGACGGCAACCACGGCAGCACCCTGGGCTACGAGCCCAACAGCTACGGCGAATGGACGGAGCAGCCCGACTTCGCGGAGCCCCCGCTGGCCCTGGAGGG
>DMEZ01000050.1:49282-64501 GCA_003450735.1 Elusimicrobiota bacterium | reverse complement strand
GCGGACTACTACAGCCAGCCGGGCAAACTGTTCCGGCTGATGAGCCCGGCGCAGCAGAAGGCGCTCTTCGAGAACACCGCCCGTTCGATGGGCGACGCCCCGCGGGAGATCAAGCTGCGCCACATCGGCAACTGCACGGAAGCCGATCCCGCCTACGGCCACGGCGTGGCCGAGGCGCTGGGGCTCCGAACTGCGGGATCGGCGAAGGCCTGAAGGAGGATCCCATTTTCGCAAGGACCTCGCGCGCATCGAGGTGCCGACGCTGGTCATCCGCCGGCGAATACGCTTGCGGCGCCGGCTCCCGCAGTCCCTACTTCCGGTTCTTCTTCAGGTACGCCAGCAGGCTGGCGTAGGCCTTGCGCAGCTGCTCTTCCGGCGGCAGGTAGACCACTCGGAGGTGCTTCGTCCCCGGCTTCTCGCCGAAGCCGCTGCCGTGCACGGCCACCACGCCCGTCTCGCGGATGAGCCCCTTCACGAACGCCTCGTCCGCCATCGGGATGTCCAGCTTCGGGAAGGCGTAGAAGGCCGCCTCGGGCCGCACGCAGGAGATGCCCTCCGCGTTGAGCATCTCGAAGGTGATGTCGCGCCTGCGCTGCAGCTTCTTCCTCGTCTCCGTCAGGAAGGCCGTCTGCCCCTCGAGGGCCGGCTTGACCGCGTGCTGCATCGGGTGGTTGGCGCACAGGCGCGCGCGCAGGATCCTGTTGATGGCGCCCACGTAGTCCTTCATCTCGCCCTGCCGGCCGCTCACCACGCCCCAGCCGATGCGCCAGCCGGGGGCCAGGAAGCCCTTCGAGAGGCCGTTCAGGGTGATGACCGGAGCGTCGGGGTCCAGGGAGGCGGTCGAGAGGTGCTTCTTCGGGTCGAGGATCATCTTGTCGTAGATCTCGTCCGAGAACACGACCAGGCCGTGCTCGCGCGCGATCTTCAGCAGCCCGCGCAGGGTCTGCTCGGTATAGACCGCGCCGGTCGGGTTGTTGGGATTGATGAGGACGAGGGCGCGTGTCTTCGAGTCGATCTTCCTGCGGATGTCGTCCAAGTCGGGCTGCCAGCCGTTGTCCTCGTCCAGGAAATAGGGCTTCGCCTTCGCCTCGAGCTTGGCCAGCACCGCCTCGTAGAGCGGATAGCCGGGGTAGGGGATGAGCACGTTCTCGCCCCGGTCGACCAAGGCCGTCAGGCAGATCTCGATGGCCTCGCTGCCGCCGCTCGTGAGGAAGACGTCGAGGATGCTCGTGATGCCGTTGCTTCGGGCTTCGGCCCTCACGGCCTCCACGCCCGAGAGGATGCCGGAGGAGGGGGAGTAGCCGTTGTGGTTGTGCCTCATCGCCGCGTGGACGGCCTCGATGAGGTGGGCGGGGGTCTCGAAATCGAACTTGTTGGGGTCGCCGATGTTGAGGTAGAGCATCTCCTTGCCGGTCTTGGCGACCTCCTGGGCGAGCGAGACGATGTCCCTCACGGCGTAGGTGATGCCCTCGGTCCTCTTCGCGGCCCGGATGCTGGAAAGAGCGGCGTGTGCCATGCGGCCTCCTTTGCGCGTCATCGCGCCTGCCTTCTTATGAATTGGCGTGCGAACTCCACGTCCGACTGGACCAGCCACTCGAGCCGCGCGGCGTTCTCGTTGACGGTCTGGAGGGCCCGGCGCGCGCGCTCCGCGCTCAGGCCGGAGTCGGCCATCATCCTGGCCAGGTCGGCCTGGGTCTCGGGCTTGGCGAGAAGCTCACGCCAGGCGCGGATGGCGGGGTAGAAGTCCTCAGTCGCCGGGGCGTCCCAGCCGTTCACCCAGGGCAGCTCCTCGAGGATACCCTCATGGGCGATCCGGTGGGCGGGGGTGTGGCGGCCCAGGGCCTGCTCGAAATCGATGAGGCTGGGGAGTCCGCGGGCGGGATAGAGCAGGTTGCCGGGGTTCACGTCCCCCACGCCGAAGGTGTGGACGAGGAGGCCGAGAGCGACGCGTTGGGCCACGCTCATCCCCTTGCCCGTGTAGCTCCGCTCGCCGTTCACCCGCTCCATGAACATCGTCGCCTCGCCGCCCTCGCTCACCGCGAGAGCGCGCGGGGTGTCGAAGTAGCGGCCGAACCAGCGCCGCGCGGCCTTGCGCAGGAAGACCTCGTTCTGGATGATCTCGGACGAGGCGCTCTTGAGCACGCCGGGCGCATGCCCCTGGGCGCGCACCTCGAGGATGCGGGTGTTGAGCTTGCCGGGGTCGTCGGTGTGCAGGAGCCGCTTCTCCTTCTGGGTGAAGGGGTCGTAGCCCAGGCGCTTCTTGAGCTCTGCGGCGCTCACCCAAGAATCGTCCAGGGCGGGGTCCAGGCGGCCCGGCTTGAACTTCAGGACAGGCGCCGGCGCTCGCGCTGCGTCGGCCCGCTCGAGAGGGGCGAGGAGGTTCTTTGGGACCGAGCGCCAAGCCGCCGAGTCCGGCCCGAGGCGGCCGCGCACGGCGGAGAGGAACGCGGCGTGATCTGCGCCCGGCAGGCCCAGGAAGAAGGGGAGGACCTCCCCGGCCTTCCCCGGCCTCAGGCTCCGGCCCTCGAGCAGGCGCCACTCGCTGCGCCAGCGGTGCCATTGGAGCTTCGCGGGCGAGAGGTCGGCCTTCAGCCCGGAGCCCAGGAGCAGGGCGGCCAGGTCGGCCAGCGCTTCGAGCTGGTGTTCGGCCGGCCCGCCGGAGGCCAGGACCTTGTCCAGGGCGGGGTCGTCGACCGTCTCCTGGACCAGGACGGGCTGTTCGGCGCTCGCGGCGAGCAGGCGGTTGTGCGGGAGGCCTGCCTTGGCGAGGTCTTGGAGCCCGGCCCGCTCGCTCTCGAAGGCGGCGGGGTCTTTGAAGAGCCGGACGGCGGCGTCGCGGTTTCCCTCAGCCTGGTAGGCCGTCGAGACAGAGTCTTCGTAGAGCTTGCGGCCGAGGGTATAGGTCCGGCCCGCGACGCGGAGCTGGTCGCCGGGCTGGCCGGGGTAGGGGGGCGAGAGGTCGGCGCGGCGGACCCAGGCGAGGAAGCGGCTCCAGAGGGAGGGGGCGGCGGAGAACTCGGCCTTCGGCGGCGCGGGCCTGCGGCCCAGCACCTTGAGAAGGGCGGCGTAGACCTTGGGGTCGTAGCGGCCCCGCTCCTTCTCCATGACCGCCAGGGCGTCCTCGATGCGCAGCCCCGGGCGGTAGGGGCGGTTCTCCATCAAGGCGTCGAAAACGTCCGCGACGGTGGTGATGCGGGCTTCGAGCGGGATGTCCTTGCCCCGGAGCTTGTCCGGATAGCCGCTCCCATCGAAGGCCTCGTGGTGGCTCCGGGCGACGACGCCGGCCATCCTCCAGACGCGTCCCGGCTTGCGGCTCTGCTCGGCCAGGGCGCCGGCCCCGATCTCGGGGTGGCTCTCCATCAGCGCCCGCTCCTCGGGCGTCAGCCTCCCTGGTTTGCTGATGACCTCGTGGACCGCCGTGTCCATCTTGCCCACGTCGTGCAGGCGGGCGGCCCAGGCGAGGTCCTGGGCGTAGGCCTTGGGCATCCCCATGGCCAGGGCCAGGTCGGCGGCCATCAGCCCCACGCGGACCATGTGGTAGTACAGCTTCGGGTCGAAGCCCCAGATGCGGCTGAAAAGCCCGTCGAGGCCGGGGGTTTTCTGCGCTCGCCGGAGCTCGAGCGGGGACCGCGCGGCGAGCGCCTCCGCGGCCCGCTTCAGGTCCTCGGAGTAGCGGCTGTCCGGGACGTTCTCCAAACCCCAGGCGCGGGAGTCGGAAGGCGTGAGGGAGGGCGGCAGGAGCCCGGTCGCGCCCACGCGCGGGGCCTTGGCGCCGGGGAGGCCGAGTTCCTCCGGCTTGCGCAGACCCTCTAGCAGGGCCCGGGCGTTCGCCTTGGCATTCTTCAGGGTGAGCTCATGCATGCGGCCCGAGAGCTGCTCGTAGTTCTTCTGCACCGCCGGGCCGTAGAACGACAGCGCCCGCACCTGCGAAGCCAGGCCCGCGAGGACGGCCGGGTCGGCGGCCGCTTCCGTCTCGTGCAGGGCCTGCGCGACGCGGGCTTCCACGGCAGGGGCGGCCTTCTCTCTCGCCGCGTTCAGCGAGAGGACGAGCGTTTTCTGCTCCTCCGGCGAAAGGGCGGCGGCTCCGCTCATCTTCTGGGAAAGCTCCGCGGGCAGGTGCTCGACGAGGGGGGCCAGGGCGGCCGCGGCCTGCTCCCGGGGCATCGTCTTCAAGGGCATCAGGGAGGGGGCCGCGCTCAAGGCGGAGTTCCCGGAAGGGCTGTCCAGCCAGAGCCGGAAGCCGCTGAAGGCTTGCGCCCAGGCCGGCTGGGCAGGGGGGAACAGGGACGCGGATGAAGCCGCGGGCCGGGGAGCGGCGGCCTGCTGGGCCCAAGGGGCGCAGGGGGCGAACAACAAGACCGCCAGGGCTAGGGCCGAGGCTTTCACGACCCTATTTTAGCACCTCTTACCCCGCCTTCGTGATGGCCTAAGGCTCCATGGCCCCCTGCGCCTAAAGACCGGCCGAAAGTGGGCCACTGGACTCTGACCCCGGGGGCCGCCTGCGGAACCTGGAATCCGGGTTTGTTATACTGCCGGAAGCATGCTTTGGCTTTCGGCGCTCCTCGCGCTCGCCTCGCCGGAGGATGTCCCCGTCCAGGCGGAACTCCGCGGCTCCGCCGTCGTCTTCCGCTGCGAAACCGCCGGCACCGTCCTGAAAGACGCCGAAGACCTCGTCCTCGTCTGGAGCATCAACGGCTCGGCCGGTCGACGCTCCTGGGCTCCCCCGGAGAGCCTCTGGCCGCCGGGGACCGCCCGGAGGCCGCAGGGGAAGGTCGCCTCCCCGATGAGGAAGGCCGGCCCAGGCCTCTTCCAACTGGAGGTGCCGACCGACCCGACGGTGCTCAGCGTCCACTACCGCGTCGAGAGCCCCTCCTGGAAGGGGCCGAGGAGCCGCAGATCGTACGTGCTCACCCTCGCTCGCGCGGAGGCGGCCCCCGCCGCTCAAGCGGAGGAGCCCGTTCAAGGCTCCAGCCCGGCCGCTTCCACCCGGCCTTCGGCGCGCAAGGGCAGGTTCCCCGAATGCTGGCGCTACAAGGACAAGTACAGCGTCCGCACGGCCCCCGAGAACTCGACCCTCTACGAGTCCTGGGGCGGGAAGGAGGACGTGGTCACCCAGCCCGTCACCTTCGACCGCAAGAGCTGGTCGGACGACATCACCCTCCATTGGAGGAGCGGGGATTTCGGCGGCTCCGACGAGGTCGAGCGCGTCCTCGCCGACAGCGAGAACGTGTTCAAGTGCATGAAGGACTACTTCGGGGTCTCGTGGATGCAGCGCAAGCCGACGGCCTACTACGTCAAGGAGGACCTGTATTCCGAGGTCTCCCAAAGGCGGTGGAGCGGGCTCGCCTTCGGGGACAAGCTCTACCTCGCCACGGGCGAGGCCTTCAGCGTCTCGGTCATGGCCCATGAGCTGACGCACTTCCTCAAGCTCGCCCCGAGCCCGGCCCTCACGGAGGGGCTGGCCAAGTTCATCCAGCTCACCTGGCGGCGGCAGGATCCCTCGGAGGTCCTCGATGCGCTCCATTCGGAGGCCGCCCGGCGGCTCGCGGCCGCGCCGCTGAAGACCTCCCTGGTCAAGCTGGACCAGCCCTCCTACTACGGGACCGACCGCGGGTACGTGCTCGCCGCCTCGCTGATCGCCTTCCTGATCGTTGAGGAGGACCGCTTCAACGAGCTCATGAGCTACATCGAGAACCGCGACTTCCGGGTCTCCTTCGGCGACACGCCCGAGGAGGTCGAGGAGCGCTGGAGGGAGTTCCTGGGGAGGCGTAAGTGACGAGCCTTGTCCTCGTTCTGCTGGCCGCAACCGCGTCCGGCGGCGAAATGGACACGGCCTGGAGCCGCGCGCGGGCCGGCGACTCGGCTCGCTACCTCGTGGAGCGCCGGATCGTCGACACGGACCACGAAGGGAAGCTTCATGAGAGCCGCCTGGACATGACGGTGGACGCGGAAGTCGTGTCGACGCGGGAAGGGACGGTCTGGCTGAAGCTCAGCGCCCGGCGGCTCGGCGGAGGGAAGTTCGACGACCGCTGGCGCGGCCGGGACCTGCTGCTGCCGATGCCCGTGAGACTGGGGACAAGCAAGGCCCCCGAGCCTCCGCCCTTCGTGCGGGAAGAGAGCCTGGAAACGGCGGGCCGCTCTTGGGTCTGCCGGGTGGAGCGCAAAAGCAACCCGCGCAAGCCGGAGGGGACGTTCATCGAGTACTGGACGGCGGACGACCCGAGCCTGTATCTGACGCGGGGCGTCGTGCGCCTCAAGGCTCAGCTCCGGGAGGGCGGGCGCGAAGGCTCGGTCACGGTGACGCTCCAGAAAGCCCGGCGCGGCGGCACCGGGGAGAAAGACGGCGTTCCCAAGGGCTTGCCGCTCTACCTCCAGGACGGGATGTGGACGAAGACCGCCCTCGCCGCGATCAAGGGCTCCTACAACCGCGTGCGGACGTTTGCGGGGGCCGGCTGGATCCTTGAGAGGAAGGAATCGGTCGTCGGAACCGCGCCCCCCTCGCCGGATCAGCGCACGCGCCGCCTGGTCGACCTGATCGACGAGATGAGCGGCGGTTGGAGGGAGTACGAGGAGCGGAGTCTTCTGGAGAGCTCCGGGCCCGCCGAGGAGCCGCTCCGGTTCAGGACCGGAGAAGTCCGTGCGCTGAAGCGCGCCTGGACCTGGACGGGCCGCAAGGACGGGGTGAAGTCCGGGAACACGGAGTTCTACGCGGCCGATCCCTGGGACAAGGCCTTGGAAGGTCTCTCCTACGAGACGCGCCTCTCCCGCATGCGCGTCCTGGGAGGCCGGGTCGAGAAGCAGGTCGAGCTCGAGCGCCTGGCCGACTGGGGCCGCTCAGAGCCGGAGGAAGACCTGCTTCCGGTAAAGGAACCAGGCCGATAGCAGGCAGAGGGCCAGGGCGATGAGGGGCCCTCCGGCGAGGCGCTCGGCCAGGCCGCGGAAGTCCACGAGGTCCCACGCGAGGTAGATCGTCAGCGGATTGACTCCGATCCAGACGAAGGGCTGGGCCCAGGCCTGCCGCTTCTTGATGTCGATGATGTAGTAGAACACGCCCAGCAGGGCGAAGCTCCAGCCGCCGGCCACCAGCACGTACGAGGACGTCCAGAGCCGCTTGACGACGGGGAACTGCAGGCCCCAGGCGCAGCCCAGGGCGGCCAGCAGGACGCCTCCGGCCACGAATCCGCAGGCTTTCTTCTCCTCCGCGATGGCGGAGTCCTTCAATAGGAGGGCCGCGAAGACCCCCAGCAGGCACGAAGCGACGGCGGGGAGCGTGCTCAGCCAGCCTTCGGCATCCTCGAGATGGTAGGGCGGCAGCAGCTCGTCTATGAACTTGGGCCAGTTCGCCTCCGGGGTCAGGGAGACCCCGATGCCCGGGATGGGGACGAAGCAGAGCAGCGCCCAGTAGCCGAGCAGGAGGGCGAAGAACGCGCCGAGCAGGGCGCGGGGCTTGAGCCAGCAGTAGAGCAGGCTCGTGAAGAGATAGCAGAGGGCCAGGCGCTGGAGCACCCCGCAGAGCACGTTCTGGTCGGGCGGGGCCGCGAAGCCGCCGTCCGAGAACACGCCCAGCAGGAACAGGAGGGCCGCGCGGCGCAGGATGCGCCCGAGGGCCGCGGCGCGGCCTTCCCTCAGGAGGATCTTGTCGAGCGAGAGGACGACGGAGACCCCGAGGATGAAGACGAAGAGGGGGAAGACCAGGTCGTAGAACCGGAATCCCTCGAAGGGGACGTGCTCGAGCTGCTCCGCGAAGAAGGCCGCGAGGCCGCCCTGGGCCCTGCCCAGGGCTTGGACGACCGAGTCCGCTCCGACGATCCAGAACATGTCGAAGCCCCGCAGGGCGTCGAGCGAGAGGAGGCGGGCCGGACGCCCCTCAGCCGATGGCACCGATCGTCTTCAGGGCGCTGAGGATGGCCGACAGGGCGGCGCCCGTCATGAAGGCGCAATGGAGGAGGTCCATCGGCTGGATTGTAGCGGATTTGAAGCGGGCTTCAGCGGAGCCCGGCTCGCGCCGCGCGCTCCAGGACCACGGCGCCGCCGAAATCCTCCACGACGCGGAAGCCGTGGTCTTTCCCGAACTCCTCGAGGGCCCGGGGATCGCGCGCGAGGCGGGCCCAGAACGGAAGGACAGGCAGCTCGCCGATCCTCAGCCGCGAGAGGAGGATCGCCGCGATGGGATGCCGGCGGTCGATCGCCTCGAAGTCCGAGGGCTCCTGCGGCAGGAACAGCGCCGGGCGGCGAGCGTACCAGACGACCTGGCCCGGGATGTTGGTCGCGACGAGCCCGGACTCCCCCGCCGCCCTCGCTGCCGCCGCGAGCTCCGGCCACTGCGGCACGTTCAGGCCGCGGGGGTCGGCCCTCGCGCCCTGGGGCGTCCCCAGGTGAAAAGCGAAGAAGGCGAGGTTCAGGGCCGCGAAGGCCGGCGCCAGCCAGCGGAGCGCGAATCGGCTCGACAGGGCCGCCGCGCCATGGGCGGCCAGGAGGAAAGCGGCGGGGGCGAACCAGAGGAAATAGCGCCCGCCGACTTTCGCGCCCAGGGCCTCGTAGCGCAGCGTCGAGAAGACGAGCATCTGCACGGCGAGCATGGCCAGCGCCAAAACGATGAAGCGGCGCGCCTTCAGCGGCATCGGCTGGAAGAATCCGACGATCGCCATCGGGAAGAGCAGGTGCATCTGCCAGAAGGTGGGGAATCCCTTGAGATGAAGCAGCAGCAGCGACCAGAACTTGCGCATCAGGGCGGGGAAATGATCGCGGAGGATCGACCAGGGGTCGAAGAGCCGGTAGGCCGCGCCGGGCAGCCCTTCCATCACCACGTATTGGGGGAGCCAATTGGTGACGCCGGGAGAATCCAGCGTCTTGAACCACCGGAGGTTGTAGGCGATCGCGGGGAGCGAGACCACGGCCATCGCGCCGACGAACAGGGCGGCGCGGCGGAAAGCTTGGCCTCGCAGGGGCGGGAGCCAGAAGATCCCGAGGAACAGGGGAAGCCAGAGCTTGAGATTGGAGCGCGTGAGCCAGGCCAGCCCCGCGAAGGCCCCGGCGGCGGCCCAACGCCAGCCGGGCGTCTTTGGGTCGTCGAGCCCGTCCGCGATCAGCGCGATCGAGGCCAAGACCAGGAGGGCGAAGCAGAAATCGGGGTAGCTCCAAAGGACGAAGCCCCGCTGGAAGCTCGGATCCAGCGCCACGAAGAGGCCCGCGGCCGCCGCGCTCCAGGGGCTGAAGAAACGGCAGCCGACGGCGAAAGTCGCCGCCGCGAACAAGCCGAGCAGGACCACCGAGACCATGAGGATCGAGACGTCGTTGGCGCCGCCGAGGCGCTCGGCGCCCGCCAGCAGGTAGGCGAACAGGGGGAAGCGGTCGATGACGGGCGCATCGCCGCGGAAGGGGATGGCGTGCGCGTCCAGGTAGGCCAGGGTCGAAGGGTAGGCCAGGCCCGTCCGGTAGCCGCGGCCCTCGAGGATGTTGCGCCCGATCTCGCCGTAATGGCAGAACTCCTGCGCGACGCCCCCCTCGAAGTTGCGCGCGATCGACCAGGTGGAGACGGCGCAGGACAAGAGGAACAGAGCGCTCGCGGCCGCGAACAGGCCCGTGGCGGGGGAGCGCGAGGACGCCCTTCGTTCCGACTCGGCCTTGAACTTCGCCAGCGCCCAGAGCAGGTTCGCGCCGTACTCGAGCACGCGCGCCTTGGAGGCCCCCTGGCCGCGCTCGCGGTAGCGGTAGGGGATCTCGACGGCGCTGAATCCCAGCTGATGGGCCAAGATGAGCATCTCCTCTTGGACCTCGTAGAACCGGCTCGTCAGCCTGATCCTCCGGAGGACTTCACGCCGATAGATGCGGAACCCCCCCGAGATCTCGCGATAAGGCAGATCGAGCACGCGGCGATACAGGGCATTGAGGAGGCGGCTCAAGGCGCCGCGCCACCAGGAGGTGTCGCTGCCGCCGCCCGGCGCGTAGCGGGAATTGATGACGATGTCGGCTTTGTGCCTGTTCTGATACAGCCGCAGGACGTCCTCCGGAGCGTGGGACTGGTCGGCGTCCATCACGACCACGAAGTCGCCCGAGGCGAGCGCGATGCCGTCGCGGATGGCCTGCGCGTAGCCCGGAGCGGTCTGAGCGGCCACCCGGCAGCCGAGCGACTCCGCGAGCGCGGCGGTCTTGTCCGTCGAGCGCCAGTCGATGACGAGGATCTCGAGGGCCGCCTTCTCCGGCGCGAAGACCTCTCTGAGCCTGGGGACGAGGACGGCCAGATTGGCCGCTTCGTCGATCGCGGGGAGGATGAGCGAGAGGTCGGGCGCGTCCTTCGCGAGGGCCAGGGTCCCGCGCCAATTCTCCGGATCGAGGTCGGTGAGCTCGAAGCCGAAGCGGCGGTAGAAGGCGACGGCGGCGGCGTTCGCCCGCTTCACCTTGAGGATGACCCGGCTCGAGCCGCGCGCCTTCGCCGCGGCGATGAGGTGCTCCATCATCGCGGAGCCGACGCCGCGCCGGTCGTCTCCTGGGCGGACGCAGAGGCCCAGAGAGGGGGTTTCGTAGCCCTCGTCCCAGCCGCGGAGCATCCCGTAGGCGAGGATCCGGCCGTCTTCGACCGCGACGCGGTATTCATCCGCGCCTCGGTAGCGGCACAGCTCCTCGGCGCGGCCGGGGGTGAGGTCATGGGGCTTGAAGTTGACCGTGATCTCGGGGCGATCGATCTTCGAGAAGAACTCGCTCAGGGCCTGGCGATGCTCGAAGCCGAGCCTGACGATCTCGCTCATCGCGCGGCGGAGGCGATCGCGGCGCATACGCGCTCGATCTCCGGCCGGGTGAGCGCCGTCGAGCTCGGGAGATTGAGGCCCTGCTCGCCCAGGCGCGCGGCCACCGGGAAGCGCCGGCGCGTCCGATGGCGGTGCGGGGGCATGGTGTGGCAGGGGTAGAAATAGCGCCGGGTCTCGATCCTCTTCTCGGCTAGGAGCGCCATCAGTTCGTCGCGGCTGCGGCCGAACCTCTCGGGGTCCACAAGGATCGAGTACATCCAGTAGGTCTGGAACGCCCCCTTCTTCTCGACGGGAAGGCTCAGGCCCTGGATCGCGTTCAGGCGCCGGCCGTAGGCCGCCGCGATCTCCCGCTTGCGGCGGACATAGAAGTCCAGCTTCTCCAGCTGGGCCAGGCCGATGGCGGCCTGGATGTTGGTCATGCGGTAGTTGTAGCCGAGGGTCTCGAAGAAATAGGTCCGGCCCGGCGTCATCCCCTGGCCTTTCAGGAGCCGCGCTCGCCGGGCCAGGCGCTCGTCGTCGGTGACCACCATGCCCCCCTCGCCCGTGGTGATCGTCTTGTTGCCGAAGAAGCTGAAGGCCGCCGCCTTGCCGAAGGAGCCCACGGCCCTTCCCTTGTAGAGGCCGCCGAGGGCCTCGGCCGCGTCCTCGATGAGCAGGAGGCGGCGGCGCCGGGCGATCGCGGCGATCTGATCCATGGCGCAGGGGTGCCCGTAGAGGTGCACCGCGACGATCGCCTTGGTCTTCTTCGTGACGGCGGCCTCGATCTTCCCTGGGTCGATGTTCCCCGTCTCCGGCTCGCTGTCCACGAAGACGGGCCTGGCGCCGATATAGGCGACCGCGTTGACCGTGGCGATGAAGGTCAGCGTCGGAACGAGGACCTCGTCGCCGGGCGCGACCCCGGCCGCCAGGAGGGCGATGTGCATCGCGCAGGTCCCGTTGCAGACGGCGACCGCGTGGCGAACGCCCACGCGGGCCGCGAAGGCTTTCTCGAAGCGGTCCAGGTAAGGCCCGCGCGAGGAGATCCAGTTGGAGTCCAGGCAGTCCAGCACGTAACGACGCTCTCGCCCGGCGAGGTTGGGCGCCGATACCGGGATGAGATGGCTCATCGCGCCTACATTATCATTTTGCCTTTTCAGGCGCATTTCCCGCGGGCCCGCACTTCTCCGCTTCCCCCGCTCCGCCCTGGACGCTATAATACCTCCGTGACCTCTCTCCTGCCGGCCCTCCTGGGGTGCCTCCTGCTCCCCGCCTCCGCCTTCGACCTGCCGCCCCAGCCGTCGTACTCCCCGGAGCAGCTGGCCCGCCTTCCCGAGATCACGGAACTCGACCTCTCCCCCGACGGCTGCCTGGCCGCGTTCTCGGCCGACCTGTCGGGCGCCCAGGAGCTTTGGGTCCTCCCTGTCTGCGGCGCCGTCGGCACGGCCCGCCAGCTCAGCCGTTTGGGCGAGCAGGTCACCGAGGTCCATTTCTCGCCGGATGGGAAAAAGGTGCTCTTCGCCTCCGACCGCGGCGGCGACGAGCGCCGCGACCTGTTCCTGACCGACGCGGCCGGCGGAGAGCCGGTGAATCTGACCAAGAGCCCTCTGGCCGAGACGAACCCGGACGGGGTGCAGAGCGGGGCCGCCTTCTCGCCTGACGGGACGCGCATCGCCTACACGGCCGACCCCGACCAGCCCTTCCGATTCCAGCTCATGGTCATGGACCTCAGGACCCGGGCGGTCCGGCGCCTGACCCGGGAAGCCATGAGCGTGCACTTCCCGACGTGGTCGCCCGACGGGAAGACCCTCGCGGTCACCCGCTCCGGCGACGACCATCGGGGCGAGCTCCTGCTCGTGGACGCGGTCTCCGGGGCCCTGCGCGAGGTCAAGGCGCCGACGTCCGAGGGCGTCCTCCGCCCTCAGGGCTACTCTCCCGACGGCAAGCGCCTGCTCTGCCTCGCGACCAACCACCGCGGCTTCATGCAGCTGGCTCTCGTTTCCGTCCAGGGCCGCTTCGAGCGCTTCATCGGCCCCGGAGACTGGGACGTCGAGAAGGCCCGGTGGCATCCTAAGGCCGGCATCGTCTACCTCCGCAACGAGGACGGACGGAGCGCGCTCTACCGGATGGCCGAGCCCCCGCCGGCTGCGGCGGACCGCCGCGAGGACCAGGAGCAGGGAGGCGAGCTCCTCTACGGACCCGAAGGGACGCTGGAGGACTTCGCCCTGGATGCCGGGGGGGATCGTCTCGCCCTCCTCTGGGGCGACAGCCGCACCCCGGCCGGGATCTACGCCCTGGCCCTGTCCTCCGGCTCGCGCCTGGAGCGTTTGAGTCCGCCCTTGGAAGTGGACGTCGCGAAGCTCATCAGGGGCCGGATGATCGTCTACCGCTCTCTCGGAGGGGTCGATATCCACGCGCTCTACATCCCGCCCGTGAGCGTCGTCCTCGGCGATCCTCCGCCTCTCATCGTCTCGGCCCACGGCGGGCCCGACCTGCAGGTCACCGACGCTTTCAACCCGAAGCTCCAAGCGCTCTCCCAGGCCGGCTTCGCGGTGCTCGCGCCCAACTACCGCGGCTCCACCGGCTACGGCCGCCGCTTCCTCGACCTCAACAACCTGGACTGGGGCGGCAGCGACCTCAAGGACCTCGTCGAAGGCGTGCGCCATATGGCGGTGCAGGGCCTCGCCGACCCTGAGCGGGTCGGCATCACCGGCGGCTCCTACGGCGGCTACCTGACCCTCATGGCCCTCGCCAAGACCCCGGGCATCTGGGCGGCGGGGGTGGAAGCCTACGGGATGCCCGACCTCGCCTTCGACTACGAGACCACCGGGGAGCGCTTCCGGCCCTGGTACCGGCTGGAGATGGGAGACCCGAAGGAGAAGCCGGAGCTCTATCGGGAGCGCTCCCCCATCCACTTCGTCGGCAACATCGGGGCGCCTCTCCTCATCTTCCAGGGAGAGAACGACACCAACGTCCCCAAGGCCGAGAGCGAGCTCGTCCTGCGCAAGCTCCGGGAGGTGGGCTCCCCGGTCGAGTACGTGCTCTACTCCGACGAAGGCCACGGCTTCACCAAGCTCAAGAACCGCCTGGACTGCTACCGCCGCATGGTGGATTTCTTCGTCAAGTACCTGAGCCGGAAGGCCCGGTGAGCCTCTGGCTGAGCGCCTTGCTGGCGGGCGCCCTCTGGGCCGCCGAGCCCCAGGCCTTCCCCGGCGGGATGCCTGAGACGCCGGCCGAGGACATTCCGGAGCTCTCCCGCGCCCTGCGCGGGGGGGACTGGAACGAGCGCATCCACGCGGTCAACGCCCTGGGGGCGGCAGGCCCGGCGGCGCTCGAGGACCTCTCCTACGCCCTGGGCGATCCGGACTGGCAGGTGCGCTTCACGGCGGTCCACTGGCTCGGGCGCCTAGGCAAGCCCGCCGTCCCCGAGCTCCAGCGCGTCCTGCAGGAGGAGCCCTGCCGCGTGGTCCGCATCAGCGCCCTGCATTGGCTCGGCAGCCTGGACGAGAGCACCCTCCCCGCCATCGAAGAGAGCCTTTCGGACGAGAGCGGGGTTTTGCGCTTGAACGCCCTCTACTGGATGCGCAAGAAGGGGGCCCTGCCGGAGGACGCGCCGCTCCCCGGGGCCAACCCCAGGGAGGATCTCAACGTCTGCGAGTCCTTCCCGCTGCGGACGTGGAAGCGTACGAGGCCCGCCCCTGCTCCCTCCCCGCCGGCGCCGGAAGCTCCGGCCGCCTCCGAGGCCCAGGAGCCGCCCCCGGCCGCGCCCGAGGTGAAGCCCGACGCGCGCTACCAGGAGCTCGACGCGCTCCTGTCGGGCCAGGCGTCCACCCCGACTGCGAGGATGCCGCGAGAAGCGGAGGAGCTCTTCCCGATCGAGCCGCTTCCCCGGCGCACGGACGGCAGGGAGGAGGAGGACGTCGAGACCCTCCTGCGCAAGGACGACGTCGAGCTGGGCCTCCGAAAGACGCCGCCCGAGGACGTCCAGAGGACCGCCGAGGCGTCGTCGGCTCCGCCGCCCATCGGGACGAAGGGCGGGCCGCGGGTGGAGGGAGAGGGGGCGCTGATGCCGGACGGGGGAACGGGAAGGGCGGAGTTCGACGCGCTCCCGAACCTGCTGGCGGCCCTCAAGAGCCCCGATCCGAAGGCGCGCTCCCGGGCGGCCGACGAGGTGGGCAAGCGGGGCTCTGCGGCCGGCCAGGCCGTGCCGGAGCTGACGAAGCTGCTCTCGGATGCGAGCCCCCGCGTGCGGGCGAGCGCGGCCCTGGCCCTGGGCAACATCGGGAAGGCGGCCGACCCCGCCGTCAAGAAGCTCGTGAGAGCTCTGAGGGACAAGAGCTCGGCGGTCCGTTACAGCGCGGCGGTGGCCTTGTCGCGCATCGGCACGCCCTCCGCCGACAAGGCGTTCAAGAGCTACCTCAAGAGCGAGGCCTTGCGGACGCTCCAGCCGAAGTGAGGATCAGCCCGCGACGCGCGCGGTCTTGATGTAGTCCAGCTT
>DMEZ01000050.1:35967-49043 GCA_003450735.1 Elusimicrobiota bacterium | reverse complement strand
TCCATCCCCGAGACGACCTTCGCGATGGGGGTGAAGCCCATGCCGTCGAGCCGGGAGTTGTCTGCGAAGTTGATGAAGAGCTGGGTCGTCCGGGTGTTGGGCCCCGCCATGGCGAAGGTGAGGAAGCCCTTCTTGTTGCTCTGCACGCCCATCGGGTCGTCCTGGATGCGCTCGCCGCGCCACTTGGCGTTCACGGCCGGATCGCCATGGATGCCGAACTGCACCATGAACCCGCCGATGTTGCGGAAGAAGGCGGCGTCGTCGTAGTAGCCGGCCTTCACGAGGTCGAAGAAGCGCCGGGCCCCGTGGGGCGACCAGTCGGTGTGGACTTCCACGGCGAACTCGCCTTTCGTGGTCGTGAACTGGACTTTGAAGACGGCTGGGGCTTTCGTGTCGTCCATCTACTTCACGATCCGCGCGGTCTTGATGTAGTCCAGCTTGGGGAAGTCCTTCTTGAGATAGGCGTTGCCTTCGTCCTGGATGCGGTTCTGCTCGGGGCCCATCCCGCGGGGAGCGCCCTCTCCGTAGCCGTTATAGAGCTTCTCGACGACCTCCATCCCCGAGACGACCTTGCCGAACGGGGTGAAGCCCTGGTTGTCCAGCGACGTGGAGTTGTCGCCGAAGTTGATGAAGAGCTGGCAGGTCCGGGTGTTGGGGCCGGCCATGGCGTAGGTCACGAAGCCCTTCTTGTTGCTCTGCACGCCCATCGGGTCGTCGAGGATGCGGGCGTTGCGCCACTTGGCGTTCACGGCCGGGTCGCCGTGGATGCCGAACTGCACCATGAACCCCTGGATGTTGCGGAAGAAGGCCACGTTGTCGTAGTAGCCGATCTTCACGAGGTTGTAGAAGCGCCGCGCTCCGTTGGGAGACCAGTCGGTAGTGACCTTGAGGGTGAACTCGCCCTTCGTGGTCGTGAACTTGACCTTGAAGACGGGCGGGGCGGCGAGGTTGGCCTTCTCGGGCTCGAGCAGGGAGGCGGCGGCGCTCTTGTCCTTGGTCTTTGCGGCGGTCGGGCCGGCCGCGAACGAAGGGCCGGCCAGCAGCACGGCGGCGGCGAAGGCGAGCGGGAGTCTCTTCATGCCCGTATTCAACGAGATTCTCGCGCGCATCGTCAAGCCGCCTGCTCGACCCGGAACAGGTGCGCCGGCAGGACGGCGGGGTCGAGCTTCACGAAATTCCGGGAGCCGTTCCAGGTGTAGCGCGCATCGCTGAGCAGGTCGCGCACCTGGTAGGGCTTCATGGGGTCGAGGCCCAGGGAGGCCACGGGGACGTCCACCCAGCCCGACTGGGCCCAGCGCCAGTCGAGGTTCACGACCGCGAGGATGACGTTGCCCAGCCCCTCGCTGCGCTTGCTGAAGCAGAGGAGGCGCTCGTTGTCGGTGGGGTGGAAGTGCAGGCCGCGGTTGCTCTGAAGGGCCGGGTTCTCCCGGCGGATGCGGTTGACCTTGGCGATGAGGAGCCTCAGGCTCTGCGGCTCGCCCAGGTCCCAGCGCTTGATCTCGTACTTCTCGGAGTCCAGGTACTCCTCGCTGCCCTGCTGGCGGGGCCGGTTGACGCAGAGTTCGAAGGCCGGCCCGTAGATGCCGTAGCTGGCCCCCAGGGCGGCGGCCAGGATGAAGCGGGATTGGAACGCCGGCCGCCCGCCCTCCACGTGGACCGAGGTGAGGATGTCGGGCGTGTTCGGCCAGAAGTTGGGGCGGAAGAACTCCTTGGCCGGCCCCTGGGTGAGCTCGGTGAGGTACTCGGTCAGCTCCCACTTCGTGCTGCGCCAGGCGAAATAGGTGTAGGACTGCGAGAAGCCGAGCTTGGCCAGGCGGTACATGACTTTCGGGCGGGTGAAGGCCTCCGCCAGGAAGAGCACGTCCGGGTAGACCTTCTTCACGTCCCGGATGGCGCGCTCCCAGAAGGCGAAGGGTTTGGTGTGGGGGTTGTCCACCCGGAAGATGCGCACGCCCTGCTCGGCCCAGTAGAGGAACACGTTCTTGAGCTCCTCCCAGAGCGGCTCCCAGGCTTCGCCCTCCATGTCGAAGGGGTAGATGTCCTCGTACTTCTTGGGCGGGTTCTCCGCGTAGCGGATGCTGCCGTCCGGCCGGCGCCGGAACCACTCGGGGTGCTCCTTCGCGTAGGGATGGTCGGGCGAGCATTGGAAGGCGATGTCGAGAGCGAGCTCGAGGCCGAGCTTCTCGGCCTTGCGGCGGAAGGCCTGGAAGTCCTCGAGCGTGCCGAGCTCGGGGTGGACGGCGAGGTGCCCGCCCTGCTCCGAGCCGATGGCCCAGGGGCTGCCCGGGTCGCCCGGGCGGCAGGTCGTCGAGTTGTTGCGTCCCTTGCGGTGCGAGAGGCCGATGGGGTGGATGGGCGGCAGGTAGACCACGTCGAAGCCCATCGAGGCGGCGTACTCCAGGCGCTTCTCGCAGTCCTTGAAAGCGGCGTGCCGCGGCTCCTGGGCACAGGACCTTGGGAAGAACTCGTACCAGGCGCTGAAGCGCGCCCGCTCGCGGTCCACGACCACTTCGAGATCCTTCTCATAGCGGGTCACGCGCCCGCGCGGGGCGAAGCGCGCCATGAGCGCGGCGATCTCGGGGCTCAAGACGGTCTCGACGGCGGCCTGCGGGGCTGGAGTCTGCCGGAGCAGGCGGGCGCAGGCCTCCAGGCTCTCGGCACCGCTCAGCGCAATAGGCGCTTCGGGTGCGGCGGGAGCGGAGAACGGCTTTCCCGCCGCCTCCACGCCCGCGCCGGCGGCCTGGGCCGCCTCGGCGGCCAGGTCCGCTCCGGCGAGCAGCTCGGCGGAAGCCTCCTGCCCCGCCTCGAGGCGCTTGACGAGGTCGCGCTTCCAGCTCGAGAAGCGGTCGACCCAGGCCTCGAGGGTGAAAACGTGGACCCCGATCCCCTCCGTCATGAACTCGCCGCGCCAGCGGTCGTTGTCGTAGAAGCGCATCGGCGCCTCGGCCCAGTCCTTCGAGCCCGGCGGCCGGTGGAGGAGGCGCGCGGCGAGCGCGTCGTGGCCGTCGGCGAAGATGTCCGCCTCGACCTGCACCGTCTCCCCGACGACGCGCTTCACCGGGAAGCGCCCGCCGTCGAGCTCGGGGGCGACCGCCTCGATGGCGACCCGTCCCCAGTCCGCGGAAGCTTTGCGTTTTCTCATCGTTTCACCAGGCTCTTGTAGAGGTCGGCGGTCTTGCGGGCGACGCTCTTCCAGGTGAAGTGCTGCTCCACCCGCTTGCGCCCCTCGCGGGAGAACCGCCTCTGCAGGGCGGGGTTCGCCAGGATGCGGTTGATCGCGTCGGCCAGGCCTCGGGAGAACCTCGCGGGGTCATGGGGCTCGTAGGTGCCGTCTTTGCGCGCCTGGAAGGGCACGAGGAGGCCCGTCTTCTCGGGCACGACGACCTCCTTGATGCCGCCCACCGCGGAGGCGACGACCGGCGTCCCGCAGGCCATGGCCTCGACGTTGATGATGCCGAAGGGCTCGTAGATGGAGGGGCAGCAGAAGACGGCCGCGTGGCTGTAGAGCTCGATGAGTTCGTCCTTGGGCACCATCTTCCGGATCCAGACCACGTTCTTGCGGGTCCTCTGGATGGCCGAGACCGTGGCCTTCATCTCATGCGCGATCTCCTTCGTGTCCGGGGCGCCGGCGCAGAGGACGACCTGTGCGTCGGGGCGGATGTGGCGCACCGCGTTGACGAGGTGGATGATGCCCTTCTGGCGCGTGATGCGGCCGACGAAAAGGACATAGGGGGTCTTCAGGTCGACCTTCCATCTGCGGCGGGCTTTCGTCGAGTCCGAGCGTCGGAACTCGTCGAGGTCGATGCCGTTGTGGATGACGTGGACCTTGGAGGCCGGCACGCCGTAGCAGGAGAGGATGTCCTGCTTCATCCCCGCGGAGACGGCGATGACGGCGTCCGCGGCGCGGACGGCGTTGCGCTCGATCCAGCAGCTGAGGTCGTAGGCTTGGCCCAGCTGCTCGCGCTTCCAGGGGCGCAGGGGCTCGAGGGAGTGCGTCGTCATCACGAAGGGGATCCCGTAGAGGATCTTCGCGAAGAAGCCGCCCAGGTTGGTGTACCAGGTGTGGCAGTGGACGATGTCGGCCGTGTTGTTCTTGCAGAACTGGAGGTTGACGCTCACGGCCTCGAGGGCCTTGCCGAAGCCCTCGTGGGCGCCTTTGGAGAGCTCCTTCCAGGCCTCAAAGCCGGTGACTTCGAGATGCGGCTTGCGGGAGCGCTGGTCGCCGAAGGCGCGGACTTCCACGTCCATGAGCTTGGAGAGCTCGCGCGTGAGGTACTCCACGACGACGCCGGCGCCGCCGTAGTTGTAGGGGGGGTATTCGTTGGTGTAGAAGACGACTTTCATGATGGGGCCTCTTTGGATGACCTGGAGAGCATTGTATCAAAGAGACCCCCCCTTGAAATTCCAGGGAATTCAGGCTATATATAGATGCCCGCGCGAACGGGGTGACCCGCCGAGAGCCTGTTCTCGGCGGTTTTTTTCATGCCCGCTCTTCCGAGCGCCGTCCTGCTCCTCACCCTCCTCCTCCCGGGCCCCGCCCGGGACGGGGCCGGCTGGGACATGGCCCTCTGCGACCGGGATGCCCGCCTCATCGCCGACCGCATCTGGCTCAACGAGAGCGGCAAGAAGTTCTCGGGCTTGACCCACTGGAACCGGGGCGAGCGCTTCGCCTCGCTGGGGGTGGGGCACTTCATCTGGTATCCGGCCGGCCAGCGCGGCCCCTTCGAGGAGAGCTTCCCCCGCTTCATCGCCTTCCTGGAGGAGCGCAAGGTCGTCCTGCCCTCCTGGCTCGACTCGCGCACCCCTTGTCCGTGGCCGGACCGCGCCGCCTTCCTCAAGGAGAAGGACTCCCCGAGGACGCGGGAGCTGCGGCGCCTGCTCGCCCGCACCGTGGATCTGCAGGCCCGCTTCATGGCCCAGCGGCTCGAGAACGCCCTGCCGCGCATCACCCGCGCTCTCCCGGAAGAGCGGCGTGCCCTCGTGCGCCGGCGCTTCCTGGCCCTGGCCCGGCGTCCGGAGGGGCTCTACGCGCTCATGGACTACGTGAACTTCAAGGGGGAGGGGCTCTCGCCTTCCGAGCGCTACCGCGGCTCGGGCTGGGGCCTGCTCCAGGTGCTCGAGGCCATGCGGGGGGACGGGAGCGGCCCCCAGGGCCTCGAGGACTTCTCCGCGTCCGCCCGGGACGTGCTGGTGCGCCGGGTCCTCAACGCTCCCGAGCCGAAGAAGGAGACAAGCTGGCTGCTGGCCTGGTCGAGGCGTGTCTCCACCTACCGCGCCTCCTCCGCCGCATAAGCTAGAATACCCGCCGCATGCTTGCGCTGCTCTGCGCCTTCCTCCTGTCCGTGAGCGCGGCCGCCGACGAAGAGCGCTGGCCGACCACCATCACGGTCCGCTTCGTCCTGCACCACGAGAAGAGCGTCCTCCCCAAGGGCTACGCCGCCGGGCTCGACGCCGTGCACCGGGCCCTCGCCAAGCGCCTGCGCGACCTGAGCCCCTGGATGGACACGGAGAAGATCCATATCTATCTCCACGCCTCGCGCGAGAGCTACCTGCGCAGCCGCTACAAGCCCCCGGCGACCACCTACGGCCTCGCCGTCTATCCCAGGAAGGCCTCGGAGCCCAGGCGGCTGGTCATCAGCCAGGACGTGAAGCTCGACGTCGTGGCCCACGAGCTCTCCCACCTCCTCTTCAACTCCTTCATGGGGGAGGGCAAGCACCGCTCTCCGCGCTGGGTGGACGAGGGGCTCGCTACCATCGCCCAGGTGGACAACAGCGCGCCGGGCGGGGCCGCCGTCCTGCGCCTGCGGCCCTTCGGGCCCCATCCGCCGATGGCCCAGCTGATGAACTCCCTGCCGGATTACCAGCAGTCGCAGGCCTCGGTCGGCGAGTGGTACGCGCTGGTCGGCTCCATCGTGCTGTTCCTCAAGGAAGGCCAGCCCCGCTCCCCGCAGTACTTCGTGCGCTTCTGCAAGGCCCTGCGCGACGGGCAGGACCAGGTCGAGGCTTTGCGCCAGATCTACGGCCTCAACACCCCGGAAGCCCTCGAGAAAGCCTGGACGGCCTGGCGGGCCAGCGCCCCGGCTCCCAAGAACGTCCAGAAGGCCCCGGCAGGACAGAGTGGAGAGCCGGAGGGAGAGTTCATCTTCAAGATGCCGAAGGAGAAGAAGGTGCGGGAAGAGGGCGTCCAGGTCGACGAGGGCGCCAGGGCGCCGCTCCTGCGCTAGCCTGTGGACTACCAGGACCAGCTCAAGAACGCCGGCAAGGCCGTCAAGCCCGAGCGCTGGAAGCCGTCCCTCCTCGCCATCGCCGCTCTGGTCATCCTGGGATTCATGCTGTACCGAGGCTTTCGGAAGGAGGCGCCCCGGCCGAAACCTCCGAAGGAGCCCGTCCGGGAGTCCCGACCCCGTCCCGTCGAATCAGAGCCCTGCCCTGCCGACAACGCGGAGCCCATGCTGTTCTCGGGGCGGCTGCTCTTCGAGGGCCGTCCCATCGGCGAGTTGACGCCGGCAAAGCCCGGGTTCTGGTTCCGCAACGAAGGCACCGGCCGAGCCGCAGAGGAGGTCCGGTCCTGCATGCGCGGCGAAGGGTACGTGTTCTGGAACCTGGCTCCGGGCCGCTACGGCGTCCAGGTCTCGGTGAACTCGAACCAGGACAACCCCATCGGCTATCCCGGGGACTACCAGACCTGGCACACCTTCGACGTGCCTCCCCGGCCGGACCGGGGGACGGACATCGACCTCATGAGGGTCCTCCACCTCACGGCGCCGCAGGACAACGGCCGGGGGATGGGGGGCTGGGACGAGCCCTGCGAGAAGAAGCCGGCCTTCAAGAGTCCCGTGACCTTCTCATGGGAGCCGGTGGGCCCCGGCGTCGACTACCGCTACGCCGTCGACCGCGGAGAGATGTCCTCCACGAGGGAGTCGAGCGCGACCCTGACGCTCGAGAAGGGGTGCCATGAGTTCCGGGTGTACGCGCACCGGGGCGCAAGGCGGATCGGCTACCTCCTGACCCACGGCACGCGGGGCGGCCTGGGCTGGAGCTATTCCTTCCGGGTGGAGTGAGCTCTACTTCCGGAACGGGTTGCGCAGGCCGCTCAGGCGCTTGTGGAACCAGCGCGCGCAGAAGCCCAGCATCGCCAGCGTGACCCCCGCGTAGGCCGTCCCCGCCGCGAAAGCCAGGTCGGGCCGCTTCTCCACCGCCAGCACGAAGGCGCCGAAGGCCGCCCCTGCCGCGCCCAGGGCCGCGAAGAGCCCGGACTGGGTGTAGGCGAAGCGCTCAGCAAGCGTGGAGCGTCCCCCGATCTTCTTATACTTCTCGGCGCAGGCCATGGCGCGCTTGAACGCGTCGTCTTGGAGGATTCCGCTCTGGGAGAGGCTCAGCGTCAGGCCGGGGTCCGTGACGAAGGCCATGAAGTGCCCCGAGTCCTTCTTCGGGGTGGTCTTCTCGACGAAAACGCCCTGAACGTAGAAGTGGACCCAGTTCCGGTACTCGGTGTCCAGGGCGGGAAGGACCACGCCCCAAGTGCTCCCTTCCTTGAAAGCCTTCGCTTCCGCCTGGTACGCCGCCCAGGGCGGAGGGGCTTCCTGCCCGTCGATGAACAGGCGCACGTCGCACAGCCCGAACGCATCCCGCGCCTTGGTCAGGCATTCGCCGACGAGCAGGCGCGAGGCCATCGAGTCCCAGCGCACCCGGATCAGGGTGCCGGGGATGGAGGGCTCCTCGTCCTTGACGGCCACCCCGGGGAGCGCTACGCGCAATCGGGCCTCGCCCGAGACGACGCTCACCGAGCGCGGCTCGAGCCGGTAGAGGGTGAGCAGGCCGTAGCCGAAGTGGCGGTGGCGGGCGCTCTCTTTTCCGCCTTCCTCCATGAAGCAGGCGTAGGGGTCGCGGAGCAGGGCGGCGTCGAGCGGCTTTCCGTCGAATCGCATCTCGATGCCGTCTCCCTTCGTCAATAGCTCGATCCTGGCGGCGCCGGAAGCTACGGCCAGGCGCAGCCAGGGCAGGAGGAAGCCCTTGGGGTCGGCGAACTGGTAGCGGCTGAGCATCTCGAGCATGCGGGCGCGGTCCATCTTGAAGGTGCCCGAGGAGACGAGCAAAGCTTCCACGCCGGGCGGCAGTACAGCGCTCACCGCTGGGCGGGACTCCGCAGGGCGCTCGGAGGAGGCTTCTCCCTGGACGACGTAGTCCGCGGCGGCCTGGGTGGGAGCCCGGTTCTTCTCCCAGCGCTGGATCTGCTCCCGGGGCCAGTGGGTCATGCCCAGGAAGGCCGCGCCAAGGGCGGCCAGGCGTAGCAGGAAATGAGGCTTGCCTCCGACGTCGGAGCCCTGCAGAAGATAAAGGAGGAAGAGGAGGCAGAGCATGACGTAGGCCAGGGTGGTGGCGCCCAGGTAGCGCAGCTCGGCCTCTTCCTTGTTCGGCGCGTCGAAGGTCCACGCCCCGCCGCCCAGCAGGAAGAGGGCGCCGGCCGCCGAGTAAGCCGCCAGCAGGACGAAACCCTGGGTGGAGAGGTCTTCGAGGTTGGGACAGAAGCCGACGGCCGCGGCGGCGAGGAGGAGGAGCAGGCCCAGATGGACGGCGTCGGCCCAAGAGAGTTTGAATAGGAGGTCTTCCGCGCGGGTGTCGGCCATCACTCCCCCTTGGCCATGGCGGCTAGTGCGTCCTCGGCGCAGGAGGCGGCTTCCTTGTCCGGGCCCTTCGCTATGCGCCGAAGGTCTCCCGCGGCCTCCCGGTCGCGCATATAGAGGAGGATGCCCAGGGCGGTTTCACGAGCGAGAGGGTCCTTCCCCTTGAGCAGTTTCTCGGCTCGCGGGAGGATCTTCTTCCCCGCACGGGCCGCTTCGCGGCCCGCCATCAGGCCCCCGGCGGTGAATACCCGGTCGTCGAGGAGCCGGAGGAGTCCCTCCGCGTCGGCTTTCTCGGCGAGAGCGGCGGCGCGGGCGAGGCCGCCTGCGTCCACGCCCGCGGCCGCGCCTTCGACCCGGTCGGCCCAGCCTCGCAGATGGCCGAGGTCAGCGGCGGCGGCGCGCGCATGATGGGGTTCGAGCTCGAGGAAAGCCGAGATGCGCGGGTCGGTGTCCGGGATGCCCAGGCGCCGGCAGAGCTCGAGCCCAGCCAGGCGCACCTGCGCAAGACCGTCCTGGAGCATCCGGCCGCAGTAGGGCTCAAGGCTCGGGGAGTTGCCCGCGGCGTTCTCAAGGGCCGCGAGGGCGGCCTTCTTCAGGCGCCGCCGCTCATCCTGCCGGGCCGCCGCCAGGAGCCGCTCCATCTCGGCGCCGGTCGTGGGCGCGGAGAGGGCGAGGGCGGCAAGGGCCCGTCGCCGGGCGAGGAGATGCCCGGAATCGAGCTCCGCGAAGAGCTCGCCCACGGAGGCTGAAGCAGGCTCCTGGCGCGTACAGCCGGCCGAGAAAAGGGCGAACACTGCGGCGAGGGTCAGTAGGATGTCCACGCGCTCCCCTTCGTGTCGGTGTGGGTGCAGTTGACCAGGAAGGCGCCCCGCTCCTTGGAGGACGGGTCGCCCACGTAGAGCCAGCCGCCCGAGTCATCGGTGTCGGCGGAAGAGGCTCCGATGCGGACATTGTCGGAGTCGGGGTGGTAGTTCGGCGTCTTCGCTTTCGGGATGGCGTTCAAGTAGCGCTTCCCAAAGAGGAGGGCGGAAGGATGGTAAGGGTAGCGGCCCAGGGTATCGCCGTAGAAGATGCTCAGAGCCGAGCGCATGGCGCCCAGGTTCCCCTTGCAGGCCCCTTCGTTGGCTTTGCGGATGAGCTCGGCGAACTTCGGGATGGCGATGGCGGCGATGATGCCGATGATGGCGACGATGATCAGGAGGTCCGGCTGGCCGCCGAAGCCTCTGCGGTCGCGCAGTGTTTTCAGCATCAGAAGAGCTTCCGGCCTGTCGTCTTCTCCATCCATTCCCAGAAGTCCGGGCTCAGGTAGTAGTAATAGGGCTTGAACCCGGGCTCGGACATGGCCAGGAAGCGGTCGAAGAAATCCGAGGCGACCTCCTGGGCCGAGGGGTCGCTGCGCCGGTCGAAGTAGGCCGAGGAGACGTTCTCGAGCGAGGTGTAAAGCTCCGCCTGCATCAGGTCGAGCTGGCGCATGCCCATGCGCTCGATCTCGGGCTGCAGGCGCGGGCCCAGGGTGACGCCCGGGTCGGCCTGGATGGGCGTCGAGAGGCTCTCGCAGCCGCCCTCGCCGGTCTCCAGGTTGAACCGGGCGGCCGCGACGGGCGCCAGCACCGAGATGGCGTTCTGGCCTTTGACCAGGCGCCGGTCGAGCGGGTAGAAGAAGAGGCGATAGATGCGTTGGCCCCCCGACAGCGCCGGCAGGGGGTAGGAGCGGGCGTACTCCATGTAGACCTTCTTCGCGCAGGACTTGTCGTAGCGCACGCGCGCGGCCATCTCCTGCAGACCGGAGACCTTGGACTCAGGAGCCTTCTTGCAGGAAGAGAAGAGCAGCAGGAGGGAGAGGATGGCGCCGAACCGGAGCATCAGGGGGAGTCTACGAGGAAGGCGCCCGCGAGGTCAAGTGGACGGAGTGTTTGCTATGCTACGAACGTGCCCGAGACCCGCCTGAAGCGGACGCTGCTCCTCTTCTCCGCCGCCGTGGCGGTCACCGCCTTTTTGTGGCTCGTGCTGCCCCCGCCGAAGGGCGGGCCCATCCTTCCGGGCGCGTACAGGGGGCCGGAGGGCTATGCCGTGCTCCCGCCGGCCGGCTGGAAGCTCGAGATCCTGCCGCCGTCCCAGGGGGAGTTCCTCTTGCTGGCCCGGATGAGCCCCGAAGACGGGACCCCGGGCGCGGCTGGAGTGGCCCTGACCGGCCGGGACCTGCCCGAGCCTGACCCGGTCGAGTTCCTCCCCTTCATCAACGCCGTTCTGCCGGGGGCCATCGACAAGTCTCTCGTCGGCGGCATCACGAAGAGCGAGCTCGACGGGCTCCCTTCCTTGCGGGTCGAGGGAACGGGGACGAAGGGAGGGGAGGAACTGTTCTACGCGCTCCATGCCGTCCGCGGCGCCGAGAAGACCTTCGTCGTCGGGATCGCCGCCCCGCACGGCCCGCTGCAGGGCCCCTTCCAGGCTTCCTTCCGCGTCCTGGACAGGCCTTATTCGCCCCGGCACCTGTTCAGGACGGCTGAAGGCGAGATCCGCAAAGAGATCCTCTGGGCGCTGCTGGCGTTGGTGTTCGCGTGCTACAAGTGGATCTTCAGCGGCTTGTTCAAGGAGTAGCGGAGCCCGCTCAGCGCCAGCGGCGGCCGAAGCGGGCGATGAGGCGCTGGGCCGCCTCGGGGCCCTCGCTGGAAGTGGCGTAAGGCTCCAGCTTGATATCCCCGGTCTTGAGCAGGGGCTCGCAGAAGCGCCAGGTCTCCTCCACGGCGTCCTGGCGGAGGAAGAGAGTGGGGTCTCCCAGCATGGCGTCGAGCAGGAGGCGCTGGTAGGCTTCCGGCGGGCGCTCTCCGAAGGCCTCGGCGTAGTCGAAGTCCATCGTCAGGGCTCCCAGGCAGATCTTGGGGCCGGGCTTCTTGGCTTCGATCGTGAGCGAGATGCCCTCGTTGGGCTGGATGCGGAAGACGAGCGCGTTCTCGGCCAGGTGCTCCGGGAGCAGAGGGCTGAACAGGGAGTGGGGCACCTGCTTGAAGACCACGGCCACCTCGGTCGAGCGGCAGCACAGGCGCTTGCCCGAGCGGAGGTAGAAGGGCACCCCGCTCCAGCGCCAGTCGTCCACGTCGAGGCGCATGGCCGCGAAGGTGGGGGTCGACGAGGAGGACGCGACCCCGGGCTCCAGGCGGTAGCCCTCGTACTGGCCCAGGACGACATGGTCCTCCAGGTCGCGGCCGGCCAAGGGCCGGAGGTTCCGGAACACCTTCACCACCTCGTCGCGCACGCGGTCGGCTTCGAAGCTCGCCGGCGGCTCCATCGCGATGAGGGCGAGGAGCATCAGCATGTGGTTCTGGAACATGTCCCGCACGACGCCCGAGCCGTCGTAGTAGCCCGCCCGGTGTTCGACCCCCGCGTTCTCCAGGACCGAGATCTGCACATGGTCCACGTAGGTGCGGTTCCAGACCGGCTCGAAGATGGCGTTGGCGAAGCGGAACATCAGCACGTTCTGCACCGTCTCCTTGCCGAGGTAGTGGTCGATGCGGTAGACCTGCTCCTCGCGCAGGCGGCGCTTGAGCTGGGCGTCCAGCGCCCGGGCGCTCTCCAGGTCGCGGCCGAAGGGCTTCTCGATGACGACCCGGGAGCAGCCCCCGCTCACGCAGCCCTCGAGCAGGCCCGCGCGGCCCAGCTGTTCGACGATGGCGGGGTAGAGCGGGGGCGGCACGGCCAGGTGAAAGAGGAGCCGGCCGCCCGTCTCGTGGCGCGCGTCGAGCTCCTGGAGGCGCGCCTTCAAGGCTAAAAAGAAATCCGGGTTCTCGTAGCTGCCGTACATGTAGTACACGTTCTCGACGCCCTTTGCCCGCGCGCGGAACTCGTCGGGGCTGAGCGCCGTGCGGGCCACTCCGAGCACGAAAGAGCGCTTGGGCAGGAGGCCCTTGGAGGAGAGGTAGGCGATGGAGGGGAGGAGCTTGCGGGAGGTCAGGTCGCCGGAGGCTCCGAAGATGACGATCCCGCAGGGCTCGGGCTTATGCTCGATGCAGAGCCCTTCCCGGATGGAGAAGGTGAGGCCTTTCTGGTGCTCGGGGGTCATCGCGTCTTCACCGCATGCCCGCCGAATTCATTCCTGAGCGCGGCCAGGACCTTGTTCGAGAAAGCGTCCTTCTCCCGGGAGTAGAACCGCTGGAACAGGGAGGCGGCGATGAGGGGAGCCGGCACTCCTCGCTCCACCGCGTCGAGGACCGTCCAGCGCCCTTCGCCCGAGTCCTCGACCCAGCCCCGGAGCTTCTTGAGGCCCGGGTCCTTGGCGAAGGCCTCCTCCGCCAGCTCGAGCAGCCAGGAGCGCACCACGCTGCCCCGGTTCCAGAGCGCGCTGAGGCGGCGCAGGTCATAGCCGAAGGGAGAGGCTTTGAGCAGGGCGAAGCCCTCGGCGTAGGACTGCATCATCGCGTACTCGATGCCGTTGTGCACCATTTTGACATAGTGCCC
>DMEZ01000050.1:26710-35857 GCA_003450735.1 Elusimicrobiota bacterium | reverse complement strand
CGATGCCGTTGTGCACCATCTTCGAGTAGTGCCCCGCTCCGCTGGGCCCCACGAGGGCGTAGCCGTCCTTGGGGGCGAGCGTCCGGAGCGCCGGCTCGATCTTCCTGAAGGCCTTGGGCTCTCCGCCGACCATCAGGCAGTAGCCGTTCTTGAGGCCCCACACCCCGCCGCTGACGCCCGCGTCCAGGAAGGCGACGCCGCGCTTGGAGAACTCGAGGCGGTGCCCGGCCGCGTCGCTGAAGCGCGAGTTGCCGCCGTCCACGACCACGTCCCCGGGCTCGAGCAGGTTGGAGAGCGTCAGCACGGCCGCTTGCACGGGGGCGCCGGCCGGCAGCATCAGCCAGACGACGCGGGGCTTCGCGAGCTTGGAGACGGCCTCTTCCAGGGTCGCGGCGCCGAGGGCCCCGGCCTTCACGGCCCTGCGCACCGGCTCCGGCGAGCGGTTGCAGGCGACCACCCGGTGCCCGCCCTTGAGCAGGCGCAGCGTCATGTTGAACCCCATGCGGCCCAATCCGACCATGGCGAGCTTCATCGAGAGCCTCCCGAGGCCGCCCGCAGGCGGCTGTGCTTGTTCCCGTACAAAACGTAGATGATGAGCCCCGCCAGCAGCCAGAGCTTGAAGCGCAGCCAGGTCACCCAGCCCAGCCCCAGCATCAAGAACAGACAGAACAGGATGCCGAGGACGGGGAACAGGACGCCGAAGGGGACTTTGAAGGGGCGCGGGCGGTCGGGGTCCTTGACCCGCAGGATGATGACCCCGACGCAGACCAGCACGAAGGCGAAGAGGGTTCCGATGTTGCAGAGGTTGGCCATCTCATCGAGGTTGCAGAACGCCGCGAGCACCGCGACCGCCACGCCCGTCCAGATCGTGGTGACGTGCGGGGTCTTGAAGCGCGGGTGCACCCGCGCGAAGTACTGCGGCAGGAGGCCGTCGCGGCTCATGGCGAAGAAGATGCGGGGCTGGCCCATCTGGAAGACGAGGAGCACCGCCGTGTTGGCTACGACCGCGCCGAAGGAGACCAGTCCCACGATCCAGCGGCTGGCGTGGTTGTACTCGAGGCCGGCCACCAGCGGTTCGGTGATCTTGTTGCGCAGCTCCCCGAAAGGCATCATGCCGGTCAGGGCGATGGTGACGAGGATGTAGAGCACCGTGCAGACGGCCAGGGAGCCGAGGATGCCCAGCGGCATGTCGCGCTTGGGGTCTTTCGTCTCCTCGGCCACGGTCGAGACGGCGTCGAAGCCGATGTAGGCGAAGAACACCGTGGCGGCGCCCACCTGCACCCCCTTCCAGCCGCCGGGCGCGAAGGGCGTCCAGTTCTCGATCTTGAAGTAGTAGAAGCCCACGCCGATGAAGAGCGCGAGGATCGCCAGCTTGAAGGCGACCATGACGTCGTTGAAGCGGCTGCTCTCCTTGACCCCGATGACGAGGATGACCGTCAGGAAGGCCACGATGGCCACGGCGGGCAGGTTGAAGACCACGGGGAAGCCCAGCAGGTGAGGCGCCGAAGCGAGCTCGAAGCCTCTCTGGACGAAGGTGCGGTAGTCGGTCCTGAGCCAGAAGGGGATCTCCAGGCCGGTGAGGGTCTTGAGGAAGTCGTTGAAGTAGCCCGACCACGAGATGGCCACCGCCACGTTGCCGATGGCGTACTCGATGATGAGGTCCCAGCCGATGATCCAGGCCACGAGCTCGCCCATCGTGGCGTAGGCGTAGGTGTAGGCGCTGCCCGAGATGGGCACCATGGCCGCGAGCTCCGCGTAGCAGAGGGCGGTGAAGCCGCAGGCGATGGAGGTGATGAGGAAGGAGAGGATGAGGGCCGGCCCGGCCGGGTAGCCGCTCGAGGCGCCGACCGCGGCCTCGCCGATCATGGCGAAGATGCCCGCGCCGATGATGGCCCCGATGCCGATCATGGTGACGTCGATGGGGCCGAGGACGCGGTGGAGCTTGTGCGAGCCCTCCTGGGAGTCCTTCAGGAGGGCGTCCACCGACTTGGTGCGGAACATCGAGAGGTCGAAGGCCATGGTCCTCCGCTAGGCGCAGGTCTTCTTGTCCTGGCGGTCGGCCGGTGCGCCGAGCGAGAGGGCGAGGTTGACGACGAGGGCGAGCAGGGTCCCCAAGGCGATGCCCGCGATGTTGACCCCGGCCACGGTGAGGCCCTTGAGCCCCAGGCCGGTGGCGGCGATGATGGAGGAGCCGGCGACGACCATGTTCCGGTGGTCGCAGAAATCCACCTTCGCGTCGATCCAGATGCGCACCCCCATCAGCGCGATGAGGCCGTAGAGGATGAGCGTGACGCCCCCTAGGACCGGAGCGGGGATGCAGAGGATGAGGGCGCCGAACTTGGGGCAGAGCCCGAGCAGGAGGGCGATGCACGCCGCCATGACGAAGTTCCAGGTGCTGAACACGCGGGTGATGGCCATGACCCCCATGTTCTCGGCGTAGGTGGTCTGCGGCGTCCCGCCGCCCATGGCGGAGACGAAGGTCGCGAGCGCGTCGCCCAGGTAGGCGCGCCCGAGGTGCGGGTTCAGGTCGCGCCCCATGCAGCCCGAGATGGCCGCGATGTGCCCCTTGTTCTCGGCCAGGAGGACGATGGCGATGGGGGCGATGGCGAGCACGGCGCCGAAGTCCCAGCGCGGCGTCTGGAAGGGCGGCAAGCCCACCCAGGCGGCGCTCTTGACGGCCTCCACGGCCGAGGGATCGAGCAGGCCGAGGAAGGCCGCGAGAACGCAGCCCGCGACCACGCCGGTGAGGATGGGCAGGAGGCGCAAAAAGCCCCGCAGGTAGATGGAGACGAGCGCCGCGGTCAGGAAGGTCCCGGTGGAGACGGCGAGCTTGAGCAGGTCGGTCGTCCCGCGGATGGCGAACTCGGTGTTGACGGCGTTCGCGACCGCCGAAGAGGCGAGATTGAGGCCGATGATGGCGACGACCGTCCCGGTGACGACGGGAGGCATCAGGCGGTCGATCCAGCCGGGCCCTTGGCGCATCGTGTAGGCGGCGGCCAGCGCGTAGAGGACGGCGGCGGCCGCGATGCCGCAGAGGGCCTCCGGGATGCGCGAGGCATCCTTGCCGGTCACCGCGAGGACGGGGCCGATGAAGGCGAAGCTCGAGCCGAGGTAGCTGGGCACCTTGAAGGCCGTCGCGAAGACGAAGATGAGCGTGCCGACGCCTGAGAAGAACAGGGCCACCTGGGGGTCGAAGCCCATGAGGATGGGGGCCAGTACCGTGGCCCCGAACATGGCCACCACGTGCTGAAGGCCCATGGGGACGAGCTGGAGGAAGGGGATGCGGTCTTCAGGGTAATAGATCTTCTGCATCAAAGCCTCACGCTTGGGGAGTGTAGTGTTTCACGGGAGAGGCATCAAGGGCCGAACACGGCCTTGCGCACCGCGGCGGGGCACTCCTTCTGGGGCAGGTGGCCGCAGTTCGGCAGGAGCTCGAGGCGGGAGCCCTGGATGCCCTTCTGGAACTTGGGGCCCTGGGAGGGGGGGATGACGCGGTCGGCCTCGCCCCAGAGCACGAGGGTCGGCGCCCTGACAGCGGACAGGCTCTCATCGAGGTACTCTTCCTTTCGGATGGCGAGGACCATGGACTTGGAGGGACGGCTCCGGATGCGCCCGGCGATCTGCTTCAGGACCGCCTTCGGGAAGGCCGCCGGGGAGGCCTGGGCCTTGCCCAGGAAGGCCTGGATCGCCTCCGGCGTGGGATCGGCGAGCGTGCGCGCGGTCTCCTCGGAGAGGCCGGTCGGGTCGTCGAGCCCGGCGGGCGCGAGCAGGATGAGGCGCTCCACACCCTCCGGCCAATCCGCGGCCAGCCAGGCCGCGACCCAGCCGCCCAGGCTGTTGCCGGCCACGGTCCAGCGCGGGCAGACGGGCTCGAGGGTCGAGCGCAAAGCGCCAGCCATCTCCCGGGTGCGGTAGCCCTCGGGCGAGGCGGGAGCGGCCGAGCCCTCCGTGCCCGGGAGGTTCGGCGCGTAGACCTTGACGCCGCGGGGGAAGGGCGCGCCCTCCTCGTCCAGGAGGATGCGGTCCCAGGTCTCGGCCGAGTCGCCCAGACCGTGCACCAGGGCGACGCAGCGGCAAGGCCCGCCGGGAACGCAGGTGTCGCGGACGAGGGCTTCTAGGCCCGCGGCCTGGAGGCGGCGCGCGCCTGCCAGGCGCAGGCGTGACCGCACGACCAGGTCGTTGACGTCCAGCGGATGGCTGCGCGCCCAGAGGAAGAGGGCGCCGGCCACGACGAGCAGGCCCGCGGCGGCGAAGGACAGGCGGCGCTTCATTTCTTCCTCCCCCAGCTGTCGAAAACGGTCTTGGCGAGTTGGGCGATGAGCCCTTCCGCCTCGTTCTCGCAGGTCCAGCGCTGGTCCTCGTTGCCGTCGGTGAAGGCCGAGACGAGGATCGTCCCCGCGGGAGAGAACACCGCGCCGACGTCGGAGCGCTGGGCGTCGAGGGCCCCGGTCTTGTTCGCCACGATGGCGCCCCCCTCGGAGGCGTCGAGGCCGGCTTCGATATAGCGCGGGATCATGTTCCGGTTCTGCTGGCCCTTCAGGATGGCGGTCATGCGCTCGTCGCGCGCCGCCTCCTCCATCAGACGGCTCATCTCGCGGGCGGTGGTCTTGCCCAGGCCGAACTCTTTCTGGTCTGGGGGCAGGGGGCCTTCGGCGGGCTTGTAGACCTTCTTGTAGAGCCGGGTGTTCTTCAGGCCCAGCGCGGCGAAACGCGCATTGACCGCGTTCAGCCCGACCTGGTCGATGGCGAGGTTCGTGGCCGTGTTGTCGCTCTCGATCACCATGAGGGTGAGGACATCCTCGAGGGTCAGCTCGAGCGGGGCCCGCAAAAACTTGAGCACCCCGGAGCCCTGCACCTTGTCCTCCTCGCGCAGAACGACCTTGCCGGAGAGGGGAAGGCGGCCTTCGCCCGCTTGGTGGAAGGCTTCCACCAGGATGCCGAGCTTGATGGTGGAGGCGGAGCGCACGGGTTCGTCGGCGTCGAGCTCGACGCTTTCCCCGGTCGCGAGGCTCTTCGCATAGAAGCGGACCTGGCCCCGGTGAGCCCGGGCCAGGGCTTCCATGCGGGCTTGGAGGCTTTCCATGGGGAGATGGTAGCTGAATTCCTGTAACAAAAGCATCATTGACTTTCCAGCGCTTTGGGGTTAAAACATCCCCCGAGGATGGAAACGACCCCACAGGACGTGTCCGCACAGCTGGACTCCCTAGATAACCTGGACACCGCGAAGATGACCTTGCGGTGGGCCCTGGAGCGCATGCGCTCCCTGGAGGCCCGCAACGCGGAGCTCCAGAAGCGCTTCGAGGAGACCCGCGCCGCCCTGCTCGCCCGCAAGACGATGAAGGGGCGCGAGGAGGAATGCGCGACCGAGCGGGAGTCCTATTATGGGAAGGTCGAGGCCCTGCTCTCCCAGTTCTGCGAGGGCACGCTCGACCTCAAGGCGCTCCTGGTGCGCGAGAGCGGCCTCGACCAGCGCGAGAAGTCCCTGCGCTTCCGGGCCGACGAACTGGAGAAAGAGTACGCCCGGCGCCTCGAGACCCTGGAGCGGGGCTTCAAGAAGCTCCAGGCCGAGACCGAGCTGAGGACCCGCGAGCAGAACGAGAAGGCGCAGAGCGACCTGGAGCAGAGCAAGAGCGCGATGGACCGGAGCTTCGTCTCCCGCGAGGTGGCCCTCAAGTCCTTGGAACGCCTTCTGGCCGCCCGGGACAAGGACCTTTCGGAGCGCGAAGCCCGCCTCGAGGACCTCTACCGCCGGCATAAGGAGGAGAACGAGCGGGAGCTCCAGCTTCTGCGGGAGGATCTGCTCTCGGAGTACCAGCGCAAGACGGCGGCGCGGGAGCGCGAGCGCGCCGAGGCGGATGCCCGGCGCGAGCAGGATTGGCTCGCCGAAAAGGGGCGTCTGCTGGCCGCGGCCGCGCGGTGGGAAGCGCAGGCCAGGGAGTATCTGGAGAAGGCCGCCGCGCTCGAAGCCGAAAGAGCCGAGCTCTCCCAGGCCAACATGCGCCGCGCGCTCGATTTCGAGGAGAAGTCCCGCTCGCTCGAGGCGGAGGCCCTGCGGCTTGAAGGCGAGCTGAGGGCCCAGCAGGCCCTGGTCAACGCGAACCTGGACAAGCGCCGGGAAGAGCTCGCGGAGCTCGAGCGGATCGTGGTGCGCCGCTTCGCCGAGGCGGACGAGAACGACGGGCGGCGCGAGACGGCTTGGAAGGAGCAGGAGGAATCCCTCAGGCAGCGGACGAAGGATTGGCACGGGAGGATGTTCGAGGCGGCGTCGGCCTCGCTCGAGAAGGTCCAGCAGCTGGAAGCCCTCAAGCAGGAACTGGTGGAGACCATCCGCTCCTATCAGAAGAAGCTGGATGGGCTCCCGGGGCGGGAGACGACGCCATGAAAGAACTGCGCCTCAACGAAGCCTGGACGCGCCTCGACGAGGTCTGCCTGAAGCTCTGGAAGGAGGACCGGCAGTCGGCGGCCGGCCTGCAGGCCCTGGTCGAGGAGTTCCGCGCGGACGTCGACCGCGCCGAGAAGACGGTGGCCTCTCTTCGCGAGGGGATGGCCCAGATGCGGGTCACAGTCGAGGGGGAGGTGCAGTCGGAAGCCGAGGCGCGGATCGCGACCCTGCGCCGCGAACTCGAGGACGCGGGACACAAGAAGCTGGCCGATCTCGAGGACCGGCACCTCCGAGCCGAGGCCGAGCTGAACTCCCAGCACGCCGAGAGGCTGCAGGCCTTCCTCAAGGAGCTCGAGGAGAAGGAGCGCCGCCTGGAGGCGGGCTGGCTGGAGCGCCGCCGTGAGCTCGAGGCGGACTACCAGAGCCGCCTGGCCGAGCAGGCCCAAGCCCAGCAGGACCGGATCGCCGAGCTCCGCGGGGAGGCTTTGAGGAAAGAGGGCTCGCTCAGCGCCGCGCAGGAGGCTCTGGCCAAGGAGCTGGAGGCCAAGGAGGCGCGCCTGGCCGAGCAGGAAGCGCAGTACCAGGCCCGCGAGGAGGAGCTCGAGCGCTACCGCCGGGACCTCGAGGCCGACTGGCAGGTCAAGCGCCAGGAGCTCGACGAGATCAAGAAGAAGCTCCAGGAAGAGGTCGTCAGCGTCGTCCAGCAATACAAGAAAGGGGCCTGAGCGGCCGTCCCCCCATGGAACAGACCCCCGACCCCGTCGATAAGCTATTGGAGGACCTCAGCCTCCGGCTCTCGAAGGTGGACCTCGCTCCGCCTCCTGGGCCGCGCAGCTCTCTCGGCAAGGGGCCGCGTCCGGCCGCTCGGGACAGGCCCGCGGCGAAGAAGCCCACGGCTCTTCGCTTCCCCGCGGCGGCGTTCGTCCTGGTTTTGGGCGCGGCCCTCGCGGCTGTCCTCTGGCTGGTTCGGCATCCGAAGCCGGCCGCGACCGTGAGCATTCCCTATCCGGCGAGTCGGCCCGCGTCCCTGGCGGTGAAGGACGGCCAGTATGTCTCTTTCGACCGATCGAGCAAGGAACTGGTGCGCCTCGACTCCGACGGCAGCCGGGTGGTCGAGCGGCAGGCGTTCCCGAGCCCGGCCGCCGCCCTGTCCATCAACAAGTCCTGCCTCTGGAGCGTGGACGCGGTCAACCGGAAGATCTATCGCCACCACCCGGACTCCTGCTCCATCCTCGAGACCTTCGAGAGCCCGGGGCTGGAGCCCAGCGCAATCTTCTCCGACGGGGACATCCTTTGGACCGCCGACCGGGCGGCGCGCAGGGTGTACCGGCACGCCAAGGTCGACCGCCTTCCAGTGCTCTCCTCGAATCCCATCGCAGACGAGGACCCCGTCGACCTGGCTCGGGTGGGCGAGCACCTGTGGGTGCTGGATGGGGATTCGAGCCGGGTGAGCCGCTACCGGATAGACAAGCCGTTCAGGCCCGCGGGGAACGCGTCCCTGCAGGACTTCCTGCCGGCCGGCTCGGTGCCGGTCGGCTTCGCCTTGGAGGGCCGCTGGCTCTGGGTGATGACCCGCAACCCCTCCTCCCTGCACCGCATCCCCGCGAACGCCCTGCGCTTCTCGTCCCATTGACCCTCCGGTTTGGTATACTTACCTGAAGCGACATGTCCAAGAAGATATTGATCGTCGACGATGAGCCGGTCGTCCGCGCCACCATCCGCCGGCTGTTCGAGGCGGAGGGCTACCAGGTCCTGGAGGCCGCCGACGGGACGGAGGTGCTCGAACTCATCGCCGAGGAGCGCGCCGACCTCGTCATCCTCGACATCCACATGCCCCGCCTGGACGGCATCGCGCTCATCGACGACCTCCACGAGGAGTTCCCTTCCCTTCCCATCATCGTCATCTCGGGCGACGCCGCGGAGCACCGGGCCAAGCTCGCCATCGAGCGCGGCGCCTGCGATTTTCTGGCCAAGCCCCTCGATTTCGACTACCTGCTCAAGACGGTCGCGGCGAATCTGCTGAAAACGCGTTGATGCGCTCGAAAGACTATCGCTCCAATCCCATCACGCGTTCGCCCCACGCCTGCCCGAAGTGCGGCAGCATCCAGGTGCGCCGTTCCAGAAGCCGCCTCGTCCACCTTTATCGCGTACTGCAGAACAGCCGCAAGCGCTACTGCGTCAACTGCGGGGAGCGCTGGTCCGCCTCCCTCCTGCCCCAAGCGCCGACCCTCCTGCGCGCCAAGGACCTCGTGGTCCCCGGGCTCGTCCTGGCCGGCCTCCTGCTCTTCGTCCTCATCACCTGGGTCGAGCGCCGTCAATCGGGGCGCATCAAGGCCGGACTCAAGAAGGTCGTCGAGAAGGTCCAGGCCGTGAGCCGCCCGCAGGGGGATTAGCTTATGCCCCGCCGCTTCGCCAAGAGCCCCGATTTCGTAGGCCGGAAGATCGCCGACGAGTTCATCCTCGTCCCCATCCGCCGCAAGGTGGGCGACCTGCAGAGCCTCTTCACCTTGAACGAGACCGGGACCCGCGTCTGGGAGCTCATCGACGGGAAGCGCACCGAGGAGGAGATCCAAAGCGTCCTCCTGGAGGAGTTCGACGCCCCGGCTGAGCAGGTGGCGCGGGACGTGGCCGAACTCCTCGGGCAGATGGAAGCCATCGGAAGCGTCACGCCGGGTGTTTAGCCTCATCCTCCCTCCCGACTACGGCACGGATTTCCCTCCGCTCGGCACGCCCGCCCTAACGGGCTTCCTGAAGTCCAAGGGCGT
>DMEZ01000050.1:0-26516 GCA_003450735.1 Elusimicrobiota bacterium | reverse complement strand
CCGGGCGTCCCCGTCCGGCAGGCGATGAACGAGCACTTCGGCAAGAGCGGCCATCCCCTGCTCCCCAGGGGCGAGGACCTTCCCTACGACAACCGGACGAACTCCTCGTTCCACTTCACGGAGCGGATGCTGTCGAACGAGGCCCTCTTCGGCTATCTCGAAGACCGTGAGCAGAACACCTTTCTTCAGTTCTATGAGGAGAGCGCCCTTCCGGACGGAGACATCGTCGGCCTCTCGCTCATCTCGCCCTCCCAGGTTCTCGCGGCGCTCACTCTCTGCCGCCTGCTCAAGCGCCGGGCCCCCAAGACGCGCATCGTGCTCGGAGGACAGTGGGTCTCCCTGTACGCCGAAGCCGTCATGGCCCGGGCGGACTGGACTCCGCTCGTCGACGCCTTCATCGTCGGGGAAGGGGAGACCCCGCTCCTTGAATGGCTGAAGGGGGGCGACCCGGCCCAGGTGCCGAACCTCGTCTACCAGCGCGAGGGACGCTGGGTCCGCAGCGTCCGTTCCAGCGAGGAAGACCTCGACGCCCTCCCAGCGCCGGACTTCGACGGCTTGCCGCTCGAAAGCTACGACAGCCGGGGCACCCTGACCTACGAGACGGCGCGGGGTTGTTACTGGAACAAGTGCGTCTACTGCGTGGACCTGCCCATCCCTAAGCCCTCCTGGCGCGAGAAGAAGGCCGGGCTTGTCGTCCGGGACATGGGGGAGCTCTCCCGCTGCTACAAGACCGAGTCGCTCATGATCTCGAACGCGGCCATCTCCCCGCGTCAGATGCGGGAGATCTCCGAATTGCTCGTGCAGGATGGAACGGGCATCCGTTGGTGGACCATGGCCCGCCTGGATGCGGCCTTCACTCGGGAGGTCTTCGACCTGGCGAAGCGCGCCGGCTGTTGGCAGATCAACTTCGGCTTCGAGTCGGCCAACGACCGGGTCTGCGATTTCGTTCAGAAGGGCAACCGCCGGGAGACTTCGCTCAAGGTCATCGGCGACTGCCATGCGGCCGGCATCAAGGTCTGTTTGCAGACGATGCTGGGTTTGCCGAGCGAGACGGTCGAGGAGGGGCTGGACACCGTGCAGTTCCTCCTCGAGAACCGCGCCCTCATCGGAGACGCCGCCATCAACGTCTACTACCTGACCCCGAAGTGCCGGGTCTACGAGGAGCCCGCTTCGTTCGGGATCGAGGCCAAGAAGGACTCCTGCTTGCCCTTCCAGTTCTTCACGGAGTTCCGGCAGATTCGCGGCGGGATGGACCGCGCGGAGGCGCAGGGCCTCTGGCAGCTCTACCAGGGCCTGCGCCGGCGCCCCAAGGTCGAACTGATGGAGGACCACAACGAGGCGCTCGCCGCCTGGCGCAAGGCCGGGGTGAAAGACCGCGTCCTCGTCCACCTCGACGCGCACATCGATTTCGGCTGGGTGCCGGACAAGGACATCGCGGAGGTGCTGGAGGCGAAGACCAAGGCCGAGCTCGACGCCCTGCTCGCCGCGAAGCCCCTGTGGAACCCGACCGCGATGAAGAAGCAGCAGCTGGTGACCATTGGCAACTATATCTGCCCGGCCATGCGCGAGGGCATCGTGCGCGAGTTCTGGTGGGTGGTGCCGGATGCGAGCTTCCGCGATGAACGGGAGGAGCTTGTTCGCCAGCTTGAGCGCTTGACCAAGGAGCCTGTCGAGGCCGGCCCGGACGTTATCAAGACGAAAGTCGACGGCAAGACGGTCGCGGTCTGCGCGCTCGCGGGCCTGCCGGCTCTCGATGAGGAAGTCCTCCTCGACATCGACGTGGACTATCTGGTCACCCCCTCCATCCTCGACGACCTGTCTCCGGGCCGCGAGCCCTGGGTTTTCCCGAGGGAGCTCAAGGATCGGCTTGCCGTGCGCACGGACTTCGTCACCCTCTCGTATTCCGTGAAGGGCGGCTTCACTCCCATGCGCTGGCGGCATCTCGGAGATGAGCTCAAGGCCCTCTTCCTTGGCGAGGACTACCGGGAGCCGCTCGCGGCGGAGCGCTACCGCCGCGCGAGGAAAGCCCTGGACGAGGGACGCCTCGATGAGGCCCGCGCGGCTTTCCGGGATGCGGTTTCGGCCGACCCGGGCTATCGGACGATCTACCACAACGCCGGCCCCGTGCATGAGCAGGCCGAGCGCTGGGCGGAGGCCGAGGCGGCCTACCGGGAGACGCTCTCGCTGGAAGACCCGGTCATGACCCCGCAGGCCTTCTGCGGGCTGGGGAACTGCGCCTTGGGCCGCAAGGAGTGGCTCGAAGCGGAGGGATGCTTCATGAAGGCCGATGCGCACCTGGCCGAGGCCCGCCTGGGGCTGGGCCTCGCGCGCTTCGAGCAGGGCCGGTTGGAAGACGCCGAGGCCGCGCTCAAGAGGGCCGTCGAACTCGACCCGGCCATCCCGCAGGCGTATCACCGCCTGGGCCTCATCCGGTCGCGCTCAGGCGATGCGGAAGGGGCGCGGGGGTGGTGGCGGAAGGCCCGCCGTTACGGCTCCGACGACGAGGAGGTGCGCTCGGCCGGAGCTGGGCGTGGCCGGCTCCTCTCCGGGCGCGTGGAGGATGAGACCGTCCTGGTGGACGAGGACGCCGCCGTCGTGTGGCGGCTCAACGAATTGGGCGGGTTCATCTGGAAGGCGCTCGAGGGAAAGCGCAGCGTCGAGGAGGTCGTCGGCCTGGTGGCGAAGGAGTTTGACGCGCCGGAGGCCGAGGTCCGGCGCGACGTGCTGGCATTCGTGGAAGAGATGGGCGAGCGGGGGCTTTTGAGATAATGCCCTGCTCTCATGTCCCGCAGCTGTCGTATTCGGATTTCAGCCGGCGGCTCACCCCGAAGCTCTGGGCTCAGAGGGTCCCCTACGCGGGTACGCTCATCCTGACCTACCGGTGCAACCAGCGCTGTGCTCACTGCTACTGCAGCCTGCCCTCGGACGACAGAGATGCCTTGGCGCGGGAGCTGACTTTCAAGGAAATCTCCCGGATCATAGACGAGTTGGCCGAGGCGGGGTGCTTGTGGCTGCTCATCACCGGCGGCGAGCCCCTCCTGCGCGAGGATTTCTGGGACATCTACCTGTATGCGCGCAGGAAAGGCATCTTCGTGGAGCTCTTCTCGAACGGGACTCTCTGGGATGCAGGTCTGATCGATAGGCTGGCCGAGGTCCGGCCCTCCGGCATCGAGTTTTCCATCTACGGGGCGACGAAGGAGACCCATGAACGCATCACGGGGGTGGAGGGCTCCTGGGAGCGTCTGGAGAAAGGCATCCGCCTGGCGCTGGGAAGGGGCCTGCCTCTGACCTTGAAGAGCGTGCTGATGTCCTTGAACAAGCATGAGCTCCCCGCGATGGAGGCCTACGCCGCGAGTCTGCCGCTCGATTCGGCCTTCGTCTACGACACGCTCATCACGCAGCGCATCGACGAGAAGCCCGGCGGAGCGGACCTGAGGCTCTCCCCGGAGGAGATCGTGGCTCTCGACGCCGCGAGCCCGACGCGCATGCGCGAGTACGCGGACATCCTGAGGACTTTCGGCAAGCTCCCGAAGAACGAACTGCTCATGTGCGGCGCCGGCCTCATCGGTTTCTGCGTGGACCCTTACGGACGGCTACAGCCCTGCGATTCGTTCATCGATTTCGCCTACGACTTGAGGAAGGGCTCGTTCGCGCAGGGCTGGAACGAGGCGATGCCCCGCTTCCGGGAGGAGATGGAGAAGACGCTGAGCCCCGACTGCCTGAAATGCGATATCATCCCATTGTGCGACAACTGTCCGGGCTACGCTTTGCTCGAGCACCGCTGTTTGGGCGGCGTCGTGGACGATCTGTGCCGTAAGGCGAAGCTGCGCCATGAGGCGCTGGGAGGCGTGCATGCCGAAGGAGAGAAAGCCGTATAAGAAGCCGGAGCTCAAGGAAGTGAAGCTGCAGCTGGAGGAGCAGATCCTGGCCTCCTGCCGAGCCTCGCGGACGAGCACCGTCAACTACCGGACGTCGAGGCGGACCTGTGCCAACTGCCGCAACACCTACAGCGCTTCGTGAGATTGGACATCGCCGGAACGGTCTTCTCCTTCGAGCCCGAAAAGATGGGGCTCAGGAGAGGCCAGGACGGCACGCATTGCTGCTACCGCAAGTTCCTCACCCGCAGGAAGCCCCACTGCCGTATCGCCATCCATGAGGGCATCCCCCCGGACTTGATGAACGGGACCCTCGTTCAAGACACCGACTCGTTCTGGCAGGTCGTCCGTTCAGGCGGCCGCTGCCTGTTGAGGATCAGCCCGCTGACGAAGAGGGGCGCGCCTCGCGGGGTCCTGGCGCTCGAGCGGCGCTTGAGTCGGGGAGAGTTCCATCTGGGCGCTTCAGCCCGCAGGGCCACGGTCTACGGATTGGTCGATCTGGTTTTGCGGCACCTGACCGTGACGCGCCTCGCCGGCCAAGGCCTGCTTCTGCACGCGGCGGCGCGCCGGGGCGCCGTTTTCGTAGGCAATTCCGGAGCGGGCAAGACCACTCTCTTCCGTGTGTTGAGGAGGCGTTTCCCTTCCGGCTGGCTGAGCGACGACCGGGTCATCCTCCGCCGAGCGCTTGGCCGCTGGCGCGTCTTCGGCACCCCCTGGCACGGCACCGACCGCATCGCCGCGCAGGGCTCGAGCCCCTTGTCCACCCTCTTCCTCCTCAGGCAGGCGAAAGCCAACGGCCTCAGGAAGCTCTCCCGCCTCGAAGCGGTCGCGGCCCTCTTCCGCGCCTGCTTCACCCCGTATTGGTCGGAGGAAGGAGTGGCCGCCGTCCTGAGATCCTGCGATGAGCTCGCCTCGGCCATCCCGGCCTGGGAGTTCTCCTTCAAGAACGACGAAAGCGCCGCCGACTTCCTGACGAGCCCCGATGCGGACCCTCTCGCTCGACTCCGCTAGCTTCGCCGAGCTCGCCCTGCCCCTGCTCCAGGGGGGACGCTCCATCCGCTTCGCGGCCCGCGGCTCGAGCATGGCCCCGCTCATCCGGGAGGGGGACATCCTGGAGGTCGCTTCCATCGAGCCGGGCCGCGTCCGTCTGGGGGACGTTCTGCTCTGCCGTTCGGAAGGCAAGCTCATCGCCCATCGTGTGGTCCGCAGGGGAAGCCCGATGACCCTGAAAGCCGACCTCGGAGAGGGCTTCGACTTGGTCGAGTCGGAGGAGGTCCTCGGCCGCGTCGAGCGGAGCTCCCGCTTGGAACTGGGAGCGCCCCTCTGGCGCTGGCTCGGCTTGGCCTGGTGCGCCGTCCCGTATCGCTTCAAGCCGTCTCGGGAAGTGCCGCTCATCCGCCCGGCCGTCCTTGGGGATGCGAAGGCCCTCTATCGGGCCCTGCCTGCCGGTTCCTACGAGGAGTTCCTGGAAGGCCTGCGCGAAGAGCTCGCCGCCGGGGTGCGCTTCCTCGCCTGGACGCCGCGCGGCGAGGTCGTCGGCTCGGCCACCTTGAGCTCGCTCGAAGGCGGAGGGCAAGGCCTCTTCGGGCTCTGGGTGCATCCGCGTTGGCGCAACCGCGGGCTGGGAGAGAGGCTCTGCCTCGAAGCCCTATCCCGCGCGGGCGGGCCGGTCGAACTGCACGTGAGCCGTCGGGCACGCGCGGCCATCCGGCTCTACCGGAGGCTCGGCTTCCAGGTCTTCCGCAAGTCAGAGGACGAGCTTTCGATGTTCTGGCACCGTCTAGACGTGCGGAAATTCCTCGCCGCTTCCGGCGCGGAGGGCCTGCCGCGCTCCGACTGGGACGAAGTGCTCGCGGAGGCCGGCCGTGAAGGCGTTCCCTGCCTGCTCGAGCGCCGGCTCTCCCGCGTACCGGAAGGCCTCGTCCCACCCGCCGTCTTGAAGACCCTCAAGGGCGCAGTGTACCACAACGTCGCGAACGGTGCCCGCCTTGGCCACTGGGCCGAGCGGGCCGCCGAAGCGCTGGCTAAGGCGGGTCTCAAGACCTGCGCCCTCAAGGGGCTGGCCATGGCCGAGCCCGACCTGCGGCCCATGACCGACGCCGACCTCCTGGCCGAGGAAGCCGCACAGGGACGCGCCCGGGACATCCTGGCCCCGCTCGGCTTCGTTCATCAGCCCGGCCGTCAGGAGTGCTACCGCTCGCCGGAGGGCGACCTGCTCGAGATCCACTATCAGGGGGACTACGCCTTCTGGGACATGCGCGGCATGCTCAAGAGGGCCCTCCCCTGCGGGAAGCCCTATCTGCTCCCCTGCCACGAGGATATGCTCATTTTCGCCGGGTTGCACACGGTCTTCCACAAGCTCGAGCTCAAGCTCGTCTGGCTCTTCGACGCGAAAGCTCTCATCCGCGACGGAGTCGACTGGGGCAGGCTTCTCTCGCTCATGGACGGCCACCCCGGGCGGCCGGCGCTCGCGCACTTCCTGGAGTCGGCCCGGGAAGAGTGCGGGGCTGAAGTCCCGGAGGATGTTCTCGAGCGCCTGCGTGAAGACGGCTGGCGTTCTCGCGCGGTGGAGTGGATCCTCGGGCAGCCGCCGCACCCCTGGCTGGAGCCCTTCGCGGCGCACTTCCTGGGCCGAGATCCAGCGGTGCCCCTGCGGAACCTCTCGGAGATCCTTTGGCCCACCGGCCCCCGCCTCGCCTGCCGGGTCGGCCCTGGGCAAAGCGTCCTCCTCTGGAGGATGGGGCGGCCCTTCTATCTGCTCTGGCGCGTCCTGCGGGCGCTCGGCTTCATCCTGCTCAGTAGTGTCCGAGGGAGCCGTCCTTCTTCGCCCTCGCCAACGCCTTCCTGAAGAACACCGCGCCCAGCGGCAAGAACACCGCCGTGAAGAGCGCGAGCGCCGCGGCCTGCGGCGCGACCTCGCGGACGCTCGCGGACTTGAGCAAGGCCAGGCGCATCCCTTCCAGCGAGTGGGTCATCGGGATGAAGAGAGAGAGCGTCCTCAGCCAGTCGGGCAGGATGGCCACCGGGAAATAGACCCCGCCCAGCAGTTCCGAGGCGGCCGCGACCAGCCAGGCGACCGGGTCGCCGCGCTTGAACATCAGGATGAACGCGGCGGAGAAGAGGCCGAGCCCCGCGCAGGAGGTCAAGGTCAAGGCGAAGATGAGCAGGGCCGCGGGGAGGCCGGCCGCGTGGAAGCTTGCCCCGAAAACAGCCGTTCCCGCCAGCAGGTAGAGCGCCGTCTGGGAAGTCGCGTAGAGGATGTCCCATTGGGCGAAGCCCAGCAGGAGCGCCGGCAGGCCGACCGGCGCGGCCAGGAGGGATTCCAAGGTTCCCGTCACCTGTTCTTCTCGAAGGTTTTCGCTGAAGGAATGCATCCCCACCGACTGGTAGCTCGAGAAGGCGATGCCCAGCAGGACGAAGGCGAAATAGTCGCCTCCGTAGGCGGAGAGGGCCGGCAGTGCGGCCGGGCCGATGAGCTTTGCGACGTAGTAGAAGGTCGCGACCGAGAGCAGGACGGAGACGACCTCCAGAACGAAGGCCGTGCGGTAGGAGAACTTCTGGAGCGCGTCGCGGCGCAGGAAGGCGTAGAGGACGCGCGGCAGGCGCGGGATCACGAGACCAGCCTCCGGTAGGCTCCGGCGGGCGTGTCCGCGCCGCTCCGGCGCAGGAGGTCCTCCGGCGTTCCGAAGGCGGCCAGCCGGCCCTTGGATAGGAGCGCGATCTCCGTGCCCAAGCCCCAGGCCTCCTCCAGCCGGTGCGTGCTCCAGAGGGCGAGGCGCTCAGGCTTGCCCGAGTATTCCGCCTTCACAAGCGCGCGGATGCGCTCGCAGGAGTCCGGGTCGAGGCTCTTGGTCGGCTCATCCAGGAGGAGCAGGCGGGGCCGGTGGAGCAGGGCCCGAGCGATCGAGAGCTTCATCTTCATCCCGGCCGACGCTTTCTGGTAGGTCGAGGCCAGGACGTCCTCCAAGGCCAAGGGGTTTTTCAGCTCTTCGAGCCGGGCTTCGAGCTCGACGGCGCCCAGGCCACGCAGGGCGGCGAAGAAGCGCAGGTTCTCCAGGCCGCTCAGGCGGGCGTAGAAGGAGCGCTCCTCGCCCGGGGAGAAGCCGATGGGCTCCGGCGCCGACGCCCGCCCCGAGTCCGGCAAAACGAGGCCCGCGAGGATCTTGAGCAGGGTGGTCTTGCCCGAGCCGTTGGGGCCGACCAGGCAGAGCAGGCGGCCCGGGGGCAGGGCCAAGCTCACGCGGTCCAGGGCGCGCACGGAGCGGAATTTCTTGGAGAGCTCGTCGAGCTCGAGGGCTACGGCCACCAGCGCTCAGCCTCGAGGCCCAGCTTCGTCTCGTCGGCGGCTTTCGAGATGTGGATGATGGGGCTCTTCGCGAGGTCTAGCAATACCGCCTGCTCGACGGGCTTGCCCTCCGAGTCCAGTCGGATCTCGACGGTCGGGAGGGTGGGGGTGCGGGAGGAGACCGAGACGACCCGGCCCGCTTCGCCGTTCGAGAGCTCCACCCAGGAGCCCGGCGGGTAGAGCGTGACGCCGGCGATGAAGGCCTGGAGGACCCTGCGGTCGAACTCCTTGGAGAACTCCCGGGCGATGGCCATCACCGCGTCGTGGGGCAAGAGCGGCTCGCGCCAGGGGCGCGGGTGGCTCAAGGCCTCGTAGAGGTCGCAGAGGGCGATGGCGTGCGCGGCGAACCTGGCTTCGGCGGATTTCGGGAACGAGTGGCCGAGGGTCTTCTCGATGCGCGCAAGGTGGGGCGCGATGAGCTTCGGCTCGAGCGGGTTGAGGGCATGCTCCCGGTCAGCCTCCGAGGCGGCGGAGGTCTCTTCAAGCGATAGGAGCCGGAGCTCGTGCAGGGCGCCGCAGAGGCCGACCTGCTGCGCCGTCTCCTTGTCCAGCCGCAGGATGCGGGCGGCGTGCATCGAGAGGAGGGCGACGTTGGCCGAGTGGGCCCAGAGGTAGGCGGCCTGGCTCGAGCGGCCGGTCTGGGCCAACAGGGGGCCGGGGTCGGCCTCGAAGATGTCCAGGCATGCGCTTAAGGCGCCGCTCAAGGGGCCGCGCAGCGCGGCGAGGCCGCCGCTCGTCTCCTTGAAGAGCGAGACCAGGCCGTCGTAGGCGTTCAGCGCGGCGCGGTGCTCGGCGGAAGAAGGAGCTTTTGGAGGAGGCGCCGGAGCCGCTGTCACGGCGGGCTTTTCGGGGGGCTTCGGGGGCGGCGCCTTCTGGATAGGCTTTTTTTCGACGACTTCCGGCTTTGCTGGGATAAGCGGTTTCTGCGGCGGAGCGGGCGGAGGGGGGGCGGGGGCCTTGGCCGGTTCGGCGAGCCGCCTCTCGAGGTCGAAGATGCGCTCGGCGTCCTTGTCGCGTCGCTCGCGGAGGATCGCCAGCTCCTCGTCCTTGCTCTCAAGTGCTCGGCTCAAGGATTCGATGCGCTCCTTCTGCCGGGCGAGCTCGGCCTCCGAGCGCTTGGTCATCTTCTCGACCAAAGACGCCTGCTTGCGCAGCTCCGGGACGTCCGACATGCACGCCTCGCAGCGGCTCTGCCAGGCGTCGAGCTCCGCTTCCTTGGCCTCAAGCTCCTTGCGAAGGGCGGCGATCTCGAGGGCCTGACGCTCGTGGGCGGCTTCCGCGCGCTTGGCCGCCCGTTCGGAAGAAGCGGCCTGCCGCTTGATCTCAGGAACGGAGGCAAGCTCGTCGTCCTGCTTGAACCGCAAAGAGTCGAGCTCCGACTCCTTGGCTTCCAGGACCCTCTGCAGAGCTTCAGCCTCTTCCCTCTGCCGCTCGAAGGCCGCCTCGAGGTCGCGGGCCTGGTTTTGGACGAACTCGAACTGCCGGCTCAGTTCGGAGGGGGCCGGCTCGCTTGAGACCGGGGTCTTGCCGAGGTTCTCCTGCAGGGCGGCGAAGTTCTTCTCCGCGCGGAGGACTTCCTTGCGCCAGGAGTCCAGGAGGGTCAAAAAGCCGACCGCCGAGGGCCGCTCGTCCGAGAGGATCTTGGCGTAGAGCCCGTCGAGACGGGAGAGGATGGCGTTGAGGCGCAGGCCGCCGTTGTTGTCCATGGATATCGCCCGCATTAGGTTAGTCTGAATCGCGCCGGAAGTCAATGACGCATTTGTTGCGCCGCAACATCTTTGACAACACCGCCCCGTGATTTTCCGCTACAATCTCGCTACTGTGCAAGCCGGAAGGGGAGGGACGATGATTCAGCGCATCCTCAGGCTGGGCTTGGTCTGCTCGTTTCTCATATCGAGCCTCCAGCCGGCCGCCTACGCCGCGGAAGCCGCCAAGGGGGCGGCCCCGTTGGCGAAGCTCGAGGCGGTCTACCCCGTCGGCGTGGGCGACGTGGTCTCCATCAACGTGTTCCCCGTGGAAGAGTACTCCCGCGAGGTCACCGTCCAGCCCGACGGCAAGATCGAGCTCCCGCTGGTCGGCTCCCTCCCGGTCAAGGGCTTGAACGCCAGGGAGATCCAGACCCTGCTCGAGAGCGGTTTCTCCAAGTTCGTGGCCAACCCCAAGATCACGGTGAACGTCCGCCGCTTCGCCGGACGCCGGGTCGCCATCATCGGGCAGATCAACAGTCCGGGCTACTACGAGTTCCGGGACGGCCTGAACCTCCTCGAACTTGTCTCGATGGCGGGGGGCCCCAAGGACATGGCCAAGCCCTCCCAGACCACCATCCTGAGGCAGGGCGGCCGGGAGGCCGAGGCCGTCCAGGTGAACCTCGCCGCGGTGCTCCGCGGCGACCCCGACCGCAACCTCCAGCTCAAGCCGGGCGACATCGTCTACATCCCGAAGTCCTCCTTCACGCGGAGTGCGGAGTGGATGACCATGAACGTCCTGCCCTGGGCCACGCTCGCGGGCCTCATCGCGACCCTGGTGGTGATCTCCCGGTAGAGTATGGTCGACATGGCCGACCCGACGTTCATCGACCTCATCCGCCTCGTCAAGAAGCGGCGCTGGGTCATCCTCGCGGTCGCCTGCCTGGTCATGGCGGGCGCCTACGTGTATACCCAGTTCCAGGTTCCGATCTACAAAGCGCAAGGCATGGTCAAGTACGAGCCGCCCGGCGGCGGGGCGGGGAACGCGAACCTGGCCTACTGGGACCAGGCCGCGTCCATGCGCACGCAGATCCGGATGCTCTCCTCGGAAGACCTGATCGCCGCGGTGGCCAAGAAGATCGGCAAGCCGGCCGGCTTCTCGGCCCAGGAGGTGCGGGACACGAGCCTCATCAGCATCAGTGCGACCCATCGCGACCCCAAGGAGGCGGCCGACGTCGTCAACGCGGCCATGGACGTCTTCGCCGAGAAGGACATGGCTGAGCGCTCCACGACCGCCCGCAAGGCCCTTGAGGACGTCAGCTCCCGGCGGCGCGAGATCGAGGCCTCGCTCGCCCAGCTCGAGGAGGTCCGCAAGGAGTACCTTGAGAACAACCCGGGCACGGGGATGGGCGGGGCCCTGACCTCGAACCTGGTCGAGCTGGAGGCACGCCGTCGGGAGATGCTCAAGCGCTTCACCCCCGAGCACCCCGAGGTCGTCGCCATCGACCAGCGCCTGCAGTCCGTGCGGGCCCGGCTTTCCAAGACTCCCGGCCAGGACCTGGAGCTCGAGCGGCTCAACCGCGACATCAAGGTCAACGAGGAGATCTACATCGCCCTCTCCAAGCAGGTGGAGGAGAGCAAGGTGGCCCTCTCGGGCATCCCCATCTTCGTGACCATCATCTCGCGCGCGGCCCCGCCGCCCGCCCCCTTCTACCCGCGCAAGCAGATGAACTACCTGATGGGCCTCGCCTTCGGCCTCGCCCTCGGGCTCATCGCCGCGTTCATGCTCGAGAGCATGGACGTCTCCATCTCCACCATCGAGGAGATCGAGAGCGTCACGGGCATGCCGGTGCTGGCGGTCGTCCCGCACCTGGGGGTCGGCAAGCGCTGGGAGAACCTGAAGAAGGGGATCCTGAGGAAGGAGCGCTACTCGCTCGACGCCTTCCGCTCCATGCTGCTCTTCCACCAGAAGGCCAAGTCCCCGGCCGTCGAGGTGTACCACTCTTTGCGCTCGGCCATCCAATCCGCGAGCCCCGGCATCGACCACCGCGTCCTGGCCTTCACTTCGACCGGAGTGGCGGAGGGCAAGACCCTGACCTCCATCAACTTCAGTCTGGCGGCGGCGCACGCCGGGCTCAAGGTGCTCCTCGTGGGCGCCGACCTGCGTCGGCCGGTCCTCTACCGCATCTTCGGCCTGCCCAAGCAGCCGGGCTTCATGGAAGCCCTCTCGGGCAAGGGCGACTGGAAGGGCATGACCTACGGGACGGTGGACTTCCTCATGGGCGAGGTCGACCTCGACAAGCTCCTGAGCTTCTCCGGCATCGACAACTTCAAGGTCATGACCGGCTGGGCCGAGTCGACCTCGGACGTGGTCAACCTGCTCTCCGCCGACCTCCTGCCCAAGTTCATCGAGTCGGCGCGTCCCCACTTCGACTACATCGTCTTCGACTGCCCGCCCACCCTCCTCTTCGTGGACTCCGTCCTCATCGCCGCCCACTGCGACGCCGCGGTGATGGTCTACCAGACCGGCAAGATGGCCCGCCAGGCGCTCAAGCGCGCCAAGGACCAGCTCACGGCCGCCAACGTCAAGATCCTCGGCCTCGTCTTGAACGACATGCAGTCGAGCGCCGTGGTGGCGGGCTACTCGTACTACGACGGCTACAGCTACTACGAGAAGCAGGATTAGCCGCTTCAGGCTCCTCATCGCCGATGCCTGACAACGGGCATCGGCTGCCTGAAGCGACCGGCCGTCCCGAACTTCCAGACTGCGTAGGTTCGGGACGTCCCAAACCAACGAATCATGGATGTTTGGGACGAAAGGTGAACGGCTTCGGCCGGCCGGCCCTTGCGTTCGGGGCGTCCCGGGGCTACACTAGGTAAAGCGGTGTTGTCAGACAACTTGCCGGAACATCCTAGCCGCTAGCGCTACGCCTCTGAAGTCGTCGTGTCGCCGTGCCCTGTCTTGCCGACCGAAGCTCCCTCTCTCCGGCCCGGAGCATCCATCCCCATGAAAGTCCGCGCCGCTGCCTGGGCGGGACAGTTCTATCCGGAGGAGCCTGAAGCCCTCGCCGAGCGGGTCGACGCCCTGCTGGCGGAGGCGCCCGAGCTGCGCTTCGAGGGGAAGGTCGTGGCGGCTTTGAGTCCTCACGCGGGCTATGACTATTCCGGCCGCGCCGCCGCCAAGGTGTACCGGGCCCTGAAAGGCGGCCTCTTCGACCTGGCCGTCGTGATCGGCACGCACTACCCCGACAGGGAGGGGCTTTTCCTGGCGCCCTACGACGCCTACCGCACCCCCTTGGGCGAGATCCCCGTCGCGGCGGAGGCGGCCAAGGCGCTCAAGGCCGTGCCGGGAGCGTCCTTCTCGGCCGAGGCGCACGCCGACCACTCCGTGGAGGTCCAGCTGCCGTTTTTGCAGCGCGCCTTGGGGGAGCTCGAACTCCTTCCGTTGGTGGCGAACCTCCGCACCGCGCAGGAGGCGCGGCGCTTCGGCGAGGCCCTCGCCGAGGCCGTCCAGGGCCGGCGGGCCGTGTTCATCGCTTCAAGCGACTTGTCCCACTTCCCCGACGCCCGGACATCGCGCGGGGTGGATCCCGCCTCGATGGACGCCTTCCTGACCCTGGACCCGGAGTATCTGTTCCTGGCCGACCGCCTCATCCTGGAGCACGACGCGCCGAACCTGCGCTGCGCCTGGTGCGGGCTGGGTTCGGCCGCGATGGCGCTCTGCGCGGCCCGCCGTCTGGGAGCCGACGGGGCGCGCCTGCTCGACTGCACGAACTCGCACGAGGCCGGCGGGGAGGAGGAGCGCACGGTGGGCTACGGCGCCGCCCTGCTCCTGAAGGGGGGTGGGGGGCCGCCTCCCTGGCCCGTGCTCGACCTCACGGCGGAGGAGGGCCGGGAGCTCGTCGCCCTGGCCCAGGGGAGCCTTGAAGAGTTCCTTCGGACGGGGCGCTCGCCCGGGCGCAGGCTCTACGACCGCCCCCGCTTCAACCTGCCGGCCGCCGTGTTCGTGACCTGGGAGGAGGCGGACTGGAAGCAGGGCGGCCTGCGCGGCTGCATCGGGACGGTGGAAGCGCGCGAGACCCTGGGCGACGCGACGGCGCGCTGCGCGATCCTCAGCGCGCAGGATGATCCGCGCTTCCCGCCCGTGACCTTGGAAGACCTGCCCAGGCTCAAGGCCGAGGTCAGCGTGCTCTCGCCCCTGCGCCGCATCCGTCCTTCGGACGTCCGTCCGGGGCTCGGGATCCAAGTGCGCCGCGGCTCGAGGGAAGGCCTCTTCCTGCCGCAGGTCTGGGAGAAGCTGCCCGAGGTCGAGGAGTTCATGTCGGTGCTCTGCCGGCAGAAGGCGGGGCTTCCCGCCGGCGCCTGGCGGGAGCCTGGGACCGAGCTCAAGGGCTTCAGCACCCGGTGCTACCGATGAACGGCTTCACGGGGGTCGGCGAGCTCTTCGACGTGCTCGACGGGCGCAGTGTCCGCTGCCGCGCCTGCGCGCACCAGTGCGAGCTGCGCGACGGGATGAGCGGGATCTGCCGCGTGCGCACGAACATCGCGGGCCGGCTCTACGTCCCGTTCGGCTACGTGGCCGGCCTGCAGGTGGACCCCATCGAGAAGAAGCCCTTCTTCCACGTCCTGCCCGGCGCCTCGGCGCTCTCTTTCGGGATGCTCGGCTGCAGCTTCTCCTGCCGCTTCTGCCAGAACTGGAGCTCCAGCCAGGCGCTCAAGGACCCGCAGGCGGGCACTCCGATCCTCGAATGCTCGGCCCAGGACCTCGTCGAACAGGCGCGCGAGCACGGCTGTCCCGTGCTGGTCTCCACCTACAACGAGCCGCTCGTCAGCGCCGAGTGGTCGGCCGCGGTGTTCCGGAAGGCCAAGGAGGCGGGCCTGCGCTGCGCCTTCGTCTCCAACGGGCATGCCACCCGGCGGGCTCTCGAGTATCTGCGGCCCTGGGTGGACTTCTACAAGGTGGACCTCAAGTCCTTCGACGACCGCAGGTACCGGGAGGAGCTCGGCGGCCGCCTGTCGGCGGTGCTCGACGCCGTCGAGGACCTGCTCGGCCTGGGTTTCTGGGTGGAGGTCGTGACCTTGGTGGTGCCGGGGTTCAATGATTCGGACGTGGAGCTGAGGGGGATCGCCCGCTTCCTGGCGGGCCTGTCCAAGGACCTCCCCTGGCACGTCACGGCCTTCCACAAGGACTACCGGATGTCCGAGGCGCCCGACACCTGCGCCAAGACCCTCGCGCGCGCCGCCGGCATCGGGCGGGAGGAGGGCCTGCGCTTCGTCTACGCCGGCAACCTGCCCGGCGAGGTGGAGCGCCTCGAGGACACCTTCTGCCCCTCCTGCGGGGCCGCGGTCGTCGAGCGGGAGGGCTTCCGAGTGAAGGCCGACCGCCTCAAGGACGGGCGCTGCCCCAAGTGCTCGACCGCCATCGCCGGCGTCTGGAAGTAGACTAAGCGGAATCAGGTCGGAATGCCGAGGGGCTTCTCGGAGCGAGGCGACCCCGTCGCCGAGCGAGAGAGAGCGGCGTCCCGAACTTCAAGACGGCGTGGGTTCGGGACGTCCCAAACCTACGAATCTCGGAAGTTTGGGACGGCCGAACGCAGAGGCCGACCGCGTCCCCGAGGCGTTCCGACTTGATTCCGCTTATGTATAATCGCGCATGCCCAAGGGCCTCTATGTCGGCGTGGACGTCGGCGGCACCAAGATCGCGGCGGCGCTGGTCGACGGCAAGGGCCGCATCCTCCTGCGGGACAAGACGGCTACTCCGAGGGACGGCAAACCCAAGGGCGTGCTCAAGGCGATCTCCGTCCTGGTGAAGGGTCTTTTGAATGAGGGCGGCCTGCGCCGCAAGGACCTCCTGGGCGTCGGAGCGGGCGTGCCCGGCATCGTGGACGGCGAGGGCCGCATGCTCGCGGCGCCGAATGTCGCCCTCGCGGGCGTCCGGGTGGGCCGTGAGCTCGAGAAGGCCCTCGGCGCGGACGCCGTGGTCGGCAACGACGTGAACCTGGGCGTGCTGGGCGAGCAGTGGCTCGGCGCCGCGCGCGGGCACGAGAACGTCGTGGGCATCTTCCCTGGGACCGGCGTCGGCGGCGGCGTCATCGTCGGTGGGGAACTCCTCCTCGGAACGCACGGCGCCGCGGCGGAACTGGGGCATATCGTGGTGGACCCGGAAGGCCCCGTCTGCGGCTGCGGCATCCGCGGCTGCCTGGAGGCCCTGGCCAGCCGCACGGCCATCGAAAAGGACATCCGCAGGGCTTTGCGGCGCGGCGAGCGCTCGCTCATCCGGGACTGGCTGGGCAAGGCCCCCAAGGTCATCAAGAGCAAGGTCCTGGCCAAGGCGCTCAAGCGCAAGGACCCGGTCGTGATGCACGCCTTCCATCAGGCCGCCCAGGCCTTGGGGCTGGCCTGCGTGAGCTTGCGCCACGTCTTCGACCCCGAGCTCTTCGTCTTCGGCGGCGGCCTCGTGGAAGCCTGCGGACAGCACCTCCTGCCCGCGGTGCAGGACGCTTTGGACGAGGACCCGCTCTTCAAGAAGGTCTCCTCCTGCGAGGCCGTGCCCTCGGAGCTCGGTGACGATGCGGTCATCCTTGGGGCGGTGGCGCTGGCGAAGCGGACGCTCTAGAGCGGCAAGCCCATCGCGAACACTTGGTCCGCCCGGGCCAGGGTCCGGAACCCCAGCTTCTCGTAGAACCCGACCGGCCGGTTCCCGCAGACGAGGTGCACGCCGGGGACGCCGGCTTTTCTTAGGTCTTCGAAATAGAGCTGCAGGAGGCTCTTGCCCACCCGGGCGCCGCGATAGGCTTCGTCCACGTTCACGTGGAGGTGGGCTGGATAGCGCCCGAAGAGCGCTTGGGAGAAGGGGCTCTTCTCGAGGACGAGGAAGCGGCGCACGAAGCGGCGGGTGTCCTCGTTGGCCGGGTAGAGCCCCATGACGGTCTTTAGGAAGAGAGGCAGGCGGTGCGCGAGCAGGCTCCAGCGCTCGAAGGAGGCCGTGTCGGGACAGCCGGTCAGGTAGCCTGCGATGCGGTCAGCATCGCGGGCCACGTAGGTCCAGCGCGGGAGTATCCTCTGGTAGGGCCCGACCCAGTACTCGCCGAAGAAAGGCCAGCGCTCCACCGGGATGCCCTTCCCCTGCTCGGCCGTCCTGCCGCAGAGCTCCCGGATCGCGTCCCAGTCCTCGCGTCCATGGGGCCGCCCGTAGTTGATGTCCATCCTTCCCTTTTCGGGTCCCATGATATAAAATCCAGGCAGATGCGCCCCTCGCATCTTCGGAGGTGTCCCGGCATGAGATTGGTTCTATCTTTGTTGGCGGCGTTCGCCCTGGCGAACCAGGCCGCGGCTGAACCGTTCAGCTACGTCGGCGTCCAGCAGCTCCAGCAGCTCGACCTCGCGGTCCCCTCGGTCAAGGCCGAGGCCTCCCAGGACAAGATCGAGAAGTCCCACCTCTTCGCCCAGTGCGGCAGGAAGGTCCTCTTCGGCTACGCCGACAGCGACGCGGAGTACGCGGAAGCTCTCGCCTACTGGACGAAGGTCCTGGCCGAGGCGGGCATCCAGGCCGGCAAGCCCACCTTCGAGCACGGCATGTACCTCCTCCCCTACGAAGCCGGCGGGCTCGTCCTGCGCGACTTCCGGGCCGAGCCGAAGCAGTTCAAGCCCAAGGACGAGGCGTCCCTGCGCGAGAACATGAACCTCATCGCGAACGCCCTTCATGCGCGGGGCTTGCCTATCGTCGCCGCGAAGGTCGTCAACCTCGAGTTCATGCTCCCGACCTACTCCCTCTACTACCTCACGAAGCCGGAAGAGCGTGAGGAGACCGAGACGCAGGCGCGGGTGCTCAAGCCCGGCGAGGATATCGACTTCGACCTGCTGACCGAGAAAGGCGTGGACATCGTTCAGAAGCCGGAGCCCTGGATGATGGTCTACGTGGGCAAGGAAGTCGGTTTCGTCAGCCGCCTCGCCAAGGATCAGGCGGAGGCCGAGAAGAAGCTCAAGGAGCGCGTCGAGCTGCTGACCAAGATGGGCAAGGTCTTCATCGGCTCGCGCATCCATCCGCTCACGGAGCCCTTCGAGGACTACAAGCTGCTGGTCAACATCTACTTCTACCAGTAGGAAGGTCTGAGAAAGCGGAGCGGGGGCCTCAAGGCCCCCGCTCCCTGTTTATGGTCCTCTTCCAGTACAGCCACAGGCCTCCCGACAGCAGGACGGCGAGGGCCAGGAGAGCGAGACCGGCGGTCCGCCTGCGCCGCTCCCGCCGGCAGGTCTCCTGCGCGTCCTGGAAGGCCCTGTCGTCGTCCGCGAGAGCCTTCTCCGTGCTGTCACGGAACTGCCGCACCTGTTCGCCGACGTCCTTGCGTGCGAACAACTGGGCGACCTTCTTCACCGAATCGTCCGCGCTGGCGCCGCGCCGCTTCAGAGCGGCGCCGGCCAGCCCGATCGCGATGAAGTCGTTGCGCTCGCGCAGGGCGAAATACTCCTTCAGGACGTCCGAGAGGGTCTGAGTCCGGCGGCGGAGTCCCTCGACCAAGCGGGCGCGCTCAGCGGCCAGGGCCGGGTCCGAGCATCGGCCGGGATAGGAAGCCTGAAGCGTGGAGAGCCCTTTGAGCTCCAGGTCGAGCGCGTCCACTCGGCGGGTGAGCTCTTCGGCCAGTTGGAAGTCGTTGGTCGGCCTGAGGGCCGCGGCCGAGCCGCAGAGGGCGAGCCCGGTTCCCAGGATCGCCGCCCAGGCGCGGCTCATCGCCCGGGCCGAGCGGCTCCGACGTAGTCGGGGAATCCGCTCAGTTTGGCGATGCGCACCACGTCCCCGGTATGAGGGGCGTGGATGACCTTGCCATCGCCCACGTACATGGCGACGTGGTGGATGGGGTTCCCGAAGAAGACCAGGTCGCCGGCCGCCAGCGCGCTGGTCGGGACGTGCGGAAAGGTGCGGCTCTGCATGGAGGCCGAGTGGGGCATGGACACGCCCGCGGCTTTCCAGGAGTACTGGGTGAGGCCGGAGCAGTCGAAGACGTTGGGCCCCGCCCCGGCCCAGACGTAGGGCTTGCCCATCTGCTTGTAGGCCGTCTCGAGCGCCACCCGGGCCGTGGGCGAGGCGTTGGGGAAGGAGGGGGTCTCGCGGGCGGGCGCGGGGGCTTTCCCCGTGATGGCTTCCAGGGCCTTTTGGATGTTCTTCGCGTCCTTGGTCTTGTTCTGCAGGCCGCGCTCCATGGCGGCCAGATCCTGGCGGAGGGCGCCCTCCTGTCCCGAGTGGGACCTGAGGGCGGCGTTGAGGGCTTCCCGTTTGACGTTGTACGCCTCGTCCATCGTCGAGATCTGCTTGTTGAGCGCGTCGTACTTCTGGGCGAGCCCGATGGCCTTCTGCGCCTTGGCCAGGGCGGCCGCGGGGTCTTTCCCAAGGGAGAACCGGTCCAGCTTGGCGAGCTGTGGGATGTCGTACTGCGCGGAGGCGGCTTTCACCGCCGTGAGGGCGGCTTCCAGTTCCTTGGCCGAGGCGGCGGCCGCCGCGCCGGCGATCTGGGCGCTGGCACCGGCAAAGCCGCTCCCGGAAGAGGAGCCCGAGCCCGCCTCGGGTTGGCCGGAGGGCTGCCCGTCTTCAGGGACGGCGTAGACGGTCTGTCCGGCGGGGGCGGCTCCAAGTCCTCCCGCAGCGCTTCGCGTACCGCCGGCCCTAGCCGTTCCGCTCGCGCCGCTCACGGACGGAGCGGGCCCCGACTCCTTGTTCTGAAGGAACGTCGTGGAGTCTCCGGGCCGGGTCACCGGGAACTTGGCGGGGGCGGGAGGAGGGAGGGTCCTTTCGCCGGCGGTCTCCTCGAGGGATGTGCGCAGGCGGGGACTCTCGGAGCCTCGGCCCAGGAAGCGCAGCAGGACGGCGATCCCCAGGCCGAGAAGGATGGCCGCGGCGGCGATCCCGATGTCCTTCTTACGCATATTGCTATCATACCTCAAACGAGAGCGGCATGCTGACCTCCTACCACAACCACACCCGCCACAGCGACGCGTCGGGCACCGTGCGCGAGAACGCCGTCGCCGCCCAGCGGGAGAGCCTCGACGAACTCGGGATCTCCGACCACCTGGCCCTGCACCCGGGGGGCGTCCAGCTCAAATGGAGCATGAGCGAGGCGCACCTTCCGGACTACGTGGCCGACGTGCTCCGCTTCCGGGAGTCGCTGAAGCCTCGCGTCCGGCTGGGCATCGAAGCCGACTATTTCCCCGAGACCGTGGAGCGCCTGCGGGCCCTGCTCGCGCGCCACCCCTTCGACTTCGTGCTGGGCTCGGTGCATTACGCAGACGATTTCCAGATCGACCAGGGGACGCAGTCCTGGAAGACCCTCACGGCCGAGGGACGCGAGGCGCGCTGGGAAGTCTACTGGCGGCGCGTCGCCGAGATGGCCCAAAGCCGCGTCTTCGACATCGCCTCCCACCTCGACCTGCCCAAGCGCTTCGGCTACCGGGACTCGGAAGAGGCGCCTCCGGGGGCGCTCAAGGCGCTCGACGCCATCGCCGAAGCGGGCATGGCCATGGAGCTCAACGCCTCCGGCTGGTTCCACCTGGTGCAGGAGCCTTATCCGTCGCTGGGGCTGCTGCGCGAGGCGCGCCGCAGGGGCATCCCCGTCCTCGTCAACGCGGACTCCCACCGCCCCGAGCACGTCGCCCGCGGCTTGGAGCGGGGGCGTGCCTTGGTCCGGGAAGCCGGCTACACGGAAGTCGTGCGCTTCGAGGGCCGCAAGCGCTTCCCCATCCCGCTTTGAAATGATAGAACTCTCACCCTTGGAGGGCTCATGAACCGCCTCATCGGCTTCGTCGGCATCGCCGTCCTGCTCGGCCTCACCTACCTGATGTCCAACAACCGCAAGAAGATCAACTACCGCACGGTCGGCGTGGGGCTGGGCCTGCAGTTCCTCATGGGCGTCCTCCTGCTCAAGTGGGAGGCCGGCAACCAGGCCCTGCAGTGGTTCGCCGACAAGGTGACCAAGTTCCTCTTCCTGGCCGACAACGGCACCCAGTTCCTATTCGGCAACCTCGCCGACGGGGCCTTCATCGGCCAGTTCGGCTTCCAGTTCGCCTTCCGCGTCCTGCCCATCATCATCTTCTTCGCGTCCTTCATGGGCATCCTCTACTACCTCGGCGTGATGCAGAAGGTCGTCGAGGTCTTCGCCCTGGTCATGAGCCGGCTCATGAAGACCTCGGGCTCGGAGTCCCTCTCCTGCTCGGCCAACGTCTTCCTCGGGCAGACCGAGGCGCCCCTGCTGGTCCGGCCCTTCTTGAAGGACTGCACGATGTCCGAGCTCAATGCCATCATGGTCGGCGGCTTCGGCACCATCGCAGGCAGCGTCATGGCCGGCTACATCGGCATGGGCGTGCCGGCGGAGCACATCATGGTGGCCTCCGCGATGGCCGCCCCGGCCAGCCTCATGATCGCGAAGATCCTCTACCCGGAGACGGAGCATTCCAAGACGGCCGGGGACGTGAAGATCCCGAAGGTCGAGGTGGGCACCAACCTGCTCGATGCGGCCTCCCGCGGGGTCACCGACGGCCTCGGACTCGCCCTGAACGTGGCCGCGATGCTCATCGCCTTCATCACCCTCATCGCCCTGGCCGACAAGATCCTCATCGTGTTCGACCGCGTCATCGACGGGAGCCTGCTGGGCGGAGTTTTGCTGGCGAACGGCGAGCATGCCGGCATCTGGCCCGGCAGCCTGCGGACCATCTTCGGCAACCTCCTCAAGCCGCTGGCCTTCGTCATGGGGGTGCCGCGCCAGGACATCTTCGAGATCGGCAACCTGCTCGGCATGAAGCTGGCCATCAACGAGTTCGTGGCCTACGCCCGGCTCTCGGAAGTCATCAAGGCCGGGACGATCTCCCCGAAAGCCTCCATGATGGCGACCTACATGCTCTGCGGATTCGCGAACTTCTCCTCCATCGGCATCCAGATCGGGGGCATCGGAGCCCTGGAGCCTTCCCGCCGCGCCGACCTGGCGAAGCTGGGATTCAAGGCCATGCTCGGGGGGGCCATCGTGTCCTGCCTGACGGCCTCCATCGCGGGGATCCTGGTCGGCGGCTAGCCGAGGCCGTTCTCCGCTCGGCTGGTCGCTTCAGACAGCCGATGTCCGTCGTGGGACATCGGCGATGTGGGGTCTGAAGCGGCTAGCGGCCGAGGTTTTTTCGGAGCTTCTCCAGCTTCTCTTTGGGGCCGTTGCTCTCGTAGAACCACTCGGCTTCCGACGTCAAGATGCCGAAGTCCGTCGTCCGCTTGGATCGCGGCCGGGGCAGCTGCTCGGCGAGCAGCTTCTCCAGCGGGGCCCTCAGGACCTCAAAAGCCTTCCTGCGCTCCTGCTCGGGCTGGTAGGAGGAGCAGGCGCGGATGAGGAAGAGGTCGTAGGCATCCAGGAAGCCCTGGTTCAGCTCCAGCAGGCGGCGGGCGGGAGCCGCGCAGGCGGCGCCGCGCTGGGCGTCTCGAGCCAGATAGAGGCGCAGGCGCTGGAGGTCCGACCCCGCCGCGGGGTCCTCCTCCGCCTGGCGGCGCAGGGCATCGGGGAGCTTGGCGAAGAACGCGAGGCCCTCCTTGGCCGTGCGCCGCTGGGCGTGGGCGCTGATGACGGCCCGCGCTTCGGGCAGGGTGCAGGGGCCGCCCTGCGCCGCTCGAAGCTCCGCCTCTTTCAGGCTGGTGCGCTTGGCCAGGATCTCTTCGAGCTGGGCGAAGAAGACGGCGGGCCGGCGCTCCCCGAGGAGGAGTCCCACCTCCTCGCCGCGCGGGTCGAGCACGATGTAGGTCGGGACGCCCAGGATGCGGTGCTCCTTCTTGAAGCGCTCCCCTTCCGGCGTGGCCGTGTCGAGCTTGACGAGCTCGAGCCGGCCGCGCAAGCGCTCCATCTCGGGGGTGCTTAGGACCGTGTCCTCCATGACCCGGCACGCCGCGCAGGAGGGCCCGAAGAGGTCCACGAAGACCAAGGTCCCCTTCTCCCCGGCCGCGGTGAGCGCGGCCTTCAAATCGGTCGTCCACAGACCCGCCGACGCGGGCACGGCGAGCAGGGCGGCGAGCAAGAGCCCTCTCATCGGAACACCGCGCTCGCGTAGGAGACGATCCCGCCCATCGGGTCGGGGGCCTGCCCGTAGCTGAGGAGTCCCCCTGGCTTCGCGCCCAAAGCCTTCATCCACCGCAGGGCCGTGTAGAGAGCGGAGTTCCCGCAGACCTTCCGCCAGGCGCCCTCCCCCACGCAGGAGAGGTAGAAGGCGTCCGCGTCGAGCGAGAGCGCGTCGGCGAGGCTCTTGCGGTCCTCGGCTTCGATCTTCTTCTCCAACTCAGGTCCCAACTCCAGGTCGTCGCCGAACTTCGGGCCGACGTGGGCCAGATCCACGCCCGCGAGGATGAGGATCCTCTGCGTCTTGGCGCGCTGCGCGAGCATGCCGCCGACGGCGCTCAAGGCCTTCTCGATCGTTTCAACGCCGGAGGGCGCCTTGTCCGGGGAGAAGCGCTCGAAGGAGGAAACGAGGATGGGCAGCCAGGGGGGCGTCTTCTCGCGCCAGAGGAACTTGAGCCAGAGCGCCTGGTACTCCAGGGAGTGCTCCTTTCGGTGGCACCACTCGTCTACGGCCGGGTCGTACCAGAGGCGCTCCCGGACGGCGTCGTAGAGGGCGGGGTCGGTCTTCATCGGCCCGCAGGGCGTCTCATAATCCTTGCGGGTCAGCACCCAGGGCGAGTCCGGCGAGCGGTGGGCGACCCCCAGGGCGACGATGAGGTCGGGCGGCGGGGCCTCCGAGAGCGCGCGGTAGCTCCAGGCGTAGGCGGGCCCGCCGCGGTCGAGGTCGATGTGCGGGACGACCAGGCCGACGGGCGGGATCGCGAGGCTGGGGCTCTCGGCCAGAGGCTGGCCGGGCCCCTTCGGGTGCTTGAGCTGCTTGCCCAGGTAGTCGGCCAGCTCGAGCCGGTCCTCGGGGAAGCCCGCGCCCTTGAGCATTGACTTGCGCACGGGGCTGGCCATAAACTCGTCGAGGATGCGCTTGCGCTCGGCCCGGACCCCGGGGGTCTCCAGGAAGCCGCCCTTCTCCAGACTCTCGGCGATCTCGCGGATCTTCTCCGCCTGGATGGAGACCTTCATGCGCCTTTTGAGCTCGCCTACGAGCTGTTCGGCGCTCAGCTTGCCGTCGAAGAGGGAGGCCAGGGCCGCGCCTCCCGGGGAAAGCGCGACCACGTCCTTGGCGATGCCTTCCTGGTCGTGCAGGACGTAGGCGGGCTTCCCTTCGATCTCGGCGGGGAATAAGTCCACGTCGGGCCTCAGCGGAGGGATCGGCGCATCCATCGGGGGCATTGTACTTATTATATACTCTTACCCATGCCCTTCACGAAACTCGGACTCCACCCTGAACTTCTACGCGGCGCGCGCGCGATGGGTTTCACCGACCCGACCCCCATCCAGCTCGAAGCCGTCCCGGTCGTCCTCGCCGGGGCCGACGTGCTCGGCTGCGCCCAGACGGGCAGCGGCAAGACCGCCGCCTTCGCCTGGCCCATCCTCGACCGCATCCTCCGCAGCCCTAAGCCGGGCATCCGCGCGCTCATCCTCGTGCCCACCCGCGAGCTCGCCGCCCAGGTGGATACCATGTTCCGCGACTGCGGGCGCTTCACGAAGGTCCAGGCCGCGGTCATCATCGGCGGGGTCGCCTTCCACGGCCAGAAGAAGGCCATCGCGGACGGCGCCCAGGTGCTCGTGGCGACGCCGGGCCGCCTGCTCGACCACCTCCAGCGCGGGGCCTTCAAGCTCGACCGGCTCGAGGTGCTCGTCCTCGACGAGGCCGACCGCATGCTCGACATGGGCTTCCTGCCGGACATCCGGGACATCCTCAACCGCCTGCCCAGGAACCGGCAGACCCTGATGTTCTCGGCCACCCTGATGCCCGAGATCGAGCGGGTCGCCTCCTTCACCCTCAAGAATCCTCGGCGCATCGAGATCGCCCGGCCGGCCACCATGGCGGAAGGCATCAGCCAGGTGGTCTACCCCGTCCAGCAGACGCAGAAGGCCGAGTTCCTGGTGGCCTGGCTGAAGGCGACGGAAGTCCGTTCCGTGCTCATCTTCACTCGCACGAGGCACGGGGCCGACCGCCTGCTCAGGCGCCTCAAGGACCAGAACTTCTCGGCGGGCCTGCTCCACGCCGCCCGCACCCAGGGTCAGCGCACCCAGGCCATGGAAGCCTTCCGCCAGGGCCGCATCCAGATGCTGGTCGCCACCGATATCGCCGCGCGCGGCATCGACGTGCGCGAGATCAGCCACGTCGTCAACTACGACGTGCCGCGCCACCCCGAGGACTACGTGCACCGCGTGGGCCGCACCGGCCGCGCCTACGCGGTGGGCGACGCGGTCACGTTGATGGACCGGGAGGAGCAGACCTTCCTGGCGCACATCGAGAAGTTCGTGGGCGTGACTTTCCCTCGGGCCATGCTGCCGGGCTTCTCCTACTCGGTGGCGCCGCGGCTCGAGCCGCCCAAGCCTAAGACGATGCTGGACGTGTTCGACAAGCGCCGGCGCGGGCCCGGAAAACCCAAGCGGGCCTTCTTCGGGGTCTAGCCCAGCGCTCTCTCGAGCTCGGCGAGCCGGGCCTGCAGCACGTTCATCTCGTCGCCGATGGCCTGCACCTTCGCATAGTCGGCGTAGATGGCGGGGTCGGAGAGCTGGGCGGCGAGCTCTTCGAGGCGGGCGTGGGCCTGCGCCTGTTCCTTCTTCATCTTCTCGCGTTCCCGCTCCTTGGCGCGTTCGCGCAGGCGCTCCTCGCGCCCGTCGCCCCCGGCGGAAGGCTTCGTCGCGGCGGCAGGGGCTCCCTCAGGAGGCGGCGCCGCCTGCGCCTGCCGCCGTTGGAAGTACTCGAAGTTCCCCGGGTAGAGCGTGACCTTGCCGTCCTCCACGTGGGCGATGCGCTCGGCCAGGGAGTTGATGAAGTGGAGGTCGTGGCTGATGGTGCAGATCGTGCCCTCGAACTCCTGGAGGGCCGCGATGAGGGCCTGCACGCTCGGGATGTCCAGGTGGGTGGTCGGCTCGTCGAGCAGGAGGACGTTGGGCGGGTCGAGGAGGATCTTGACCAGCGCGAGGCGGCTCTTCTCCCCGCCGCTGAGGACCTCGACCTTCTTGAACACCGAGTCGCCCGGGAACAGAAAGGTGCCCAGCACGGTGCGCACGATCAGCTCGGAGAGCTTCTTGCCGCTGGCCGAGGCCTCCTGCAGGACGCTCTTGTCGAGGTCCAGGTGCCCCAGGCGGTGCTGGGAGAGGTAGCCGACCTTCACGTTGACGCCGAGCACGCGCTCCCCCGAATCGGGCTCGAGCACCCCGCCCAGCAGCTTGAGGAGGGTGGACTTGCCCGCCCCGTTCCTGCCCACGAAGGCCATCTTCCAGCCCCGCTCGAGCTCGAAGTCCAGGCTGTCGTAGACCTTCAGCTCCCCGTAGGACTTGCAGACGCCTTTCAGGGCCAGGGCTTTCACCCCCGCTCGGCCGGGCTGGGGGAAGCGGATCTTGACCGTCTTGGCCTCCTCGGGCAGCTCGATGCGCTCGAGCTTCTCCAGGCGCTTCATCATGCTCTGGGCCCGGCCGGCGGTCGCGTGCCGGGCCCGGTTGCGGGCGATGAAGTCCTCCATCTGCG
>DMEZ01000031.1:7325-33860 GCA_003450735.1 Elusimicrobiota bacterium | reverse complement strand
TCGGTGATGAACGGCATGAAGGGGTGGAGCATCTTGAGTGTCCCGGTCAGCACGTGGACCAGGATGCTGCGCACCGTCACGCCGCGCTCCAGCTTCGCCAGCTCCACGTACCAGTCGCAGAAGGAGTCCCAGAGGAAGCGGTAGAGCGCGCCCGCCGCCGCCGCCAGGTTATCAGCCGCCACATAGGCCCGAGTCTCGGCCAGGACGGCCTCGAACTCGGACAGGATCCAGCGGTCCGCCAGGCTGAGCTGGGCGCGGTCGAGCTTCTCCAGCGGGACGATCCCACCCTGCCCCTCGAGGTTCATCAGCACGAAGCGGGTGGAGTTCCAGAGCTTGTTGGCGAAGTTGCGCGGCCCGCGCAGGGAGTCCTCGGAGTAGGGGATGTCCCGCCCGGGGTAGGCCTGGGCGGCCAGGGAGAAGCGGAAGGCGTCGGTGCCGTACTTGTCCATCATGACGAGCGGGTCCACCACGTTGCCGAGGGACTTGGACATCTTCTTGCCGCTCTTGTCGCGCACGATGCCGTGGATGACGCAGTCGTCGAAGGGGACCTTCCCCTCGAACCAGAGGCCCATCATCTGCATGCGGGCCACCCAGAGGTAGAGGATCTCGTAGCCGGTGACGAGGGTGGAGGTGGGGTAGAAGAACTCGAGGTCCTTCGTGCGCTCGGGCCAGCCGAACACGGAGAGGGGCCAGAGGGCCGAGGAGAACCAGGTGTCGAGTACGTCGGGGTCCTGCACGATGTCCGTGGCGCCGCATGACTCGCACTTCTCAGGCTTCGAGGCGGCGACACGGTACTTGGCGTCCTTGGAGGCGTCGTCGCGCATCCAGGCCGCGATGCCCTCGGGCCCCTCGGGGATGGCGTTGCAGCGCCGGCAGTACCAGACGGGGATGCGGTGCCCCCACCAGATCTGCCGCGAGAGGCACCAGTCCCGGATGTCCTTGAGCCAGCGGCGGTAGGGCTCGTCCCAGGTGGCGGGCTGGAGATGGAAGCGGCCGTCCTCGCTGGCCTTCAGGGCCTTCTCGGCCAGGGGCTTCATGTCCATGAACCACTGGCGCGAGACGAGGGGCTCGATGGGCTGCTGGCAGCGGTAGCAGACGCCGACGGAGTGGCGGTAGTCCTCGGTCTTGACGAGCAGGCCCTCGGCTTCGAGGCGCTCGACGACCTTCTTGCGGGCCTGGTCGCGGGGCAGGGTCTTGAAGGCCTCGCCCGCCTCGGCGGTCATGCGGCCGTGGAAGTCGATGACGCGTATTGGGCCGGCCATTTCGTCTTGATGTCTACGCCAGATCTCGAAGTCGTTGGGGTCGTGGGCCGGGGTGACCTTGACCGCGCCCGTCCCGAAGGCGGGGTCCACGTAGGGGTCGGCGACGACCTTGAGCTCGCGCTGGAGGAAGGGGTGGCTGAGGCGCTTGCCGACAAGGGCCGTGTAGCGGGAGTCCTCGGGGTGCACCGCGACCGCCGTGTCGCCGAGCATCGTCTCGGGCCGGGTGGTCGCGACGATGATCTCCCCCCCGTCCGGGCAGGGGTAGCGGAAGTGCCACAGGTGGCCCCGCTGCTCCTCGAACTCCACTTCGATGTCGGAGAGGGCGGTGCCGCAGCGCACGCACCAGTTCACCATGCGCTCGCCGCGGTAGATGAGGCCCTTGGAGGCGAAGTCCTGGAAGGCGTGCATCACCGAGCGCGCCCGGACTTCGTCCATGGTGAAGGCTTCCCGCTCCATGTCCAGCAGGCAGCCCAGGCGCTCGAGCTGGCCCATGATGGTCTTCTTGCAGTCCCGGGTCCAGGCCTGCATGAGCTTGTGGAACTCCTCGCGGCCGACGTCGTGGCGGCTCTTGCCCTGGGCCTTGAGCTGCTTCTCCATCACGTTCTGGGTGGCGATGCCCCCGTGGTCGGTGCCGGGCACCCAGCAGGTGCGGCGGCCGTGCAGGCGGTGGTAGCGGATGAGGACGTCCTGGAGCGTGTTGTTGAGGGCGTGCCCGATGTGGAGCGCCCCGGTCACGTTGGGCGGCGGGATGACGATGCAATAGCGCAGGCGGTTGTCTCCCGCGGCCTCGGAATGGGCGAGTCCGGCGGCCTTCCAGGCGGCGGTCCAGCGGGCCTCGACTTCGGCGGGTTGATAGACCTTTTCGAGCACGGGACGATTATAGGAAATTAATAATAACGCCCGCGCTATGCGGCGGAGGTGCCGACGTCAGCGCTTCGCGATGGCGGGGAGCTCGGCGAGGTAGCTTTGCACGCCCTGGGCGATGGCGCGGGCCAGCGTCTCCTGGTGAGCGGGGGCTTCGAGGCGCGAGCGCTCGAGAGGGTCGCGCAGGTTGCCGGCCTCGATGAGGACGCTGGGGATGGCGGGGCTCTTGAGGACGACGAAGGCCCCGCGGTCGACGGCGGCCGCGGGGATGCCGTTGAGGCGGAGGGCTTCGTGGATGCGCAAAGCCAGTTTGCGCGACTCGGCGATCTGGGCTTGGGGCGGGTCGGGCAGGACGCGCTCGCCGGGCCGGGGCTTGATCCTTCGGAAGCGGCCGTAGTAGTAGACCTTGACCCCGCGCCAGCGGCTCCGGCGGACGTCGTCGAAGTGGAGGGAGACCAGGGCCTTCCCTCCCACGGCCTGGGCGCGGTCCACGCGCTCGGCGAGCGGGAGGTAGACGTCTCCGTTGCGGGTGAGCCGCGCCCAGAAGCCCCGGGCGCGCTCGAGCTGCTCCTGGAGCCTGAGGGCGAGGTTGAAGACGAGGGCCTTCTCCTCGCGGCCTCCGATGAGGGCGCCGAGGTCCTTGCCGCCGTGGCCGGGGTCCACGACGACGACGTGGATCGGGGGAAAGCGGGCCTCCTCGGCCCCGCGTCGCGCAATAGGCGCTCCTGGGGCGGCGGAATTGGAGGACGGCATTTCCGCCGCAAAGAGCAGGAGCGGCAAAGCCGCGCAGAGGAGGGCGAACAGGAAGGCCGCCAGACGGATCCGGCTCATGGGACTGCTCTCGCCGCGCTTCCGGGCTGCGTGGCTCGGCGTCGCCGTCCCGGGGGGATAGATTTATAACAGACGTTCCCCGAAAAATCAAGGGGGCCTACTTCTTGAGCTCGTAGTCCGCGTTCTGCTCTTTGTGGACGTCCTGCTGGACGGTGCTCTTCGGCTGCTCTTGCGTCTCGGTGACCGGCGAGTTGTCGGCGTCTTCGTGGATCTGGTGGGACTGATACTCCTGGCCGTGCTCCTGCTCGATATGGTCGGCGGTCTCGCGGGACTCGGCGAACTTCCCCTGCGACTGGTCCTCTTTCTGCGCGGACTGGTCGAGGAGCATGTTCCCTTGGGCCTTCATGGCCGAGCCTTCCTTGACGAGCTTGACGCCGTAGGCGATCATGGCGTAGCCGTGGGGCCAGGGCAGAGAACTCGCGCCGGCGGCGATCCAGTAGTAGCCTTCCTGGATCCTGTCGTCGCCCTTGTCCTTGAGGTCGTTGCCGTTGTCTTTCAGGTCTTCCGCCTGGTCATGAAGGCCCCGTCCCTGCTCGTCGAGGGCGGCCGCTTTCTCGACGTCGTCCTGGTAGGGGGTGACGTTCTGCCCCTCGCCGAAGTCCGGCTGGCCATGGCTGAGCCCTTCGGAAGTCCCTTGTCCGTTGTCGGGGCCATCCTGGGGCGTCCCGCTCAAGACCGACAGTTCCGTGGCGCGCGCCGTCTGCTGGTCGAAGGCGGCGGCGATGTTCGAGGAGGCGAGCTCGCCGCTCGTGGACTCCTTGCCGGACTTCGACAGGAAGGAGGCCATCTTGAGCTGGCCCATCGCCCGCTGGGCGGTCCCCTTCCTGAGGGACTCCGGGCCGGTCGAGCTCCTGTGCACAGGCGTCTTCTTCATCGCGCTGAGTCTGCCCCCGCGGGAGCCCCTTCCCGTGCTCATGGGGGTGGAGTCGAAGGAACGGTTGAAGCCTTTGGCCAGGGCGATGCGGTTCCCTCCGCCCATGCTTGGGCTCCCTTTGGGGCTTCCGCCTCCGAACAGACCTTTGACTTTTTCCATCAGGGATTGCAGCCCCGAGAGTTCCGTCTGTCCGGCCTTCTCCTCCTCCAGCGCCGCCCCGCCTCCGCCGACGTCCGGCACGGAGCCCGGCCCTCCGGCCAGCTGGGCGAGAGCGCCCATCGCCGACTCTTCCCGGCCGGCGGGCTGCACGGGGGCCTCCGGGTCCTGGAGTTCGCTCATGTCCTGCGGGACTACGTTGAGACCATCCGCCGAGGGCTTCCACTTGGGGCTGGCCGTGGGCTTTGGGAGGCGCAGGGCGCCGGCGCGGCGTGAGGCTTCCAGGCCGTTCATCTTCCGGATGCGGGCCCAGGAGAGCTGGTCGGCCAGGCGGATGGTTAGGAATGTGCCGGCGAGCGACGCTCCGAAGAAGAACGCGAAGCGCAGCCCGGCGCGGGAGAGGAGCGCCTTGCCGGGCGTTCCCCGCACGAGGACGGGGGCTCCGAAGAGGAACTGGCAGACGGATTTCTGGACGTAGGCCTTGACCGCGCCGAGCGGGCCGGCGGTCTTGACCGGCGAGGAGCCGCCGAGCCAGGGCAGCCAGCCGCCCTTCTTCTCCCGGTGGTTGGTCTGGGGCGGGAGGGGCGGCGGCTGGGCCGGCTCGGGCGGGATCTCGCCCGGGTCGACGAGCGGGCCGAAGAGCTTCCAGCGGGCTCTCATCCCACGTCCTTGCAGGCCTCTTCCCGCCGCTGCTTCATGATCTCGCACTGGTCCTTCTGGTTGTAGTCGCCGCAGACCGTCTTCTCCTTCTCCATCGAATCGTTGCAGTCCTTGTCGGCCTGCTGCTCGTATTTTTTGGCCTCATCCTTGCATTTGTTGGCCTTGTTCGTCTCCATGATGCCCATCCCGAGGAAACAGCATCCCAGGATCAACCAGATGATCGCCGCGACTCCACCGATCCAGGTCGCGAAGTAGGATGCGGCGATGGCGAAGCAGATGACGGCCGCGATATACATGTAGGTCGCCATCTGCTCATGACTCCGCGCTTCTCCGCGCTTCTCCGCGGCCTTCTGCTTCAACTCTTGCGCTTCGCTGTCCAAGGCTTCGGCTTCGACCATCTCCTCCGCGTAGGGCGTCACGTCCTCTCCCGTCACGGCAGGCTGCATCCCATCCCCGCCGCCGTCCCCGCCTTTGATCCCGGACGACATCCCATCCAGCTTCAGGGTCGGGTCGCTGGCCCCCTCGCCCTGGATGCCCTTGTCGAAGGGGTCGCTGGCGTAGGTCGCCGAAGGTTCTCCGGTGGTGTTGGCGCCCGTCTTGGAGTAGCGCTCGGTCAGCTTGAGCTGGTTGAGGGCGCTCGAGGAGCGGCCCTGCGTCCCCACGCCCCGCCGCGCCATCCCAGCGCGGGGAGTGACCGTGCGGTAGGCGCCCAGCCTGCCGCCCGCGCCGCCCTCGAAGGGGCGGGCAAAGCCTTTGCCGGCATCGGCGGCGGCCTGCGCGCTCAAGACCGCGCCGCCCGTCTTCCCCCCTCCGGCCGTGCCGGCCATCTGCTGGGCCAGGTTTTTGGAAAGGTCTTTAGGGTCGCCGAGCTTGGGCTTGGCGGCGTTCTCCGCCTGGGCCTTGAGCTTCTCCAGGTTGGAGAGCGCGTCCTGCTTGGCGTCGGTCTTGTGGTTTGGATCGAGGGGGTTCCCCCCCGGAGCGGCGCCCGGCATAACGCTGCCCGTATCCAGAGGGATGACGGCCATCCCGGAGGCCGCCTCTTCGCTGGAAGCGGAGGCGCGCTTAGGCATGCGGGCTCTCGCGAACGGCGAGCCGGACTTTTCGTGGCCGCCCCGCAAAGCCGCGTCGGTGAGGCGGATGACTCCGTAAACCGAACCGGCGAGGCCGAGGCCGATGAGGAGCCCGCGCAGGCTGTTCTGGAGAAGCCGCGCGCCGGGTGTGAGCGGGCCGATGGCGGTGCCCCCGCCGAGTCCGAGGAAGGAGAGGACCTGCCGGAAGCTCTGGGCGATGGAGGAGACGCTGACCGGCTGGACGGAGGCTCCGCCCAGGGGCGCGACGCCCGGCGCTCCTCCCGCGGCCGGCGGCGGAACGATGAATCCGCCCTTCTTTTCCCGCTCCTCGTCCTTCTTCTTGTCGGGCTCGCTCATGGCGTCCTCAGTTCTTGTAGCACTTGTCGTCTTTGAAGCTGGACCCCGAAGGGCACTTCAGGCAGCGCCCGTCGGAGGTGGCGTTGCTCCCCATCGGGCAGCCGCAGCCGGCCCCGCCTCCGGACGCGCCGGTCCCCGCGCATGAGAGCAGGCTCGACGCCAGGAAAAAGAAGAGCGCCGGCATCGCCCAGGAAAACCAGAGCCTCTTGATGCCCATCTCAGCCTCCGCAGGCGGAAGCCTTGAGGCGGCTCCACTCGGACGCTGCCGAGTTGACGTCGTTCTTCGCCTCCTGGATCTTCGCGGCGCCCAGGAACAGGTTGCGTCCACCGCCCCCCGCCGCGTTGTTGAGGAGGTCGGCCGCCTGGTCGAGCTTGCTCGAGGCGGAGCGGATCTTGCCGGGGATGGACCCGCCGATGAGGTCAGACCATTCGTCGAGAGCGCCCGCGTGGTTGTCCAGGTCGCCGGCGGCCTTGGTGACCGCCCCGACATCCACCGCCGAGGCCATCGGGTAGCGGCTCGTCCAGGGCTGCGAGAGGTACTGCACGATCTTCTGCTGGGCCGCGGACTCCGCGCCCGCGTAGGAGTTGAACGCGTTCAAGGCGTTCACCGCGGCCTGGTCGGTGGTCGTCACGCTCTCGTTCTTCTTGGTCGTGCTGTTGTAGGCCGTCGAGGTCTTGGTCGTCTCGACCCCGTTCGTGCAGGTGCCGGTGTAGGCCGAGGCCTGGGTCGAGTGCGAGCGGCAGGCGGCGATGACATCCTGCTCGGCGTCCATGGCCTGCGGGCCCGCGCTGTAGTTGCCGCCGGCGGCGGTCTTGACCAGGGCCTGCTCGCGTTGGAGCGCCGCGACGATCTCCTGCAGGGCGCCCCGCGCGTTATTGGCGCAGGCCGTGAGCCCGGAGCAGGTGTCGCAGGTGTAGCTCGCGTTGGTCTTGGCGATCCAAGCCTGTTCCTCGGAGATCATGCGCGCGAGGTCCGCGTTCACCTTGGCGAGGATCCCCTTAACGGCCGCGTCCACCGCCTTGGCCGCGCTGTCCACCGCTCCGCGGATCTTGCCGGCGTCGAAGTTCGCGCAGGAATAGGCCTCGCAGCGCGTGGAGCTGTCCTTCGAGCACTTGCGGCCGTCCTTGGGCGCCTCCCCGTTCTCGGGGCCGGTGGTCCCGGTGGGGTCGCCGGAGATGCCCTGCGTCTTCTCCGCCTCGGTCGGTTCGCCGAAGTTGCCGATGTTCAGGTTCCCCGAGATGTTCGTATCGCCTCCGCCCCCGCCGCTGTCCGTGTTCCCGCCGTAGGTCGGCTGGCGGTCGGCGTTGGAGTTCAGGTTGTAGGCCAGGGTCTTCTGGTGGCCGCCCATGAAGGTGCGGCTCTCTTTCGAGCCGGTGTTCCCAGCGCCGACCGAGCGGACCGACGAGCCCAGGCTTTTCACGGGGGCGGCGTTCACGGGGGTCTGCTGAATCCCCTGGAGGACGCCGTGCATCTGCTTGCCCCCGCGGGAGGGGGCGGAGCCGAAGCCCAGCGTCCCTTGGAGGCGGGACGAAGCGGACGGGGGATCCTCTTCGCCGCGGCTCGCCGCTTCCGGCGATCCCGGCTGCTCGGACTGGGCGCCGCCGCCGGCGGTGTTCTGCTCGTAGGCGCTCTTCTGGATGTTCAGCTCTTTCCCGTCCGCGCCGCCTTCCATCTTCCCGGTCAGGCCGAGGGAGTCCTTCGGGCCCTCCCCGGTCTTCCAGCCTTCGCCCTTCCCCGTCGGCCAGCTGCCGCCGTCGGCCCCCTTCAGGTGGAGCCCCGAGGGCCCGCGGACGAGGTTCTCCGGATTGGCGCGCCGGCGGCCGGGGCCTCCAACGACGCTGTCCCAGGCGCTGGTCAACGTGCCGCCAAGGCTGTCGATATCGGAAACGCCCAGGAAGACGACGCCGACCAGGGCAAGAAGGCCGCCGCCCGCCCCGGCCGCGATCTTCAGGTTGCGGCGCTTGGTGTCGGGCATCTTGGCCCAGACCTGCTGCAGCTTGTCCCAATTGTCGTTCATATGACCTCAGATTAGCAGTAGCCCTTGTATTTCCCGGTCGGGCCGTCGTGATATTTGATCGGGGCGGACGTCTTGGCCGCCTCGCCTTTGATGAAGTGCCAGGCTTTGCCGGAACGGTAGTCCTCGGCTGCGTTCCAAGCCAGGACCGCGAGCAGGGATCCGGTCACCGTGTAGATGATCCCCTGTTCGACTTGCCCGAAGAGCATGACCGCCACGCCGCAGAGGGCGGCGGCGCCGGCGAGCACGGCGGCCGCCTGGGACAGGAGCGCCGCGAAAGACCTCATGCCCGCGGCGATGGGTGCGGCGATGAAGGAGGCGTAGGAGAACTGATACAGCAGCCAAGCCAGCGCGGCGAGGATGGCGCCCCATTTCAAGAGAGCTTGCGCCATGTCCACGTAGTTCTGGTACGGCGTCACGTTCTCCCCTTGGACTTCCTCCTTCTCTTCCTCCTCCCCAGCCGGCTCGGTCTGTTCGAAATCCCCCATCCCCACGCCGGGCTTCGGCCCGACCCCGTCGAGCTGTCCCGTCGGCTGGCCCCCGCCCTCCGTCGAGACTCCCTGGTTGCCGTCGAGCGGCACGGCGCCCTCGCCGGAGTTGCCCTCGAAGGCCTGCCGGGCGGTGTAGTTGGACGCCTCCCCCGACTGCGGCACCGCCGCCTTCGAGAGCTGGTTCGCCATCTTGAGCTGGCCCATGGCCCGCGTCTGTCCCCGCACTCCGTGCGCGGAAGCGCCCGAGCGCCCCATCGCCGTCCGGGCCGCGCTCATCGGCCTCAGCGTCCCGCCCGCGGCCCCATCGGCGCCCTTCGAGGCTCCTCCGAGGGAGGCGCTCCCCCCGGACGCCATCATCATCCCGCTCGAGGCCCCGCCGCCCGACGGGGCGGCCGTGCGGACTTCCTTGCCCTCGTTCTTCGCCTTCTCCAGCATCGCGGCGACCATGGCGTTCGGGTCAGTGGGCTTGTCCTTGCCGTCCGTCATGTTGGAGGCCGAGTCGCCCTCCGGCGTCCCTTCCTCGGGGAGCAGGGCGTCGTTGACCGCCAGCCCCGGGGTCAGTTCGTCCAGGCCGCCCTTGTTGGCGTCGTGGAGCATCCCGAGCGAGTCGCCGGTGCCGGTCTTGCGGCGCGGCACGCCGGGCCCCGAGGGCGTGTAGGGGAAGCCCAGCACCGAAGACGTGCCCTTCCTCGAGAGGTGCTTGAAGGTGCCCACGATGCCGTAGCCGACGGAGATGGCGGTCAGGCCGGCGAGCAGGCCGAGGGCGAAGGGCGAGTGGACGGCCTTGCTCAAAACCTCGGTGAGGCTGATGCGGCCGAGGCTCAGGTCGCGCAGGGCGGTGGAGAGGGAGCGGCCCGGCCCGAGGAAGCGGGAGAAGAGGCCGGGACGGTTGAGGGCGGCGCCCTCCAGGCCCCCTCCCGCCTTGATGCTTGCTCCCCGTCCAGCGGCGCCGGCAAGGGGCGGCGGAAGGCCGCCTTTCTTCTCCTTGCGCTCGTCGGGTCTGTTCGTCATGATCGTCTCCTCAAAGCTTGTTCGCCAGGTTCATCGTGATGCCCGAGATGATGCTCGAGCCGGCGGCCCCGATGAGCAGGATGAGCGAGGCGGCCGGCACGCCGTTCAAGGCCAAGAGCCCGGCTCCCGCCGCGACGCCGCCGGCCAGCATCAGGATCATCCCCTGCTGGATCTGCCCGTACATCATCATGACCGCGAGGCCCATCCCGACGGAGAGGAGGGCCAGCGCATTCGCGGCCTTGATCAGCAGGATGGAGGTCGCGCTCAAAGCCTTGTTCCACGAGAGGATGGCCGCGAGGGCCAGGAGCAGGTCGGCCAGCAGCAAAGCCATCCGCGCAAGAGAGATCATCCAGTCGTAGGGCGTGACCTCGGTGCCCTCGACCTCGGTCGAGCCGGGCTTGATCTCGTTGTTCTTGATGTCCGGGTTGGGGTTCGGGGGCACGTCGCCGAGGCTGTTCCCGAGCCCGCCGCCGCTGAGACCGAGCCCGTTGTTGCCGACGGCGCCCTTCCCGCCGCCCTCGAACGCCCGGGCCTCGGTCGCGCGGCCCGACTCGGGGCCGAGGCCCACGCCGGACCGGGAGATCTTCTCGGCCGCCTTGAGCTGGCTCAGCGCCTTGCGCGAGCCCGCCCCGCTGCGCCCGATGGAGGTGCCGCGCGCCGCCTGGGGTCTGGCGAAGGCGAGGGCCTTCGTGCGGCCCGCCCCGCCGGAAACCTGTCCGCCCGGCACGCCGGCGCTGGCGGAGGAGCCGCTCGATGAGCCCGCGGAGCGCAGGGCCTGGGACGGCACGAGGCTGGGCCGGCTGAAGGAACTACCGGAATGGTCGGGCCCGCCGGAACCCTCCTCCTTCTTGTCCGGCTCCTTGGCCGCGTCCTCGCCCTTCCCCTCCGTCCCGCCGCCGGCGGCGTCCTTGCCCGCCTCGGTCTCGGTCCCCGTCGGGGAAAGAGCGCCCTGGTTGGCATCTCGAGCGTAGTCGAGCGAGCCCGTCGGGTCGGGGGAGGCCGGCCGGCCCTCGGAGGACTCGGCCGCCGTCCTGCGCAGGGCCCACAGACTCCCGCTCGCCTTGTCGTTCGAGAAGGCCGAGAGGATGTCCGGACCGAAATAGACCAGAACGCCCAAACTGAGGGCCAGGGCGCCGAGCGCGGCCTGACCGCTCGTCGTCGTCAGCATCTCCGAGAGCACCTGCGTCCAGGGCAGGGAGGCGCCCGCCCGGGGGCCGGCGCCGGAGGAGCCGGCCCAAAGGCCGCCGGCTCGCCTCTCCTGCTCCGCCTGCGTACCCGGGGCCGCGAGGGGCTTCTCCTGGTAGCTCTTCCTCAGGAGGCCGTGCAGGCGCTCGGCCTTGGCGGCGTGCTCGCGGCAGGCGGCGCAGGAGCGCTCGTGCTCGTCGAGCTGGGCGGCCTCCTCCTCGTTGAGCTCGCCGTCCAGGCGGCGCCAGCGGCGCTCGAGGGCCTGCGCGCAGTTCACTCGGCCTCCATCAGCTTGAGCAGGCGCTCGCGGGCCCGGAACAAACGCACGCGCACCGCGCCCTCCTGGATGCCGAGGCGCTGGGCGATGTCGGCGGCGCGCAGCTCCTCTTCGTATCTCATGGCGAGCACCGTCCGGTCGAGCGGGGAGAGGCGCCCGAGAGCGGCGCCGAGGCGCTCGAGGTCGGGGTCGGCCTCGGAGGCCTCGGCCGCCGGCAGGGCTTCGTGGGACTCGTCGAGAGGGATGGGGGAGCGCTGGCGCCACTTGTCGCGGGCGCAGTTCGCCGCGATGCGGAGCACCCAGGGGCCGAAGGGGCGCTCGGCGTCGAAGCGGCCCATGGCCTGGAAGGCCCGCACGAAAGCGTCCTGGCGGGCGTCCTCGGCCGACGCGCGGTCACCGGTGATGCGCAAAGCCATCTCGTAGACCGCTCCTTCATAGGCCTTGAACAGCTCCCCGAATGCGTCCTTGTCCGCGTTCTTCGCGCGGAGGATGAGGCCCTTGAACCGCTCGAGCTCAGCGCCCTCCACGCTCCCTCACCCTAAGATACGGGAAACCCTTGAAAACGTTACACCCCTTCACGGCTTCCTCTTCAGCAGGCTGTCGAGAGGCAGGCCCGAGGCTCTGGCGAAGCGCTCGTAGAGCTTCACGGCGGTCTTGTCGGTCTTCATGAACTCCGAGGACGCGCTCCTCAGCCCGGCGGGGGCGGCGCGGACGGCATCCGTGAGGAACGAGAGGATCTCGGGACGCGAGGAGTACTTCGAGACCAGGTTCCAGAAGTTCTTGGAGGAGGCCGCCCCGTAGACGAAGCGCACGGGGTCGTGGTGCTCGAAGTACTCGTCGTTGAGCTTGCGCAGGTCGGGGTGGGCCATCCAGTCCCGGCCGTACTGCTGGAGGACCTTGCTTCGGCGGGTATGCCGCATGGCGAGCCTCAGGTAGAGGGGCTCGCTGCGGCGGACCTCCTCGGCCAGGCGCTCGCGCAGGGTCGGCGCGGCGCGGCGAGTCGCGGCGGGGGCGGGCCGCGATGGCGCGGCCGTCGGGACGGCGGCGACGGGCTCGGGCAGCGGGACGGACGCGGGCGCCGGCAGGGCGTTCTGGACGGGGGCCGGCGGCACAGGGGAGACGTCCTCCTTGGGGAGGCGGTGGTAGAGCAGGACGGCGAGGAGACAGCCGCAGGTCAGGCCCAGGATGAAGCCGGGCCAGCGGCTCGGTGGGCGGAGATCCGGGATGGCCCTCACCTAGGCTTCTGGCAGGAGGCTTCCATGCGGCCCCAGATCGCGGCGGCCTTCCCGATCGCGGTGGCCGCCAGCTGGGTCTGGATGGCCGCGTCCATCAGGTTCTGGCCGTAGTTGCCCTTGGGCTTCTCGAGGTAGAACTTGGCGTCGGCCATGGCCTTGGAGGCCTCGGTCTCGAGCGCGGCGATGGCTCCGCCTTCCGGGAGGAGGTCGCCCAGGGCCTGCAGGACCTGGACGTGGCCCTGCAGGTCGGCGGAGAGGCGCTTGGCCTCGCCCGCGCCCTGGATGGTGCAGTCGTAGCGGGCGCACCAGGGCTCGTAGAACCGCTGGTAGACCGCGTTCTGGAGGGCGATGTCCGCGTCCTTGACCTCGTTGAACTTCGCGAACTTGGCGTTGCCGCAGGCGTTCGCCTGCTTGCAGTGGTGCTCGAAGCACTCCGTGCCCAAGCCCTTGGGATGGCAGCAGCGCTTGCAGGCTTCGGGCGCGGGGACGCAGTTCCCCCCCGCCAGGGACTTCTCGACGTAGCCGAGGTGCCCGCCGACGGCGGCCACCATCTTGTTCTCCGTGTCGATGGCCTGCTTTCCGACGGCGAAGGCCCCGCCGGCGGCCGCGTTGGCCTGCTGGATCTCCCGGTCGAAGAGCGCGATGATCTGCTTGGCGTTGAAATCGTTGTAGGCGTACTGCCGGCAGGTCTCCAGCGTCCCGATGCAGCCGTACGAGCCGAAGTCGCAGTGGGGCGAGCCGGAGCAGGTCAGCGCGGCCGAGAGCTTGGTCTTCATCGCCGCTTCCTTGCTCTTGAAGTCCGGCAGTTCCGCGGCGACCTTGCTGGCGACGTTCCGCGCCACGCTTGCCGCCGCGCCGGCGAGCGTGGTGATCTCGCCCTTGAGGCGGAAGGTGTCCTGGCTGAAGCACTTGTAGGCTCCGCAGCGGGTGCCGCGCTCATCGAGCGAGCACTCGGCCCCGTCTTCCGTGCGCCCTTCCTTTCCGACGCCCTTGAACTCCGGATCGACCTGCATCTGTCCCACCCCGCCCCGGCCGCCGCTGTAGTCCTTTCCGGTGGCCCGGCTCATGTCGATGGGAGCGTAGCCGCCGAGCTCGCGCTGGTCGCCCGCGGCCCCGCCGCCGGCGTACGTCGGCGCTTTCCCCGGCGCGATCGGGGTCCCGGCGCCGACTCCACGGAAGCCCGCGGGAGGAGGGACGCCTCCCCCTGCCCCTTTGCCGCTCATCAGGCGCAGATTGCCGGGTCTGCCCGGCGCCCCGCCGCCCGAGCCCGTCTGCACGGTCTGGACTCCGGCGGGCGACTTGCCCGGCCCTTGCTGGGGGCCTTGCTGAGGGCCCACCCCGGCGCCGCCGCTCCCCCAGGAGGAGCCGGCGCCGCCGCCGAAGCCGCCCTGCTGGGCCGAGTCGGAGCCGCCGCCCTGCTGGGCGGGGTTCATGGCCGTCTGGCTGGTCTGCTGGGGGCTGTGGTCGCCGACCATGCCGCCGGCCCCGGGCCTGCGCTCGCGCATCGGGGTCTGTCCGACGGGGGCTTCGCCGCCCGCCGGGCCGGCGCCGGTCTGTCCGTCCCCGATGCCGCCGCCCTGGGCGAGGGCGCCCTTGAAGCCGGCCTGCCGGGTGCCCGTCACCATGCCGAGGCCGTCCTTGCTCTGGGTCGAGCTCCGGCCGAAGGGCGACGCGACGCTCCGCGCGACCCGGTCCTGTTCCTTCGCGCCCGAAAAACCGGAGGAAGAACCCGTGTCGGAATCCGAGAAATAGCCGGAGTTGGACAGGTAGGACTTCCCGGCGGAGAGGAGGAACAGGCCGATGACCGTCGAGCCCAGAGCGCCGCCGATCCCGATGGCCAGTTGGCGCCCTTTGGGCAGTTTATCCCAGTATGCCAGGAATTTCTTGAAAAGCGTGATCATAGACCCCCCGACCGGTCCCTGTTCAGCATACTATACATAAGATAGAACGGATTTCTTACTTGATACAAAGGACCAAAGGCCTATCTGTGCGCGTAGGTCCTTTGTCCTAGGTTAGGACACCGGGAGGGCTACAATAGTTCCGCGGCCAGCGCCGCCAGGGGCGAGCGCTCGATCTTGGAGAACTTCACGTGCCCGAACAGGTGCTGCCCCTTGAAGCGCTCGACGAGGTTGGTCAGGCCGTTCGACGCCGAGTCGAGGTAGTAGTTGTCGATCTGGTAGGGGTCGCCGGTGAGCACGATCTTGGAGTTGCGGCCCACGCGCGAGATGATGGTCTTGATCTCGTGAGGGGTCAGGTTCTGCGCGTCGTCGATGAGGATGTACTGCCCGGGCAGGGAGCGCCCGCGCAGGTACGTGACGGCCTCCACCTCGAGCTTCCCCTCCTCCAGGAGCATCTGCGTGTCGAGGTCGGTGTCCTCCCGGTGCTGCCGGTCCATGAGGAACTCGAGGTTGTCGTAGATGGCGCCCATCCAGGTGTTGAGTTTCTCCTGCTTGGTGCCGGGCAGGTAGCCGAGGTCGTGGCCGACGGGCACGACGGGGCGGGCGATGAGCAGCTTGCGGTAGGCGTGCTCGTTGAGGACCTGCTCGAGGCCGGCCGCGAGCGAGAGCAGGGTCTTGCCCGAGCCCGGGACGCCCACGAGCGTGACGAGCTGGACCTCCTTGCGCAAAAGCAGCTCGAGCGCGAAGCGCTGCTCCATGTTGAGCGGCTTGATGCCCCACGGGGAGGCGTCGGCCTTGGTGAGGGCCAGGAGGGAGCGGGAGTCGGGGTCGAAGCGCGAGAGCGCGCTCGAGGAGCCGCCGGCCGGGTCCTTGAGGATGACGAACTCGTTGGCTTTGAGGTCGGGCAGGTCGAGGTTGTCGACGGAGAGGCGCTTCTCCTTGTAGAAGAGGTCGATGTCCTCCTTCGAGCCGGAGGCTTCGCGGAACCCCCCGTAAAGGTCGTCGACGTTGACCTTCTCCTTCTCGTAGTCCTGCGTGTCGAGGCCGATGGCCTCGGCCTTGATGCGGAGGTTGATGTCCTTGGAGATGAAGATGACCGTCTCCTTCTTGGTCTTCAGGTACTGGGCCACGCCGAGGATCATGTTGTCCTTGGAACTGGAGAGGAACTGCGCGGGCAGGCCGTCGGAGTGGACCATCTCCACGCGCAGCGTCCCCCCGTGGGGCAGCGGGACGCCCTCGGTCAGGCGCCCTTTCTGCCGCAGGCGGTCGAGGGTGCGCGCGACCATGCGCGCGGCGCGGCCGCGCTCGTCGTTGCTGCGCTTGAAGGTGTCGAGCTCCTCGATGACGGGCAGGGGGATGACGACCCGCGCGCCCTCGAAGGCGAAGAGCGCCTCCGGATCGTGGATGACGACGTTGGTGTCGAGGACGAAGGTCTTCATGCGCGTTCCCCCATGGGGACGGATTCGGCGCTTGGAAGCGTCTCGAACGGCGGCACGAACTCCTGGAACACCTTGTTGGCGAGGAAGAGACCCTCGCGGCTGAGCCGGGCGCGCAGGGGCAGGCCGGTGCGCGGGCTGCGCTCGAGCTCGATGAGGCCGCGCCGCCGCAGGCTCTCGAGCTCGGGCGTGAAGTGGCGGCGCAGTCGCGAGGTCAGCGGGACGCCCGCCACGAGGCGCAGTCCGAGCAGGAGGTCCTCGCCGGCCTTCTCCTTGCCCGAGAGCGCTTCGCTCTGGACGGCGGGGCTCTCGCCCCGCTCGACCTTCGCGCAATAGGAGGCCGGGTCGGGGTCGTTCTCGCAGCGCACGCCGCGCAGGTGGCTGGCGGCGGCGGCGCCGAGGCCGAGGTAGGGGCCGTTGAGCCAGTAGTTCTCGTTGTGGCGCGACTCGAGGCCGGGCCTGGCGAAGTTCGAGATCTCGTAGTGCCGGTACCCCGCGCGGGCCAGCAGTTCGATGGACGACTCGAACATCTCCCGCGAGAGGTCCTCGTCCGCGGCGAAGCCCCGGCGCTCGAGCGGGGTGCCCTCCTCGACGTGCAGGCAGTACACCGAGACGTGCCCGGGGGCCAGGCGCATGACCGTCTTCAGCGTCGAGAGCGCCCCGGAGAGGCTCTGCCCCGGCAGGCCGAGCATGACGTCCACGCTCAGGGAGAAGCCCAGGCGTTCCGCCTCGCGGTAGGCGCGCTCGAAGTCCGCGCAGCGGTGCCGGCGGCCGAGGCCTTCCAGAAGGCGGTCGTCGGAGCTCTGCAGGCCGATGCTCAGGCGCCCGACGCCCAGCCGCCGCAGGAGCGAGAGCTTGTCCGGGAGCAGGCTCTCGGGGTTGCCTTCGACGGTGACCTCGCGCAGGGCTTCGAGGGGGCCGAAGCGCCCGGCCAGGAGCCCGAAGAGCCGCTCGAGCTCCGGGACGCCGAGTTCACTCGGCGTCCCGCCTCCCACGTAGAGGGTCTCGGGCCGGAAGCCCGGGTGGAAGGAGGCCTCGCGGTCGAGGGCGTCGAGATAGCGGCCCGAGAGGGCCCGGTGCTGCGGGCCGGAGACGAAGGCGCAATAGGCGCACTTCCCGGAGCAGAACGGGACGTGCACGTAAAGGCCGGCGGCGGCGCTGCGGCCCAAGGAGGCTAGTTGGCCATCCCCGACTTCTTCATGAAGGCCGTGATGAGGTCCATCGGCAGGGGGAAGATGACCGTCGAGTTGTTGTCGGCGGCGATCTCGGTCAGGGTCTGCAGGTAGCGCAGCTGGAGGGTCGCGGGGCTGCGGCTCATGATCTCGGAGGCCTGGGCCAGCTTCTCGGCGGCCTGCTGCTCGCCCTCGGCGTGGATGATCTTCGCCCGGCGCTCGCGCTCCGCCTCGGCCTGCTTGGCCATGGCGCGCTGCATCTCCTGCGGAAGGTCCACGTTCTTGACCTCGACGTTGGCGATCTTCACGCCCCAGGGTTCGGTGTGCGTGTCGAGGATCTGCTGGAGCTCCGCGTTGATCTTGTCGCGGTTGGCGAGAAGGTCGTCCATCTCCATCTTGCCGAGCACGCCGCGGAGGGTCGTCTGGGAGAGCTGGCTGGTCGCGTAGTAGTAGTTCTCGACCTGGAGCACGGCCTTGCCGGCGTCCATGACGCGGTAGTAGACCACGGCGTTGACCTTCACCGAGACGTTGTCGCGCGTGATGATGTCCTGCGGCGGCACGTCGAGGACCACGGTGCGCAGGCTGATGCGGGTCATCTGCTGGATCCCCGGGAGGATGAGGATGAGGCCGGGGCCCTTCACGCCCGAGAAGCGGCCCAGCGTGAAGACCACGCCGCGCTCGTACTCATTGAGGATCTTGATGGAGGTGAAGATCAGGACGACGACGATGATGACGACCGGGGACAGACCGAACATGATGACCCTCCTGGGTGACTGCGCGTCTGGGCGCTATTATACCTTACGGGCGAAGGTAATAGTCCTCGGTGCTGTTGGGTTCGCTCTTGCGGATGAAGAGCCGGCGCTCCGCCTCGACGCCCAGCAGCACCTGGTAGATGTCGGTCAGGATCGGGCGGGAGGCATAGTAGCCGTGGCCCAGGCCGCCGATGCCGAGGGCGGGGGCGTCGATCTCGCCGACGTTGATGACATCCACGCCGGGGAGGTTCTCGCAGGCGCCCATCCGGCGGTTCTTGTTGTAGGTCTCCGAGGCGGCGATGGCGTTGTCGTTGTAGGAGCAGTAGACCGTGATCCTTTCAGCGAGCCCTTTGAGGGCCGGGGTCAGCTCCTGGAACCTGCGCACGGGGATGTCGGGCGCGTTGAGGATGAGCTCTCCGATGAACGGGGCGGGGATGGAGGGGGCGGCCTTGGCCAGGGCCGGCAGGGCGACCTGGTGTCCCATGGAGTGCACGATCACGTGGGACGTCATGTCCAGGCTCGAGAGCGTCCTGAAGAAGGCCGCCATGCGGTCGATGGAGTCCACCGCGTTCTTGCGGTTGGCGTCGTAGGTGCGGTTGATGAGCGTGCTGTCGAACACGCCCGAGCTCGCCCCGGCGGGCCAGGTGAAGAGGACGACGGGGCCCTGGAACTTGAGGTCGTAGGCGATCTGCGCCGAGCGGAGCACGGCTTCCTGGAACTTCACGTTGAAGCCGTGGACGAAGACGAGGACGTCCGTCGGCTTCTTGCTCTCGAGCAGGGCTTTGAAGGAGCCTTCGTCCATGGAGGTCTGCGAGAGGACGTGGTAGTACTGGTGCGGGTCGGCGCGCCGGTTGGGCCCGACGTCGAAGCCCCCGACCCCGTGCCGCTTGGGCACGCTGATCTGGCAGACGCCGTAGCTCGCGAGGGTGGAGCGGTCCACTCCGAACGAAGAGTCGCCGCACTCGGCCGCGTCCCCGATGGCCAGGCGGTTGGTGACGTAGACCACGTCCACGGCCTGGGTGTCCGAGTAGGGGGCCTTGTAGAGGTCGTTGAGCTCCCGCCGCAGATTCTCCGGAGCGATCAGGCGGGCGGGTTTGACGGGGACGGCAGGCAAGACGACGACGGGCTGGGGCTGGGGCTCAGGCGCCGGAGGCGTCGTCGCGCAGGCGGCGAGGAAAAGCAGGGAGGAGAAGGCGAGGATTCTCTTCATGGATGTCATTGTAGTCCGCCCCGCCCCCCCCGTCAAGTTTGGTATCCTGTCCTCCTATGAAAGGCCAAGTGGTCTTTATGTACGCCTACGACGTGGCCTACGAGATCGACATCCCGAAGGTCCGCGAGTACGTCCGCCAGCGCGCCCAGTACCTCGAGGTGCGCCCGGACAAGACCATCCCCCGGGACTTCCCCTTCTACAAGCCGCTCCTCATCGAGGAGCACCCTATCGTCGTCCAGAGCCCCGTCGGCGAGCTCACCCTGCGCCGTGAGGTCAAGGTGTTCTCGGTCGGGGCCCTCTCCATCTCGATCCGCGTCGATTTCGACGTCCGCTCGCTCGGCGACCTGCTCGAGTACCATTCCCTGCGCCTGGACGGGGACCGCACGATGGACGACGTGGCCGGCGGCATCGCCCAGCAGATGCTCGATTCCATCGCCCCGTTCCTGACGAAGCCCTCCCCGGGCAAGGGCAACCCCGAGGCCTACACCGTGTTCTGCCTCTACGACCACGGCCCGGAGCGCGCCCACGCCAACGCGCGCGGCTGGCTCAAGACCCACCGCCGCGAGGTGGCGGGCCTGCTCACGGAGGAGGCCCAGTTCGAGGCCCTCAGCGAGGAGGAGGTCGAGGAGACCGTCCGTCACAGCTACTGCTACACGGCTCACGACCTCATCGTCGTCGACTGGAACGGGGCCCTCATCGTGGACCCGGACGGCAAGCCCGAGGACCTGCTCTACACCATCGAGATGGCGAACGTCCAGCTCACCGAGCTGAGGCTCTTCGACCGCCTCCTGGAGGAGGGCGTGGACAAGGCTTACGACGACATCGAGGCCTATACCCGGCAGGCCCCGCTCTTCCAGGGCCCCGGCGAGATCCTCACCCGCCTGCGCAGCATGCGCATGGACCTCGAGAAGCTCTCCGAGGAGCTTTCCAACATCACGAAGTTCTTCGGCGACTGGCACCTCGCCCGCATCTACATGGCCTGCGCCGACCGCTTCCACCTCAAGGACTGGCAGCGCTCGGTGGAGAGCAAGCTGAAGACCCTCGACGGCCTGTACAACCTCGTCCTCAGCGACATCAACAACCGCCGCATGCTCATCCTCGAGGCCGCGATCGTCGCCCTCTTCGTCGCCGACCTCGTGCTCATCTTCCTCAAGGCCGGATGAGCGCCGCCCACAAGTCCGGCTTCATCGCCCTCGTGGGCCGTCCCAACGCGGGCAAGTCCGCCCTGCTCAACGCCCTGCTGGGACAGAAGCTCTCCATCGTCTCGTGCCAGCCGCAGACGACGCGCCACCGCATCCTGGGGATCCTCGACGGCGAGGGCTGGCAGGCCTGCTTTCTGGACACGCCGGGCTGGCTGGAGAAGGCCGACGACCCCCTGCAGGGCAACCTCATCAAGATGACCCGCGCGGCCGCGCGGGACGACGCGGACGTCGTGCTCCTGGTGGTCGAGCCCGCCCCGGCCCGGCCCGAGGACCTCGCGGCCTTCCAGCGCTTCGCCGAGCTGGGCAAGCCGCTCATCCTCGCCGTCAACAAGTGCGACCGGGTCGGCGTCCCGGCGGCCGAAGCGGCGGCGGCGTCCTACGGCCCCCTGGCTCCCGCCGCGATCCACCAGGTCTCGGCCCTGAAGGGCACGGGAGTGGCCGACCTCCGCTCCCGCATCATCAACCTGCTGCCGGAGTCCCCCCCGTACTACGAGAAGGGCCAGGCCTCCGACCGCTGGGAGCGCTTCTTCGCGGCGGAGATGGTGCGCGAGGCGCTCTTCGAGCTCTACCGCGAGGAGATCCCGCACGCCTGCGCGGTGGACATCGAGCGCTACAAGGAGCGGCCGGGGCTCAAGGACCTCATCCAGGTGGTGGTCTACGTGGAGCGGCCCAGCCAGAAGGGCATCCTGCTGGGGGCGCACGGCAGCGCCATCCGGCGCCTGACCCAGGCGAGCCTGCGGCGCATCGAGGCGTTCCTGGGGCGGCCGGTCGAGCTGGAGCTCTGGGTGAAGGTGCGCAAGGACTGGCGCAAGGACCGGCAGGCGCTCAAAGAGTTCGGCTACGTGGTCTGAGCCGCGGCCCGGTCGAAGTACAGGTGCGGCTCGACGTCCGGGAAAACCTTCCGAAGGTCCTCTTCCATCCGCTTCCTGATGTCCGCCAGCTCGGCCGCGGTCTTCTCCGATGCGTCCGGGAAGGCCGCCGAGACGAACAGGCGGCGTCCCGCCTTGCGCAAACGCAGGTTCTGCGCGTGGGCGAGGCCGTGCCGCGCCCGGTGCTCCTCCAGCAGGGCCGCGGCCTTCTCGTACACGTCGCGGCCGGGGCTTGCGTCCAGGAGTTCGAGCGCGTTCTCCTTCAAAAGGCCGTAGGCCTCGGGGAGCAGGCCCAGGGCCAGCAGGATGGCCAGGAGGGGGTCGGCGTACGGGTTGACCCAGGCCCAGCGCGTGCGGCTGAGGACCTCGCAGGCCGCGAAGGCCGCGCAGGTGCCCAGAGAGAGCGCCCCGTCGATCATCCAGACCTTCGCGTCCGCCCGGAGCAGTTCCGAGCCGCAGCGGCGCCCCTCGACCCGCAGGAACGCCCACATCGCCAGGCAGGCCGCGGCGCTGAGCGCCGCGTAGCCGACGATCCACAGCCGGTGCGCCACGTCCTCCGGATGCACGAGGTCCTGCAAAGAGCTCAGGAGCGCGGTGACGCAGATCCCGACGACGAAGAGGCCTTCCAGGGCGTTCACCATCGGCTCGTACTTGGCGTAGCCGAAAGGATAGTCCTGGTCCGGGGGCTGCTGGATCTTCCGGAAGGCGACCAGAGTCAGCCAGGCCAGGAAGGCGTCGGCGAGGCCGTACTTGGCTTCGAGCAAAACGAGCTGGGAGTCGGTGAGCAGGGCCACGGCGAAAGGCGCGGCCGCGAAGAGGATGGACATCCGGAAGCCAAAACGCAGCGCGCGGGATTCGGCGTCTTGGTGTGCCATGGCCCTGTGCCCCTATTCTATATATTTTGTAAAATGAGGACGGTTCTTTAGATGAAAGCCCTACTCTGCCTCGGCCACGGCTCTGTCCGCCTGAAGGACATCCCCGTCCCCGCCCTCGGCCGCGGCGAAGCCCTCGTCGCACCCGAGGTCTGCGGCCTCTGCGGCTCCGACCTGCTCAAGCTCGTGCCCGGGGGCCACTCCAAGCCGGGACCCCTCGGCCACGAGGTGGCCGGCCGCATCGCCGCCCTCGGTCCCGGCGTGCGCGGCTTCAAGCTCGGAGGGCGCGTCGTCGTCGCCCACCACGTCCCCTGCCGCGGCTGCCACTACTGCCGCCGGGGCAGCATCTCGATGTGCCGGGGATTCAAGCAGACCAACCTGGACCCGGGCGGCTTCGCGGAGTTCGTGCGCGTCTCGGCCCGCCACGTCCGGCACACGATGCTCCCCATCCCCGCGGGCCTCGGCTTCGCCGAGGCCTCCCTCTGCGAGCCCATCGCCTGCTGTCTGCGCGATCTCCGCCGGCTCCAGCCTCGGGCGGGCGACACCGTGGTCGTCGTCGGGCTGGGCTTCATAGGACTGATCATGGCCCGCCTGCTCATGCGCGTCGGCGCGGTGCCGGTGGGCCTCGAGCTCGACCCCTCGCGCCTCCGGCTGGCCCGCCGCCTCGGCGTGCGGCGCGTCTTCCCCGGCTGGGGCCCCGCGGCCGCGCGGGCCGTCCAGAGCCTGAGCGAGGGCCGCGGCGCCGATACGGTGCTCTTCACGGCCGGCCCCCCCTCCCTGGCCGGGGAGTGCTTCTCGTGGCTGAGGGACGGCGGGACGGTGAATCTCTTCGCCAGCTTTCCCCTGAACGACCACTTCGCCCGCCTCGACCTCAACCAGGTCTACCACCGCGAGCTCACGGTCCTGACCGGCTACTCGGCCGAGCCCTGCGATCTGCGCGAGGCCCTGCGCCTGCTCTCCCGCGGCGAGATCGACCCGAAGCCCTTCGTCCGCTGGCGCTATCCCCTCTCCCGCTTCGACGAGGCCCTGCGGCTCTTCCGCTCCCGGAAGATCCTCAAGGCGGTCTTCCTTCCGCAGGCTGGAGCGCGCCGATGATCCCCGGCAAGCACATGAAGGCCGTCATCTTCCACGGCCCCAAACAGATCCGTCTGGAGGAGGTGCCCGTCCCCCGCCCCGGGCCCGGAGAGATCCTGCTGAAGGTCGGCGCGGCGCTGACCTGCGGCACCGACTTCAAGGCCTACCGCCAGGGCCATCCCGTCCTGCTGGGCGAGAGCCCGGCCCCCTTCGGCCACGAGTTCGCGGGCACGGTGGTCTCGGTCGGACTGGGGGTGCGCGACCTCGCGCCCGGCATGCGCGTCGTCTCGGCCAACTCCGCCCCCTGCGACGACTGCTTCTTCTGCGCGAAGGGCCAGACCCAGCTCTGCGAGAACCTCAAGCTCCACAACGGGGCGTACGCCCAGTACAACCTCATCCCCTCCCACATCGTCCGCCGCAACGTGCACCCCCTGCAGGACGGCGTGGATTTCAAGACCGCCGCCCTCTCGGAGCCGCTCGCCTGCGCCCTGCACGCGGTGGACGCCATGCAGGTGCGCTCGGGCGAGAGCGTCGCCATCCTGGGCTCGGGCATCATGTCGATGCTGCTCACGGGAGCGCTCAAGGTGCGGGGGGCCCGGGTGCTGGCCGTGGGGCGCAGCCACGCCAATCTCCAGCGCGTGCGCGACGCGGGCGCCGACTCGGCCGTGAGCTCCAACGACGAGGACCCCGCCCAGTCCGCCCGGTCGTTCTCCGGGGGGCATGGCCCCGACTGCGTGTTCGAGGCCGTCGGCACTCCCCAGACCTGGGAGACCGCGGTCAAGATGGTCCGGCGGGGCGGGCGCGTCTGCCTCTACGGCGGCTGCAGCCAGGGGACCCAGGTGAAAGTGGACGCGCACCGCATCCACTACGGCCAGATCTCCCTCCACGGCGTCTTCCACCACACCCCGCGGCATTTCAAGCAGGCCCTCGACCTGCTGAGCTCCCGCCAGGTGGACTCGCGGCGCTTCATCGCCGACGAGATCGCCCTGCAGGACGTCCCCGGCTATTTCGAGGCCATGCACGCCCGGTCGCCCCTCAAGGTGGCGGTCTTCCCATGAGGCCCGCCTGATGGGACGCCGGCGGCAGGCCCGCGAGCTCGCCCTCCAGGCCCTCTACCTGGCCGACGCGGCGCGCATGAGCGCCGAAGAGGCCTTCCAGGTCGTCAGCCTCGGGGCCTTGGACGAGAAGGGCGAGCTCTTCGCCCGCGGCCTGACGCTGGGGACGGCCGAGCGCCTCGCCGAGCTCGATGCGCTCATCCAGAAGGTGGCGCAGAACTGGGAGGTCGCCCGCATGGCCTGCGTCGACCGCAACCTGCTGCGCATGGCCTCCTACGAGCTCCTGCACTGCCCCGACACCCCCGTGAGCGTGGTCATCGACGAGGCCCTCGAGATCGGCAAGAAGTACTCCTCCGAGGACTCCAGCCGCTTCCTCAACGGCATCCTCGACAAGGTGAAGGACGGCCGCGAAGACCCCGCCGCGGGTTGACGCAGGGGCCTGATGTAGAGTAACATCCAAGGGCAACAGGGCAGGCGAAATCCAGGACCTCAAGGAGATTGAATGAAGAAGGTACTCGCGTTGGTGGTGCTCGTGGCGATGCCGTCCGTGGCGCTGGCCGGTGCGCAAAACATGGCGGGCTGCGGACTCGGCTCGATGCTGTTCAAAGAGAACCAGATGGTCCATCAGATCGTGGCCGCGACGACGAACGGCTGCTTCGGCAACCAGACCTTCGGCATCACGACCGGGACGCTGGGCTGCACCCAGGACGGCCGCGTGGCGAAGAACAAGGAGCGCATCGTCTTCGTCGAGTCCAACTTCATCAGCCTCAAGCGCGACATGGCCGTCGGGCAGGGGCAGTACCTGAACTCCCTCGCCACCCTCTTCGGCTACCAGACCCCGACCGAGAAGGAGCACTTCTGCAAGTTCATCCAGACCCACTACGAGAACCTCATCCCGACCGAGACCACGACCCCGATCGAAGTGATCGAGCGGCTCGAGTCGAACCTGCCGGTCCGCTCCTAAGCGGCGCCCGGAAGCGATGACCTGCGGGGCTCCCCTGAAGCGGGGAGCCCCGCAGTCGTTCCTCCTCCTGCTCCTCCTGGCGCTTCCGGCGCGCCCCGAGGGAGACTATCGCCTGGAGCTCCGCGAGCGGGCGCGGGCCCTCTCCCTCCATGAGCGCCGGCCCTGGCGGCTCCTGCTGCACTTCCGGGGCGCCGACCAGGAGAGCGAGGCCGACGGCCCCGGCTTCTTCCTCTCGCCCCTGGGCCGCCGGGACCCCCGGGCCGAGCTGGAGGCCGACCTCGAGGCCTTCTTCTCCCCGCCCCTCACCATCGAGGAGGACGACGCGCATCAGCATCCGCAGTGCCGCTTCCCCGCCCGCTACGCCTGGCTGAAGGCGGAGCTGGGCTTCGACCCGGTCCGGCTCGTCGAGCAGCCCTGCGCGCGCTTCAAGGCCTGGCGCGGCGACCCCGAGTATCTGACCCTGGTCTACGCCGACGCCTTCCTCAGCAACCCCTCCTCGATGTACGGCCACACCTTCCTGCGCCTCAACGAGCGGAACCGCCCCGACGATGAGAAGCTGCTCGACTACACGCTCAACTTCTCGGCCGACACGGACGAGACCAACGGCATCCTCTTCGCCGTCAACGGCTTGACCGGCCGCTACCGCGGGAAGTTCTCGACCATGCCTTACTACATGAAGGTGCAGGAGTACAGCAACATCGAGAGCCGCGACCTCTGGGAGTACCGCCTCGCCTTGAGCTCGACCGCGCTCGACCGGCTCATGATGCACGTCTGGGAGCTCGGGAGCACCTGGTTCGACTACTACTTCTTCTCCGAGAACTGCTCCTACCAGCTCCTCCCGCTCCTCGACGCGGCCGAGCCTTCCCTGCGCCTGACGGAACGGGTGAGCTACTTCGTCATCCCTTCCGACACCCTGCGGCATGTGCTCTCCGTGCCGGGCCTCGTGCAGGGAGCGCGCTACCGCCCTTCGCGGGTGAGCGAGATGCTCTCGCGGCGCGGCCGCCTCTCCCGGGACGAAGCCCGGGCAGCGACCCTCATCGGCCGGCGCGCGGAGGAGGCCTCGTTCTCGGGGCTCGAGGGCCTTTCGCCGGAGCGCCAGGCCGCGGTGCTCGACAGCGCCTACGACCTGCTGCGCTATCGGGCCGGCTTCAAGGAGACCGACGAGCCCGGCGTGGCGAGGGCCGAGCGCCTCATCCTGACCCGGCGCAGCCGGCTCGGGGCGGCGGCCGCGCTCGAGGCGAAGGCTCCGGCGCGCCCGGAGGAGGGGCACCGCACCGCTCGGGCCGGGGCGGCGGTCGGGGTCAGCGAGGACGGCCCCTTCGGCGAGCTCGGCTGGCGGGGCTCCCTGCAGGACACCCTGGCCCTCCAGGACGGCTACGTCCCCGACAGTCTGCTCGAGATGTTTGGCCTGCGTCTGCGCTCGGAGGGCCGTCAGGGGCTCTACCTGCACTCGGCCGATTTCGTCAACATCACCTCCTTCACCCCGCTCGACCCGTGGATCAGGAAGCCGAGCTGGAGGCTGAGCTCGGGCTTCCGGCAGGCCGAGGAGCTGGGCTGCCGCGGCAACGGCTGCGTGCTCTTCGGCTTCGACTTCGGCGTCGGCGCCTCGCTCAAGCCGGACTGGCCGGCGCGGCCGCTCTTCTACGCCTTCGCGGAGCTGGACACCGGCGTCGGAGGTCCGCTGGAGAAGCTCGCGCGCGCGGGCGGCGGCGGCGCGGCGGGGGCGGGGGCGGCCCCGGGGCC
>DMEZ01000031.1:0-7229 GCA_003450735.1 Elusimicrobiota bacterium | reverse complement strand
TGGGCGGGGACGGTGCTCACGCTGGGGCCGGTGCGCGCTCAGCTGGAGGGCTCCGTTCGGCGCTACGCCCTGGGCGACAAGACGGCCAACGACCTCGTGAAGCTCGGCCTCTGCTGGCCTCTATCACGCGACCTGGAACTGCGCGCGGACCTGCGCCGGCGCACCCCCCACCAGGAAGCCTCGCTGGGGATGAACTTCTACTTCTAGCGGAGGAGGGGCACGGCGGGAGCTTGTTCCGGCGCCGCCTTGTCGGTCTCGGCCTTGCGGAGAGCTTCCGGGGCCTTCGTCGGGAGGGCTTCCTCGGGCAGGCAGCGCGGGAAGAGCGGGCCGCGCGAAGCCGAGAAGACGGAGCCTTTCGGACAAGCGGCGCAGCGTGAGGCGTCCGGCACCCGCCCTTCCGGACAGGCCTTGCGCTTCGGCAGGCACACCGGATGTCCGTTGCGGGGCAGAGCCTCCAGTCCGGCAGAGCACGGACGGCAATCCCATTCACTCCTGGTCCACCGCAGGCCTTCCCCCTTCGCGCAGGCCGGCGCCTCGGCCGGCGTCTTCCCCTCCTCGGGGAGGATGCGCGCCCGATCCACCCGGGGCTCGCTGAGCTGGGGCATCGGGATGCCCATCGGCCCTGAGGCGTAGGTGATCACGGGCGCGGGTTTCGGGCAGACGTAGCGCTCGACGAGGCCCTTCTCGGGGACGGGCAGGCGCCCCTGCGGACAGGGGTTGCTCAGGCAGCGCGAGAGGCCGTCGATGACCACGCTCTGTTCGCCCGCAAGGCAGGGGACGCAGGTCCCCTTGAAATCCTCCGCCCCCGGCGGGCAATGCCCCGCCGACTCGCCTCCGAGGCAGAACAGACGCCCATCGGCCCGCTGTGCGCCGATTTCCCCCTCGGGGCAGGAGTCCCCTTTCTTCGGTGCTCCGCCCGGGATGCGCGGGGCCTTGAAGCGGGCGCTCTTGCCGCCCCAACGCTTGCCGTCCAGCTTCCCGGACTGGGAACCCGAGCGCTTCTTCTTGCGCTCCTCCTCCCCGGGTTTCTCGAAGCGCCAGGCTCGGCCTCCGTCCATGCGGTGCTCGGGCTTGTTGATGACGCAGAGGTCGCAGCCGTTCTTCTTCGGGTTCTTGCCTCCGGTCGTTTCGTTGCCGGGCTTATAATTCTCCACGCAGACGATGGGCCGCGTCCAGTCCGCGCCCGTGTTGAGGTGCTCGTGCTGGCCCTTCGCGCAGAGCGGGCCCAGGGACGCGGTGTTGGACTCCTCGGTGCAGACGACCGGTGTGCAGTCCTCGCGCGTGCGATGCCACCAGGTGCCGTCCGGACAGGGGTCCTGGGGGTGCTTGTCCTGGTCGAAGATCTCGCGGGTCCGCTTGAGGCGCGGCTTGCAGGCAACCTCCTGCGTGCGCGGGTCGGGCACCGCCACCTTGTCCTGGGGGCATTCCAGGGCGGCGGCGAGGACCGGGAGAAGGAGCAGGAGGAGTACGGGCATCGCTTCCTGGGTGCTGGGGGACATGATATCATACCCGCCGATGACCCATTGCGGCGTGGACCTCGGCGGGAGCTGGATCCGCCTCGCGCTCCAGGACGGCCGCCGCCTTCGGCGCGCCCGATGGCGCGTGAGGCCGGGAGAGCCGCTCGAGCGCGCCCTGGGAGCGCAATTGCGCCGGATGGGTTCCCCGAAAGTCGGCCGCCTCGTGGTCGGGGCGCACCGCGCCTGGCTCCCCTCCGAGAAGGCGGCCCTCCGCAGGCGCCTGGCTTCGCTCGCGAGGGAAGTCCTCGTCCTCTCCGACCTCGAGCTATCCCACCGGGCAGGCCTCGCGGGCGGCCCGGGGGTGCACGTCGTCGCCGGCACCGGTTCAGCGGCCCTCGCGATGGACCGCCGGGGCCGCATCGCGAGAGCTGGAGGGCTGGGGCCTTTGCTCGGCGACGAAGGCTCCTCGTTCTGGATCGGCCGGCGCTGGCTCCAGGGCATGCCTGACGAGCTCGTCCGCCGCTTTGCCAAGCGTCCCGATGCGGTGCGCGCGGTCGCGGCGCTCGCGAAGACCGTCCTGCGCCGCGCCCGGAGAAACCGGCGGGCGCGCGGCATCGTCGAGGATGCCTGCGCGGAGCTCGCCGCCATCGCAGCCCGCGCCGGAAGCCGGCTCAAACTCAAACCTCCGATCCCTGTCTCCTGGTTCGGCGGCTTGTTCAGAGACCCCTTCTTCCTCAGGACCTTCCTGAAGGCCCTCGGGCCGGGCTGGCGCCCCCATCCGCCGCGCCTCAAGCCCGAGGACGCGGCTCTGGAGCTATGAAGGACCTCGCCGCCGAAGCCGCGCGCCTGCGCGAGGAGATCCGCCTCCACGAGCGCCGCTACTACGTGCTCGACGCCCCCCTCATCTCGGACGAGCAGTATGACCGCCTCGTCGAGCGGCTCAAGAAGCTCGAAGCCGAGCACCCCGAGCTGGCCGTCGCGGACTCCCCCACCCAGCGCGTCGGGGGAGGCCTCTCCTCCTCGTTCAAGCCGGTGCGCCACGCCCAGCCGATGCTCTCGCTGGACAACTCCTACGATGAGGCGGACATCCGGGCCTTCGACGAGCGGGTGCGGAAGACGCTCAAGGGAGCCCCTTCCGCCTACGTGGTCGAAGCCAAGATCGACGGCCTCTCCTGCTCGCTCACCTACGAGGACGGCCGGCTCGTCCTCGGCGCGACCCGGGGCGACGGAGAGACCGGCGAGGACGTCACGGCGAACGTCCGGACGGTGCGCTCCATCCCGCTGAAGCTCGCGGGCAAGGCGCCGAAGATCCTGGAGATCCGGGGCGAGGTCTACCTCGCCAAGGCCGACTTCGAGAAGATCAACGCGGCCCTGCTCGACGCCGGCAAGGAGCCCTTCGTGAACCCGCGCAACTGCGCCGCGGGCTCCCTGCGCCAGAAGGATCCGAAGGTCGCGGCCTCGCGGCGTCTGCGCTTCTTCGCGCACAGCTTCGGGCGCCTCGAGGGGATGGAACCGCCCAAGACCCACTCGGATTTCCTGGACTTCTGCGCGGAGCTGGGCTTCGCCGTGACGGAGGTGCGCAGGAAGTGCGAAGACATCGACGAGGTCGTCTTGTTCTACCAGGATTTCAAGGAAAAGCAGTTCTCCCTTCCCTACGAGGTGGACGGCCTGGTGGTCAAGGCGGACTCCCGCCGGGAGCAGGCTCTGCTCGGGACCACGGCCAAGAGCCCGCGCTGGGCCATCGCCTTCAAGTATCCCGGGCGCCAGGCGACGACCGTCCTCGAGGGCGTGGAATATTCGGTCGGGCGCACGGGGGTGGTGACGCCGGTGGCCTGCCTGAAGCCCGTCTTCCTGGCGGGCGTGACCATCTCCTCGGCCAGCCTGCACAACTTCGAGGAGGTCGAGCGCCTGGGCGTGAAGCTCGGCGACACCGTCGTCATCGAGCGCGCCGGCGAGGTCATCCCCAAGGTGGTCGGGGTGGTCCTGGACGCCCGCTCCGGAAAGGAGAAGCCCATCACTCCGCCCAAGAGATGTCCGGTCTGCGGCGGGACGGTGGTGCGGGAGGAGGAGTTCGTGGCCTTCCGCTGCATCAACCCCTCCTGCCCGGCTCAGCTCAAGCGCAGCCTCCTGCACTTCGCCTCGCGCGACGGCATGGACATCCAGGGCCTGGGCGAGGCCGTCGTGGACCAGCTCGTGGACCGTAAGCTCGTCAAGGACGCGGCCGGCCTCTTCAGTCTGCGAAAGGAAGACCTGCTCGGGCTGGAGCTCTTCAAGGAGAAGAAGGCCGAGAACCTTCTCGCCGAATTGTCGAAAGCCAAGGAGAGGCCCCTCTCGCGCCTGCTCTTCTCCATCGGGATCCGGCAGGTGGGCGAGAAGACGGCGCGCGACCTCGCCGCCCGCTTCAAGACCATGGCCGCCCTGCGCAAGGCCTCGGTCGAGGAGCTCACCGCCGTGCCGGACGTCGGCCCCGTCGTGGCCCAGGCGGTCGCGGCCTTCTTCGCCCAGCCCGCCGCCTCCGCCCTGCTCGACGCTCTGGCGGCGGCCGGCCTCGACATGAGCGAACCCGAAGCCCCAGCCGGGGCGTCCGCGCCGCTGGCCGGCAAGACCTTCGTCTTCACCGGCGAGCTCGACGCCATGCCCCGCGCCGAGGCCGAGGAGAAGGTGCGCCTGCTCGGGGGCTCGGCCTCTTCCTCCGTGTCCAAGAAGACGTCTTTCGTCGTCGTGGGCCGCGATCCCGGCTCCAAGGCCGAGAAGGCCAGAAAGCTCGGGGTGAGCGTCCTCGACGAAGCGGCCTTCCTGGCGCTCATCGGAGGCGCGTGAGCCAGGACAAGACCGCCTTCCTGAGCGTCTCCGACAAGACCGGCATCGGCGAGTTCGCCAACGGCCTCGCCGAGCTCGGCTACCGCCTGCTCAGCTCGGGCGGGACGGCGAGCGTGCTCAAGCAGGCCGAGCTCGAGGTCTGCGAGGTCCCCGAGCTGACCGAGTTCCCGGACATCCTCTCGGGCCGCGTGCGCCTGCTGCACCCCAAGCTCTTCGCGGGCATCCTGGCCGACCCGGCCGACCCGAAGCATGCCGCCGACCTCGAGCGCCACGGCATCCCCTGCCTCCACATCGTCGTCGTCAACCTCTACCCGCTCTCCGAGGTGCTCCAGGCGGGCAACCTCTCCCAGGAGGAGGTGCTCGAGTTTTTGGACGTCGCCGGCTCCGCCCTCCTGCGCTCCGCCGCGCGCAACTTCCCCCATGTGCTGACCCTCTGCGACCCGCGCGACTACCCTTCCGTGCTCGAGGCCCTGCGCGAGAAGGGGGGCCTGAGCCGCGAGCGCAGCCGCGCCCTGGCGGCCAAGGCCTTCTATTACGTGTCCTACTACGATTCCACCGTCGCCCAGTACCTGAGCACCGCCACCGAGCGGCTGGCCGAGGAGAAGGTCATGGGCCTCAAGAAGGCCGTGGATCTGCCCTACGGCGAGAACCCCCACCAGCGGGCCGCGCTCTACAAGCTCAGCGGCGCGCGGGCCTGGGGACTCAACGCCGCGACTCTCCTCTCCGGGCGGCCCCTGAACTTCAACCACTACGTCGGGGTGGACCGCGCCTGCGACCTGGTCTCGGAGTTCGACTCCCCCGCCTGCGCCATCGTGCGCCACGCCAATCCCGCCGGGGCCGCGGCGGCCGAGCGTTTGGCCGAGGCCGCGCGGCTGGCCTACCGCTCAGACCCCTTTAGCTGCACGGGAGGGGTCGCGGCCCTGAACCGCGCCGTGGACGAGGAGACGGCGCGCACCCTGGCACCCGAGACGCTCGAGTGCGTCGCGGCCCCGGAGTTCTCCCAGCAGGCCCTGGACATCCTGCGCCGCAAGAAGGACATCCGGCTGGTCTCGCTCCCGTCCCTGCTGCTCTCCGCCGAGGAGCTGGACATCCAGACGGTGGCCGGAGGCCTGCTGGTGCAGGACAAGGACAACTCGACCCTCCGGCCGGAGCGCAGGGTGGTCACGAAGCGCAAACCCACCGAGATCGAGACGGCCGCCCTGGAGTTCGCCTGGCGGGTGGCCAAGCACACCCTCACGCACGCGGCCGTCCTGGCCCGGGGGCTGACGACCTTGGGGATCGGGGGCGGTCAGACGGCGCGCATGGACGCCCTGCGTCTGGCCGTGGCCAAGAGCCAGGAGCGCCACCCCATCCTCTCCCCCGACCTGCCGGTGGTGCTGGCCGCCGACGGCCCGCTGGGGCCGCGGCACATCAAGGAGGCCGCCTCGCACGGGGTGAGCGCGGTCGTCCAGCCGGGGGGCTCGAGCGACGACCGCGAAGCCGTGCGGGCCTGCGACGAGCTCGGTTTGGCGATGCTCTTCACGGGCATCCGCCACTACCGGCACTGAGAAGTCTATTTCCGCTTGAGCTGGATGACGGCGGAGGCGGCCATGTCTCCGTCGGAGATACGGGCCTCGAGGGACATCTCGGCGGTCAAACCTTTTTCCTGCAGTCGTGTCCGCACGGCCTTCGCCCGCTCCACGGCCAGGTCGACGCCTTCCTCATCCGTCGCGTAGCCCGTCACGATGAGCTTATCGAGGGGATAGAGTTCCATCGTGTCGGCGACCCGGGCGAGCACCGCGTCGTTGCCGGCCGAGAGGCCGGAGCTTTTGGGGTCGAAGCGCACGTAGAAGCGCAGACTCCCCCCCACGGGGTGCCGGCCTTTCGGAAGGACCGTGTACCCCTGCCCCACCCGGCTGAGGCCCTCCTGGCAGGCGGCGTTGCCGGAGTCGATGGTCAGGCAGCGCTTCCAGGCCGTTCGAGCCGTATCCAGGTCGTGCGCGCTGTAGGCCGCCAGGGCGCGCTGGTGCCACACCGAGGCCATGAAGCGCTTCTGCTCGGCCGGGTCTTGGGGGACCTTCGCCGGATCGACGACGACTTCCGGGTCCCCCACGGGCAGCTTGGGGGCGGGCTCGACGAGGAAGCCCGGAGGCAGGGAAGGCGCGGGGGTCGAAGCCCTGTTCTTGAAATACTCGAAGCCGAAGTAGAGGATGCCGGCCGAGAAGACGAGGAACGCCGAGAGCGCGTACAGGTTGAAGGGCGTCTCCCGCTTCGGGCGCTCGCGGGGCTCGTCGGAAGCCGGGTCGTACACGGCTAGATGATGCCCAGCCTTCGGCCGACCTTGCGGAACTTCTTCAGGGCCTTCTCGAGGTCCTTCTCGGTGTGCCCCGCGCTCACGATGGTGCGCAGGCGCTCCTTGCCCTTGGGGACGGTCGGGAAGCCGATGGCCAGGGCGAAGACCCCCTCCTCGAAGAGCTGGGCGCTGAAGGCCTGGGCCTTCTGCGTGTCGCCCACGATGACGGGCGTGATGGGGGTCTCGCTCACCCCGGTGTCGAAGCCGAGCTTTTTGAGGCCTTCTTTGAAGAAGCGCGCGTTGCTCCAGAGCTTCTCGATGAGCTCGGGCTCGGTCTCCAGCACGTCGATGGCCGCCAGGCAGGTCGCCGTCACGGAGGGCGGATGCGAGCTCGAGAACAGGAAGGGCCGCGCGACGGAGACCAGGTAGTCCCGCAGGGACTGGGTGGAGGCCGCGTAGCCGCCGATGGAGCCCACGGCCTTGGAGAGGGTGCCGATCTGGATGGGCACGCGGTCGACGACCCCGAAGTGGTCGGGGGTGCCGCGGCCGTTCTTGCCCATGACCCCGCTGGCGTGCGCGTCGTCGACCATCACGACGGCGTCAAAGCGCTCGGCGAGGTCCACGATCTCCGGCAGGGGCGGCAGATCGCCGTCCATGGAGAAGACGCCGTCGGTGACGAT
>DMEZ01000051.1 GCA_003450735.1 Elusimicrobiota bacterium | reverse complement strand
GTGATCTGGCAGGACAACCTCTGCATCCCCGCCGGAGCCCCCGATGCGGACGCCGCCCACCAGCTCATGGATTTCCTGATGGAGCCCCGCATCGTGGCGCGCCTGGTGGAGAAGATCCGCTACGGCTGTCCCAACAAGACGGCCTGGGAGCTTCTGCCCAAGGGGCTGAAGGACAATCCCACCATCGTTCCGCAGGACAAGGTCTTCAGGAAGCTGCAGTGGATCCCCGACCCCGGCGAGGCCGGGCCGCTCTACGACCGGATGTGGACGGAGCTCAAGGCGTCTTAGGCTTGGGCAGCAGTTCGGCGGTGCCTTCGAAGAGCGAGTTGTTCGAGAAGTCCTTCAAAGCCTTGCGGTCCGTCTTGACCTGCCCTCCCAGGAGCTCGGCCGTGGGGACGTCCCCGAAGCCGCCGGCGACCTGGCGGCCGCCGTCCGGGAGCCTCTGCACCAGGTGGATGGAGGTCGAAGCCGCGCCGCGGGTCGTCACCAGGACGAGATCGTAGCCCTTGTTGCCTCGGTAGGTGCGCAGGGCCTGCTTCCCGGCGCGCTCGCTGTCGTAGGCCTCGCAGGACTCGGGCGTGAAGGTGAAGAGCAGGGGCATGCGCTTGTTGGGCGGGGTCAGGATGAAGAGGAAGGCCGTCGAGTCCAGGGCGCGGTTCTCGAGGCAGGGGTCGTAGTCCACCGGGCCGACAGTCTGGGCGAAAGAGGAGCCGCAGAGGAGGAGGAGTCCAGCCGCGGCGCTTAGGAGGGTTTTGGTCATCTGCCCAGAGTATAGCCGGCTTGGGGCCGGCCGCTCAGGGCCGAAAGAGCCGTCTGAAGCGCGGATTTGGGCCTAGCTTCGGCTGGGCCTCATAGGCCCTCGCCCGAATCGAAGCGCAGAACGTCCCCGGCGGGCAGGCGGGGCTTGCGGGGCCAGTTGCCCGGCGCGGCGTGCCCGACCGGCAGAAGCAGGACGGGCAGGTAGCGCTCGGGGATCTTGAACTCCCGGCGCACCCCATCCGGGTCGAAGCCGATCATCGGTCCCGAGGCCAGCCCCTTCGCAGCGGCCGCGAGCATGAGGGTCATGGCCGCGAGCGAGCCGGAGCGGACCGCCTCGTCGCGGGCCATGCGCGCTTCGGCGTACATCCCCGCCGCCATGCCGGTCCAGGCGTCCGAGTCCTTCTGGGTGATGAGGCCGGCCTTTACCGAGGGCGCGAGAGCCTCCGGCATGCGCTCGTACCCCTTCAGGTCGCCGAGGACGATGAAGGTCACGGCCGCGTCGGCCACCTTCTGCTGGTTGAAGGAGACCGCTTTGAGGCGCTCCTTGGCCTCCTTGCGCGTCACCGCGACGAAGCGCCAGTTCTGCTGGTTGAAGGAGGACGGGGCCTCCACTGCGTACTCGACGAGTTCCCGCACCTCATGCTGGGACAGGGGCTTGCCGGTATCGAACTTGTTGGCTGAGATGCGGCTGCGGATGGCTTCGAGCGCGGTCATGGGTGAGCCTCCTTCGTGCGGTCTTGCTGCAGCCCGAGCGTGCGGCAGAGACGGCGCAGCTCCTCCTGCTCGGAGGAGGAGAGTGCCTCCATCAGGGCGACGATGCGGGCCAAATGGGGGGGAAAGACCGAACGGACCTTCGCGCGGCCCTTCTCCGTGAGGTGGAGGCGGATCTGGCGACGGTCCTTTTCACCGCGGACCCGGCGCAGGAGCCCCCGCTTCTCGAGGTTGTCTGCGATCATCACGACGTTCCCGCCGGTGCGCAGGAGCTTGCGGGAAACGTCCCTCTGGCAGAGCGGGCCGAGGTGGTAGAGAGCCTCGAGCGTCCCGAACTGGCCGACGCTCAGGCCCGCCTCCTCCAGGGAACGGTTGAGGCGGGCGTGGAGGGACTCGGCGGCGCGCGAGAGCGCGATGAACGCGTTGAGCGCGCGGACTTCCTTGGGTGAGCCTGGGTAGCGGGTGCCCATATAGTTTAATATTAAACAATTCAATATAAATATAACAGTCGCACGCCCATCTGTCAAGGGGCCGCCGAAACCTGCGCTGGCGCATGTTTTAATCCTGACAATGCATGTATACTATTGACATGAAGAGCGAGGCGCTCATCGAGCGGGACCTGAAGGTGCTTCGGCGCTTCACGGAGGTCTTCTGCCGCGAGAAGCACGGACGGGAGTTGTGCGAAGAGTGCCGCGGCCTCCTGGCCTATGCCCGCGAGCGATTGGAGAAGTGCCCCTTCGACCCCAAGCCCAAGTGCAAAAGCTGCAAGGTGCATTGCTACCAGAAGGAGCAGCGGGAGCGGGTTCGGGAGATCATGCGGTTTTCCGGGATGTATTTCGTCAAGCGGGGGAGGCTGGACTGGCTCCTCCGCTACTTCCTATCTTAAAGGAGAGGATCATGGACTGCTGCGAACACGGGAAGGAAGAAGATCTGCGGGGCAAGGTGCTCGAGCCGGGCGCGCTGGCCGAATACCAAAAGGGGGCGGTCGTCAGCCGCACCCTCATTCAGAAGAAGACCGGCACGGTGAGCGTGTTCTCCTTCGACAAGGGCGAGGGCTTGAGCGAGCACACCGCGCCCTTCGACGCGCTGGTCGTCCTGCTGGACGGGACGGCCGAGATCTCCATCTCGGGCAAGCCGCGGAAGGTGAAGGCGGGGGAGATGCTCATCATGCCGGCCGGCGAGCCGCACGCCCTCAAGGCCGTGGAGAAGTTCAAGATGATGCTGGTCATGATCCGGTCCTAGAGGGATAAGCTAGAATGTCGTCCAGGCATGGACCCGTTCCTCGCGGGGCTCCCCCTGTTCAAGGGAGTCCCTCCGCAGACCCTGGCCGAGCTCTCGCGCCGCTTCCTCCTGCGCCGCCATAGGCGCCGGGAGGTCGTCTTCGAGGAAGGGGGCTCGCCGGGCGCGGTCTTCCTTCTCAAGTCGGGCCTCGTGAAGGCGGTCAAGTTCTCGCCCAAGAGCGAGCCCTTCACCCTGGACGTCATCGTCCCGGGCCGCCTCTTCGGGATGATCGCAGTCCTCGACAGGAAGCCCTACCCGGTCAGCGCGGTGACCATCCAGGACTCCGAGGTCTACCACATCCCGGCCTCGGCCTTCGACGAGCTCGTCGGCCGCTTTCCCGCCTTCTCCCGCGAGGTGTTCCGGTCCATGGGGGGGCACCTGCGCCACTCCCACGATATGCGCTCGCTGAGCAAGGAGCCGGCCGAGAACCGCATCGCGCACGTCCTCTGCGTCCTGGGGGCCCAGCTCGGGCGCGAACTGCGCCTGCGGCGCGAGGACGTGGCCGAGATGGCCGGCACCACCCCGGAGACAGCCATCCGGACGCTCGTGGAGTTCCGCCGCAGGAAGCTCATCACCACGGGCTGGAAGCGCATCACCCTCCTCGACTTGGCCGCTCTTGACAAAATAGCGGGTCGGGGACACACTAGATAGCGTCGCCCCCATCCCGATGACCGCGCGTCTCTGCGGCGTTCTTCTGCTTTGTCTGTCTCTCTGCTCGGGGGCGGCGGAGCTGTCCCCATCCGACCGCGTCTACGACGCCCTCTACGACCTCCAGGCGGATTTCTCCTCCGTCCAGCTCGACTCCCTCGCCCGGCACCGTAAGGCTTTCGCCGAGTTGAGCGCCGCCGGCGCCCAGGACGCTGAGGCGCGGCGCGCCCTGGAGACTTTCGCCGCGTCGCTCGAGCGCTTCGCGGCCCTGCCGCCCAAGCTCGCGGCCCCGGGCGGGGCCGAGACGGGCATGGCCCTCGCCGAGGCGGTGTACGACCTCTGCGCGGACATCTGCGAATCGCCCGAGCAGGCCGACGTCGTCGCCCTGAGGTACCTCAAGTACCGGCAGTCCCTCCTCGAGGGCGGCGTGACGGGCTGGAAGGACGGCGCCTTCCTGGGCAAGGTGGACGCTCGCGCCGTGGGAGCCGCGCGGAGCATCGACGCGGCCGCCTTGGCGAAGAGCCCGGGTCTTGCGGCCGTCCGCGGCCTCTCCCGCTCCAAGGACGGCTGGCAGGCGGAGTTCGGCCGCGTCTACGACAACCTCCGGCAGAGGCCGGCAACGGACCTCTCGGTCCCCGCCGTGGACGCGCGGCCCGTCCAGGATGCCGCCGCCCTGCCGCAGAAGACGCTCACGACGCTGGCGCCGCCCGCGCCGGGCCGCAAAAAGGCGAAACCGCTGAGCGGCCCCCAGCCTTCGGGCGGCCTCTCCTGGGCTCTCAACGCCGTGCTGGAGAAGAGCCCTCTTCCGGCCGTCCGCGAGAGGGCCGGTCAGCAGACCTACGTCGAGGCCGAAGGGCGCGCCGTCGAACTGAGAGCGGAGCGGACGCAGGCGCTCCTCCTCAAGCTGTTGGAAGGCTCGAAGGACAAGGCCCCGCTCGAGCGTCTCGTCCGCCTCTACGCCCTGCGCTCGGCGCGCAAGGACCTCGCCCGCCGCACGGACGGCCTGCGGGAATGGCAGAGAGAGACGGATTCCTTCCTGGCCGGCGCCTCGGGGATCCCGGCGCTCGACGAGGAGAAGAAGCTCCGAAACGCCTTCCTCTCATCGTCCACGGAGGCCGAGCTCGCCCTCAATCGCTTCTCATCGACCGCGCTGAAGGACCGTCCGGAGCTCGGCAAGAGCCTCGCTCGCATGCTCGCCTCGCCCGAGACCCTGTCGAAGGCGGAATGGGCCGTTCTCTCGGAGGCCGTCTCCAAGCGCCGCGGCACGCCGGAGCACGAGGCTTTCCTCGAGTCGCGCCAAGCCGTCCTGAAGGCCCGGAGCGCGCTCGAGGCCTTCTTGCGCTCGCACCCCGAGCTGGCCCGCTACCAGGAGGACCAGGGAACCCTGCGGGCCTTCCACTGGCAGAACCTCTCGGCGGGACGGGTCTTCGACGGGAAGGAGTTCACCCCAAAGGAGCTCGGCGTCCTCGCGCCGGAGGGCGCCAGGCTCGTCAAGGCGACCATCGAGGGACGCGCGGGGCTCTGGACGCAGGAAGGCGAGGCCCGGCGCTTCGAGAGCTTCGACGGCGGCTACGTCGTCGAGAGGCGCCGCGGCCCCGATGGGAAGCTCGTCGATGTCCGCTCTTGGCTCTCGGCGGGCGGCGTCCCCAAGGTGGAGTTCCGCAGCCTGGAGCCCGGCTCGCCCTGGGTGAGCCAGACCGGGACCTACGGGAAGGACGGCTTCGTCCCGGAGACGACCCGGCTGGCCGACGGCAGCTCGCTCAAACGCCTGGACGCGCTGACGACCGAACTGCTCGGCAAGGACGGGCGCAGGCAGGGCGTCGAGTTCGACGCGGGCGCCCTCTTCTCGGCGCGGGGCGCGGGGCGCTCGAAGCCCGCCGACGCGCTGGCCGCCTCCGCGGCGCGGGCTCTGGGCTGGCAGAAGCCCCAGGCCCAGGCCCTCTCGTCCTGGCTCCGCGACGGCTTCGCCGCCTCCGAAAAGCAGTTCGAGTCCATGCGCCTGCTGGCCGACCAGGACGGCACCCTGCGCGCGGTCTACCGGCGCAAGGACGGCACCGCGCGCGTCGAGACCGCCCGCTTCGACTCCGCGAGCGCCTTCGCCGGGAAGAAGGACGCAGCGGCCCTGGTCGTCCTGGCGCCCTCGGAGCTCGACCGGCAGGGCCAGGGAGCCCTCTCGCCGAAGCGCTGGAAGGAATACCTGCCCGATGGGACGCTGCAGAGCTGGGCCGAGGTGTACGGCACGACCTCCCCCAAGTGGTGGCAGGTCTGGAAGAGCGAGGGCACGAAGGCCGAGGTCTCCCTGCGGCGCATGAGCCGGGACGCCTCCGGCCTCTGGAAGGAGACGGGCCGCGAGGATAAGCAGACCCTCGTCGAGGACGTCCCCGGGAGCTCGACCTTGGGGAAGGTCGCAGAGGCCCTCTACGAGGTCCCCGTCCTCAGCCACGTCATGAAGGCCCTCGACTGGACGGGGGAGAAGAGCACCAAGTTCGTCGTCGGAGGCAACCAGTACCTCTGGGGCAAGGTCTTCGACAGCGCGAGGCTTCGCGTGGAGGGCATCGCGAGCATGGAGCAGATGGCCGGCTCGGACGCGCAGCGCATGGCCGCGATCAGCGCCCGCGTCCTCGACCCGCAGGAAAAAAAGCTCCTGGATCTGCGCGTCTACGGGATGCGCGCCCAGGCTCTGAAGAGGAGCGGCCACACGCCCGAGAGACTGGGCGCGGCGGCCTATGAGGCTCTGCTCTATCGCCCCATCGACGAGGAGGAGCGGGCGCACGCGCTGGGCTTCGGCCTGGGGGCTGGGACCTACGGCACGCGCATCGGAGAGAAGGCGGATGAGGCCTCGGGCTGGAAGTCCTGGGCCCTGGGAGCGGGGAGCGTGGGGATGCACATCACCGAGGGCGTGGCGCAGAGCTGGCCCACCTTCGCCCTGTGCGGAGGGCTCGACGCCTCCGCCGCGGTCAAGCTGCCGGTCGGGGCCTCGAGGCTCGCGGTGGCCGCGGTCTCGACGGCGAAGGTGGCCAACGCGGTCTTCACCCCCTACATCATCGCGACCTGGGGCGTGAGCATCCCGCAGGGGGTCGGCGACCTCTACGAGGCTGTCCAGTTGGGCGACACCCAGCGGATCACCGCCGCGAGCGCCCAAGTCATCACGGATACGGCGTTCCTGGGCTACACCACCAAGGAGTTCAAGTCGGTCATCAGCGCCTGGCGCACGGGCGCGGCCATCGAGCATATGAACCAGCTCGTCAACGGCAGGCTGAGCGCTCCCCAGCCGGTCTTCCAGCCCACCCTGCCTATCGGCGTGCCCCTTCCGAAAGGCGCGCGTTCAGACGAAGAGAAGCCCTGACGCAAGACCCGGCATCACGCGATGCCGGGTCTCCGTCGGCGAGGGGTCGCCTTGTGCGAAGGTACGGGTCTGTCCTCCTGAGCATAGCCCCGCCCCCGCCAGCGCGACAGGCCCTTCCGGGGCAAGGCGCGATAGGCCCTAGGACCCAGAGCGCTAGATGGTCTTCTCGAACCCCTTGGAGGGGAAGACGAAGCGCAGGCCGATGGGGGTGACCAGGGTCGTCACGAGGACCACGAGCACCATCTCCGCGAAGATGCGCTCGTCGATGACGCCCCGGCTGAGGCCGTAGCTCGCGATGATGAGGCCCACCTCGCCGCGGCTGATCATGCCCACGCCCACGCGCAAAGACTCGGCGGGTGTGAACCTCATCCCCCAGGCGCCGGCGGCGCAGCCCACGACCTTGGCGAGGATGGCGACGAGTACGAGGGCCAGGGCGAAGAGGGGGGCGTCGCCGAGGGCCTCCACCTTGGTCTGCATGCCCACGTGGGCGAGGAAGACGGGCACGAAGAAGGAGTAGGCGAACACTTCGGTGCGCTGGGTCAGGTCCTCGCGGAAGGAGGTGAGGCTGAAGAGCACCCCCGCGATGTAGGCGCCGGTGATGGCGGCCACCTGGCCGACGACCTCGGCCGACCAGGAATAGAGCAGGCAGACGGCCAGGGCGGTGGACATGACGATCTGAGTCGAGCGGACGCGGGAGACGGCCTGGAGCAGCGGCTCGAAGAGACGGCGGCCCAGGCCGATGGACAGCGCGAAGAACACGCTCATGAGGAGGAGCGTCTTGAAGATGGCGGCCATCCCGCCGGCCCCGCCCTGCGGCACGGCCGTCGCCACGACCAGGGAGAGCACGAGCACGCCCATCACGTCGTCGATGACGGCCGCGCCGAGGATGGTCATGCCCTCCTTGGACTGCAGCTGCTTGAGCTCCATGAGCGTCTGCGCGGTGATGCTCACGCTGGTCGCGGTCAGGAGCGTCCCGATGAAGAGCGAGGCGGTCCAGCCGTAGCCCGCCCAGTGGCCGAGCAGGAGGCCGCCCGCGAAGGGGAGCGCGACCCCGCCCGCGGCCGACCAGAAGGCGGCCCAGCCGACCTTCAGCATCTTCTCGAGGTCGGTCTCGAGGCCGGCGATGAACATGAGGAAGAGGACGCCCATCTCCGCCAGGGCGGCCAAAACCTTGTCCAGGGTCTCGGGCGAGAGTGAGTGTGTCCCATGGAAGACCGGCCAGCCCATCAAATTCAGGAACGAGGAGCTCAAAACGACTCCGGCGAGGATCTCGCCGAGGACCGAGGGGAAGCCGATGCGCACGCTGAGCGCGCCCAGCAGCTTCGCGCTGACGAGGATGATCGCGACGACCAGGAAAAGGGTAGCCATGATTGGGAGATTCTACATAAAGCGGCGGGCGCTCGCGCCCGCTTCGTTGACCCTCCGACGGCGAAAGGGTACAATCTGCGGCGTGGAGTGGATCCTCCAGCTGCCGGTCCTCTTTTTCTCCGTCGTCATCCATGAGTTCAGCCACGGCTACGCGGCCTGGCGCCATGGCGACGATACGGCCGAGAAGCAGGGCCGCCTGACCTTGAACCCCTTCGCCCATGTGGACCCTTTCGGGACGGTCTTCCTCCCGCTCGTCTGCTTCTTCCTGCACGCGCCCATGTTCGGCTGGGCCAAGCCCGTCCCCGTCAACGCCTCCCGCTTGAACGATCCGCAGCGCGACCTGATGCGCGTGGCCTTCGCGGGGCCGGCCTCGAACCTCGCGCTCGCCCTTGGCGGCGCCCTGCTCTTCAAGGCCGCGATGCTGTTCCCGGCCATCCCGCCGGACTACCGCAAGACCCTGCTGGAGGCCCTCCTCTTCGGCGTCTCGGTCAACCTCATCCTCGCCTTCTTCAACCTGGTGCCGGTCTTCCCGCTCGACGGCTCGCGCATCCTCGGCGGGCTTTTGCCCAAGCCCTGGCGCAAGACCTACTACCGGCACATCCCCTACGGCACCGTCATCATCCTGCTCCTCGTGTTCACCAAGGCGTTCGGGACGCTCGTGCTCTTCCCCTCCCAGCTGGTGCTCTCGGGGTTCGCGCGCATCGGGCTGATAGGATGAGGAAGACCGTCCTCTCCGGCATGAGGCCGACGGGCCGCCTGCACCTGGGCAACTACTGGGGGGCGCTGCGAAAGTGGGTGTCCCTCCAGGACGAGTACGACTGCTGGTTCTTCGTGGCCGACTGGCACATGCTGACCACCGGCTACGAGGAGACCGGCCGGCTCCAGGAGAACATCCGGGAGATGGTCCTCGACTGGCTGGCCGCCGGGCTCGACCCCGCGAAGTGCACGTTCTTCTGGCAGTCCAAGGTCCCCCAGCACGCCGAGCTCTCCCTCCTGCTCTCGATGGTCACGCCCATCTCCTGGCTGGAGAACAACCCGACCTACAAGGAGCAGCTCCAGGAGCTCGGGAAGACCAAGCTCTCGAAAGCCATCGAGGGGGAGGGCGTTCCCAGCAAGGCCCTCCGCGAGAAGCTCCAGGGCCAGAAGCTGGAGGCCCTCGAGCCCGGCGAGGAAGCCCGCCGCGAGCTGCGTACCCTCGGCTTCCTGGGCTACCCCGTCCTGCAGGCGGCCGACATCCTGCTCTACGACGCGGCTTTCGTGCCGGTCGGGCAGGACCAGCTCCCGCACCTGGAGATCACGCGCGAGATCGCCCGCCGCTTCAACTCCATCTACGGCCAGGTCCTCGTGGAGCCTCAGGCGATGACCACCCCCTCGGCCCGCCTGCCGGGCGTCGACGGGCGCAAGATGTCCAAGTCCTACGCCAACTCGGTGAACCTCGTCGAGACGCCCGAGAGCCTGAAGGCCAAGGTCTTCTCGATGTACACCGACCCGCTCAAGGCCCGGGCCAACGACCCCGGCCACCCGGTCCCGTGCGAGGAGAACCCGCCGGGCTGCGTCGTCTTCGCCATGCACCGGCTCTACAGCCCGCACTGGGAGGCCCGCGAGGCCGAGTGCCGCAAGGGCTCCATCGGCTGCGTGGCCTGCAAGAACGATCTGCTCAAGTCCCTGGAGGCCCCCTACGGGGAGATCCGGGCGAACCGTGCGCGCTTCGCCCCGGATGCCGTCGACGAGATCCTGGAGAAGGGCAGCGCGAAAGCCAGAGAGGCGGCCGAGCGTACCCTGGAGCGGGCGCGCAAGGCGATGAACCTGCGATGAGCCCCGCGGCGTACGAAGTCCACCTGGAGATGTTCGAGGGCCCCCTCGACCTCCTGCTCTATCTCATCAAAAAGGACGACCTCGACATCCGGAACATCCCCATCGCGAAGATCACCCAGGAGTACCTGGAGTACCTCGACCTGATGAAGGAGCTCAACCTCGAGATCGCCGGGGAGTTCCTGGTCACGGCCTCGACCCTCATCCAGATCAAGGCCCACAGCCTCCTGCCCTCCTCCGTGCTCGAAGGGGAGGAGGGCCCCGACCCCGCCAAGGAGTTCGCCGAGAGGCTGCTGGAGTACCAGAAGTTCAAAGAGGCCTCGAAGTACCTCGATACCCGCGCCGCCGAGTGGGACGGGGTGTTCTACCGGGGCGCGCCGCGCTTCGCCGAGAGGGACAAGAGCCTCAACATCCGCATCTTCGACCTGCTGGCCACCGTGCGCGAGATCCTCGACCGGGCGGACGACCGCGGCCGCCTCATCAAGGCCGAGGAGTTCCGCATCGAGGAGAAGATCGCGAAGATCCAAGCCCTGCTCGAGGGCAAGCCCTACATCCTCTTCCGGGACATCTTCGAGGGGGAGCGGCGCAAGCTCGGCATCCTGACCTGCTTCCTCGCGGTGCTCGAACTCATCAAGACCCAGAAGGTGATCGCGCGCCAGGAGGCGCCCTTCGCCGAGATCCTCATCTACAAGCGCCAGGCTCCGCCCGAGATCGTCTCGCCGGTCTGGCCTTCCGACGAGCCCGCGGCGAAGCCGCCTGAAGACGGCGGAGCGGAGAGCGGCACGCCGTCCCCTTCGGCTTCCCAGAGCGACCCCGCGGCGGACTTTGGCGCCGCAGGGTCGGCGCGAGCGGAGGACGGCCAGCGCGCCGCCTCCGAGGACGGCGGAGCGGAGAGCGGCACGCCGCCGCCGCCGCCGCCGGCCCCCGTGGAGTGATCCGATGAAGCAGCGACCTCAGGACGAAGCCGAGCTGAAGAAAGCCGTCGAGGCCATTCTCTTCATCACCGACCAACCCCTCACGTCGGCGCGCATCGCCTCCATCGTGGGAGAGAAGACCATCGACCGCGTCGCTCCCGCCATCGAGCAGATCCAGCGGGAGTACGCCGAGCGCGGCTCGGGCGTGCAGGTCATCGAGATCGCCGAGGGCTGGCAGATGGCGACCCGGCCGGAGCACGCCCCGTACGTGCGTCAGCTCTACAGCGAGAAGATGACCATGCGGCTCTCCACGGCCGCCCTGGAGACTCTCGCCATCATCGCCTACAAGCAGCCCCTCACGCGCGCCGAGGTCGAGGAGATCCGGGGCGTCGAGGTCATCGCGGCCCTGGAGACCCTGCTCGAGAAGGGCCTTGTGCGCGTGGTCGGGCGCAAGGAGAGCGTCGGGCGGCCGCTCCTCTATGGCACGACGCCCGAGTTCCTCCGGCAGTTCGGCCTGCGCGGCGTGGGCGACCTGCCTCCGCTGGACTCCTTCCAGCCGCCTCCAGCGCCCCAAGGCGCTTCCGGCGACGGCGGAGCGGAGAACGGCACGCCGCCGCCCTCTCCAGCGCCCCCGAGCGCTTCCGGCGACGGCGGAGCGGAGAACGGCACGCCGCCGCCCTCTCCAGCGCCCCCGAGCGCTTCCGAGGACGGCGGAGCGGAGAACGGCACGCCGCCGCCGCCTGCCGGCTCCGAGACTCCCGCCGCCGAGCCGGAGGCTCCGCCTCCGGCGGAGCCTGAGCCCTCCCAGCCCTGAAGACGATCGGATGAGACCCCTCCGCCTGGCCCTGCTGGCCGCCGCGGCGTTCGGCCTGTGGGCGCTCTACGGATCGAAGCCTCCCGTGCGGGCGCGGGCCCTCGTCCTGGACGCCGCGGAGGCGGAGGCGGCCTGCGCCGTGTCGAGGTTCCCTGAGCCCGAGTTCTTCGAGCGGGCCGCGGCGGCGGGGGTCGGGGCGATGCTCCTCAAGCCCCGCGTCCTCGCGGCCGCCGCGCAGGGCGGCGAGCTGACCCATTTCACGCGCGGCGACGTCGAGAAGATGCGGCGGCTCGGTCTGATCGGCCCCCACTCCCCGCTGAAGGGCGACTCCCTGTGGTCGAAAGACAAGGAGGGGATGGCGCTCCTCGAGAGGATGCTCAAGCGGCGCGGCTTCGCCGCTTCCCCCGCGGAGATGGCGGGACAGCGCGGGCTCCTGCTCTCGGAGGGCGTCCTGCCCGAGTCCTTCCGGGTGGGCTACGACCGGCGCTCGCTCCAGAGGATCCGTTCCAAAGGGCTCGTCCCGATGTTCCTCGTCGAAGACGACGCCGACATGGAAGCCGCCGCCGTCCTTTCCGGAGAGGAGCCTTCCCCCTCCGGCTCCCAAGAGAGCCTGCGGGGACGGGCGAGCGGAGAAGGGCCGGCGCCCGCCGTCCTCCTGGTGCCGGCCTCCTTCCACGGACCCATCGCGGCCAACTCCCTGACGGAGATCCTATCGAGAGGAGGCTGGGCCGCCTTCGCGGACGACCCCGCGGGCGCGGAGGGCTTTCTGGACAAGGCTTCCCGCATCCGGTGGCTCGAGCAGACGACCCTCTCCCCGTCGCAGACCCTGCTCCAGAGCGAGATCCGGGCCTCCGAGGGGGAGGCCGGGCTGCGGCTCGAGCTCGCCCGGGGGGAGGACCTCGTCTTGGCGCGGCTCGATCCCGCGCGCGGGGTCGACTGGAACTTCGAGCGCCTCAGGCCGCTCGCCGCCTCCTTCCGCGGGGAGGAGGGCGCCGTCATGCCCTCTTCGGTCTCCGGCCGCCGGGCCCTGCCGGGCGCGGGCCGCTTGGCGCTCTTCGCGCTCGCCGTCCTGCTCGCCGCGGTGGGCCCCGTGATGGCCATGCGCAAGGGCCTGGACGCCGTGCGCCGCCTCTCGTCGAGGAGCGCCTTGGAGCAGGCCTCCCCCCTGCTCGAGGCGGCCAGCGGCCTGCTCGCCTCCATCGCGGTCTGCGCCTTGTCGGGCCTCTGCGTCCGGGCGGCGCTCTCGGTGCGGGAGTGGCAGCTGGGGCTCTTCCCTTCGGGCCTCGGGACGGCGGCCCTGTTCCTCGAGGCGGCGGTGGGGATGGCGGCGCTCTACCCGCTCTCCTTCCGCTCGTGGGGCGGGGCCGAAGAGCGGCCGATGGAAGGGGTCTGGACGAGAGGGCTCCTGCTCCGCGCGGGCCGGGTGGTCCTCTTCCTGGCCGCGGCGCTCCTCATCGCCTGCCCCGCCTGGACCGAGGGTTCCGCCTTCGCGTCCCTGGCCGCCGCCTTCGCGCTGCGCGCCGAAGGGGGGTGGCTCTACTCGCGCATCCCCGAGGCGGCTTTGGGCTATGCGGCCCTTTTCGTCGGGCTGTGGTCGTACCGCGTCCGGCTGGGGGCCGGGCCCGGGGCGGGCCCCGAGGAGGCGGACATGAGGCCCTGGCTGCTGCTCGGCCTGCTCTCCCTCGCGGGGGGGGCTCTCTCGTTCGCGGGCCCCTCCGCGGGCCGGGCGGCCAGGGAGCTGTCCGTAGCCGGCCTCATCGGCATCCCCCTGGGCCTCGTCTTGGTCGGGATCCGCGGCCTCTGGCGGCGCGCCGGCGCAGCGGACTAGACGGCCCCGACTGCGGC
>DMEZ01000033.1:378-47120 GCA_003450735.1 Elusimicrobiota bacterium | reverse complement strand
CGCTACCAGAAGACGCTCGAGAAGGAGCTGGAGTGGGTGCGCATGGGCGCGAAGGGCCGGCAGGCCAAGAGCAAGGCCCGCCTCTCCGCCTACGAGGAGATGCTCGAGCAGGCGCCCGAGAAGCGCGACTCCGAGCTCGAGATCTACATCCCGCCGGGCCCGCGCCTGGGCGACGTGGTCATCGAGGCGAAGGGGCTCTCGAAGGCCTTCGGCGACAAGCTGCTCTTCGAGAACCTGAGCTTCCGCCTCCCCCCCAACGGCATCGTGGGCATCATCGGCGGCAACGGCGCCGGCAAGACCACCCTCTTCAAGCTCCTCACCGGCAAGGAGAAGGCGGACTCGGGCGAGGTCGCGGTCGGCGCCTCGGTCAAGCTCAGCTACGTGGACCAGGACCGCTCCCAGCTCGACGACTCCAAGAACGTCTGGGAGGCCATCTCGGACGGCCTGGACACGGTGAGCTTGGGCAAGCTCCAGGTCAACTCGCGACACTACGTCTCGCGCTTCGGATTTTCGGGGCAGGACCAGCAGAAGCCGGTCGGCGGGCTCTCGGGCGGCGAACGCAACCGGCTCTACCTGGCCCGCATGCTCAAGGAGTGCGGCAACGTGCTCCTATTGGACGAGCCCACCAACGACCTCGACGTGCACACCATCCGCGCGCTCGAGGAGGCCATCTCCAGCTTCGCGGGCTGCTGCGTGATCATCACCCACGACCGGTGGTTCCTCGACCGCCTGGCGACGCACATCCTCGCCTTCGAGGGCGAGAGCCAGGTGCGCTGGTTCGAGGGAAACTACTCGGCCTACGAGGAAGAGCGAAAGAAGCGCTTAGGCGAGGACGCCCAGCCGCGTCGAGTCCACTACAAGAAGCTGACGAAGTAGCGGCTCAGGGCTTCGGGAGCTCTTTGAGCAGGATCTCCCGGCCGTAGTCCTTCGACTCGAAGCTCAGCCCGTGGGACTCGAGCAGGAGGGCGAGCAGTTCGCGCAGGACGACGTTCTTCACGTCGAAGCCTTTCACCTTCGCGCCGAGCCGGCTCTCGAGGTTTTCGGGGACGACGACCTTCGAGCCGACCTGGGCGGCCAGGAGGTCGAGGGCCTCTTTCAAGGACATCGTCCGGCGGGCCTGCAGGGTGACCTTCTTCTCCAGCAGGTCTTCGGCCGGCTTGGGGGCCACCGAGAAGCTCATGCTGCGCCCCTGGACCGTGCCCGCCGATGCAGGCACGGCGGCGATGGATACGGCCAAGATCAGCGCGATGCTCATGCTCAAAGTATAGCACGCCTCTGTTAAATTCTCGAGTCCTCCCAGATGGTAGAATACGCGCCGATGCCCCCCCTCCCCCTGCAGGTCGAGCCCGATGCCGCCGCGCTCATGCGCGCCGCGGCCGCGCTCACGACCCGGGAGGCCCGCCGTAGCGTCGAAGAGCGCGGGGTCTTCCATCTGGCCGTGTCCGGCGGGCGCACGCCGTCGACCCTCTTCTTCCTGCTGGCGCGCCTGAAGGAAGAAGAGCTCCCCTGGAGTCGGACCCACGTCTACTGGGCGGACGAGCGCCGCGTCCCCCCGGACCATCCCGAGAGCAACTACCGCCTCTTCCGCGAGCTCTTCCTCAAGGAACGGCCCCTGCCGGACGCGCAAGTGCACCCCTTCCCGACCGGCGACGCCTCGCTCTACGAAGCCTGCCTGCCCGAGCGCCTCGACCTCGCCCTCCTCGGCCTGGGAGAGGACGGACACACCGCATCCCTCTTCCCCGGCTCTCCGGCCCTGACCGCGGCGGGGAGAACGGCCGTCTCCCGGAGCCCCCAGGGCGTCAAGGATCGCGCCACCCTGAGCGTCCCCTACCTGAACGCCTCCCGCGCGGTCGTCTTCCTGGTCTCGGGCGCCGCCAAGGCGGACATCCTCCGCGAAGTCCTGGCGGGAAGCGAGCCCCCCGAGCGCGTGCCCGCCAAGCTCATCCGCCCGACGGAGGGCCGCCTGCTCTACCTGGCGGACCGCGAGGCCGCGGCCAAGCTGCGGGGCCGGCCCGGACGGATCACAGGTTGACCGTATCCCGGACGAAGCCGTGCGGCGGCGCCGTCCGCTCGTTGGCCGCAGAGCAGGCTGGGCGCGCTTCCTCCGACGAGAAATGGCTCGCAGACAATTAACGCAGAATGCTGTATCATCATTCCGGAGCGGCCGCAGTGAACCTTAGTTCCAGAGAGTCGTCCATCCGCCCCCCGCAGCCTCTGTCCTGGCTCGACCTGATCGTTTATTCCCTGCTCATCGTTTTTTGTTATTTCTCATTTCAAAGCCTCGACCTGCCCTACACGGGCGGGGTCTCCCTATCCTACGTATTCGGCCACTTCACCGACTTCTACGATTTCAATGAAAAACACGTCGGGCTGTGCAATTATCTCCCATCGACCTACATCCTCTTCGCCGTCTGGAACCTCCCGCTCCGATTGCTGGGCTTCATCGACAAGCCCACCCTGGAAGTCGGCGCTCTGGTATTCTGGTTCAAGCTCCTGCCCACATTATTCGTCGCGGGCACCGCCTATCACGTCTATCGGATCGGGAGAGCCGTCGGCCTCTCGGCCCAGAACGCGAAGCAGATGGCCGCATTCTGGCTGACCTCCCCCCTGATGATTTTCAGCCAGTTCATATTCGGCCAATACGACATCCTCACCACGTTCTTCGTGGTCGCCGGATTGCACGCTCTCATCGAAGACCACCGCGGCAAGTTCATCCTGTACTTCGCGATCGCCGTCACATTCAAGTATTTCGCCCTCTTCCTCTTCCTCCCGCTCCTCCTATTGAAAGAGAAGCGTCCAGCCCGGGTATTGCTCTCCCTATCCGCGTGCCTGCTCCCCGCCCTTGCGGAGATCCTGCTCTACCACCGTTCGCCTGGGTTTCAGAACGGGGTCATGCATTGGAACATATGGGACCGGATGTACGAAGTCGGCCTCGGAGCCGCCCACGGGAAAGTCCCTCTCTTTTTCCTCTCATGGGCGCTGCTCTGCATCCACTGCCATTTCAAATATCCCGATGATGAGGCGGACTCGAGGAAGTGGATGCTCTACGCCCCGCTGGCAGCTTCGGGGCTCTTCTTCCTGTTCGTCCACTGGCATCCCCAGTGGCTCCTGATCATGACTCCGTTCTTATGCATGACCACGTTCTTGAACAAGAAATCCGACTCCTTCATCATTCTGGACATCGGCCTTTTCTATTTCTTCCTAGCCCTATCCACGCAGATGTGGGCGATGAACGTCGATCAGGCTCTCTGGCAGCGAGGCATCTGGGGCTCTTTGAATCCCGCATTATTCGACCCGAACACGACCGTCTACATGTTCAAATTCCTGCCGCCGAGCAGCATGGATCTCAAGACGACGGGATTCGTGGTTTGCTTGGCGGCCCACCTGCTTTTCAAGTCGCCGGGAGGACGATTCATGACGCTGGACGCCTTCCAGCCCTTCGAGTCGTACGTAAATCTCGCGCGGGTGCGGCTGGCTGGAGGATTGGCTCTGTTCCTGATCCCGGCCCTCATCTCTTTCTTCCTCTGCCTTCCTATCTCATCGCGCGCGAGATCGAGCCCTCCCCGGACGGACGAAGGCGCACCCGCGACATTCACCCTGGGCGCGGGCGATGTGCTCACCCAATCGTTCACGGCGAAGGGCGGCCGCTTCAACAGGCTGTCGTTCAGAGTGGCGGGCATCCGCTACACGACGGCGCCCAAAGGCTCCTTGGACATCCTGCTGAAGAACGACAAAGAGCAGAAAGCGCTCCTCCATTACAAGGCGCCTTGGACAAAACTGACCCCAGGCGCTGCCGTCATCCTGGACTCCGCGAAGGATATCCCCCTCATCGGCGGGGAGCGCTACACCCTCTCGATGAAAGCGACCTCAGACGCCCCTATCGAGTTCACACTGAGCCGAGGTTCCCTGACGGACGTCATTTCCGACCTCTCGATCGGCATCAACGGCCTGATGCTATGCAGAGAGGTCGCCCCGCCCGGGAAAGACGTCGCCGCAAAGATGCGCTGCGGCCCCGCCCTCATGCTGCTCGACGAACGCCCTCCCAAGAGGTAGGGGACCACGCCCGCCCAAGAGACGCCGCGCACTCCTCCGCATCGCGCGCCTCAAAGCGCGGGAGCGCGCGTGGATCCCTGGCTGCTCGCGATCGCACCCATCGCTCTGTGCGCCCTTCCGCTGATCGAACTCGCTTGGTCGCTCCAGGACACCTGGTTCACCCATAAGGCCTTCCTCGTCCATAACGCCGTCCTGGACTGGCTGATGTGGGGGAGTTTCGCGGCTGGAGCGGTCCTCGCGCTCTCTTCGCGCGCGCGCCGCCGGACCGAGGAGGCCCTAGAGGGGCTCGGCGACATCGGCACCACGACGCACCTGATTTGGTTGACGGCCTGCTTCGCAGGCGTCTTCGGGGAGCTCCTGTTCATCAAGTACTGCCAATACCGCGGCTTTCAGCTTCCCCAGGATACGGCAGCGACGGCGAACATCGCCTACAATTTCCTGCACCATGGCACCCTGGAGAGCTCCATCTTCGGTCTCCCCAGCTACCTCGCCGTCCATTTCATGCCGGTCATCGCGCTCTTCTCCCCCCTCCTCCTGCTCTGGAACAGCGCGTTCATGCTCATCCTCGTCCAGACCGCCTGCCTCGCCTCGATGCCCTTCGCCGTCTATCTGCTGGTGTACAGGAGCGCCCGCTCGCCTTCCGCCGCGTTCATCGGGCTGTGGCTCTCCCTGAGCAGCCCGTTCTTCACCTACCTCAGCGGCGCCAGCCTGGCCGCCCAGGTCTGCCTGGCCGCCTTCTTCCTGTGGGGGATCCTGGCCGCCGAGGCCCGCCGCTGGCTCCTCGCCGCCGTCTTCTTCCTGCTCATGCTGCTGAGCGTCGAGCAGGCGCCTTTCACCTTCTTCGGGCTGGGCCTCTACCTGGCCTTCCGCTCGGGCCTGCGGGACAGGAAAGCCTGGCTTTTCGGCGCCGGGGTCTGCCTGGCCTCCGCCCTGCTCTTCCTCGTCGAGATGAAAGTCATCCGCTCGCACCCCGAATCCGCCGAGTTCCTTTATTGGGACAACTTCAAGAACCTGGGCGACAGCGCGCAGGCCGTCGTGACGCTGGCCCTGCGAGCACCCTGGGAGCTGGCCGCCCGGGTCGTCTGGCCGCTGACGAACCTGGAACCGCTCTGGCGGATGCTCTACAGCACCGGCTTCTTCTGCGTCCTGGCCTCCTGGCAGACGCTCCCCTGGATCCTCACCGCGCTTCCGAACCTCATGGCGGACCCCGCGTCGGCCTATCACCAAGTCCTCCTGCACTACCCCGCCTACCTCATCGGCCCGCTCTGGTGGGCCATGGCCGCGGGGATCTGCGCTTCTTTCGGCTTCGCCCGGCGCAAAGGCTGGAGCGCCCTGCTCCTCGCGTGGGCCTTCCTCATCGGGGGCTTCAACCTCCGCGGCGCGGCCCGGGCTCTCGCGCCCAACTCCATGCGCTCCTATTTCGAGAGCGGCCCGCGGATGGCCGCGCGCATACCGGAAGACGCGTCCCTGTGGGCCTCGGAATACATGACCGCCTGGCTGGCCGGCCGCAGCCACATCAAGTCGCTCACGCGCGCAGACGACCCGGCCTTCCGACGCCGGCTGTTCGTGCCGGACTACATCCTGTTCGACAAGATCTGGATCCTGCAGGCGGACCCGGCGCTCAGATCGAGCGTGGCGGCGTTCCTGAAGAACGAGCGCTATCTGAAGGTCGTCGAAGACGCGGGGACGGTCCTCATGAAGCATCCCCGCGCGCCGCTGAGGGATGAGAACGGCAGACCGCCGCCGATGGCCCTCCCTCCGCCCCGGCCCGGGGTGGATTTCAACGTGCAGTGGAAGAAGTGAGCTTTTCGGAGAGCTTGATGAGGGGCGCGACCACGGCGTTGGCCGCGCCCGGGAAGAAGATCTGCGCCAGGACGATGCCGGCGGTCAGGATGGCGATGCCGGCGTTCATCATCCAGCGCACGTCCCCGCCCATCACCGCCGCATAGAGGTGCAGGAGGCTGCCGAGCGCGACCAGGGCCGGATAGAGGGGCGAGGTGCCTTTCGGGGCCCGGCCCTCGGCCTGGTAGATCCTGTAGTTCTGCCGGATCTGCGGCCAGTTGAGGACCCACAGCAAACCCATCGCGGCCCAGAACGCCGCTGTGACCCAGACCGAGAGCGGCATGAAGAGCTGCAGCGCCATGAAGGGCAGGGGGGCGAGCGAGGCCGCGACGGTCAGGGCGGTCGCCTTCAAGTCCTTGGCGTCGCGCTTGTAGTAGTTGATCTGCCCGAGCACCGCCGCGCTCTCGGCCACCCCCGCCACGTTCGCGGCGTTCCACCAGATGCTCGAGCCGTTGCCGATGGAGACCGCGGACAGCAGGACGGCCGCGGCGAACCAGATGAGGGTGCTGCCGACGGCGAGGTCCTTGACGCCCTCGCTCTTCGTCTTGTGGAGGTGGAGGATCTGCGGGATGCCGATGACGCTCAAGGTGATGCTGCCCGCGGCGGCCACCGCGGCCACGTTCGCGGCCAGCCAGGGGAAGGCGGCCACGGACGCCGCTCCCGCCAGGAAGGAGGCGGCCAGCCGGACGCCGGGCTTGGCCCAGAGGGTCTTTAGGGGCGAGGGGCCCTTGAAGCCCTTGAGGACCGCCTCGATGACCCGGACGCTGCCTTCCGCGTTCTTGACCGAGAGCCGGCGCACGTTCGGCGGCAGGGCGGAGCCCGCGTCGCCCACGCTGACGGCGCGGGCCTTGGGGAAGGCGAAAGCCATCGCGGCATCGCTGCCCCGGCGGAGCTTGAAGTCGTCGGCGACGATGAGGAGGTTGTCCTCGCTCAGCTTGTAGCCCTTCGCCTGCATCGCGGTAACGAGCTGGCGGATGCCGTACTCCTTGTCGTACTTGCTGAAGAACACCCAGCCGTTGGTCTGCCGGACCTCGGCGCGCAGGCCGCGGCTCCGGAACGCCTCCGAGAGCGCGTCGGCGAAGAGGGCCGCCCGGGGGTCGCCGTCCTTGAAGCGGATGTAGGTCTTCGAGGGGGTGTTCGAGACCGCCACCTCTTCCTCGGCGACCTGGAGGTCGCGGAGGGAATCCCGGATGGAGGCCTCGAGGATCGTCTTCTCGATAGAGCTCCAGCCGCCCTCCTGCACCCGCACGGGCTGGCCCTTCGCGTCGAAGAGCACGACCTCCCCGCCCACCTGTCCGGCGAAGAAGAGGCCGGGGCGCAAGGCCTCGGGGATGCGGCCGATGAGGGGCTCGAACACGGAATCCGGCACCGCGGCGCCCTCGACCTCGCGGTCGAAGCTGCGCGCCGTGACGAGCCCGACCGGGACGCCGGCCTTGAGGAGCGCGGAGAGCGCCCGCACCGTGCCCTCGGAGGGGAGCTTGCTCAGGCCGTTGGGGCCGTTCTCGGTCAGCGTCAGGTCGTAGTCGAAGAAGACGGCGGCGGGAGCGTTCTTCGAGAGGTCCTGCAGGATCTCCTGGTCGGACTCGGTCGGGGAGGGCGGCTCCTGCCGGGACTCACGGGCCGAAGCCTGGGAGGCGCTGAGGGCCGCCTTGCGCAAGGCGGGCGAGAGCGCGGCCTCGACCGCCGTCCCGCCGAAGGAGGCCTCGGGAGCGGCGATGAGCCGCTCGCTGGTGAGGGCCGTGAACATCTGCTCGGCGGCCCCGCGGGAGGAGTCGGCGGGGGCGTCCTTCCGGAGCCCCGGCTGCTCGAGGCTCTTCGTGACCTGCTCGGAAACAGCCTGGAGTGTCCGGGGAGCCTTCTCGGCGGCGGGCTGGACCGGGGTCTCGAGCCGGGAAGCCTGCTTCGCGGGAAGGCTGGCCGCCTCCTGCGCGACCGTCTTCGGGGCCGCCTGGGCCTGGAAAGCCTGGAGGGCCGGAAGCTCGGAGAGCTTCGCGGCCTGCGCCGGCGCCGGAAGGGCCGTGGGCAGGGTCGAGAGCGGGGAGAGGGTGGTCAGGGTCAGGCCGCCGTTGAGCCCCGCGGAAGGGAGCTGCGTGCGGCCCGGCATGGGGACGGCCTGGACCACCGGGGCGTTGAGGACCGGCTGGGAGACGACGATCTGGGCGAGGGCCTGGTAGGAGCCGAAAGAGGACGACCATGCCAGTTGGAGGAGTGCCAGCAGGGCCGCCAGTCCGCGTTTCATACTCATCCAAAGGATAGCGGATAGCGGCCGCAGCAGGTTGGGCCTACTAGGGACTCTATATCAAGGCAATGGGACTAGGGTTCAGGGGCCCAAGGACCTAGACGCCGGCTCGTAGACCCTCACGCCCTCCGCGGCGTCCTCGTGCGCGAGGCGGAAATGCCGGGGGTCGCCGGCGAAGCGCGCGTTGCGCTTGTGCAGGGCGCGGGTGGGGTCGCTGAGCCCCGGCGCCGCCGGGACGAACCCCCCGCCGCCGACCACGACGAAGCGGGCCTTCAGCCTCCGGGTCTCGGCGGCGAAGGCGGCCGCATCCTCTCCCGTGGCGGTGAGGAGCCCCTTCCTTCCGGTGAAATAGAAGATCCGCGCCGCGTCCGTGGAGATGACCGAGTCCCCCTCGCCGCTGTTCGCCCGCAGCCAGTCGTAGGCGGCGTGCGGGACCTCCGGCGGCTGGGACAAAGACGCCTTCAGCGTGCGGCTCAGCCCGGGCAGGTTCGACCCCAGCCCAAGGACGGCCAGAACGCAGAGCGCCCCCGCCGCGGACCGGGAGGGCAGGGCGAGCAGGCCCTCGCAGAGGAAGAGCAGGAACACGGGGTAGAGCGGCACGACGTAGCGCGGCGCCTGGTAGGGATAGGCGCAGCACACCCCGAGATAGGCGAGCAGGTAGAGCGCGAGCACGCGCCGGAAGGGATCCCGGCGGCCCCGGAAGACCCCCGCGCCGACCAGGGCTAGACAGAGCATGACGAAGGGGACCTTCACCCAGGCGGAAGAGGGCGCCAGGGCGGGGAGGTAGAGGAAGCTGAGGCAGGAGAGTCCCTTGAGGTAGAACCAGGCGTTGCCGGCGAAGACGCCCAGCGCGCCGGCGCTCGAGAGCGACTCCCAGTAGATCCCGTAGAAATTCACCCGGCCCTCCCCCTGCGCCGCGTAGAGGAGGTAGGGCGTCGAGCAGACCGCGGCGGAAACCGTGAAGACAACCGCGGCCCGCCATCTCCGGGCCAGACAGAGCTCCGCGAGCACGGCGAGGAGCATCGCCGTCCCTAAGGCGCGCGTGAGGGCCAAGGCCGCGCCCAGAGCCCCGAGCAGCGCCCAGGTCTTCGGGCGCTCGGAGAGCAGGATGTCCCGCTCAGCCAGCAGGTAGACGAGCGCCCCGAAGAGGAGCAGGTAGGGCGGCTCGCTCAGGGCGCTCCCGGCGAAGGGCAGGAGGAAGTCGCAGAAGAAGAGCAGGACGAGGTAGGCGTAGAGCCGAGGGCCCTCGAAGCCGCGGCGCGTGGCGAGGAAGAAGAGCAGGAGCCCGCCGAAGAAGGCCGCCGCGAACGTCCCCTTGATCAGCAGGAGGCTGCGCCCGAAGAGCGCGAGCAGCGGCATGAGGACGGCGGGCACCCCCCAGGTCAGGGAGAGCTCGCGGACGGGGAGGAGGGCCCAGGCCTTGAGCCCCGAGCCCTTGAGCAGGTTCTCGGCGTAGAGCAGCCACTGCACGTCGTCGACGTACTGCCCGAAGGGGACCGCGTTGGAGGCGGCGAGGTACAAAAGCCCGGCCGCCCCCAGCAGGAGGGCCCACGGCCTCATCAGTAGCTTGTCCAGACGCTGCCGCGAGCGTCCGTGTGAGTGCAGTTCACGAACACCGAGCCGTCGGAATACACCCAGCCGCCCGAGTCGTCCAAGGCCGGCTTGACCGCGGAGGAAGGCGGGTGATGCGCGCCCGGCTTGGCCTGCGGGATGGCTGGCAGGTATCTACTGCCGATCGTCAGCGGTCCGAGGCTCTCCGGAGAGATCCCCTCGTTGTCCCCGTAGTAGATCTGAAGAGCGCTGCGGATGCTGCCGAGGTTGCCCTTGGTCCCGGCTTCCTTGCCGCTCTCCATGAGACCGTGCATGCTCGGCAAGCCCATGCCCAGGAACACCATGGTCACGACGCCGACGACGAGATAGGTGGCCCAGCCTGTCCTTCGTCCTGGCTCGGCCGTGCCAGCCCAGCGCTCAAGGGTGTAGGCGGGGTCGTAGTCCGTCACCGCGCTGGCCCAGAACAGCGCGAAGGGGACGCCCGTGATGAGGCTGACCCCGGCAGCCGCCTCGGCCGCCTCGAAGGTCATGCCCCTCAGCGTTCCAGCCAGCCAGCCCCCGAAGACGAGCAGGACGACCACCGCGACGCTCCGCTTCCAGCCCGGAGAGAAGCGCCAGCGCAGGGCGTAGGCTCCGCCCAGCAGGACTCCATACCCCAACCCCGCCAAAAGCATCGGCCAGCCCTTGGGAGTGATGAACATGTCGAATCCATCCAGCCCGCCGATGAAGGAGAGCGGCAGCCCCGCGGCAAGCCCCGCCAGGAGCCCGGCCGGCAGCACCCAGAGCAGCGAGGGAGCCCGCCCCGCGTCCAGCTCCGGGCCGTTCTTGTAATTCAGGAAAACGATCCCCAAGGCCAGGCAGGCCCCCAGCCAGCCCGCGCGCAGGCCCGGAGCGAGGAGCAGCCCGCTCGAGGCCGCGCTCGCGAGCGCAGAGATCAGGATGAAGGAGAGGTGTCGGCGGATCACATCACTCCCAGCGGCAGTCGCGGCCGGCGTTCTCCTTCTGGAGGTGCGCCCTCAGAGGCTGGAAGTAGTCCATCATGGCCTTCGTGCTCAGCTCGGAGCCGGTCTTCTCCTTGATGAGTTCGCGCCAGTCCCGCGTCGCGCCCGCGGCCATGATGCCCTTGAGGAAGTCCCCGACCTCCTTGTGCCCGGTGTACTCGCAGGCGTAGGGCTCGGTCTTCAGGATGTTCCGGCAGATGTGGGCGTGGAGGTGATACTTGAGGATGGTCGCGACGGCGTAGTTGTAGTAGTAGGCCGGCGCGTCGTTGACGTGCGTCTTGGTGCAGGCGTCGCAGAACTCCTCGCCCCGCGGGGCGGGCGGCTCGATCCCCTGGTACTTGGAAACGTAGTCCCACCAGCGCGCGTTCCACTGGGCGGTGGAGAGGTCGTTCTCGTAGAGATCCTTCTCCCAGGCCGTGATGGTGCCGGCCGCCCAGGGCAGGAAGGTGACGGTCTCGACGAGGGCCTCGTTGAGCAGCCACTGCGTCGGGTCGATCTGCTTGTCGGCCGGCAAGACCCCGAGCCGCTTCAGGTACGACTGCCGCGTGGCCGCCATGGAGCCCAGCTCCGCGATGCCCTCGTGGAAGGCCCGGTTCGCCCCGCGCCGAAGCAGGACGGGCACCTCGGGGCGGGTGTAGGCCTGGTAGTAGAAGATGTGCCCCAACTCATGGTGCGTGGTCTTGAACCAATTGGTGTCCGGCTGGATGTTCATGAGCGAACGCTGGTCGTTCTCCAGGTCCATATGCCAGGCGGAGGCATGCGTGTTCTTCTTGCGCTTGGCGTCCGCCGGGAGAGCATAGAGGTCGGATTTCTCCCAGAACACCTTGGGCAGGCGCTCGAAGCCCAGCGACACGTACCAGTCCTCGCCCGTCTTGACGAACCACTCCTGCGGCCGACCCTTGAAGTAGGGGTCGAGGTCCACCCCCTCCACGATGCCGGGCCACTCCTGGCCCCAGCGGTTGGCGATCCAGTGCGCCGGGATGCGCTTCGGGACAGGCTGGCCATAGCGCTCGGCCAGCTTGTGCTTCGCCCAGCAGTGCACCTGCCCGTAGAGCGGCTGGATGTCCCGGAGGAGGCCGTCGAGCATCGCGCTCAGCTCCGCCGTCGTCATCCCGTAGTCGGCCGCTTGAAGCGCGAAATACGAGCTGAACCCGAAGTCCCGGGCCACCGCGTTGCGCAGGGCCTGCAGCTCGGCGAGGCCGGATTTAAGCGCCGGCCCGGTCTCCTTGGAGGCGTTCCACACCTGGAGCCGCACGGAGAGGTCGCGCGTCGAGAGGAGGAGGTCGTCGATGTCGTTGGCCGTGACGGGCTTCGAGCAGGCCCCGTCCGTGCTCTTCTGCAGGCAGAACTGGAAGGAATCCATGACCGAGGACTGCCGGCTCTCCGCCTCCACCCGCTTGGCCACGATCTCGGGCAGGGTGGCCGGGTTCTCGGCCGCTTCCAGCTGGATCTTCCGCAGTTGGCGCACGGTCAGGGGCTTAAGCTCGGCCTTGCGGGCAAGGTAGCGCTTGGCCTGCTCGATGGCGAAACGGCTGCCCGTGAAGGAGGCCATCGCCTTGTTCGCGGCGATGCGCATGCCGTCGTGCTCCGGGGTCACGTCGGTCGAGGCCGCCCAGGACGCTTCCTGCGCCACGGTGTAGAGGCCCTGGTAGTAGCCGGCGTAGGCGTTGACGAAGCTTTCGGCGTCCTTCTGGATGGGGGTCGGCGCGGCGAGAACGGGCGAAGCCAGGAGCGCGGCGAGCAGGAGCGCGAGCGTGTTTTCCATGCGCTCAATGTATCATATCATCCCCCCATGACCAAGGAGCTCATCCGACTGCCGCCAGGGCCCGCCTTCGCTCTGCTCGCCCGCCGCTATCCCGCCCGCTTCAACCTCTCGAAAGGAGCCCCCGTCCGCCTGCGCCGGGGCGCATGCGGCTACCGGCTCGAGCGCCAGGGCGGCGCCGTCCTCATCGAGTACGGCGAGCTCTCCGACCTGATGCGGGCGCTGGGGACGCTCCTCGTCCGCCCCGCCGTACGCTCCGAGCGCCGGTCGCCCCCCCTCGTTTTCCGCGGGCTCATGCTCGACGTCAGCCGCAACGGGGTGCTGCGCCCCGAGAAGGTCGAGGAGGCGCTGCTGCGCCTCGCCCTGCTCGGCTACAACCATTTCTGCCTCTACACCGAGGACACCTACGAGGTCCGCGGGCACCCGCTCATCGGCTATCGCCGGGGCCGCTTCAGCCAGGCCGAGCTGCGCCGGCTCGACGCCTTCGCACGGAGCGTCGGCATCACGATGTTCCCCTGCATCCAGACCCTGGGGCACCTCGAGCAGCTGCTCCAACGCGAGCCCTACTGGCCGCTGAGGGACAACGAGCGCGTCATCTCCGTGGAGCACCCCAAGACCCGGAAGCTCATCGAGACCCTCATCCGCGAAGCCGCGCGGCCCTACAAGAGCCGGCTGATCCACCTGGGCTTGGACGAGACCTTAGGGATCGGCCGCGGGCAGACCTTCAAGCACGGCCGGCCGATGGACCCGCGCCGGATGTACCTGGAGCACGTGCGCTGGCTGGCCGGGCTCTGCCGCAGGCTGGGCCTCGAGCCCATGATGTGGGGCGACATCGTCGTGGGCTATCACGAGAAAGCGATGGACGCCTCCCAGCGCAAGGCCCTCCCCAAGAGCATGACGATGGTGTACTGGGACTACTACAAAGAGGAAGCCCGGCCCTACGCCAAGCGCATCCGGGAGTACCGGGCGATGGGCTTCGAGCCGCTCTGCTCCCCGGGCCTCTGGAACTGGGGCTGCCTGTGGCCCTCCTACGAGAAGGTCCGCCGGACCCTGCCGCTGTTCGCCGTTCAGGCCAAGCGGCTGGGCGTGCGGCGGATGATGGCGACGGCGTGGGGAGACGACGGGCAGGAGGCCCCCTTCGGCGCGAACTGGCCCGCCCTCTGCCTGTTCGCCGAGGAAGCCTACGAGCGGCAGGCCGCCCCGGAAGCCGCGAAGGAGCGCATGCGGGCCGTCTGCGGAGCCGACTTCGACGCCTTCGTCCATGCCGGCGACCTCGAACTCACCCCCGGCCAGGAGCGCCTCTGCGGCTCCCTGGCCAAGGCCCTGCTCTGGGAGGACCCGCTCGCCGGACGCGTCTCGCAGGGCCAGCGGCGGCTCGCCCCCCGCTTCAAACGGCTCGCCGCGCAGATCGCTTCCGATGAGAAGAAGGCCGGCGAGCACGCGCCGCTGCTGGCCTACGCCAGGACCTTGGCGGAGTTCCTGGCCCTGAAGGCCGACTTGTACAACGAAGCCCGCTCGGCCTATGTCCGCAAGGACCGGGCGGCTTTGAAGAGACTCTCCGCCTCGATGCCCGCGCGCGTCCGGGCCCTGGACGCCCTGCACGCCGCCCGCAAGCGCGTCTGGCTCTCCGAGTTCAAGCCCTTCGGCTGGGAAGTCCTGGACGGGCGCTTCGGCGGCCTGCGCGCGCGCCTGCTCACGATGAAGGAACGCCTCGACGCCTGGCTGTCCGGCCGCATCCCGCTCATCGAGGAACTGGGCGAGCGTCCCGTCCCCGAGTTCTCCGTCCTGGCCGGCCGCCAGCTCACGCACGCGAAGCTGCACACGGCTTCCTGGATCCATTAGGTATACTGTCCTTCGAGAGGAGGTCCTGATGCCCAAGCTGATGGACATGGACAAGAAGATCGGCGACCTGCTGAAGCCGGCGCTCAGACTCGATAAGTTCTTCAGGGACAAGCTGTCCCTCGACAGCGTGAAGATGCTCTTCCCCCTGAGCGGCCGCTATCGCTACGACAAGGACGAGTACATCCTCACCCAGGGCGAGGAATCGAAGGACCTCTACGTCGTCGAGGCGGGCTCGGTGGCCATCACCAAGACGCTGGGGACGGCCGGGGTGGAGCTGGCGGTCCTCAAGCCCGGCTCGATCTTCGGCGAGATCGCGCTCATCCGCGACGGCGTCCGCGTCGCCAGCGCCGTCGCCGCCGAAGAGTGCCGGGTGTTCCGCCTCGACTACCGGGACATCCAGTCCCTCATGACCGGCCACCCGGAGCTGGCCGACCACCTCAAGGAGCTGGCGAAGCAGCGCTCGGGCGGCTAGGCCAGCGCCAGAACGCCGTTCCCGCGGCGGCCGCGATCACGGCCGCCGCGACGCCGATGACCGCGCTCATCGGCAGGCCGAAGCCCAGGATGAGCGGCTCCATGACCGCGGAGAGGGCCAGCAGGCAGACGACCGTCCAGGTCGTGAGGCGCTGGAACTCCCGGGGCTGGACGCTCTGATCCAGGTTGTTCTGATAGTGCGTGCTCCAGCGCACCTGCGATCCGCCCACCCCCACCCCCATCACGCCCGCGAGGACGGCCGAGAGGGCCGGGACCGGGATGAAAGCCGAGCCCAGCAGGTACGCCAGCGTGGCCGCCATGGCCGCGAGCGTCCAGGTTCGCCGGGAGACGTGGACGTTCGGGAAGAATCTCAGGAAGGCCGAGACCGCCAGGCTGCCCACGGTGTAGGCTCCCACCGACCAGGCCCCCAACGAGCCCGACTCGAAGACGCCGTAGCTGATGAGCGGCGAGAAGAAGGAGTAGAAGGCCAGGAAGACCCACTGCGAGAAGACATAGGGCCAGGCCTCGGCCGCGCTCAGGCGCTTCTGCTTGCCGCCGGGCGCTTCCTCGGCGGCGCCCCCGCCGCGCAGGGGGACGGCCAAAAGCCCCATCGCGCTCAGGATCATCGCCGCTCCCATCGCGATGGCCAGGGCCGCCGCGCCGAGAGAGGGGAGGAGGGCGACCGTGACCACCGCCGCGACGGTCTCCATGGCCGAGAACACCGCGAAGAAGGCGGCCCCGGCGTTCTTGAGTTTCTGCTTGTCGCCCGCGCCCACGATGCGGGAGAGGATCTCCTTCTCGGCGACGCCGCGCATGGCCCCGTAGATGAAGCCGCGCGCCGCGTTGAACGCGAGGAAATAGAGCGCCGGCACCGCGCCGAGGGCGAAGTGCAGGACGGGGATGGAGGCGAGGAGCACGCCCTCGAGCGCCGCCGCGATGATCGTCACGCGCTTGGAGTCGAAGCGCTCCACCCAGCGCGCCCCGAACCAGCTTCCGGGGATGATGGCGGCCAAGGAGAGGGTCTCGGAGAGGACCGCGAAGCCCGCCCCGTGGCCCGTGAAGGCGAGCATCGGCACCAGGATGCAGGCGGCCTGCTGGCCCAGGGCGTAGAGCGACTGGCTGAGCAGATACCGCTTGAACGGCCGCGGGAGCTCCGGCTCGGGAGGGTCCTCGGCGAAGACGGCTTTGTCGCCCTGGACGGCCGGCCGCAGGCCGCTCGGCGCTACGGAGGGGGCGGCGGAGATCGGCTCGGCCGCTGAATTCGACGCCGGCTTGGCGTTCTCGAAGACCTGGCTGAGTTTGAGCTTCCCATCCTCTCCCCGGAAGGACTCCTGGACCGCCGAGACTCCGCCCACGGCCGCTTCCCATTTCGCCGGCTGGGCCAGCGGGGCGGTCTGGGCGGCCTGGGCGGCCTGGAGTGGAAGAGCCTGGAGGACGGAGGCCGCTTGTCGGAGGGACGCGGCCGGCAGGATCGCGGCCGGGATGGACGCCCGGGCCGGCGCGGTCTGGACGGTCCCCAGCCGCGGGGCCGAGACCGTCGGCAGGCTGGCCGAAGGCAGGGACAGGGTAAGGGCAAGAGAAAGCGCCGGGCCACCCAGGGAGGGAGCCAGGCCTGGGACGACCAGAGCCGGCGCCGCCGTGACCGGAGTCTGCCGTGCCTGCGCGAGGGTCTGGGCGCAGAGGGTCTCCGGGCCATGGAGCCAGAGCAGGACGGCGGCCAGCAGAAGCCGAAGGGTCTTCACTCTACACGATATGTATCAGGGGAACCGCCCGGAGGGGAGGACCGTCGGGCCCACCCTTCGCACGCCAAACGGCGCGGGCGGCGTGGGACCTTCAGCGCGGGCAGGCGGGACCCTTGCCGGGCTTGCGCTTCACGTCCACGACGAAGCCCTGCTTGAGGACGTTGCGCCCGATGAGCGCCGGGTGGCGCACCTTGGAGCGGTCGTTGAGGTTGAACCGCGCCTTGGAGACCTTCCCCGCAAGACAGAACTCGAGCTCCACGACCGGCCTGCGCTCCCGGGCCTCCGCGGAACGCACCTCCATCCAGCCCGCGATGGGCAGTTCGAGGCTCAGGCCTCCCAGCTCAGGGGCCAGCCTGAAGCGGACCGTCTGCGAGCTCACATGGACATCCCGAGCGTCCAGCGAGGAGACCGCGGCGCCGGTGTCGGTCCTGGCCGTGAGCTCGACCTTCCAAGGCAGGAGCACGACCTTCTCGGTGGACGCGATGCGCTGGGGCTTGCCCGCGGCGAGGGCGCAGAGCGCGAGGCCGACGGTCAGGGCAGCTTCACAGCGGCGCATCGCGCATCCCCAAGCGGCCGGCCATCGGCAGCTTGAGCGCGGGACGCAGGAGGTCCACGCCGAAGCAGAGGCCGAGCACCTGCACCTCGACGCCCTCGCCGAGGCCCGCCGTGAAGCCCAGCAGGGAGAACTGCACGCCGGTGCGGCTCTCCGAGCGGGCGAGCAGGGCGCTCAGAGCAGATGTCCCAGGAAGTACGGCATCTGCCGGCGCCACCAGTACCACTCATGCTGCGCATCCTGTCCCCAGAGGTCCACCCAGCAGGGGATCCCCTTGGCCTCCATCACGTTCTTCATCGCCAGCGTCTCGCCGATGCAGTCGTACTGGTCGCAGCGCTCCCAGGCGCCCTGCCCGACGCAGAGCACGATCTTCGCCCGGCGGATGAGCTCGAGCTGGCGTTCGTCCCCCAGGCCGGGCAGGTAGGCCAGCGGGAAATGGAAGTACAAGGAATCCTCCCAGTAGTCCCCGAACAGGAACTTCGGGCTGTAGAGCCCGCTCAGGGCGATGACCGAGTCGAACACGTCGGGATGCCGGAAGAAGAAGTTCGCCGAGTGGTAGGCGCCCCCGCTGCAGCCCGTCGCCAGCAGGGCCTGCCCCGAACGGTTGTAGTCGCGAACGAAGGGGACGGCCTCATCCATCACGTAGCGCTCGTACTGCTCGTGGCGGCGCACCCGCTCATGGATGGGCAGCGAGCCGTTGGTCCACGACTGGTTGTCGACGCAGTCGATGGCGAAGAGCTGGACGCGTCCGGACTCCAGGAACGGCCCGCAGGCTCCGACCATGCCGAAGCCTTCGTAGTCCCAGAAGCGCCCGCCCGCGGAGGGGAAGACCAGGACGGGTTTGCCGCCGTGCCCATAGACCTTGAGCTCCATGTCCTGCCCCAGCGCCGGGCTCCACCATTTCCGATATTCCATAGCTCTAGGCCTCTAGTTGCTGGATGAACTCCGCGACGGGCTTCAGTTCGTCCATGCTCTTCGCCCGGGCCAGGTAGGCGTAGTCGCCGATGGCCCGACGGAACACCGAGTCGATGGGCGTATGGGCCACGATCCGGTCCCCATGCCTGCGCAGGACTTCCTCGTGGGAGTGGCGGTAGCGCCTGCTCTCCTTGCGGCTGATGTAGGAGACGTGCCAGGCCCGTTCCCAGCAGGCGTCGAAGCGCCCAAGAACGGCGACGTTGGCGTATTCCCGGTACACGTCGATGTCGTTGGCGTAGTTGAACATGTCCGTCGTGAGCCCGCCAGGGGGCCGCGCGTTGATCTCCATGGCGGTCAGCCTCCCCTGCGGGCCGCGGATGAACTCCAGGTGGAAGAAGCGCTCCTTCAGGCCGAAGGCCGCGATGGCCCGGCGCCCCTGCTCCTCGAGCTCCGGCGGGAGCTTCCGGAAGGACCAGTAATGGAGGTGCATGTCCTTGTTGACCGCGGTCATGATGTCGGTCTCGAACTGGTGGCCGGTGCAGAAGACGATCTCCCCGTCCCGGCCCGTCAGGCCGTCGAAGGACTGGATGAAGCCCTCCAGGAACTCCTCGAGCAGGTAGGGGACGGCGGGATCCTTGCGAGCGTAGAAGTCCGCCAGTTCCGCGTCGCTGGTCAGTTTGAAGGTCGCGTGGGCGCCGACCCCCTTGTCCGGCTTGGCGATGAGCGGATAGCCTACGCGGCGGGCGAAGCGGCGGCTCGCCTCGGCGTCCGATGCCAGCTCGCCCTGCGCGGAGCGCACCCCGGCGCGATTGAAGGCGTCCTTCATGAGCGATTTGTGCCTGAGCCGGCGGATGTCCGCGGACTTCAACCCCTGGACGTTGAAGTCGAGCCGCAGGGCGGCCTCCAGGTCGAGCCAGTGCTCCTCCTGGGACACGATGCGGTCGAAGCGCCCGGTCCGGGAGAGCAGCCAGCCGGCGGCCCGGAGCACATGGTCGTAGTTCCCCATGTCCGGCACGCAGCAGTAGTCCGCCAGGGCGCCGCGGAGCTCCGCGGGGAGCCGCTCGGAGGCCTCCCAGCCGATGCCGGACACGGTCGCGCCGGCCTCGCGCAGGCGGAGGGGGAAGGCGCGATAGTTGGGAGGAAAATTCGGACAGAGGTAGAGGATGTTCATTCGGCTTCGATGCCCTCCAGGACGGCACGCGCCGCGGCCGCGCACTTGTCGCAGAAACCGAAGCCCTTGCCGAAGACCTGCTGATGCCGCCAGTCGTCGTCGCTCGCCCCGCAGTCCATCTGGCACTCCCGGTGGGGCGCGTCCTTGTGGCCGCCAGGGAACTGATGGGAGCACTCGGTGCAGAGCTTGGCTTCGGGGAAACCCGGGTTCGCCAGCTGCTCGTGATGCGGCAAGCCGAGCATGTGGAAGAGCTCGTGGCGGACGGTGCCGTCGAGGCCGTGCTCGTCGAACCCCGGCGGATTCTTGAAGTCCTTGTAGGTCGCGCGGTTCCACTTGTCCCAGAACAGGCTGATGAGCACCCAGCCGCCCGGGTAGGAGCCGACGCCGGCCGGCGGGCCGACGATGCCCTTGGGCTTCAAGCCGATGGCCGCGCTCGTGATGAAGATGGGGGCCGTCCCGACGTAGGCCCCGCCGGTCTTGCGCGCCGCGTCGACCGCGCGCTGAAGGCAGTAGCGGTCCAGGATGTCGTCCTTCACGCAGGCCTCGAAGGCCGCCGGCGGCGCGGCGGCGAGGACGACCCGGATCTTCTTCGAGCCCGACTCCGCGAGCTGGGCCCGCAGGGAGGCGGCGACGCTCTCGGCCTTCTCCTGGGCGGCTCCGCTTTCGAGCGGGACGACCGTGAAAGTCATTTCGTCGAGCCAGCGCTTATCGCGCTTCATCTGGCGCCCCTTCGCCTTCCAGTCCGCGATGAAGGCCGCGGTCTTCGGCGTGGAATAGACCCGCGTCCCTCCCTCCGGGGCGACGATCCCGAACTCCTTGAAGCCGCTCGAGTTGGGGTTCTTCTCCGGGTCGTCGCAGAACACGCCGACCTGGTACATCCCCGCTTTGAGCCCTTCCGGCAGGCGGACCCTCACGGAAGAAGGAGTCCAGGACAAGACCTCGAGCCGGTGTTTGCCGATGCCGCGCAGGAGGGGCTGCTTGGCGCCCTGGGTGTCTCCCCAGGAGCCCAGGAGCTCGAGCTCCTGGCCCGGCGCCCCGGAGGCGCGGCTGAGGCCCGAGAGGGCGATGCCGCACGGCTTCACCTGCGCAGAGGCGGGAGAAGCCAGCAGGAACAAGGCCAGGAGGGCGTCCACGGCGCATACTCTATCATGAGTGCTATCATCTTCTCCATGAAGAAGCTCCTCCTGCCGGTCCTGCTCCTCCTCTGCTCCTGCGCCACCCACAAGTGGGTCTTCAACCTCCGCCAGGCCGAGTACCTGAGCGAAGCCCAGTACGAAGGCCTGACTTTGCCGCCGCCCCCGGCCCCCGGCTCCGCCATCGACCAGGCGGACCTCGCCGCCCTGCGCGGCTGGCAGGCCAGGCGCACCCGCGCGCAGTGCCGGCGGGCGAAAGCCCAGTTCTACGCGACCTTCGACGAGTTCTACGGCGACCTCAGCCCCTTCCAGAAACCCCTGCCGAAGGACACCCTCGAGATACTGGAGCAGGTGCACAACGACGCCGACATCGCGGTGGCCGTGTTCAAGGACAAGTACGCCCGGCCCCGTCCGTTCCTGCGGGACGAAAAGCTCAAGCCCTGCATCGAGCGCGTCGGCGGCAAGGCCTACCCGAGCGGCCACGCGGCCGTGGCCCGCGTCTTCGCGCTCCTGCTCGCGGACGCCGCCCCGGAGCGGAAGGCGGACTTCCTGGCCCGCGCCGATGAGGCCGCCCTCAACCGGGTCATCGCAGGCGTGCACCACCCCACCGACATCGAGGCCGGCAAGGGTCTGGCCGACGAGGTCTACGCGCAGATGAAGCTGAACCCGTCCTTCCAGGCCGACCTGGAGAAGCTGAAGGCTTCGCTAAAGCGCTAGCTCGTAGGCGACGACGGGCTGCTTCTTGTTCTTCACCTTGAGCTCCTTGCGCTCGGCCGAGGAGAACGTCTTGCCCCCGAGCCTGAAGAGGTCCTCCGAGACGAGGAGCCTGCCTGGGGTGCAGTTGGCCTCCAGGCGCTGGGCCGTGTTCACCGCGTCGCCGATGAAGGTGTACTCGCGGCGGTCCTTCGCTCCGACGTTCGCCCGGACGGCCCGCCCGGAGTTGATGCCGATGCGCACCGAGAAGGGCTGTCCCTCCAGGTCCTTGTAGAGCCCCAGCAGGCGGCGGCCGGCCTCGAGGGCGTCCTCTCCCTTGCGGAACGCCGCGAAGATGCAGTCTCCGATGTACTTGTCCACGTCGCCGCCGCATTCATAGATGACCCTCGTGGCCGGCTCGAAGATACGGTTCAGGGCCCCCACGACCTCGCTGGGCTTGTGCTCCTCGCTAAAGGCCGTGAAGCCCTTCACGTCCATGAAGAGGAAGCAGCCGGTGAACTCGGACTCGGGCAGCTCGTACTCGCCCTTGGCGACGCTCGCCCCGACCCGGTCCCAGACCTCGTGCGGGGTGTAGCGGTGGATGACCTCGTTCTGCTTGCGCAGGCGCTCGGCGTCCTTGTAGGACTTGCGGGAGAGGTTGGAGAGGAAGGCCTCCGTGTCGTCCAGGATGGTCTCGCTCTTGGACAGCAGGGCCTTGAGCCGGGCGACCTCCTGCTCCGGCGGCAGCGCGGCCTCGGCGGCGGCGACCGGCGAGGAAGCCGGCCGCGTCTTCTGGGGGCCGCGCAGGGCCAGGAGGCAGAGGGTCGTGACGTGATAGCCGGCCCCCCAGGGCTCCTTCGCGGGGTCGGCCGCGTCGGCGTAGCGGTTCTGGCGGGGGCCGATCTCGCCGCCGGAGTAATAGCCGAAGACCGGGACCTCCGGCCCGAAGACGCTCTTCAAGGCCGTGAGCTCGTCGCCCGTGCGGCTGTGCAGGATGCTGCCCCGCCCGCAGCAGCTCACGGCGAGCACGAGGTCGGGGCGCTCGCCCGCGAGCGTCTTCAGGCAGTTCTTCGCCGCTTCCCGCGCGCCCTCCAGCAGGCCGCGGCGGCTGGCCTGGATGAGCCTCACCTTGCGGCCCTGCAGGTCTTCGGTGGGGAAGTAGGTGATGCTCCCGTTCTTGAAATCGCGGAAGACCGGCAGCTTCACCACGGAGCGCCCCTCGCTCCCCACGGGCAGGGAGAAGCCGTAGCGTTGGACCATGAGATCGAAGAATTCGTCCGAGGCGTCCTGCCCCAGGAACTGCCGGTAATAGTCGAAGACAGGAGTGCCCTCGACTTCGTAGACCACCGACCCCTCCGCCCGGGTGACCTCCACCTCGGGGCCGACGGCCTGCCAGCCGTGTCCGAACCCGAAAGACGCCTGGTAGCCCTCCGCCGGCAGGTCGAGCAAAACCGCCCGCGCGCCGTGCCGCGCCAGCCGGCCGCCGCAGTACTGGTAGTTCGTCCAGAAATCCGGATGGCTCATCCCCAGGTCGTAGTCGCCGCAGCAGAGCCCTCCGAAGAACGGGAACCTGCCGACGCGCTCGGAGAGGGCGCGCACGATATCCTGCTCTTTTCCGGCCGCGATGGAGGAGAACACGAGCCCGAGGGGAAGGCGGTCCGCATCCGGCGGGAAGGAGCCCAGGCCCTCGGCCAGAGAGAGGCCCGTCTGATAGCTGTCCGGCACGGCCTCGGCCTGAGCGAAGCGCAGGCGGGCCCCCTCCAGGGATAAGAGCAGGACGGCGACGCTCCCCTTGGTCACGCCCGCATCCGTCATCTCGGCGTAGCAGGAGCCGCCGGTCAGGATGGCGGGATCGAGCTCCTGGCAGAGCCCCCGGTGCACGGCCGCCTGGTCCAGGTGGATGGAGCCGAAGGCGATGGCCAGGTCCGGCTTCGCGACGTTCTTCTTGGCCGCCTTCACCGCGGCGGCGGCGGCACAGCCGCCCTCCTCCTCAAGACCCAAGCCGATACCGATCTTCATGGGGATATTCTCCGATATTTCCGGCCTCTGGCGCACCGCCGCGAATCGTGCTATCCTACCGGCCCATGGCCGAGGCGCTCCCGCTCGACGACAAAACCGCCGACCTCCTGCGGCCGGCGCTCAAGCTCGAGCACTTCTTCCCACAGGGCCTCAACGCCAAGCTCGTGCGCCTCCTCTTCCCCAACAGCGGGCTCTTCCGCTACGCCGCCGACGAGTTCATCCTCTGCCAAGGCGAGGAGTCCAAGGACCTCTACGTGCTCTGCTCGGGCGCCGTGCTCATCACGAAGACCCTCGGCACCGCCGGGGTGTGCCTGGCGACCCTGGGCGCGGGCGCGATCTTCGGCGAGATCGCCCTCATCCGGGACGGAGTGCGCGTCGCAAACGCCATCGCCTCGGAGCCGACCCGGGTGTTCCGCCTCGCCTTCCTCGACGTCGGGGCCCTGGTGACCCGCAACCCCGGTCTCGCCGCGCACCTCAAAGACCTCGCCCGCCGCCGCCTTCAGTGAAAGACCGGGCTACCTGGGGCGGCCTGGCCGCGCTGGCCATCTGGTCGCTCTCCGTGGCGCTCATGCGCGGCATGAGCGAATCCCTCGGCACGCTCACGGGGCCCGCGCTGGCCTCCCTGCTGGGAGGAGGCCTCGCCCTGGTCTGGATGAAGCTGCAAGGAGAGTCCCCTGCGCTCATGTTGGACCTGCCGCCGCGCTACCTGTGGGGCTGCGGCTTTCTCTTCGTAGTCACCAACATCACGCTCTACCTGGCCATCGGCGCCTGCTCGGAGCGCGCCCAGACCCTGGTCGTGGGACTGGTCAACTACCTCTGGCCCGCGCTGACGGTCGCGCTCTCCGTCCCCATCCTGAAGCGCCGGGCCCGCTGGACGCTGCCCCTGGGCGTTCTGACCGCGGTCGCGGGGACGGCCTACGCCATGCTCGGAGCCGGAGGCTACTCCTCCCCCAGCCCCTACGCCCTAGGGATGGCCTTCGCCGCAGCCCTCTCCTGGGGCCTCTACTCGAACCTGGCCCGGCTCTGGGGCAGCGCGGAGCGCGGCGCCGTGCCCCTCTTCGTGCTGGCCACGGCGGCCGGACTCGGGCTCCTGCGATGGCTCAATCCCGAGGTCTCCCACTGGACGCTCAAGGGGATCCTCGAGACCTGCACCCTGGGGGTCGCCTCGCTGATGGCGGCCTACGCGCTCTGGGACTGGGGGATGCGGCGGGGCTCTCACGCCCTGCTCGGGGTGTGCAGCTATTTCGTCCCCGTGGCCTCGACCGTGCTGACGTCCCTCTATCTCGGCGTGAAGCCGGGGCTCAACGTCCTTCTCGGCTGCGCGCTGGTCGTCGCGGGGGCGCTGCTCTCGCGCTGGTCGCTCATCGAAGACTGAGCCTCCGGGCCGCGCCGTCCCAACCGACGAAATAAAGCTCCCGGCCGGTGTCGCAGAAGATCCCGTCCAGCGTCACGACAAGTTCCGCTCCCTTCGGACCGGAGGGCAGCGCCCAGGAGTCCTTGAGCGCGCCGCTCGAGGCGTCGAGGCGCAGGAGTCGGCGCTCGCCTTGGATGAGCCAGAGCGACTCCGATGTCCATCGAGCGAAGCGGGGAGTCTCGCGCTCGGGGAGGGCCCCGACCGCCGCCGACAGATCCAGCGGCGCGGCAAAGCCTGTCCCCGGAGAGAAGCGGATGGCGCTCCAGCGCTCGCGCCAGCCGGCCAACGTGCCCTCCGGAAGCGCATGAAGCTTGAAGCGCCCGACGCCCTTCTCAGGAACGAACAGGTATGAATCGCCGCCCTGGAGGTAGGCGATGTTCCCACGGCCCTCCGAGGGGACGGAGAACAGTCCTTTTCTGCCGTCCTTCATGAGGTAATAAGCGCCTTTCTTGAGGAACTCCTCCACATCGGGCTTGAGCCCCGCTCCCGGCTGCTTCTCCAGCGCCGTGTGCCCGTTCCGGCGCACGAAAGCCGCCTTCCCGTCCTTCGTGAAAGCGCTGAAGCCGCGGGTGCCCTCATGGTCGACCCCCACTAGGCCCAACCCTCTCTTCCCGCGCATGAGGAGGGTCGGAACGACGTCCCTCGGCACTCCGAAGGCGAGCGACAACGGGCCTTCCGCCGGACCGCGCCAGACCTCGTAATCCCTTCCTTGGCGCGGGTCACCGTGGACGAGAGCCCACAGCGTCCCGTCGTCGTCCCAGAGATAGTTCGTCGGGCGGGTCCAGAGCGGGGCCTTGACGAGATCCAGCAGGGAGTGATCATCCCCCTTGAACAGCATCTGACGCGTCCCGTCGGGCAGGACGCGCACGACGTCCCCGCTCCAGGAGGCCATCATGAGGCCGCGGAAGACCTCCCTGCGTGCCTCGGGAGTGAATTCCGGAGGAGCGCTCCCCAACGGCGCACCCACTATCCCGAACTGATGGAGCCCGTCCATGACGGTCTTGAACGAGGAGACCGCCAAGCCGGCCGCCAGGAAGACTCCTCCAACTGTCGCCGCGGCCGCCGCAACGGGAGTCCCCCAGCCGCGACGCTCCCGCTCCGCCCAGCGCACGGCGGCGCCGAGCGCCCAGGCCGTCCCGGCGAACGTGAGGCCCACCGTGCCCCAGGCCTTCGGAAGGAACCCCCAGGCCTTCGGAAAGTCCCCCGGGTGCACCCCGAGGATCTCGGAGACCATGAGCCCCGCGCCGAGCGCCGCGTACGAGCAGACGCCCAGGACCGCGCCGGCCAGGCCGCCGGCCACGCCATGGCCCGAGAGGCTGGCCAGGACGAAACTGGCACCCTGCCCGTAGAGCAGGGCGTAGGAGAGGAGGAGGATGGAGCCTCTCATGAACCGCCCCCCCATCCCGCCCGCCGCCGCCTGCTCCGGAGCCGTGCTCAGGGCGGCGACGCTCAGGGCCACGAGCACGCCGAGGACCAGCAGCTGCGCCGCCGCGGCGCCGAAGGCCGCCCAGGCCCGGCGCTCCGGGGAGACGGGCAGCGGCGCCTCCAGCTCATAGGTCCGCCGCAGCCCGGCGCCGGCGGACGCGCCCATCACGCAGGCGGCCAGGGGAAGGCCGACGTAGACCCAGAAGAACAGGGCCGAATCGACCGCCGGACGCAGGGGATGCTCGAAGACCTTGGCCGCGACGGCGACCAGGGGCAGGGAGAAGGCGAACGCCCCCGAGAAGCCCGCCAGGACGAGCCTCTGCTTCAGGATTTCCAAACGGAAGGATTCAGTCATGGCGGCCTCCCAGCGCGAGCAGACGCTTGAGGGACTCCTCGAGCGTCAGCGGCGACTCCTGCGCCGCGTCCAGCGCTCCGGATGCCAGCAGGCGCCGCGACGACTCCGCGTCGAAGAGGGCCCAGGCGGCCAGCGGCGCCGGAGCGTCGAGGCGCACGGCGCGCAGGCCTTCGGGGACCGAGGCCGCGTCCTTGAGGCGGCCTTCCACCCTGCGCGCTTCCCGCCGGAGGCGTTCCGCCTCGAAGACCTCCGCGATGACGCCGCCCGCGAGCAGCCAGACCTCGTCGAGCAGGCCGCCCAGCTCCTCCATGCGGTGGTTGGAGATGAACAAGGTCTTCCCGGCGTCCTGGAGCTCCTCGATGAATCGGGTCAAGACTTCCTCGCGCACGAGGGCGTCCAAGCCCGAAGTCGGCTCGTCCAGGAGGAAGAGCTCCGGGTCGTGGGCCGCGGCGCACACCCAGGCGAGCTTGGCGAGCGTCCCCTTGCTCGCGCCGCCCACCCTCGTCTCCAGCGCCAGGCCGAGCGTCGAGGCGAGCGCCCGGGCCCGCTCCCGGTCCCAGCGATCGAAGAAGCGCGCGCGCAGCTCCAGCACCTCACCCGCCGTCATGGAGTCGTGGAAGGCCGGGCGCTCGGGCACGTAGCCGACCCGGCCGCGGATGCGCCCCGTGCCGTCCGGCGACTCGCCCAGCACCTCGACCCGCCCGGCATCCGCCTCGAGCATGTCCAGCAGGATGCGCATGAGCGTGGTCTTTCCCTCGCCGTTGCGGCCGAGGAGGCCGATGACCCTGCCCCGCTGCGCGCGAGCCGTGACTCCGCGCAGGACTTCGCGGGAGCCGAACGAGCGTCTCACTCCCTCCAAAACGAATGCGGGGCCGTTCATGGTTCCTCCCTGCGCGCCTCGCGCGTCAGCGCGTCGATCTCGCTCCAAGGCAGCCCGCCCCGGCGGGCCAGCCGGATGGATTCCTTGAGGTTTTCGCGCACGCCCGAGAGCTTGTCCTTGGCCTGCCGGAGCGCCCCGGAGGCGATGACGTTGCCCTCCCCCCGCTGCGCTTCGAAGAAGCCTTCGAGCGTCAGCTCGCGGAAGGCGCGGGCCACGGTGTTGGGGTTCACCTTCAACTCGGCCGCGAGGGAGCGGATGGAGGGGGCGGGGTCGCCCGGGCGCAGGAGGCCCCGGGCGACCAGGCCTCTGAGGCCCGCCTTGATCTGGTCGTAGAGCGGCACCGTCGAGAGCAGGTCGATTCGGATCATAGTGTACTACCGTCCTAGTACAGTAGTATAACGGAAGAGCCCGCTTTTGTCAAGGGGGCGAGCAGGCTGCGGAAGAATCTTTCCTCCATGGATATCGGTCAGCGACCTCGAGCGTACGGCCCTCGATGGGCTGAGGGCCCCGGAATACTGCGGCGGCGTAAGCGAGACTGCGGCACCGGAGGACATCGTCCGCTGCTGCCCGCCGCTCCATTTCCAGGGCTTCTTCAGGCAGTACTGGAAAGACAACTGCAAGGGCCGCGCCGCGGCCGCGTCTCCCTCTCGAAGAATGCCGCAAGCTCGTCCCGCCCAAGCCCGATTGGGCGCTCTGCCGGCTGGGGCAGACGTGGCGCAGGCTCTGGCGGGTGGGCTGGACGGATTTCGGCTACGGCTTCGAGGTCACGGCTCGGAAAAGCTGACTATCTCCAAACCGCCAGGAACCGCCCGTCCCAAGCGTCCATATCTTCGCGGCAGGCCGGGCCGCAGCCTTTCCAACGAGCCCACCAAGGACTGTCGGTGCGGCGAAAATCGGCGTAGGCCACCGTCCCCGCCTTCGCGACCCTGGAATCCGTGAAGGTCAGCTCCGTCTTGCGGTCGTCGTGGCCGACGACCAGCAGGTAGTGTCCCTTCACATGGACGATGACGGGCCTGCCTGAGCGGACATGCCGCATCAATCCCTCGAAGCGGTCATCCGGCACCAGCCCCGTCTTCTCGTCGAAGAGTGTCCGGGCGCTCTCGGTGCGCAGCCCGTGGGCCTCGAAGAAGGCCTGCAGGGCCGGCTGCCAGGTCTCGGTCGAGCAGTTCGCGTCGTCGCCGGGGCAGCGGGTCTGGGCGCCGCAGACCTTTCCCAGCGCCGAGCATCCGGCCGACGACGGGGCGGGTCGGCAGAAATCGTCTTCGGAGAGGCTCCCTTTCATCGATAGGACCCGGCAGCTCGCTTCTTCGTCGAACCTTCTCGGGGAGCCTTCGCCTCGGCGGCACTGGCATTCCCTGGGGCACTTCTTCGATTCATCGCAGAGCCATTGCCCGACGTCTTTCGGACTGCACCGACCGACCCCGAGCCGATCGTAGAACCCCCGCCCGCCCGAAGAGTCCTTCCAGTCCCGTTCATCGTCGAATCGGTCGCAGTCCAGGCCCAAGGCGGTCATGATCTGCGAGGCGCAGACCAGACCGCAGAAGCCGCCCCCAGGAGGAGCGGGCATCGGAGGGATGGGCATTGCCTGAGGGCCTTTGAAGCCGCTGTTCGGGTAGGCTCGCTCTCTCCAGGCCCCGTCCTCGCGCAATAGCTCCCGCTCGTCGGCGGAAGCCGCCTCTTCCGAAGGCGCCTCTGCGCCCGCAGGCTCGTCCTTCACTTCCCCCGCGGCGGGCTTGTCAGGACCGGGCCGCTCCCGCGCGGCCAGGAGCAGGCGCGCCGTCCAGCCGCCCCGCTGGCGGTACGCCTGCCGATACAAGCCGCCGACGAAGGCCAGGACGCCCAGGATGAGCAGGTTCCAGAGCAGGACGGACGTCGGGTAGGCGAGCGCGGAAGTCGAGCGGCCCGACGCCCGCCTCCCGCGCAGCCAGGCCGAAGCGGAGAAGAGCGGGGGCAGGAACGCCGCGGCCGCAAACATCGCGAGCAGGGCCCAGGAGGCCGGACGGATATATGCGCTCGCGGGGTCGGGCTCGACCGCGAGCCCCATCATCATCATCGACGCCGTTCCGGATAGGGCGGCGGCGATCAGCATCCATAGCCAGGTCATGCGCTTAAGGCCCGATAGTCCGCCGCCCGGCGGAGATGGACAACCCGGAGACGCGGGCTCGAAGGGCAGCTCCGGGTCGGGCTCGAAACTGCGGCAAAGGAGAACGGCTTGCCGCCGTGCGCACCGCGAGCTTTCCGGGTTCCATTAGGCATACTTTACCATGTCCGGTGCCGGCTGAAGCCTTGCAGATCCAGCGTCCGGGCGAACGCCGCCCTACGCGCAGGGCGCGGAGCCGTCTTGGGGAAATCGACCGGGAGCTTCAGATGCCTCAGCAGGCGTTCCAGTTCGGAGTCGCGCAGGATGAGAGCGGCTGCCGTTTCCCTCTCCGCAGTCCCCTGAGCGCCTAAGCGCCCGGCTCGTCCATATTCTCTAGAAGAAGAGCTGGGCCTGGAAGTATCCCGTGTTCGGCTGGCGGCCGTACTCGCTCGCCGGCCCCCCGCCGAACCTCTGCCAGCCGGCGCTCAAGTGCAGATCGCTCAGGGCGTTCCAATCCAGGGAGGGCATGAGGAACTTGCTGCCGTCGTCGAGGTTGGCGACGGCGTAAAGCTCGAGCCTGAGCAGGGGGTGGAGCTCCTTGCGCAGCCCGAAGCCCAGATAGTCTCGCGCGAGCGACACCTGCCGGCCTGAGAGCAGGGCCGCGGGCTGGTAGCGCGCGGGATTTGACTCTCCCTGGCCGTTGCAGTGGTATTCGACGAGCAGCCACAGGTCCTTGAGGGCCCTGAAGGCCGGCGCGGCGCCGAAGTCGTAGTCGTAACCGATGAGGCCCTTCCAGAAGGGCGTTCGCGTCTTGAGGTCGGAGTAGAGGACCTCCCCGTGCAGGCTCCCGCCCAAAACGTCCGCGGCGAAGTCCCCGCCCGCGGCCCAGCTGGCGGTAGAGGAGGCGGTTTTGCCGCCCAGCACGGAGACGTCGGTCCCGAAGGCGTTGCCGCGCAGGCGGGCGAGCAGGTCGGACTGCGGCCAGCGGTCGGCGAGGGTATACACCGCCTCCGCCTGGCCCAAGCGGCCGAGGCCCTGCCGAAGATAGGCCGCGTCCACCCCCGCGCGCTCCTCGCGCTCCAAGGCGGTGGGCGAGTAGGGGTTCAGGAAGTCGGTCGGGTTCCAGAGCTTGCCCGTGCCCCAGGCGATGCGCTGGCGCCCGAAGCGCAAAGCCGAAGCCCCCGAGCTCAGCTCGGCCCAGCCGCGGTAGAGCCGGTGGCGGTAATAGACGTCGGTGCCCGAGGAGAGGGTCTGCTCCATGTCCCAGTAGGCCGGCGCGTCGCCGAAGCCGACGCGGGCGTAGTCGGCCGAGCGCAGGTAGGAGCCGGCCAGCCACTCGTTGTCGTAGTCTACGTGGGCGCGCACAAAGGTCGCCTTCGCATCGAGGGTGAGCCGGGCGCGGTTGAGGTCGGACCAATAGTACGAGCGCGTGAGCGGCGAGCGCGTGCTGCGCAGGAGGCTCTTCGCGTAGCCCGACGCCTCGATGGAGGCGGCCTGGGAGCCGGCAGGGAGGAGGGCGGCCAGCAGCAGCAGGACGAACTTCAATTCTGCAGGCGGCCGTCGCGGATGCGCAGGATGCGCCGCGCCCGCGAGAGCACCCTCTCGTCGTGGCTGGAGAAGAGGAAGGTGATGCCGCGCTCCTGATTGAGCTCGACCATGAGCTCCAGGAGGGCTTCGGCCGTCTTCGAGTCGAGGTTCGCGGTGGGCTCGTCGGCCAAAACGACCTGGGGGTGGTGCACGATGGCCCGCGCGACGGCCACGCGCTGCTGCTGGCCGCCCGAGAGCAGGTCGGGCCGCCGGCCGGCCTCGGCCTCGAGCCCCACCCGCCGCAGGGCCTCCCGAGCGCGCTCGCGGCGCTCCGCTTGGGCGGCGCCCTGGAGCACGAGCACGTACTCCACGTTCTCGAGAGCCGTGAGCACCCCGATGAGATTGAAGGCCTGGAAGATGAAGCCCAGCGAGCGCAGGCGGAAGTCGGCCAGCTCGTTCTCGCTCAAGCCCGACATCGGCCGCCCCTCGAAGAGCACTTCGCCCGCGGTGGGCGCGTCCAGGGTGCCGACGATGTTGAGCAGGGTGGACTTGCCCGACCCGGAGGGGCCGGCGATGGCGGTGAACTCGCCGGGGGCGACCTGGAAGCTCACCTCGGAGAGCGCCCGCACCTCCTGGCCGCCGTCGTAGACCTTGGAGACGCCCTTCAGCTCGATGAGCGCCACGGCCCTACAGGCGGACTTCCTGGTCCTGGGCGACGGCGAAGCAGCGGAGCTTGGAGCCTTCCCTGCGGATGCGGCGCCGGCACTCGCTCACCATGGCGTCCACCTGCCGGTCGGTGCGGTCCTGGTTGTGATGGTAGAGCCCGTAGCTCTTGACCTCGGAGGTCAGGGCGAGGTGCAGGGCCTGGGACAGGGTGGAATGCCCCCAGGCGCGGCGGCGGGGGTACTCCTCGTCGAGGTACTCGCTGTCGTGCACGAGCAGGTCGGCGCCCCGGCAGAAGCGGACGTAGTCCTTCATGGCCAGCCCGCCGGGGTGGACGACGCCCAACTCGTTGTCCGTCAGGAAGACGAAGCTGCGGCCCTTCTCCGTGAAGCGGTAGCCCATCCCCTGGTTGGGGTGGCTGAGCAGGATGGGCGCCACGGTCATGGAGCCGATGCGGAAAGGCCTCTCGCAGATGTCGGTGTACTGGAACTGCGCCGAGATGTCCGAGAACTTGATGGGGAAGCTCGGCGGCTGCATGGTCTTCGAGATGACGTCCTTGATGGTCCGCTGGGCGAAGGGGCAGCCCATCGTGCGGATGCGGAAATCCTTGTGGTAGACGGGCAAGAAGAACGGGAAGCCCATGACGTGGTCCCAGTGGGCATGGGTGAAAAGGAGGATGCAGCTTTTGTGGCCCTCCCGGATGAGTTTCTTCCCAAGCCGGCGGATGCCCGTGCCCGCGTCCACGACGACGACCTGGCCGTCCGAGGTGCGGATCTCCACGCAGGTCGTGTCCCCTCCGTAGCGGAGGGTGTCCTTCCCGCAGACAGGGATGCTGCCGCGCGCGCCCCAAAATCGTATCAGCATAGGGGACGCCCATGATACCAGATTTGGGCGCGTCGAGGCCCCTTAGTTGAGGTGGATGTACCCTTCGACGATGGTCGGCACGTAGCCCGGCTCGACCGGGATGTGGAAGTCCCCGATGTGGATGTGGGGGCCGCGCTTCCAGTGGTTGTTGGTCGGGGCGAGATCGCTGGGGTGGATGCGCATCGGGATGCCCATCTCCATCGCCTTCTTGGCGAGAGCATCCGCCTGAACCTGGGTGAGAGGCTCGCCCTGGGAGGCGTGCTTGAGCTCCTTGCGGAAAGCGCGGCGCTCCTGGACGAGGCCAGGGTCGACCTGCTCGGAGGCGCCGCGGGCGTCCACGGCGGAGCCGCCCGAGCCGGTGTTCTCGAAGAGCTTGGAGTACTCCCGGGCCTGGTCGGCGGGGGCCGCGTTCTGGGCCACGGCGACCGCCTCGAACACCGCGGCGATCCGTACGGCGGCGGGGTTCTGCTGCAGCTGCACGTCCACGGCCTGGATCTGGGCGACGGGAACGACCTTGGGGAGGACGACCGGTTGGATCGAGAGGGCGGCGGCGGCCAAGGCCGGGGCCTGCACCTGGGGCAAAACCACCGGGGTCACCCGCATGGAAGCGGCGATGGCGGCCGCGACGGGCTGGACGACGACGACAGGCTGGGAGACGACCCGGGGGAGGTGGACGTCCATCGCCCAAGCCGGGACGGCGGAAAGCGCTAGGAGGACTAGCGCCCTGGCGGCCGCCCCGGTCTTCTTCGTCTTCATGCTATTAGGATAATCCGTTGGGCAGTTCCCCGGCGGGGCCCAACGGCAAGATTCCCCTGTTTTTAGGCCCAAAGATTTTTGGGTCTATCGGCCCACAGATCTGCAATGCCTGCCTCATGCCCCATCACACCGATAAGTCATGCACGATGGATCTTCATGCTGGCTTCGGCCAGGTTCTTGCGGCGATACGATACAGCGCCATGTCGGGTTGGATTCAAATTATGCTTGTTTTATAAAGCTAATCATTCAAACACCTTGCCCAGGCAAGGTGGATTTCAAAAAAACGCCTTATTTCACTACTCTTTTTTGCTTGCTCCCGACACAGAACGATACACCATGCCCATATCCTCAGGAATCCCAAACTTCCTTGTCACGCTGCCGCTGACCGGCGATTCTCCCCCGTTGCGCAGGGGTTCGAGTGTGCCAGAATTTCCGGAATTCCCTATGACAGATTTTACGGAACTAACACTTGGGACACGGTTCTTCAAAAGGGAACTAGTGCTTATCCGCTTCGCTCCGAAAGCTCGACTGAGGAACGTCTCCGCTCTCCGAGCGGAATTCGGAGTAAACCGGATAAGCACTAGGGAACTTTTTAGGGCCCATATCCGTACTTGTGGGTGGAGGAGCTGAGCGTCAGTCGAAGATCGCATGTGGGTTGACTGGACGCGATGCTTTCAGGTATGGGCATGGATGAAATCGAAGATGAGATTCTGCGCTGCGGCACCCTGCCGGATGAAGACTTATGGAAAAACGTCGATCTCTTATCTAAACAAGAGCGAACTCTGCTTGCGGAGTTCCTTATCCATCTTGCCGAACTTGACCGAAGGGACGTCTGCACGAGATACGGCTTCTCCTCCGTATTCGCCTACCTGACGCGCGGCCTCGGCCATTCGGAGTTCGAAGCCATCATGCGGATCAAGGCGGCGCGCGCGGCAAGCCGCTTCCCTTCGATATACAGGATGCCGCGCGCAAGCGAGCTTCACATGACAGCCATCGCGATGCTCGAACCGTTCCTCACCTCCGAGAACCATCGAAAACTGCTGGGCCAGGCGCGAGGCAGACGCAAGCATGAACTCGAACAGCTGATCGCCCGCCTGCGCCCCCCCTCCCCCGAGCCTTGCGACCGTATCCGCGCCCTGCCTCCGGCCAAGGCGCCGCGATCCGCGCTCATCCCAGGCGATGAGCCGTCGCTGGGATTGCTCCCTGGTCGGACTTGCACGGCTGGACCAGGCCCGCTTGCGTTTGGGACGGAATCGAGCGCGTCAGCGCAGCAGAGCTCGCCGCCGATGCCGGCATCAGAGGATGAAGAAGGCGTCGAAGACGGCCGGAAGCTCTTCACCTTCGCTGGAAGCGTCAAGGTGCATGAGTTGTTCCTGCAAGCGCGCGACCTTCTGCGGCACAAATTCCCCGAAGGCCGCATGGAGGACATCATCGGGGAGGCATTGCGCAGGCTTGTGAAAGCCGAGATGCCAGCCTGCCGAAAGCGGCGAGTTCCCAAGACGCGGGCGGCTGGGGACACGCCAGCTTCCCCCCGTCCAGGAGCTTCGCTTGCCGCTATAAGCGCTTCGTCCTCGCGGCTGGCCCGACGAGTCCCGCGATGGGTGCAAGCCGCGGTCTGGAGGCGGGATGAGGGCGCGTGCTCCTATATCGGCCCGACAGGGATCCGCTGCGGCGAGACCGCCTGGCTCGAGTTCGACCACATCGTGCCATGGGCGTTGGGCGGGCGCTCGGACGACCCATCGAACATCCGGCTGCTATGCCGAGCCCATAATCAGGCGGAAGCCCGGCGCCTATTCCCGCCTACGCGAAGCCCTCGACCGGCGCGACGCCGCCCTGAGGGCCCGAACCTCGAACCTGAAGCTCTTCCCTTGAATCCCCTCTTCAGTGGGTTGTAGACTCATCAGGATGCCCGCCTGCCTGTTCGCCTGCGACCTGCACGGCCGCCTCGACCGCTACGAGAAGCTCTCCAAGGCCGTCCTCTCCGAGAAACCCGCGGCCCTGTTCCTGGGAGGAGATCTTCTCCCGCACGGGCGGCTGGGGATACGCTCGACGCCCCCCGTCCAGGAGCCTCGCTTGCCGCGACTGGACGGCCGCGAGGGCACGACCGGGGACTTCCTCATCCCGGGCTTCGCCAAGCTCAAGAGCGACCTGGGAGCGGACTACCCCCGGGTCTTCCTCATCCTGGGCAACGACGACCCGCGCCGCGAGGAGCCCGGCGTGCTGGAGGGCGAGCGCCGCGGCCTCTGGGAGTACGCCCACAACCGCCGCCTGGAGCTGGGGCCCTACGCGGTCTACGGCTACTCCTTCGTGCCCCCGACGCCGTTCCTTCTCAAGGACTGGGAGCGCTACGACGTCTCCCGCTACGTCGACCCGGGCTGCGTGTCCCCGGAGGAAGGGCGGCGGACCGTGCCGGCGGACGAGCAGGAAATCCGCTTCGCGACCATCCAGGAGGACCTCGCCAGGCTCGCGGGGGAGAGCGACCTCTCCCGGGCGGTCTTCCTGTTCCACACCCCGCCCTACGGGAGCCTGCTCGACCGCGCCCATCTGGACGGCCGGAAGGTCGAGCACGTCCCCCTCGACGTCCACGTCGGGAGCATCGCGGTCCGGAAGTTCATCGAGGCCCGCGTCCCGCGGCTCACCCTGCACGGGCACGTGCACGAGTCGGCCCGGCTGACCGGCTCCTGGCGCGACCGCATCGGAAGCTCCATCGCCCTCTCGGCCGCGCACGACGGGCCGGAGCTGGCCCTCGTGCGCTTCGACCCCGAGTGCCCCGAGCAGGCCTCCCGCGAGCTGGTCTAGCGGCCCGCCAGACCGGCGTAGATGAGGGCGCCGCCCTGCAGAGAGGAGATGACCCCGGCGATCTCGCTGGCGGCGACGGCCGGACAGCCGAAGGAGCGGCCCGCCTTCACGTTGGCCTCGCGGACGTAGGTTGCCTCGTGGATCACCACGGCGCGAGAGAGCGCGTTGGAGTTGGTCGAAGAGAGCCCGTGCAGGCGCATCGACTTGCCGTGCTTGCCGATGTAGGTCTCCCCCGTGAGGTAGAAGCCCAGCGAGGACGCGTGGGAGTTCGGCTTGTTGCTGAAGATCGTGGCGTAGCCGTCGTTGTCCGGGTCGGAGCCGCGGCCGTGGGCCACGCGCATGGCCCGCGTCAGGCCGCCGTTCACGTCGATGATGAAGAAGCGCGGCCGGCTGGAATGCCGTGAGAAATCGATGATGCCGATATGCTTGCGGTTGCCGATCCTGTCGAGGTTCGCGTTGTAATACGCCCGGGCCTTCTCGAACAGATCCTGCGGCACCTCGCCGACCTGGACGATGACGGACTCCATCCCCGCGGTCTTGAGGCCGTCGGTGTCGGCGGAAGAGTCGTAGGGCGCATCTCGCTCGGACGGTTCGGTCTCGCGCTCGTCCTCGAGCTCCCCGTCCACCGGAGGAGGGGCCTCGGCCGGCGGTTCGATCTCCAGGTCTCCGTCGGGGTCGAGGACCCGGGCGGCGGTGAAGGCGGGCGCGGCGAAGGCTCCCAGAGGGAGCTTGAGGCTCAGATCCTCAGCCGAGACGCGCAGGCGCTCCAGTTCCCCGGCGAAGAGCGCCGGGGCGCAGGCGAGAGCCAGCAGCGCCGTCAGGAAGCCTCGGCCCGTGCGGTTCATAGGCATGGTGTACCTTCCGAAGCTTCACAAGCCCAGGGAGGAAGGCCCCTGTCCGGCCTAGGTCCAAAGTCCCGGGGGACTAAACCCCGATGTCCTCGTTCCAGAGCTCCGGGCGCCGGCGGATGAACTCCGCCATGAGGTCCTTGCACTCCTTGAGGTCCAGGTTGACGAGCTTCACCTTCCGCCGGGAGTAGGCTTCGGGGCCCTTGAAGGTCCGGTTCTCACCCATCACCACCACGGGGATCTTGTAGAGCAGGATGGCGCCCGTGCACATCTCGCAGGGGGAGAGGGTGGAGTAGATCGCGCAGCGCTCATAGTCCCGGGCCTTGAGGCGCCCGGCGTTCTCCAGACAGTCCATTTCGGCGTGGAGGATGGCCGATCTCTTCTGCACCCGGCGGTTGTGGCCGCGCCCGATGATGCGCCCATCCTTGACCAGCACGGACCCGATGGGGATGCCGCCCTCGCGCAGACCCTTGCGGGCCTCCCGGACGGCTTCCTTCATGAACCTCAGGTGCTCGGCCTTCTTCATGCGCCCTCCTCACTCGCCGGCAGACAATGATTTCATACAATAGGCCCGATGCTCAAGACCATCCTCCAGCAGCTCAAGAGCCACTCGCCTTTCACGGTGTTCGGGGCGCTCACCGGCATCGTCATCATGTTCTTCTTCCGGGACATGAGCCACGACGCGGCCTACAGGGTCTTCTACGTCCTGCACCCCCTGCACGTCGCCTTGAGCGCCATCGTGTCCTCCTCGATGTACCAGCTCCACCGCCAGGACCGGCACGACAAGCGCCACCCGCTCTGGACCCTCATCGCCATCGGCTACGTCGGCTCGGTGGGCATGGCCACCGTGAGCGACTCGCTCATCCCCTACCTCTGCGAGACCGTCCTCGACCTCCCGCTCCGGGAAGCGCACGTCGGCTTCCTCGAGGAGTTCCTGCTCGTCAACCTCGCGGCCGCCCTGGGGATCGCCGCGGCCCTATGGCGTCCGACCACCCGGCTTCCCCACTCCATGCACGTCTTCGTGAGCACCTGGGCCTCGCTGTTCCACATCGTGATGGCCCTAGGCGGGGCCTTGGCCTGGTGGGCCTACCCCGTCATCTTCGCCTTCCTGTTCGTCGCGGTCTGGCTGCCCTGCTGCTTCGGCGACATCATCTTCCCCCTCCTCTTCGTGGGAAAGGACGCCGTGAAGCCCTGCTGCGGCGGGCACTAGCGGCCAAGGCGTCAGGCGTCGGGCTTGCGCAGGAGGATGGGCTTGGCCGCGTCCGTGGAGGCGCCGATCTTCACCGCGAAGCTCGTCTTCCTCGCGATGTCCTCGTCGCTCACGTAGTGCACCTCCAGCAGCCCCTTGGTCACGCAGCCCGTCTTGAGGAAGTTGACCTCGGAGAGGCTCAAGCTCCACCCCTCGAGCCAGAGCTCGAGCTCCTTCTGCTGGTCGGCCGTCCCGGCGAAGTGGATGATGAGGTCGATGTCGCTCGAGGGGCCGGCGGTGGCGTTCTTGGTCGAGCCGAAGACGTAGAGGCCTTTGACCCCGAAGCGGACGCAGTCGAGCTGCGCGGCCAGCCGCTCGAGCATGCGCATGCGCCAGAGCCAGGGCGCCTCGCCCGAATCGGAATCCTTGCGGCCCGGTTCGACCGCCCCCCCCCCGCCCGCGGAGGGCGAGGCGAGCAGGGCGAGGCCGGCGTCCTGCTCCGCGTTGAGCAGCAGGCGCATCACCAGCCCGTCCGTCACGGCGGGGACGTCGATGACCCGCACGGTGTCGGCCAGGCGGCCGCAGTCGGGCAGCAGCTTCTTGAGCACGCTGCGCGACTGCGTGAGGAACTCCTCGTTGAAGTCGTTGCCGGCCTCGTCGGGAAAGAGGGGCAGGTAGCGGATGGAGGCCTCGACCAGGTCCTGGAAGAAATGGGTGCCGAAGGAGAGGTCGGGGACGTAGTGGCCCTCCTTGCGGGCGATCTCGACGAGGGCCGCGGTGTTGTTGATGTCCGAATAGGTCACGCTGACCCCCAGCTTGATGTCCCCCCGGCTGCCCCAGCGGCCCGGGCCCATGAGGATGAACTGCCTCCGGGGCAGCAGCTTGTTGAGGCGCCCGACGATCCGCCCGACCTCCCTGAGCTCCGCGAGGCTCTCGAGCTCGTTGTATTTGCGGGGGTCCACGTAGACGATGTGCGTGATGTCCGGCACTCGCCCGTTGGAGACGTACTTCTTGGCCGAGAAGACGATCCGGTCCTTGGGGACGTCCACGGGGATGGCGGAGGGCGCGGTGTCGGCCGCGTAGCTCTGGGGGCGGCATTGCAGGAGGTAGAGGTCCTTCCCGTTGCAGGCGAACTCGAGGTCCACCGCCACCCGGAGCTTGCTCTTGAGCAGCTTGAGCAGGGTCCTCATCTGGACGACGAAGGGCGTGCGTGCGCTCAGCCCGTCGAAGGTCACGACCAGGTCGTCCTTCTCGAAATCCAGGTCCAGACCCATGGGGCGCTTCAGGTCGCCGTCCCGGAAGACGGACACGACCTCGTTGATCATGGGGTAGGAGGCCCCGGCCTGCCGGAAGAGCTTCGCGCCCTCGATCGTCTCGAAGGCGCCGGTCTTCAGGTTGATGGCGTCCAGCTTCCGGGGCGCGTACTGAACCGCCTCCTCGGGCGATGCGTTGACCCTCAAACCCGGCTGTCCGGGGGCGATGAGGACGGGGTAGTCGTCGCCGACCCGGTCGACCGCGCGGGTGCCGAGCCCCGGCACCAGGCGCAGAAGGCCGTCCTCCCGCTTGATGCGGGGCGACCAGCGGAACTCGTTGTTGCTGAAGGCCACGCCGGCGAACGCCGGGAGCCAGTGGTCGCCGACCCGGGTGCCGACGACCTCCTGGATCATGATGCCCATCTCTTCATGGACGTTGAGGAGGCCGCGCTCAGCACGGTACTCGATGGGGTCCGGGCCGAAGGTGGAGGCATAGACCTCCGCGATGGCGTCCATCAGGGCGGCGAGGCGCTCCTTCTTGGAGCCCTGGTTGGCCAAAAACAGGCTCTTGTACTTGCCCGAGAAGGCCGAGCCCATCCGGTCCTCGAGCAGGCTCGAGCTGCGCACGATGAGCGGGAGGCCCTCGAAGTCGTCGAGGGCCATGGAGAGCCCCTGGACGATCTCGGGCGGGAAGCTGGAGTTCTTGAAGACCTGGATGATGTGCGGGTACTCGCGGCGGACCTGGTCGATCTCCATGTACTTGCGGTCGTAGACCTCTTCGAGGTGGTTGTACTGGATGAAGCTGAGCAGGCCGTCGGAGGTGACGTGCCAGGTCTTGGGCGTCTTGAGGCTGGAGAGCAGCTCGGCGTACTCGGGCGAGCGCTTCACGATCTGGGCGGCCAGGAACAGCCCCGAGCTCTTGCCCCCCAGCTTGCCGTGGCCGTCGGTCGGCGAGACGATCCGCCGGGCCACGTCGCAGAAATCCGCGACCTCCACGAAGTTCTTGGACGTCCCGATGAACTCGAGCTCGTCGGTGAAGAGCCGGCGCATGAGGCCCACGCGCAGGGCCGTCTGGGTGGAGCGGGTGAGGTCCTCCTCCTCCACCCCGACCTGGGCGAAGCGCTGGAGGGCCGACTGGAGGGAGGGGATGGTCGTCGCGGGGCTCTCGAGGGCGTCGAGCAGGAAGGCGGCCTTGTCGTCCTTGATCCACTTCTGGACCTTGAGCAGGATCTCGTCCTCCTCCATGTGCGCGGAGGCGATGTGGAAGGCCTCCTCGGCCATGGCCATGAGGTCCGGCAGGCTGATCCGGGCGGTCGGCTGGTTGTCGTCGAAGCCGTCCTGGGCCCGGCTGGAGGTCAGGCGCTGCAGCAGCCTCTGGGCCTCCTCCACCCCGTTCCAGCAGAGGTGGTTGACCATCTTTCGGGAGAGCCGGCTGAGCAGGTGCGGGTCGGTGATGCGCAGGAAATCGATGACGGCCCACCAGTCGCGCCGGTTCCCCCCTCGGGCCTTGCGCGAGGCGGGCCTGCGGCCCTTCGCGCTCGCTTGGCGGCTCTGCACATGGCGGGCGATGCGGCCCGCGATGGCGTCGATGAGCTTGCGCTCCTCCTTCAGGAACGGCCCCTCGTCTTGGCGGGGCTTGGACTCCGAATAGTAGACCTCGACCCGTCCGGCGGCCTTGCCGTGCACCACGATATCGGAGCTCTGGACCCAGGGGCTCTCCGCAAAGCCCTCCGCCTCGAAATGCTCGCCCTCGAACAGGATGCGGGCGTGACAGGACTCCGGGTACTGGTAGCCGGAGGGGAGCAGGCGCACGATGTCCCGGAGCGCCTCCTTGAGCGAGGAGCCCGCCTGGCCCAGCCGCTCGTCCACCCGGTAGAGGCAGTTGAGCTCCTTGGCCCTCTCCTGGAGGGCCTTGAGGATGCGGTCGACCTGGTTGTCCGGCGCGTTCATGGGCTTTCCCTCGCGATGACGCCCCGGCCCGTCCTGCCGTCCACCTTCACGCGCAGGGGGGCGCCCAGGCGGACGTGCCGGACGTGCTCCGTCTCGGCCTCGGTCTTCTGGCGCTCGAGCCAGGGCCAGTCGATCGCGTACCCGCGATCGTGGCGCACGCAGAGATAGCTCACTCCGAAGCTGGAGATGTTGTGGAAGAAATGGGAGCCCTGGCTGAGGTCCACGTTCATGTCGGGACGGGTGGCCTCCACGATGGCCTTGGCCCCGCAGAGGGCGCCCCAGCCGACCGGGACGCCGAGCCCGGGGTCGGAGGAGCCCCAGCGCCCGAAGCCGATGAGGAGGTAGGGCCGCTTCTCGGCCACGAGGGCGTCGTTCATGCGGGCGACCTCGCCCGCGATGAGGCGGGTGTGCTTCGCTTCGAAGCGGTCGGGCTTGACGAAGACGACGTCCCGGATGTCCTTGAGCTCTCCGTTGCCCAGGGCGCTCTCGGAGGCGAGCAGGACCCCCTCCCCCGACAGGTCCTCCGGGGCCACATCCACGAAGCCGTGCGACAAGGCCAGGGGCCGGACCTGGAGGAAGCCGAAGCGGGCCTCTCCGGGCTCGAAGGTCGCCGCGAACTCGATCTCGACCTTCTGGCCCGTCTCTTCCTCGCAGAGCGCTAGGAGCCGGCGCAGGAGGGCGTTGAGCGGGAACTCCTCGAGGTCCAGGAGGGGCGCGAAGTTCAGGGCGCGGGGGCCCTGAAGGCCGGTCCCGGGCGAGAGGCGGTCGGACTCCGGGTCGTAGGTCGAGGCCGTCCATCGCAGGGTGCCGTCGTACTCGGCCTCGGCAAGGCCCGCGTGGACCAGGTACTCCGTCTCGGCGCTGGGGTCGTAGGCCGGCGGCGCGCCCATGTTCACGGCCCAGAACCTGGACTGGGTGCCCGAGAGCTGGGCGGAGGCCGAGGCGAAGGGGGGCGGAGCGTGGGGCGCGGCGGGGCAGTAGGCCCAGCAGACCCCGTTGTCGACGATGGTCTTCCCGAGGCCGAGTGCGAGGTTCACGACCCCGTCCTCCGGCTTCGCGCCGCCCGAACGGTAGAAGCCGTAGGAGCGCGCCACCCCGGAGAGGTCGGGGTAGAAGCGCTCGTCGTGCCGCGTCCCCACGACCTCCTGGAGGATGACCGCCATCTTCTCCTCCTCGATGCGGCGCTCGGTCGCCCGGATGTAGTCCTTGGCTTCGCGGAAGAAGGTCGAGGCATAGACGAACTTGACGGCCTCCATCAGCCGCTTGAAGCGGGTGTCCGCGTCGGGCTGGTTGTTGGGGATCATCTTCGTGGCGTAGACCCCGGCGAACGGGTGGGACAGGGCGTCCTCGAGGAGGCTCGAGGAGCGCACGGCCAGCGGCTGATGCACGGCCTCGATGAGGGCCCGGAGGTCCCCGATGAACTCGGCGGGGAACGACGCCTTCTGGAAAGCCTCGGCGATGAGCTCATCGGAGAGATCCGACAGCGCGATCTTCCGAAGGGCGTTGCGCTCCATGAACGCGTCGAAGACCCCGGTCGCGAGCACGGTCAAGGTCGGGATCTCCACGCGCAGGCCGGGGAACTCGGAGGGGCCGAGGCTCTTCTTCAGGAGCTTGTGGGCCCCGAGCAGGCCGGAGGCCTTCCCGCCGATGCCGCCCGTCCCGACGCAGGTGAAGCGCTCGACCCCGTCGAGGAAGCGGCGGTCGAAGGCGGGGGCGAGAGGGGCGGCCCGCATCGGCCGCCCCTCTCCCTTTCCAGTTGGACGTCTGCCCACCGGGCCGGTCAGACCCAGCCGCGGTCCTTGCAGGCCTGGGCGACCCGCCGCACGGAGATGACGTAGGCCGCGTCGCGCATGAACAGCTTCTGCTTCTTGGCCAGCTCGCTGACGGCGTGGTAGGCCGAGGTCATCTTGAGGTCCAGCTTGCCCAGCACCTCGTCCTTCTCCCAGAAGTAGTTCATGTTGCACTGCACCTGCTCGAAGTAGCTGCAGGTGACCCCGCCGGCGTTGGCCAGGAAGTCCGGGACGAGGTGGATGCCCCGCGCCTTGATGACCCGGTCGGCTTCCGGCGTGGTCGGGCCGTTGGCTCCCTCGGCGACGAGCTTAACGCGCTTGTGGATCTTCTCCACGTTCTCCGCCGTGACCTGGTTCTCCATGGCGGCCGGGATGAGGATGTCGACCTCCTGCTCGAGCCAGGCGTCGCCGGGCAGGATCTCGTAGCCGAGGTCCTTGGCCTTCGCCTTGTCGATGCCGCCGAAGCGGTCGGTGATGCCGAGCAGGGCCTGCAGGTCCACGCCGGTCTTCTTGCGGAGGGTGAAGGACTGCTGTTCCTTCTGGTCCCAGCAGGAGACGCAGAGCACCTTGCCGCCCATCTGCTGAAGCAGCTGGATGGCGTACTGCGCCACGTTGCCGAAGCCCTGGACGCTCGCCAACACGCCGGCGGGCTTGATCCCGAGCTCCTTGAGGGACTCGCGGATGGCGTAGACGACGCCGTAGCCGGTGGCTTCCGTGCGGCCGAGGGAGCCGCCCATGCCCACGGGCTTGCCGGTGATGAAGCCGGGGTACTTGCCGCCGTGGATGTGCTCGTACTCGTCGAGCATCCAGAGCATGTGCTGGGAGTTGGTCATGACGTCCGGGGCGGGGACGTCGGCCACGGGCCCCACGTTGCGGGCGATCTGGCGGATCCAGCCGCGGCAGATCTGCTCCTGCTCGCGCTGGCTGAGGTTGTGCGGGTCGCAGATGACGCCGCCCTTGCCGCCGCCGAGCGGGATGTCGACCACGGAGCACTTCCAGGTCATCCACATGGCCAGGGCCTTGACCGTGTCGATCGTCTCATGCGGATGGAAGCGGATGCCGCCCTTGCACGGGCCGCGGGAGTCGTTGTGCTGGACGCGGAAGCCGCGGAAGACCTTGGTCGTCCCGTCGTCCATGCGCACGGGGATGCCGAAGTGGTACTCGCGCAGGGGCTGGCGCAGCAGCTCCCGGGCGGAGGAATCGAGGTTGAGGATGTCTGCGACCTTGTCGAACTGGGTCTGGGCCATCTCGAACGGATTGAAGCCTTTCTTCTGGGACGAGCCTTTGACTGCGGTGGTGGTCATGGGTTTTGCTCCTGTGTCGGGACGATGTCCCGTCACATAAAAATATGCAACATTCTGGCCGGTCCTAGACCTACTGCAGCTTGGCCAAGAGGCCGTCCACGCTCTTCTTGGCGTCGCCGAAGAGCATGCGGGTGTTGGGCTTGTAGAACAGCGGGTTGTCCACGCCCGCGTAGCCCGTGGCCATGCTGCGCTTGAGGACCACCGTCGTCTTGGCCTTCCAGGGCTCGAGCACCGGCATCCCGTAGATGGGGCTCGAAGCGTCCTCGATGGCGCCCGGGTTGACGATGTCGTTGGCGCCGATGACCAGGCACACGTCGGTCTCCGGGAAGTCCTTGTTGATCTCGTCCATCTCCAGCACGATGTCGTAGGGGACGTTGGCCTCGGCCAAAAGCACGTTCATGTGGCCCGGCAGACGGCCGGCCACGGGGTGGATGGCGAAGCGCACGTTCACGCCCTTGGCGCGGAGCTTGTCGGAGATGTCCTTGATGGGGTGCTGGGCCCTAGCGACGGCCATGCCGTAGCCCGGGATGACGATGACGCTCTTGGCCTCCTGGAGCATCCCCGAGACCTCCTCGACGCTGATCGAGACGGCCTCGCCGGCGGGCTGCGCCCCGGCGGGGGCGGCCTTGCCCTCTTCGGCGCCGAAGCCGCCGAAGATGACGTTGACCAGCGAGCGGTTCATGGCCTTGCACATGATGTAGCTCAGGATGGCGCCGCTCGAGCCGACCAGGGCGCCCGTGATGATGAGCAGGTCGTTATTGAGCAAAAAGCCCGTGGCGGCCGCGGCCCAGCCCGAGTAGCTGTTGAGCATGGAGACGACCACCGGCATGTCCGCCCCGCCGATGCTCATGACCAGGTGCCAGCCCAGGAAGAAGGCGATGAAGGTCATGACCAAAAGCGGGGTCATGCCCTGGGCCGCGTCGTGGGCCCCGAAGAAGAGGTAGCCGCAGTAGAGCGAGGCCAAAGCCAAGGCGGCGTTGAGGAGGTGGCGCCCGGGCAGGAGGAGGGGCTTGCTGCGGATGACGCCCTGGAGCTTGCCGAAAGCCACCACGGAGCCCGTGAAGGTGATGGCGCCGATGAAGACGCCCACGAACACCTCGGTGTTGTGGATGACGTGCTCGGCGCCGGTGAGGCCTGCGCCCTCCACGTAGCTGTTGATGCCCTCGAGGACCGCGGCGAGGCCGACGAAGCTGTGGAAGCCGGCGACGAGCTGCGGCATGGCGGTCATCGCGATCTTGGCGGCCACGATGGAGCCGATGACGCCGCCGATCACGAGCATGGCGATGAGCGTGGCGTAGGCGTCGGGGGAGACCTTCGAGTGGAAGAAGGTCGCCACGACGGCGAGGGCCATCCCGATGATGCCGAACCAGTTGCCGCGGCGCGAGCTCTCCGGGTTGCTCAGGCCGCCCAGGCTGAGGATGAACAGGACGCTCGCGACGATGTAGAGGACGGGAAGCATGTTTTCCATGGTGTTCTCTCTTTACCTTTTCACTTCCGGAACATGGCGAGCATGCGCCGGGTCACGAGGAAGCCGCCGAAGATGTTGATGGCGGCGAGCAGGACGGCGATCGTGGCGGACCAGCCCACCCACGCGGGCTGGTCGGCGCCCGTGATCTGCAGCATCGCCCCGATGACGATGATGCCGCTGATGGCGTTGGTGACGCTCATCAGGGGGGTGTGGAGGGCCGGGGTGACGTTCCAGACGACCATGTACCCCACGAAGATGGCCAGCACGAACACCGTGAAGTGGCCCATGAACGCTGGCGGGGCGTAGCGCCCCACCGCGTAGAGGATCCCGGCCGTGAGCAGGCCGAGGACCGCGGTGCCGAGCCCGGAACCGCCTTCCTCCTTCTTGGCCGGGGCCGGCGCGACGGGCTTGGCCGGGGCGGCGGCCGGCTTGGGCGCGGGCTTGGGCTTCGGCGGGGGATAGGTGATCGTCCCCTCGTGAGTGACGAGCGCGCCGCGGACGACCTCGTCCTCCAGCTGGATCTTCCAGCCCTTCTGGACCTCCATCTGCTTGAGGAGGTGCGACAGGTTCGTCCCGTAGAGCTTGCTCGCCTGGTTGGGCAGGCGGGAGGCGAGGTCGGTGTACCCCACGACCTTGACCCCGTTGACGTCCACGACCTTGCCGGGCTGGGTCAGCTCGCAGTTGCCGCCCTGCTCGGCGGCCATGTCGATGATGATGGAGCCCGGCTTCATCGCCTCAACGTGCTCCTTCTTGAGGAGGATGGGGGCCTTGGTGCCGGGGACCAAGGCGGTCGTGATGATGATGTCCACCTCCTTGGCCTGCTTGAGGAAGAGCTCCATCTCGGCCTGGATGAACTCGGGGCTCATGACCTTGGAGTAGCCGCCCGCCCCGGTGCCGTCTTCCTTGATGGAGACCTCGAGGAACTCCCCGCCCATGCTGACGATCTGGTCCTTGACCTCGGGCCGGGTGTCGAAGGCGCGCACGATGGCGCCGAGGCCCTTGGCCGCGCCGAGGGAGGCGAGACCCGCGACGCCGGCGCCGATGACCATGACCTTGGCGGGCGGGACCTTGCCGGCCGCGGTGATCTGGCCGGTGAAGAAGCGGCCGAAGAGGTTGGCGGCCTCGATGACCGCGCGGTAGCCGGCGATGTTGGCCATGGAGCTCAAAGCGTCCATCTTCTGGGCGCGCGA
>DMEZ01000033.1:0-254 GCA_003450735.1 Elusimicrobiota bacterium | reverse complement strand
GAGCTTGTCGAGCAGCTCCTTGTTGCGGGCCGGGTAGATGAAGCTCACGAGGGCGCCACCCTCCTTGAGCATGTCCACTTCGTGGTTCGCCGGCGGGCGCACCTTGAGGACGACGTCGGCCTGGGCCCAGACGGTCTTCGCGTCCGGGGCGATCTGCGCGCCGGCCGCCTTGAAGTCCTCGTCCGAGAAGTCCGCCTTCGCGCCCGCGCCGGCCTCGATGAGGAACTAGACGCCGAGCTTCTTCAAGTCCGCGA
>DMEZ01000037.1:66716-83996 GCA_003450735.1 Elusimicrobiota bacterium | reverse complement strand
GGCGGGGGGAAGGGGGAAGGGATTCGCAAGAAACACAAACCCCGCCTCTCGGCGGGTTAAGGTCCTGACATTTCTAGTTACAGGTTCGAAACTAAGAAACTGTAAAAGAAATCATAGCACGACCCCAGCCCGTTGTCAAGCGGAAAATTCGCGGCAGAGCAGGTGCTGTTCCATGGCGTCGCGCATCCGCGCCAGGGTGAAGGGCTTCATGATGTAATCCGCCGCCCCGCTCTCGAGCGCGGCCCGCACCCGGCGGTCGGCGGAGTCCCCCGTCACGACGAGCACCCGGACTCCGGGGGAGGACTCCAGGATCTCCCGCAAGGCCTCGAGGCCGTCGAGCCCGGGCATATGGAGGTCCATGAGGACGAGGTCCGGGAAGAACTCCCCGGCCAAGGTCACCGCCTCCGCGCCGTCCGAGGCCAGGCGCACCTCGCAGCCCAGGTCCTCGGCCACGCGCGAGAGCAGGCGGCAGACGCTCGTTTCGTCGTCGACGATCAGCACTTTCGGCTTCATCCCGTAAGGATAGCGGCCCGCGCTGTCCTTCCCTTGAAGCCCCGCTTAATTCCCGCTTAATTCAGTATCATGCCCCCTCGGAGGACTGCATGGAGCTCGCTTCGATCGTCGACCTCGTCAACGGCTGGGTGTGGGGCACCCCCCTGGTCGTCCTCTGCCTGGGGGCCGGCGTGTTCTTCTCCTTCTGGACGCGCTTCCTGCAGGTGCGCCACATCAAGGACATGGTGACCCAGCTCTGGCAGGGCAAGACCTCCGAGAGCGGCATCAGCAGCTTCCAGGGCTTCGCCATGGCCCTGGGCGGGCGCGTGGGCACGGGCAACATCGCGGGCGTGGCCACGGCCATCGCCATGGGCGGCCCCGGGGCCCTCTTCTGGATGTGGGTGATCGCCTTCCTGGGCGCGGGCTCGGCCTTCATCGAGTCGGCGCTGGCCCAGGTCTGGAAGGAGAAGGTGGACGGCCAGTACGTCGGCGGGCCCGCCTACTACATCGAGCGGGGCCTGAAGATGAAGTGGTACGCCGTCCTCTTCGCCGCGACGACGGTGGTGTCCTGCGGCTTCCTCCTGCCGGGCATCCAGTCCAACAGCATCGCCACGGCGTTCCAGGGCGCCTTCCGCGTGCCGATGTGGGTCTCGGGCCTCTTCACCACGGCCCTCCTTGGGCTCGTCATCTTCGGGGGCGTCAAGCGCATCGGGCGGGTGGCGGAGCTGGCCGTGCCCTTCATGGCCCTGGGCTATCTGCTCATGGCCCTCGCCATCGTGATCATCGACTTCCGCCGGGTGCCCGAGATGCTGGCCCTGATCTTCTCCTCGGCCTTCGGCGCCCACGCGGCCTTCGGGGGCATCGCGGGTTCGGCCATCGCCTGGGGGGTCAAGCGCGGCATCTTCAGCAACGAGGCGGGCCAGGGCACGGGGCCCCAGGCCGCGGCGGCGGCCGAGGTGGCCCACCCCGCTCAGCAGGGCCTGGTGCAGGCCTTCTCCGTCTACGTGGACACCCTGGGCGTGTGCACCGCGACCGGCATCATGCTGCTCCTCACGGGGCAGTACAACGTGGCCGACGGGAAGGGCGGCTTCCTGACGCAGAACCTCCCCGGCGTCGAGCACGGCCCGGCCTACACCCAGCTCGCCGTGGACACGGTGCTCCCGGGCTTCGGCTCGGCCTTCGTGGCCGTGGCGCTCTTCTTCTTCGCCTTCACCACCATCATGGCCTACGCCTACTACGCCGAGTCGAACGTGGACTACCTCCTGCGCGGACGCAGCACCCGCTGGGGCATCAGGGCCATCCGCGTGGTTTTGCTCGCGATGACCTTCTTCGGCTCGGTGCGGACCGTCGGCCTCGCGTGGGCGATGGGCGACATCGGGGTGGGGCTGATGGCGTGGCTGAACATCCTCGCCATCCTGGCCCTGGGGAAGGTCGGGGTGAAGGTGCTCCGGGACTATGAGGAGCAGGTGAAGGCCGGCAAGCCGCTCTCCTTCGACCCGGCCAAGCTGGGCATCCCCGATACGGCCTGCTGGAAAACCTGACCTCTACTCGAGGTCGTGCGCCGGCCGGAACCCGACGTCCGTGTAGCTCTTCTCGGGGTTCTGCGACTCCCGGTAGGTCGTCCGCAGGTAGGTCGCGCTGGTCCAGCCGCCGCCGCGCACGACGCGCCGGCTCGTCGCCGGCGACTCCCAGGCGCTGCCGTCCGTGGGGGCGTTCTTGTAGGAGCTGTGGTACCAGTCCTGCACCCACTCCCACGCGTTGCCCGCCATGTCGCAGAGCCCCTGGTCGGTGTTGCCCAGCGGCTTCGAGCAGCCCGGGGCCGTGGACTCGCGGCCGCAGCCGCCGACCCGGCCCTTGCTCATGACCGCGCGTCTGCAGTCGGGCGACTCCGAGCCCCAGGGGTAGAGGACCGGCTTGCCGCCGCTGCGCGCGGCGTACTCCCACTCGGCCTCGCTGGGCAGGCGCCCGCCGACCCACTCCGAGAAGCGGCGGGCCTGCTCCCAGGTCACGCAGACGACGGGGTCGTCGGGGTCCGTGGAGGGGTCCTCGGAGCCCCTGGGGCAGATGGCGGGCTGGCAGGTGCCTTCCTCGACGCAGGCGTTGTACTGCCGGTTGGTGACTTCCTTCTTGGCGAGCTGGAACGAGGCGAGCTGGACCTTGTGCGCGGGCTTCTGGTCGGTCTCGCGCAGGGCGCCGGCGGCGCCCTCGGAGCCCGAGAAGAGCCGGGCGACGACGTTGCGGTTCTTCACGCCGCCCTCGCCGGAGCCCATGACGAACTCGCCGCCGGAGAGGGTGACCCAGGCGATGCCGCCGCGGCCCTTGTCGCCCCGGCCCTCCGACGACGCCGGCGCGCTGTCGGGGACGGCTTTGGGGGTGCCCAGGTTCGTGGCCTTGGCGATCTCATCGAGGTCGGGCTCCCCTTCCTTGCCGGAGGGCGCGATCGTGCGCTCCCCGTCTCCGCGCAGGGTCGGGGTCTGCTCGCGTCCGCGCAGGGTGGACTGGAGGCCGCGCTTCGTGTAGGAGACCATCTCCGAGGCGGTGACCTGGCCGTCCCCGTCCATGTCCCCCCAGCCGCGCAGGGCGCCGAGGGCGAGGTAGCTGAAGGCCGGCCGCTTGTCTCCGGGGAGAGGGCCGGCGAACTGGTCGCCCTCCGCGGCCGTGGCGATGACCATGCGGGGGTCGCGGGCGCCGGGCGTCTGGGCGACGATGAGCGGCTGGAGGCCCGCGATGAGCGGCGCGCCCTCGCTCTGTCGGCCGGAGAAGCAGGCGTCGAGGATGATGTGGATGTTGGCGGCCTCGGACTGCTTGAGGAGCTCGAGGAGCTGCTTCTGCGGGAGGCTGCGCGCGTAGAGGCTGGTGGCCTTCTGCTGGGCGTCCGCGCCGATGAGGACGCCGTCCTTGCCGTCCTTGCTCGGCGCGCCGTGGCCGATGAAGACCACCCAGAGCGTCCCCTCCGGGCCGGCGGCCTTGGCGGCCTTCTCGGCGGCGGCCTCGATCTCCTCGCGGGTGCCGTCGGAGTCTCGCAGAAGCTCGATGCGGTTCGGGGGCACCTTGAGGGTCTTGGTGAGGTAGTCGTACCAGGCCAGGATGTTCTTGCCCGCGCCCTGCACGTCCGAGACGAAGGCGTAGTCCTCGATGCCGATGAGCAGGGCCGCGTCCTTGGAGCCGCCGCCCACCGAGGAGACGGGACGGCTCAGGTCGGGCCAGCGGGTCTGAGCGTGCGCGGGGGCGCCGAGCAGGGTCGCGGCGAGAAAAAGCAGGGCGGTGCTGTTCATGAAGGGCCTCGTTCGTGGGCGGTCTTGGGTTCCTGCGGCGGCAGGCCCAGCACGGCGTCGAGCTCCTGGGCGATCTTGCCGGGCATGTCCGCCTTGGAGAGCACGAGGCGGACGAGGTGGGGCAGGCCTTCGACGTCGATCTGCTCGAAGCGGACGCCCACGCCGGAATCCTCGACCCGGGCGACGACGCTGGTCGTGCGGATGCGGGCCTCCTCGTGGGCCTCTCCGACGATCAGCACCACTCGGCAGGAGTCGCCTTCGGCCAGGCTCGTGATCCCTTCGATGAAGGCGCCCTGCAGGCTGATGTCCCGGACCCGGCCGAAGACGCCGGGCCCCTCGCTGTCGAGCTCGGTGTCGGCGAGCAGGCGGGCGCTCACGCGGGTGAACTTCCGTTTCTCCTCAGGCATGCCGCGATTATACCACGATGGGACGGGCCTTCTGCGAGTGGGGTATCATGGCCCCGATGGCGCTCTTCACGGATCAGGGCGGCCCTCCTCTCCCACCGCCTCCTCGCCTATGAGTTCAACGCGGGCCAGACCGCCTACGCCTGGGTGGCGCACGCGGTCATCGCCGACCGTAAGGCCGTCCCCTCGGAGCACAAGTACCTTTCCACGGTCCGCCAGGCGCTGGGCGTCCACGGCGTGCTGGCGGGGAAGATCAACGCCGTGGTGGGCATCATCAACCGGGCCAAGTAGGCCGGCTTCCGAACAATCCTGGAAACACGAAACCCCCTCTCGGGGGTTAAGGTCCTGACATTTCTCGTTACAGGTTCGAAAACGTCCGTCTCAGATGGGTGCGGGGGCAGGATTTGAACCTGCGACCTCAAGGTTATGAGCCTTGCGAGCTACCGGGCTGCTCCACCCCGCAGAAGGAGTGTAGCAGACCCGGAGCCGTAAGTCAATTTTGTCGACGGCGGGAGGGGCGGGGTTCCCCCCGCTTTCGCGTGTGGGAAGGGTATACGGGCGGGTTTACGGCGTCAGGGGCGGGACTCGTCCCGGGACTCGTCCTGTATCAGGAAACCCAAGAAGACCCGTTCAGACCCAGCCAAACTATTGAGAGGCGATCTGAATACGTCCAATCGGAGTCAGGCTCTGCCTTCCTGCCGCAGCCGTTCGAATCCCTCAGGGGACAGCTCGATGTCGCGAAGGATGGCCCGGATCAGGCCGCGGCCCAAGTCCTCTCCGCGATGCATCGGGACGACGGTGGCTCGCCCATCCGGGTGGCGGAAGTAGGCGTGACTCTCCTTCGGCGCGCCAAGTGGAAGCCCAGATGGCGGAGGATCCTGGCCATCTGGGTCGACGATAGGACGGTCAGCTTGGTCAAGCGGTCAATTCGACTTGATGGAGCCCGACGAACTTGTTCTGACGGAACGTCGTCCCCTCGGCGCTCAAACAGAGCGCGATGGCTTCCTTCAGGCGTTTCTCGAGCTGGGCGAGCGTCCGGGCTTGGGTATGGCAGCCCTTGAGGTCGGGGACGATCCCGATGTAGAAGCCGTCCTCATCCTGCTCGATGATCACGGGAAATCTGTAGCTCTTCATATCCCAAAGCGTAACATGAAAGCGTCCGTGCGACAAGGGCGCAATCGAGGCCTTGAACCTGCGGAGAATAACCGGTATAATATCCGCAGAATCTGCGTAGAATGAGCCGATACATCCACCAACGCCGGGACTGGCCCGACTTCCGCTGGGACGAGGACGCCCTGGCCGGCCCGCTCTCCCAGACCCGCCTCCGGCAGGGCCGCCTCCTCGGCCGGATGGAAAGCCTCGGCTTCCCCCAGCGCGATGAGGCCGTCCTGCAGACGCTGACCCTCGATGTCGTGAAGTCCAGCGAGATCGAAGGCGAGGTCCTCGCGTCCGAGCAGGTGCGCTCCTCCATCGCCCGCCGGCTCGGCATGGACATCGGCGGCCTGACGCCCTCCGACCGCCGCGTCGACGGCGTGGTGCGCATGACCCTGGAGGCCGTGCAGAACCATGCCAAGCCGCTCACGCAGGAGCGGCTGTTCGATTGGCATGCCGCGCTCTTCCCCGATGTCCGCGGCGCGGCCGGGGTCCAGGTCGGCGCCTGGCGCGACGACGCCCGCGGGCCGATGCAGGTCGTGTCCGGGCCGATGGGGCGCGAGCGGGTGCACTATGAGGCGCCGGCGGCCGAGCGCGTGCCCCGGGAGATAACCGTTTTCCTCGACCGCGTGAACCGGGAGGGAGGCCTCGACCCGCTCCTGCGGGCGGCCCTGGCGCACCTCTGGTTCGTGACGATCCATCCCTTCGACGACGGCAACGGCCGCATCGCCCGCGCGGTCGCGGATTGGGCGCTCGCCCGCTCGGAGAACAGCCCGCGGCGCTTCTACAGCATGTCGGCGCAGATCCGCAGGGAGCGCAGGGAGTACTACGAGATCCTGGAGAGGACGCAGAAGGGGCCGCTCGACGTCACGGATTGGATGCAGTGGTTCCTGGGCTGTCTCGAGCGCGCTATCGACGGGACGCAGGCCGCGCTCGCGTCCGTCTTCCGGAAGGATGCGTTCTGGAAGGACCATGCCCGGCTCGGCCTCAACGAGCGCCAGCGCATGATCCTGAACAGGCTGCTCGACGGCGGCTTCCAGGGGAAGCTGACTTCGTCGAAATGGGCGAAGCTGGCGAAGTGCTCCCAGGACACGGCGCAGCGGGACATCCAGGGCCTCATCGAGCACGGGATCCTGGCCAAGGACGGCGCCGGCGGCCGGAGCACGAGCTATTCTATGAGACGGCTTTTGATGGATGCGTAAGGCCTATGGCGAGATAAGAAAATTCACAAAGCGCGGGAATCCGCCGCCCTTTGACATCAGATCCTCCAAAAAGCGAACAAGCAAGAACGCCAGACGGGTCCCTGCGAGCCGCAATTGAGGCGCAAAGGGGTCATGTCCACGCCGCGCATATCACGTCTCTGCAGCTCCCCGCCGCCTGACCCGGCGCCAAAGCAGCACAACCCCCGCGAGCGCCCAGCAGGGCACCCACATCCAGACGAACTCCGACCAGAAGACGGCCCGCACGTAAGGATCGAGCGGATTCGCGAAGCCGATGGGAGAGACGCTGATCGGGTGCCACGGCAAAAAATACCGGCCTTGGTCGAACGGAGAGAACAGCGCGACGCCCAGCCCCCCGTCCGTCAGCGCATCGAAGAGGCCGTGCGAGGCCGTCACAATGAATAGGAAACCCGCAAAGGAGGCGTACCGCTTCCATGACCCGCGAGACTCCTCGAAGCCGAACCAGGCGACTGCCGCGGCCAGGAGCGCGGCGAAGAAGAGTGAATGAGTGAAGCCCCGGTGCCCCAGGAAATCCTCGTAGCGGACCCCGAAGCGGAACCCCAGGACGTCGATGTCCGGCAGGATGGCGCAGAGCAGAGTCCAATCCCAGAAGCGGCGCGGCATCGGGCGCTTGGCGTAGACGCAGCCCATGGCTCCGGCCGCCACGGCGTGGGAGATGAAGGTGGCCATCCGGGGTTAGTATAGCGCTGAGAATACTCCAACGCTAATTCGGCACAACATCCATGACCACGGCCTTGTGGTCGGACCAGGGCAGAGGGACGACGCGCCGTGAGAGAATCCTCCAGTCGGACGGGACGAGGATCCAATCGATGACCGATTTCCGTCCAGCCGTTCTCCCTGTGAAGTCCTGTTCCGACGGCTTGCCATGGGGAAGGGTGGCATAGGCGCCGGAATCCAGGAGCAGCGACAGCGCGTTCAAGCCGTTGTGCTGCCGGGATTCGGGGAATCCCTTCGGCGTCGAGTTCATATCTCCTGCCACCACCAACGGCACGGCTGAGGAGTCCCTGACCGCCTCGATGACGTCGACGGAGGCCGCGCGAGTTTCCTCGGAGCGCGACTCCAGATGCACGCCCAGGAAGCGCATGGCTCTGCCCTCAGGGAGCCCGAGTTCGCACAGGAGGGCGTTGGCATGTCCGGCGACGATGCTCTCCCATCGTTTTAGCGCGGGTAAACGGATGACTTGGGCTCTGGCGATAGGGAGCCGGCTCAGAACGGCGTTGCCGAAGCGGTCGGTGTATATGAAGGGCGCATCGACGTCGATGTTCCTTTGCTCAACCCAATAGGGGAATCCCCCCTCTTTGGCGAAGAACCCCGCCTGATTCATGCGGCCGGTGAAAGTCGCGTCGAAATCCACCTCATTGAGGACCGCGATATCCGGCGATTCATGCCTGAGGAATTCCGCGATGCCCCTCATGCGGCCGTCCAGCGCGGCTTGATCGTTCGTCGCGACCAGTTCGAGATCGTTCCCGCGGCAATGACAGATATTGTAGGCGAGGATCCGCAGATGCCCGGGCGGGCGCTGCCGGGTTGGCGATGCCGGCGTGCTGCTGCGGATCTTCAGGGCGTTGAAGGGGCTGACTATCCGGACAAGAACGTACCAGGATAGGCTGCTCGCAAGACCGACCGCAAGGAGGAGCAGGGCGGCTCTCAACAACTTTCGCAGCCGCGCCTGCGCCTTATCGCTGAGCAAAGTCAACGGCCGCTTCGGCGCGCGTCCAGCGAGTACCAATCAAGGTCGCGCGTCGTGTACATGATCGCTGACAGGAGCGCGAAGAGGCCGACGGTGCCCAAGAGCAGGGAGTAGTCCTGCAGCTGGAGGGACACGTAGAGGAAACCGTAGATGGCGCCGAGTTCCGCGCCTACGACCAGCGTCCGGTCGCCGCTGTGCAGGACCGCGCGGCTGTAGAGCGTGATCACGAGAACGGCCGCGATACTGGCGGTGAGATAGGCCCCGCCGAATGACAAGAACTCCGAGAGGGACAGCAACGCGAGATAGAAGAGGCACATGGCCGCGCCGATGAGGATGTACTGGACGGGGTGGATCCGCAGAGCGGCCAGCGTCTCGAAGAGGAAGAAGACGGCGAAGACCAGCGTGAGGAAGAGGATGCCGTATTTGATCGCTCGTTCGACCTTGCGGTAGGAATCCACTGCGTTATAGAAGGATACTCCGAACAGCGAGCCGGCTACCTGATCGGCAGGATAGGCTGCCGCTGATGACTGCGGATAGGACCGGCCATAATAGGAGACTTTCCAAAGAGCATCGAAGCCCCTAGCCGTCACGGAGCGCTCCGCCGGAAGGAACTGGCCCTTAAAGCTCGGATCGGGCCAAGGAGAAGCCAGCTTGATGGTGTTCTGTATTCCCAACGGCGCGAAGTGGAGGCTCCCACTCCCCTTGAAACGCATGTCGAGCGAGAAGGGCCGTCCTGACAGGGATTTCGACAGGTTCCCGATCCGCGCATGGACGCCCGTTGCGAGTCCGTCGAGACCTGTGCCTGGCGCCATCCTGAAGGCCTTGTCGCCGGAATGGAACTGCAGCGCCTCGCCGGTGCCGCGCAGGTCGCTCACGCCCACCGCGATGAACGCATCTTCCCAAAGCACCTGCGTATCCTCGATTTTGATCTTGCGGAAATCCGGGGTGGCGAAATGGCCCGACAGCTTGAGCTGTCCGCGGTAGACAACGGCTTCGTAGATGCCTCGATGGAGCTTCTCGGGCTGGACATCCCCTTCGATCACCAGTTCGTCCGGGAGGAACCAGGCGCGGCTGGTGGCGGTCTCCAGGACCTCCATCTTCTTGATCTCGCCCTTGACGACCGTATCCTTGAAGGTCTTGAACGAGTAGCGATAGGGGATGACGAGTATCGGGCCGAGCAGGACTTGCTCCTTGCCCCAGGAAGACGTGATGTCGGCGACGGCCTCATTGCGCCGGCCGAGGCGCTCGCGCATCGTTGAGTCGATGAAAGACAATGGGATGAGAAGGACGAGCGCGATGACGATGATGCCCAGAACCTTCAGCAATACTTGTTGGGAGAGCGGCGCCGTCTTCTTTGGACTCGAGGCGGACGCGATATCGTCATTCATGCCGGAAGCCTAGCGCCTTTCCGAGGTATTAATCAAGGTGCTCCGCCGGCTGAGGAGGCTCACGGCGGCCCCTTCAAGCCCAGGTCCTTGATGCGGGTGCGCACCTCCCGCATGAAGCGGTCCCCGGGGTCGCTCTTCTGAGTCCGATAGCCCGCCTGGTTCTCCAACCAAAGCGGATGGCCCTCGAAACGGAGATACTCGTGGTGGCCGATGAGATACTCGATCCCCGGGAACTCGCCTTTGAGCCGTCGGATGAGCCAGGCGTCCGCCTCCGCCTGCGCCGGGGTCAGGTCGTCGCGGTCGTCCACTCCGCCGACGTTCTCGATACCGATGGCGCTCAGATTGAGGCCGATCGCGTGGCGCGCCATCCTGTCCGGCGGCATCAGCTGGAGGATCCTCCCATCCCGGCCGACCAGGAAGTGCGCGGAGACGTTCAAGCCGCCCCCGGCCGAGATATCGCCGCGCTCCTTGGGCAGCGTCTCCTTGTCGAAGGTCTTCCAGGCGGCCTCGACGTCCCGGATGCCGGTCCAGTGGAGGACGATCATCTTCGGGTCGATCTTGGCCTCCCGCCCCGAAAGCCCATAATGCTGAGCGATGTAGTCTTCGGTCGCGCGCTTGCGGGCGTCGCTGAAGGAGATGGGGCGCTCGCTGATCCTCGTACCGCGCCTCTCGAAAGAACGCATAACCGGCTCGCCGAAAGAGAAGTGATTCTTCAGATAGCGGCGGTAGCCCTCCAGGGTGAACCAGCCGCCCTGCCCCTGCTCGGCGGCCGCCTTCTCGATGTGCGCCTCCTGCGCGGGCATGAAGCCGAAGCCGAGGAGATAGAGGCGCTTCCCCTCGGCGTTCTCCGCGACGTCGAAGACGATCGAGGTGTGCCCGATACCGCCGGTCTCGTTCTGGACCAGCAGGTCGCCCGGGAGGAGTTCTTTCTCGGAAGGGACAGTGAAAAGCCCTTTCTTCTGCGAGTAGGAGTTGGCGTTGGCCATCGACCAGCGCAGGAAACCCTTCGCGTCCGCGCCCGGCTTGGATGTCTTCCACTCCCCCAAGGTCTTCTTCCGGCCGTTGTAGTCGATGAGCCAAAGGCGCTCGCCGGCCTTGGTTTCCCGCTGGTAGTCGTACCAGAGGCGGAACGCCCAATCGGCGCACTGCTCCAGGTCCTCGTTGAAATAGAGCGGCAAATCCAGGACTCGCCAGACGAAAAGGAAGGGCAGAAGCACTTCGCGGCCGCGCCAGGTATGAACGAGGGAGCCTTCCGGCTTGACCGGCAGGTAGCGCATCCATTCAGAGAAAGAGTCTTTCTGAACCGGTATGCGCGCATAGGCCTCAGGCGCCGGGATGGCCGCGGCGAGGCTGTTCGGCGCCGAACGCCGCTGGGATAGGGGTTGGGTGTCTCCCCAAGCGTTAGGGAGCGATAAGGCGACGGCTAGGGTTACGAACCCCACGGCATGAATGTGCCGACGAGCCTAGAACGGCACCTCGTCCATCCCCTCGGCCGCCTTCCCCGGGATCGGGCTGATCACCTCGCCCTTCGCCGCGCCCTCGCGCTTCTCCAGGAACTGGAAATCGTCGACGTAGATGACCAGCTTCGACTGCTTCTTCCCGTCGGTCTTCCCTTCCCACTCTTCCAGGACGAGGTGCCCCTCGACGTAGACCTGCTGGCCCTTGCGCAGATACTGCTCGATCATGTCCGCCATCTTCCGGCCCGTCTCCCGGTTGAAAGCCTTCAGATCCAGCCAGACCGGCACGTCCTCCCACTGCCCGGACTGCTGGTTCTTGCGCCGGTTGTTGACCGCGAAGCCGATGTTCGCGACCTTCCCGCCGTTGCTGAACGTCTTGATCTCCGGGTCCCGAGTCAGCCGGCCGATGAGCATCACTTTGTTCAGATTCGCCATGGAGCCTCCCCTGCGTCCTCTCAATCTTACCAGATATTTATACAATCCCGTACCCATGACCCCCCAGCAATACTACGCCTCGGTGTTTCCCAAGCTCAAGACCTGCTTTGAGGGCTTCCACTACGTCGTCGCCGCCGGCCGCGAGCTTCTGGCCGACGGCTGGGACCCCTGCTTCCTCGTCGCCGTCGAGCCCGCAGACCAGCTCGGGAAGTTCACCCTCGAAAAGGGCATGCAGGTCCACCTCCCCGTGGTGGGCGAGCGCAGCCGGTCCGTCCTCATGCCCCTCGACTTCGAGGTCTTCCTCCTCGGCGAGAACCACCAGCTCTACACCGACAAGGAGTCCCAGCGCTACTGGTTCAAGCAGATGGCCCCCGTCTTCCGCTTCGTCGAAGGCCTCTTCCGCGGCCGAGGCATCGCCTACCTCCTCGACTATACCCCCTCCGGCGCCCACCTCCTCTGGAGAAACCCCGTCGGTTCCCGCGCCTCCAAGGAGCTTGAGAAGATCGGCGCCCTCGAGGACGACCTCATCGCCGCCTGCCGCTTCGTCGACCCCAACGACATCAAGCGGCGCTGGGGCGTCTCGCTCGAAGCCGCCAGGATGTTCAGCGGCCTCGGGCGGCTCGCCGAATACGCGGCCCTGCTCACCATGGAGGCCTTCAAGGACAACGAGGCCCGCGGAGGCCTGCCCGTGACCGTATCGGACAGCCTCGACCGCTGCATCAACTTCGACAACTCCTGGGCCGAGGGCTCGCCCTTCATGCGCTCCATCCGCAGTCCCTTCAGCCTCCACAAGAAGAACCACGACAAGTACCTGATGTTCCACCACCCCCCCCTCGTGGACGTCCTCGGCGCCTCCTTCGACGGCAAGGCCGCCGTCGAAGAGCCGGACATGGACAGGATCGTCGAGTGCATGTGGGACCTCGAGAAGGCCGCCCGCCACTCCGAGCGCTTCCAAGGAGTCATCCCGGAGGCGGGCGACAACCTCATCGGCTTCATCCGCGAGTACAAGCAGAGCGCCCTCTACGCCTGCCACCAGGAGTTCGACAAGACCCCCAGCCTGCCCCGGGGCGAAGCGCTCGAGCGGGCCCGCCGGGACGGACGCGCGAGCGACTTCGTCCGCCAAGTCCTTGACCGCGCCAACCCCATGGCGCTCCAGCCCAAGAGCATGATGGGCTTCGTCTACGACCTCCTGGTCTACGCGGACTGGAAGCCCCGCCACATCGCCGACGTCCTGCGCGACCTCTACATCGACCCCAGCCGCGGCTGGAGCATCGACTTCTTCAAGTATCCCGCGGAGGAGAAGGCCGGCTTCTGGGCCCGCACTTTCAGCTCCATGGCGCTCTGGAAGACGGGTCGGCTCAAGGTCTGATTTGGTAGAATCCGCTCATGGCTGAACCCGCCCAACCCCAGCTTCCCCTGCGCGAGCCTCCCGGCAACGTCCTCAAGGACGTCAAGAAGTTCCTCGACGACCTCAAGCGCCAGTTCCCCGAGATCTACGAGGACAAGCCCAAGAAGGCCGTCCACGTCCCCGACGCGGACCTCCCCGCCTCCGACACCCAGACCAACCTCTTCGTCGAAGGCGACGTCAACAAGGCCCGCCTCGTCATCGCCGGCCGGGTGGAGCACTACAGTCGCATCATCGGGGTCCGCTGCAAGCGCATCTGCATCAAGGACCAGCGCACCCTCTGGGGCTCCTGCTCCGGCAAGGGCAACCTCAACTTCAACTGGCGCCTCGTCCTGGCCCCCCCCGGCGTCATCGACTACGTGGTCATCCACGAGCTCTGCCACCTCCTCGAGATGAACCACGGCAAGAAGTTCTGGACCCTGGTCAACACCCACTGCCCCGACCACAAGCGCCAGCGCCTCTGGCTCAAGCAGAACACGGAGATCCTGCGCAGCGCGTGTCCGGTCGGCGCGCAGGATGTCCCCAAGCCGCCCCGGCCCGAGCCCGCGGAACCCGCCTAGGCCCCAGGTCCTAGACCCGGACCCACGGCCCCCTTAGGTCTATTACCTCCATAGGGCGGGCCCTTCGGACGATGCGCTCCCCCCGCATTAAGGGCAGACTATAGGTATGAAAGCCCTGACCAAACTCGTCGCGCTGATCCTGGCCTACGGCGTAGGCGTCCAGCCTACGGTCGCCCAGGTCACCTCCATCCGCGTCGAGACCCGCGTCCAGGCCGCTCCCGCCCAGGTCGGGGCCGGGCTCGGCCGGGTCCAGGGCCTGCAGGCCCTCACCCCCTCCTCCCTCTCCATCGGGAACCTCTCCACCCTCCCCACCGTCGGCGCGCTCAAAACTCTTCCGGCGCAGAGCGCCGCCGCCCCCAAGGCCGCCGCGCAGACCATCGCGCTCCTGCCCGCGGCTGCTTTCCAGGCCCCGGCAGCCTACCAGGCTCCCGCGGCCGTCCGGAACGCCTCCATCCTCTCCGCCCCCGCCAAGACCCCCGCCGAATCCTCCCAGGCCGTTGCGGCGAAGCTCCAGCCCGTCGCCCAGGCCGCCTCCGACATCGCCCAGGGCCTCGAGAAGGCCCAGGGCGACAACGCCAGCGCCGGCGCCCAGAAGCAGTTCAGCCTCCTGACCGGCGAGCAGACCGCCCAGCGCGCCGGGACCGCCGACCCCGTCCCGGTCGCCGAGAGCACGCTCCAGAACAACCTCCAGCCCGCCTCCGAGGCCGCCCAGGTCTCCGAGAAGGCCGAAGTCCCCGCCGCCAAGACCGGCCTCACGCAGGTTTTTAAAGACCCCGAGCGCAACAAGAGCTTCTGGCGCTACACCCTCGCGACCATCGTCTACTACTTCGGCATCGAGATGTACATCGTCGGCCTCCCCTTCGTCGTCTCCTCCTACACCAAGAACGTCCTGCGCGACAACAACGACGCCCGCTTCCAGAACGCCGAGCTCCTCAAGGCCGCCATCCGCGAGAACCGCAGCATCGCGCGCATCGCGCACTGGGTGTCCCAGGCCTTCTCCTACGCCACCATCCCCCTCTTCACCAAGGGCGCCGAGTCCAACCCCAAGAAATGGCTGGTGCGCTCCGCCTTCATCCGCGCGGGCATCCTCGCCCTCATCCCGACCGCCTTCTTCCTCTCCGGCGCGATGAGCATGTCGGCCGCCCTGCTCACCCTCTTCGCCCTCATCGGGGTGCAGAGCTTCTTCCAGGGCCTCTTCGTCACCATGGACATGGGCGCCTCCACCAAGATCATGGGCGACAAGAGCGTCACCCCGGCCGAGCGCATGAAGGCCAACTCCATCCTCACCTTCATCGCGGCGGCCACGGCCATCATCGGCCCGGCGGTCGCCGGCCAGATCGCGCAGATCAAGGAGCTCTTCGGAAAGATCGAGGTCGGCGGCGCCCTCATCTACGGCGTCTACGCCATCGCGACCGGCATCGCGGGCCTCCTCTACGCCACGGTGGGCATCATCGGCGGCAAGCTCAAGGGCCAGAAGGACGCCGAAACCCAGGAGAACGCCCCGGCCAGGGAGAAGCTTTCCTTCAAGGGCGTCCTCAAGGACCTCGCCGTCTCCCTCAAGGACGGGGTGAAGCTCATCGTCAAGAACCGCTTCCTCCTGACCATGACCGGGCTCTCCCTGCTCTACTCGCTCTTCTCCGACCCCCTCATCTTCAACGTCCTGCCCGAGTACGTCGAGGGCGTTTTGATGGCCAACACCGGCGCGGTCAACGCCATCATGGGCGTGCCCGTCATCGGCTGGATCTTCAAGGGCCTCATGAGCACCCCGATGGGCTACTTCAGCATGCTGGTCGTCTCCTCGAGCATCGGCAGCATCCTCGCCACGATGCTCGTCAACCCGCTGAGGAAGCTCTTCGCGAAGATGGGCTTCAAGACCGAGGAGTCTTTGACCATCCCCTTCTACATCCTGGCCGCCCTCGAGATCCCGCTGTTCTGGATCATGATCTCCGCGCCCTCCATGTGGGCGGTCCTCGGCCTCTACGGCCTGCAGACCCTGGTCACCAGCCTCGGGGCCATGACCGTGTCGGGTCTGCACCAGAAGACCCTGGGCAAGCTCTCGGACGGCGACGTCAACAAGGTCCTGGCCGCCGAGTCCTTCCTGGGCATCGTCGCGGCCATCATCGCGACCTACCTCTACGGCTTCGTCTTGAACGACATCCCCATCAAGACCGCCCTCTACTTCGCCGCCATCGCCACGACCGTCTACGGCCTGGTGCGCGCCGCGGCCCCCTGGTTGTTCTTCTCCAAGGCGGAGCGCAATCCGCCCGCGGACGGGAGCATTCCGGAGGATTCCAAGCTATAATAACGGCATGTCCGATGCCGTGAAAAGGCTGGAAGAAGCCCGCGACGTCGCCGGCCTGGAAGACATCCTCCGTCATCCCCGCTTCGAGACCCTGGGCGAGGTCCAGCTCAAGGGCGAGGCCGCCCGCAGGGCCATGGACGGCCTGCCCTACACCGACGTCCGCGTCATGGACATGGGCAACCTCCGGCGCGTGGACGTCAGCGTCGACGAGCGCCTCTCGGCCTGCGGGGCGCTCGGACGTATCGCCACCCGTGAGGCGGCGAAGGCGCTCATCGGCGGGCTCGGAGATCCCGTCCCGAAGGTCGGGAAGGCCGTCATGGCGGCTCTGGAGGCCGTCTCGAGCAAGCTCTTGGGCCGTGGCGTCTCCATCGACACGGACGTCTCGCTTCCCCTCGCCCTCGACGAGCCCATCGCCGGCATAAAGCTCGTCGAGGCGCAGGCCGAGCTGGAGAGGTTCTTCGAGCTGTGACCCTCGCGCTCCTCCTCCTGCTGTGCTCCGTCTGCTTCGCGGCTCCGTCTGCGAAGCCGGCCGACAAAAAAACCGCTCCCCCCGTCAAAGCGGCTCCAGACGCCGCCTGGCGAGCGCAGATGAACGCCGCCGAGACGGCGATGAGCGGGAAGGACTTCGCGGTAGCGGAGAAGGCCTACGCCGCGGCGGCCAAGGAAGCCGGAAAGTTCGGCAGGAACGACGCGCGCGCCGCGGAGAGCCTGGCCGGCAAGGCCGACGCCCTGCGCGGCCAGGGCAAGCACCCCGAGGCCGTGGACGCCTACATCGCGGCCATCGACCTGATGGGCAAGTCCATGCCCGAGGACGACCTGCGCCTCGCCAAGGCCTATGACGGGCTCTCCCTGAGCCTCGAGGCCAAGGGCCTCTCCGAGGACTCGGCCAAGATGGGGCTCAAGGCCGCGCGCATCTACGCGACGGTCTACGGCCCCCGGCACCTCGAGGTCGCCAAGTCCGCCGAGCGCCTCGCGGGCCTGAGCGTCCGCGCCGGCAACGTCGCCCAGGCCATCGCCTACTACCAGCAGGCCCTGTCCATCCGCGAGAAGCTCCAGGGGCCCGAGCACCCCGACCTCCTGCCCATCCTCGACCCCTACTCCCAGGTGCTCGCGCTGACCCCGCGCAAGGCCGACTCCCAGGCGATGGCGGAGCGCGCCAAGGCTCTGCGGGCCAAGATCTCCGCCAAATCCTCGAAGTAGCCGGCCCGCATTCTCCCCGAATCGTATTTTGGTATCATCGTTGCATTCAGAGTTCCAGCCGCATCGATTTTCAGGAGGCTGCACCATGGCGATCAAGGTCGGAGCAGGCGCGCTCACTATCGAGAACGTCGTCGACGTGGCCCGGCACGGCGAGAAGGTGGAGCTCGCCCCGGACGCCGTCGAGCGCATCAAGAAGTGCCGCGGGATGCTCGAGAAGAAGATCATCGCCCGCGAGATCATGTACGGGGTCAACACCGGCATCGGCGAGTTCTCCGAGGT
>DMEZ01000037.1:0-66596 GCA_003450735.1 Elusimicrobiota bacterium | reverse complement strand
ATCTACAACCACGCCGCCGGCATCGGCAAGCCCTGCCCCATCGAGCACGTGCGCGCCGCGCTCCTCAGCCGCATCGCCGTCCACACCCGGGGGCACTCCGGCTGCCGCCCCGAGATCACCCAGACCTACGTCGACATGCTCAACAAGGAGGTCACCCCGGTCGTCTGCGAGAAGGGCTCGGTCGGCGCCTGCGGCGACCTCTCCCCCATGAGCCAGGCCGCCCTGACCCTCATGGGCGAGGGCGAGTGCTTCTACCAGGGCGAGCGCATGCCCTCCAAGGCCGCCCTCTCGAAGGCCGGCATCCCCGTCCCCGGCCTCAAGGCGCGCGACGGCCTGGCCGCCATCAACGGCTCGAACCTCATCTGCGGCATCGGCTGCCTCGAGCTCTTCGACGCCGAGCGCTGGTGCAAGCAGGCCGAGATCACGGCCGCGATGACCCTCGAGGCCCTGCTCGCCAACATGAAGCCCTACGACCGCCGCCTGCACGAGCTGCGCGGCTTCCCGGGCGCCATGACCGTCTCCGACAACATCCGCGCGGTCGTCGCCGGAAGCGACCTCGTGACGGGCAAGCTCAAGGTGAAGGTGCAGGATGCCTACTCCATGCGCTCGACGCCGCAGGTCATCGGGGCCTTCCGCGACCACCTCGCCCACGCCCGCAGGCAGTTCGAGATCGAGCTCAACGGCGTGTGCGACAACCCCATCTTCCTGCCGGACTCGGATACCGTGCTCACCGGGGCCAACTTCCAGGGGACGCCCATCAGCATGCCGCTCGACATGGTCGGCGCGGGCATCTGCATGGTCAGCGTGCTCTCCGAGCGGCGCTTGAACCGCCTGCTCAACCCGGCCCTGAGCGTCGGCCTGCCGGCGTTCCTGACCAAGGGCGCGGGCATGTACTCCGGGCTCATGCTCAGCCAGTACACGGCCGACATGATGATCGCCGAGCAGCGCATCCTCAGCGCGCCCTCCTGCGTCCAGTCCATCCCCGCCGCGGCCGACCAGGAGGACTTCGTGAGCATGGGGATGAACGCGGCGCTCAAGACCCGGCAGATCCTGGAGAACGCCTGGGGCGTGCTCGCCATCGAGATGATCGCCGCGGCCCAGGGCCTCGACTTCCGCGATTTCACCCCCGGCAAGGGCACGCGCGCGGCCCAGGCCGCCGTCCGGGCGGTGGTGGACCACCTCGACGAGGACCGCCCGCTCTTCACCGACCACAACAACATGATGGCGGCGGTGGAGCGCTGCGAGGTCCTCGAAGCGGTCGAGAAAGAGATCGGCCCGCTCAAGAGCTCCTGGTAGGACGGCCGACCCAGACCCGCCTAGGCCTTTAGAGGCTCACGAAGAGCCTCGGTACCCGCTAGACTATGGGCGATGCGGCACTCCTCGATCGTCCTCGGCGCGCTCCTGCTCGCCGCCCCCACCTTCGCGGAAGGGCCGGAGAGCCTGCGCGCCGGCGCGGACCTGTCCTACCAGGCCGTCCGGTTCCGCCTCCCTTCCTTCAGGGCGCGCCCGTCGTCCGCCCAGCAGCCTTCCTGGCTCGTCGTCGAGGGCGCGGGCCCCGGGTTCGAGCAGGGCAAGGCCCAGCTCCTCGCGGCCCTGCACCTCGTGGGCCGCACGAGCGACGGGCCCCGCCTGGCCGAGCCCCTGCTCGAGAAGGGCGCCCGCATCGTCGTGCGCGAGAGCGGGATGTGGGTGGTGGACTCGGACAACGAGTTCACCGCCGGCCTCGACTTCATGCAGGGCCGCCGGCCCGAGACCCTGGCGCCCCTGGTCGCCCACGAGCTCGAGCACCTCGTCCAGCGCGGCCGGGGCCTCACGGGCGAGGGCGCCCGCGGCGCCCGGGAGCTCGGCGCCTTCCTCGTCCAGTGCCGGCCCTGGGCCGAGCTCGGCGCGCCGGTGGAGGAGTCCGACTGGGCCTCCAACCGGAGCAACTCCCAGGACATGTGGGCCTGGGTGGACTATCCCGCCTCGGCCATGGCGGCGCTGGCTTTGCGGGGCGGACTCGAGCTCGACTTTTCGAGGAAGGACGTCCGGGCCTACTGGGAGGGCGTGCTGGCCGAGGAGGCGCGCTGGCGCGCGACCCGCGAGCCGCCGAAGGGGCGCGACTCCAGGTCGGCCGCGCTGTTCATCCTGGAGCAGGCGGCCAGCTTCTCCGACCGGACGCTCTCAGGGAAAGTCTCCGCCTGGCTGCCCGACGCGCTGGAGACGGCTTTCCGGGAGGGGCCCGGCGCGCTCCCGGGAGAGCCCACCGAGAAGGATCGGGCCCTGCTCCGGGCCCTCAGCGGGCCTTCAGCTCCTTCACCTTCCCGTTGATCTTGAGGGCGTGCTTGGCGCGGCTGGCCGCGTCCATGTCGGAGGCCTTCAGGCAGGTGAGCGCCTCCTCGTAGAGCCGCAAGGCGGCCTTGAAGTCCTTGCGGCGCTCGGCGTCCTGCGCCTTCTCCAGGTCGAGGTTGAGCTGGATCAAGATGACCGAGTCCTTCACCTTCCTCTCGACGGCGGAGAGGGGCCCGGGGTCTTCGGCCTTGGCCTTGAACTCGGCGAGCTGGAGCAGGAGGGTGTTCAGGAGGGAGCTCTTGGCCTCGGGCGAGGGCGCGGCCTGGACCTGGGCCAGGGCGTCGTCGAGGGCCTTCTGGGCGGTCTCGAACAGGAGGGCGTCCCGCTCGGCCTTCCGGGCCTTGATCGACTCGGAGGCCGGCGCGTCCCCCGTGGGGATGCCGCGCCCCTCCAGCTTGGCCAGGGCCTCCAGGTTCGTGACCACCACGTCCAGCCCCGCGAGCTTCGAGCGGGGGTCGAGCGTCTGCTCGGCGCGCAGGGCCGAGTCCCGGATGGCGTCCCGATGCTGGGCCACTTCCATGGCGACCAGGTGGGCGCAGGCGTGGCAGAGGCCGGCCTTGCTGAGAGGGAAGAACCAGCCCGAACAGCCGCAGTATCGGCAGGACGCCATGCGTGGAAGGATAACCGAAAAACAGCGATGGAGTCAACGGAAGGCTGGACTGGGATGCCGCGCTTTTCGCAGAATAGGGGCATGAGACACTCCCCCCTCGTATTCGCGGCTCTCTTCCTGGCCGCCGGCTGCTCCGGCGCCCAGCTCAAGGAGCAGCAGACGCTCATCGACAGCCTCCAGAAGCAGATCCAGGAGCAGGCCGGCCAGAGCAAGTTCCACTCCAGCCGCATCCTGGCCCTCGAGAGCGAGAAGCGCGACCTCGAGGCGCAGCTCAACGCGTCCCAGGACCGCATCGGGTCCCTCGAGAAGTCCAACAAGGACCTCTCCAAGAGCCTCGAGTCCAACAAGGGCCAGCTCATGACCAAGGTCCGCGAGCTCATCTCCGAGAAGGACTCGATCGCAAGGAAGCTCAGCGAGCAGGTCAAGGAGAAGCTGGGCCTCAAGGCCGTTCTGCGCAACCGGGTGGGACAGGCCAACGAGCTGGCCGCCGAGCTCAACGCCCAGCTAGAAGCGATGAAGGCCGAGAAGGACAAGGCCGACCGCGAGGCCTCCCGCAGGCTCGAGAAGGCCAAGGCGGACGGCATGAGCCTCGCCGACGCCGTGCGGGCCGAGGGGCTGGGCAACCAGGTCTCCCTGGTGCGCTCGGGCGAGGTCTTCAAGCTCACGGTCCCCGACTCCCAGCTCTTCAAGCCGCATGACGCCAAGCTGACCGAGGCCGGGGCCGAGGAACTCGACAAGCTCGGCCGCTCGATGAGCGCGGTCTTCCCGGGCCGGGCCTTGCGCGTCGAGGGCCACCACGACGACACCCCGGTCAAGGGGCTCTTCGGTTTCGGCGGGGTTTCGACTCCCTGGGACATCTCCACGGCCCGCGCGGCCGCGGTGGCGAGGCAGCTGACCGAGAAGGGCGGCCTCGACGCCCGGCGCGTCTACGCCTCCGGCTTCGGGGAGTTCAGGCCCGTCGGACCCAACGACACGGAGGCCGGCCGGGCGGCCAACCGGCGCATCGTCCTGGTGCTCGAGCCTCAGCCCGAGCTCCCGGCGCCCGCGGCGCCGAAGCCCGAGGAGCCGCCCTCCCCCGCCCTGCCCGACTAGCCTGCCGGCTACTTGTCCTGCAGGTTGAGGATGAGCCCCTGGCTCTGGGGGACGACCATCACCTTGAAGTCCTTCTTCTCCAGCATCTCGATGGTCCTCAGCTGGAGGTAGCTCTTCGCGGCGGCGAGGGCGTCGTTCTTGATCTTGATGGCCATCGCCTCCTGCTTGGCCTGCTCCACCTCGAACTGCTTGCGCTGGATGGCCTGCTGGGCCGCCACCTTCTCCTCGATGCTGCGCTGGTAGGAGGGCGTCAGGTGGACGTCGCGGAGGAATACGCCGTCGCCGTCCAGCGAGAAGTAGTTGTCGTCCAGGAAGGACTTGGCGATGAGCTCCTTGACCTTGTCCTGGATCTCGGTGCGCTTGTTGCCGTAGATCTCCGGCGCCGTGTAGCGGGCCACGGTCAAACGCACGGCGTTGCGGATGATGGGGCGGATCACCTGCTCCTCGCACCACTCCTGGTTGCCGAGGTGGGTGTACACCCGGCCGGCCGTGTCCGCCGGGATGCGGTACCAGACCGTCACGTCCACCCCGACCATGTTGCCGTCGGCGGTCGGCGACCAGTTGGTGTCCGACTGCCCCATCCGCGTGCCCTCGTCGGCGGTCATGGACATGGTGTAGGCCTTGCGGCGGCAGTCGTAGACGATGACCTTCGTGAGGATCGGCACGCGCAGCTTCCAGCCCTGCGTCAGGGTCTTGTCGCTCACCGAGCCCGTCAGCTTGTTGAAGAGCACCCCCTCGTGGCCGGCGGGGATGAACACCACGCAAGACCAGAGCAGGAACGCTACGGCGAGGGCGAGCAGGGCGCTGAGCACCTTGCCCGCGTTCTTCGCTGCGATCTCTCCGGCGTCCAGCTCGTCGTCGTCTCGTGCCATGAAGCCTCCTGAGGGTCAGTCTGTCGGCTCGACGTGGATGACCACCCGGCCGACGAAGGGGACCTGGGAGCGCAAATGCTTCTCGATGCGCTCCGTGATGCCGTGCGCGTCCTGGATGCCGGTCGAGCCGGCGAGGGCGCAGTGGAGGGAGACCTGCAGCTCTCCCCCCGCGAGCCGCACCTGGATGTCGTGCAGGTGGGCGCTGATCTTCTGGGCCTTGAGGAACTTGAGGAGGGCGCGCTGGATCTCCCCCTCCCCGGCCGGCTCGGCCTTGAGGGTGGCCGCGCGTTCCCCGGCCGGCTCGATGTGGGTGACCACGCCCGCGAGGTCCGGGACGGCCTGGCGCAGGGCCTTCTCGAAATCGTCGGCGAGCTGGTGGGCCTCGTCGAGCTTGAGGTCGTCGGCGACCTCGAGGTGGAGCTCGATCGAGCGCCGGCCCGCCTCGTCGTAGATGCGCACGGCGTGGGCGCCCAGGCCGTGCCGGGCCGCGAGGATGCGGGTGCGCGTGAGGAGGTCCTCCCGCCGCTCCTCCACCGGCTCGGCGTGGATGACGACATCCGCGCCGGGGACCGCCGCGCGGATGGCGGCTTCCGCGCGCTCCGCCACGGCGTGGGCGGCCTCGAAGGCGACCCCGTGGCCCACGGCGATGGTCACGTCGGCGAACACCTCGGGCCCGCTGCGCCGGACCCGCACCTGGCGCACGTCGAGGACCCCCCTCACCTTGGCGGCCTGGTAGACCTTGTCGTGCAGCTCCTCCGGGACGGCGTCGAGCAGGTCGTCGACCGACTTGCGGCCGAGACCCCAGCACACCTTGAGGACGATCACGGCGACCCCGAGCGCCGCCAGCGCGTCGGCCCTCGCGAGGAAGGCCAGGCTCTCGAAGCGGTGGGCGATGAGCACCCCGATGAGGCCGACGAGGACGACGCAGGACGACCAGATGTCGGTGGAGAAATGGAGGGCGTCCGCCTCCAGGGCCTGGCTCTGGTACTTGTCGGCGACCCGCTTGAGGGCCCGGGAGCGGGTATAGTCCACGGCGATGGAGAGGAGCACCACGCCGAACGACCAGACGTTGACGTCCACGTGCTTCGAGACGAAGAAGAGCCGCTCGAAGGCCTCCCAGGAGATCCAGACGCAGGTGAGGACGAGGAGCAGGGTCTCGAAGAGGGCCGAGAGGTTCTCGAACTTGCCGTGGCCGTAGGTGTGCTGGCGGTCGGCGGGCCGGCTCGAGACCCGGACGGTCAGCCAGGTGACGACCGCCGCGACGAGGTCCAGGCCCGAGTGCGCCGCCTCCGAGAGGAGGCCGAGGCTGTTCGTCCAGAGGCCGACGCCGAGCTTGGCGGCGGTGAGCAGGACGGCCGCGTAGACGGACGCCAACGCGACTTGGCGCTTTTCCCGGTCGGCCGCCGCTCGGGCTTCGTCCGTGGCTGGGCCCTTACTCGGAGAGGACCTTGCGCAGACGCTCGAAGGCCCAGTCCAGCTCCTTCTTGGTGATGACGAGCGGCGGGGCCAGGCGGATGACGTGCTCGTGGGTCTCCTTGCAGAGCATCCCTTCCTTCATGAGGGCCTCGCAGAAGCGGCGCGCGCCGCCCGCGGAGGGCTTGAGCTCGATGCCGATGAGCAGGCCGCGCCCGCGGACTTCCTTGATGTAGGGGCTCTTGAGGTCGCAGAAGCGGCCGATCAGGTACTCGCCGAGCTCGTGGGAGCGCTCGATGAGGCCCTCCTCGATCATGGACTTCAGGGCGGCGCGGGCCACCGCGCAGGCGAGCGGGTTGCCGCCGAAGGTGCTGCCGTGGTCGCCGGGCTTGAAGACGCCGAGGACCTCCTTGTTCGCCAGCACGGCCGAGATGGGCAGGATCCCGCCGCCCAGGGCCTTGCCGAGGATGAGGACGTCGGGCCGGGCGTCCTCGTGCTGCCAGCAGAATATCTTGCCCGTGCGGCCCAGGCCGGTCTGGATCTCGTCGAACATCAGCAGGATGCCGGCCTTCGAGCAGATCTCGCGCACGGCCTTGAGGTAGCCCGGCGGCGGGATGAGGATGCCCGCCTCGCACTGGATGGGCTCGACGAGGAAGGCGCAGGTGTTCGGGGTGATGGCCTTCTTCAGGGCGTCGGCGTCGCCGTAGGGGATGACCTTGAAGCCGGGCGTGAAGGGGCCGAAGTCGCGGCGGTACTGCTCGTCGGTGGAGAAGCTGACGATGGTGACGGTGCGGCCGTGGAAGTTGTTGGCGCAGACGATGATCTCGGCGCGGTCCTGAGCGAAGCCCTTCTTCAGGCAGGCCCACTTGCGGGCGGTCTTGACGGCCGTCTCGACGGCCTCGGCGCCGCTGTTCATGGGCAAGGACACCTCGTAGCCCGAGAGCTCGCTGAGCTCCTTGTAGAGGAAGCCGAGCTGGTCGTTGTGGAAGGCCCGGGAGGTGAGGGTGACCTTCCTGGCCTGCTCGGCCAGGGCCTTGAGGACCTTCGGGTGCAGGTGGCCGTGGTTGAGCGCGCTGTAGGCGCTCAGCATGTCCATGTACTTGTTGCCCTCGGGGTCGTACACCCAGACGCCCTTCGCCTTGGAGATGACGATGGGAAGGGGATGATAGTTGTGGGCTCCGAACTTGTCGCCGAGCTCGATGAGCTTCTGGGATTCGGTCTGGGGGGCGGCGGCCGTGGTGGTCATGGACGGTTCCTCCTGCGCGGGTCTGTGGCTTGAATCTTACCAAAATCAGGGCCCCCCGCCGTATCCGACCGGCGGTAGGGCCTTGGCTCCAGGCTCCTAGCAGCGCGCCAGGGCCTTGCGGGAGGAGCAGGAGCGCCCCCCCACCGCCGCGACGATGCGGCCGCGCAGGAGGCTGGGCTGCTTCTCCTTGAGCTCGTAGCGCACGCGCACGGAGTGCTTGTTGAACTTCAGCATGCGGGAGAGGTCGATGGGCGTGCCGATGATGACCGTGTCGCAGGGCGTGGCGTTGATGGTCTGCCGGAGCTCCGCCATCTGCCGGTCGCCGTAGCCCATGGCCGGGAGGATCTCCTTGATGTGCCGGTAGCGCTCGAAGGTCCTCTTGATGGAGCCCACCGCGTAGGGGCGCGGGTCCACGATCTTGCGGGCCCCGGCCTGCCGCGCGGCCACGTGGCCGGCGCCGTAGGCCATCTCGCCGTGGGTCAGGGTCGGCCCGTCCTCGACGACGAGCACCCGCTTGCCCTTGACGGCCTCGGGCTCGTCCACCGTGACCGGGGACTCCGCGCGGAGGATGAGGGCGCGCGGGTTGGCCAGACGGACGTTGGCTTCGACCAGCTCGACGCTTTCCCGTAGGGCGGTGTCCACCTTGTTGACGATGATCATGTCCGCCATGCGCAGGTTCGTCTCGCCGGGGTAGTAGGTCATCTCGTGGCCGGCCCGGTGCGGGTCGGTCACGGTGATGTGCAGGTCCGGCTTGTAGAAGGGCAGGTCGTTGTTGCCGCCGTCCCAGACGATCACGTCGGCCTCGGCTTCGGCGCTGCGCAGGATGCGCTCGTAATCCACGCCGGCGTAGACCACGTTGCCCGCCATGATGTGCGGCTCGTACTCCTCGCGCTCCTCGATGGTGCACTTGTGGAGGTCGAGGTCGTCGAGGGTGGCGAAGCGCTGGCAGATCTGCTTCTTGAGGTCGCCGTAGGGCATCGGGTGGCGGATGACGGCGATGGTCTTGCCCAGGGTCTTGAGGATCTCGCAGACCTTGCGGGTCGTCTGGCTCTTGCCGCAGCCGGTGCGGACCGCGCAGACCGCGATGACGGGCTTCCGGGAGGCCACCATGGTCTGCCGCCAGCCCATCAGGCGGAAGTCGGCGCCCGCGGCGTTGACGATGGACGCCTTGTGCATGACGTCGATGTGGTTGAGGTCGGAGTAGGCGAGCGAGACTTCCTTCACGTCGTGCCGGCGGATGAGCTCCGAGACCTCGCTCTCGGCCTCGATGGGGATGCCCTTGGGGTACGCCGGGCCGGCGAGCTCGCGCGGGTAGACCCGGCCGGCGATGTCCGGGATCTGGGCGGCCGTGAAGGCGACCACCCGGTACTCCGGCTGGCGCTTCCAGAACACGTTGAAGTCATGGAAGTCGCGTCCGGCGGCGCCCATGATGATGACGTTCTTGCGGGTAGAGGTCGGCATTGGACCCTCCTCGATTCTCTTGCTTGGATTGGGGAGCCGAATCGAAGCGGAATCCCGGTTGGGGCGGACCGCGTAGCACGCCGTGCGGAGACCCGCCTGCACCGGGCGCGTCGCCCAAAACGGTCCTTCAACGCTCCCGTAAGGGAGAGTATAGCAAAGCCTTCAGCGGCTGAGCCAGGCGAGCAGGGCGAAGAAGAGGAACTGGCCGTCCACGAGGGTCTCGGCCCAGAAGCCCTTGAGGGTGCGCCGGAAGTAGCCGAAGAGCAGGCAGGCGATGGGGTAGAGGTTGGCGAGGAGGAGCGCGACGACGAGCGGGGTCTTCCAGCGCATGGAGAGCAGGGCGACGAGGAGGAGGCTGAGCAGCACCTGGATGGCCAGCAGGACGGCGTGCGTGCGCCGCTCGCCCAAAGCCTTGTAGAAGTTCTCCTTGCCGACGATGAGGTCGCTGTGGACCGCGCTGATGCCGAGCATCGCCGAGCGGACGAACACGAGCAGGATCGCGAAGAGGACGGCGAGGTAGTTCGCCTTGGAGAAGACCATGCCCTGGTGCAGGCCCGGGACGACCGCGCACACGAAGCCCCAGCCGAGCGCGGTGGCGAAGTCCTTGGAGCCGGGCACGTCCAGGAAGCCCTGGAGGTTGTACAGGGAGCGGAAGGGGTAGAGGGCGCCGACCACCCAGGAGAGGACCACGACGAGGAAGGTGCGCAGGTCGAGGGCGAAGGCGAGCCCCATCGCGGCCAGGCCCGAGAGGAGGGCCGAGGCGGTGAGCGGGAGCTTGTGCTTCTGGAGCAGCTCGAGCTTGCGGCTCTCGAGCGTGCCGACGCCGCGCTCCCCGATGCGGTTGATGAGGTGCAGGCTCAGCACGAAGAGCCCGGAGAGGGCCGCGGGCTCCCACTGCAGGCGGCAGCCCTGCAGGCGCATGCAGACGTAGGTGAGGCAGAACGCGCCGAACGCGGTGTAGAGGCAGGAGTTGATGAGGAGCTCGAGCGCCTGGCCCGCGGCGTCGAGCAGGGCCGGCCGCAGGCCGGTCTTGCGCGCCTCGCGGATGCGCCCGAGCACCCGGTCGGTCATCCAGCTGGGCGTCGAGGCGCCCGCCGTGATGGCGACGCTGCGCGCCGAGCGGACGGCGTCGAGGTCCAGCTCCTCCTCCGTCTCGATGTGGACGGTGTCGGGGCACAGGCGCCGGCAGAGGGCGGCCAGGCGCGCCGTGTTCGCGCTGTGCTTGCCTCCCACGATGACGACGAGGTCCGAGCTCTTGGCGAGCTCGACGGTCTCCCGCTGGCGGTCGCGGGTGGGCTTGCAGATGGTGTTGGAGACGACGACGGTCCCGGCCTTGCGGCGCACCACTTCGGCCGTCGCCTCGAAGACGTCCTCCTCCTGGGTGGTCTGGGCGACCACGAGGGCCTTCTCGAGGCGCGGCAGCTGCTCGGCCTCCTCGGGCCCGGAGACGACGAAGGCGTCCTTGCCGGCGTAGCCCTGCAGACCCACGACCTCGGCGTGGCCGGCGTCGCCGACGATGACGGTGGTGAAGCCCTCCCCCACGTGCTTCTCGATGACGGAGTGGACGTTCTTGACGAGCGGGCAGGTGGCGTCGATGACCTCGATGCCGTAGGCGCGCACCTCGGCCTCGAGCTCGGGGGTGATGCCGTGGGCGCGCAGGACGATGACGCCCTCCTTGGCGGGGATGTCGGCGAGGGACTTCACGGCGTGGATGCCCTTCTCCTCGAGCATCGAGATGACCTGGGCGTTGTGGATGAGGGGCCCGAGGGTGAAGATGGGGTGCTTGCCCTGCTGGGAGAGCTCGAGCACGCGGTCGATGGCCTTCTTGACCCCGGGGCAGAACCCGGCGGTCTTGGCGAGGATGACGCCCGCGTCCTTCTCCACAGGGAGATTATAGCTGATGTGCCTTCAGCCCTGAGGCTTGCGTGAGCGGGCGGGCTTCCCCGCTTTCGGAAGGGTGAGGACGAAGCGGGCCCCCCGACCCGGCCCGTCGCTGTGGGCTGAGAGGGCGCCCTCGTGCTTCTGCAGGATGCGCAGGGCGGCGGGCAGACCCATCCCGCTCCCCTCCCGCTTGGTCGTGTAGAAGGGCTGGAAGATGCGCTCGATGTCCTTGGATTCGATGCCCCTGCCGTCGTCTTCGACCGCGACGTCGTAGTGCGGGCGGCTCCAGAGCCGCAGCCACCACGGCTCGGTTTCGCTGTCGTGCAGGCTCAAGGTCACGTTCCCCCCGTCCTCGGGCAGGGCGTCCAGGGCGTTGTGCAGGAGCGCCGCGACCGCCTCGTGCAGGAGGGACTGGTCGCCGAGCACCCGGGCCGAGCGCTCGAGCCCGCGCGCCTGGAGGCGCACGCCGGCCTTCTGCAGGCGGGGCTCGACGGCCTTCAGGGCCGAGCGCAGCGCATCCCGCAGGTCGATGAGGGTGAAGTAGATCTCCTCGATGCGGCCCAGGTCGAGGAGGCCCTTGAGGATCTCCTTGCAGCGGCCGGCCTCTTCGTGGATGCGGTCCACCTGCCGCTGCATGTCGGAGGCGAGCGAGGCCTTCCGGGTCAGCACCTCGGTGTTGACGAGGATGGTGGTCAGAGGGCCCTTGATGCGGTGGGCCACCTCGCCGGCCACCTGTCCCAGGGCGGCGAGGCGCTCCATCTGCAGGGTGTGCTCGAGGTAGCGCCGCTCCTGCTCGCCCTGGAGCGCGCGCGTGTCGCGGGCCAGGACGGCCATGAGCGCGGAGGACACCCACAGGAGGTGGACGCGCAGCCAGAAGCCGGTCTCCGAGGGGAAGCCGGTCGAGGGCGACCAGGCCGAGACCAGGTAGAGCAGGGAGGCGAGGAGGGCGACGACCAGGCTCTGGACCCAGCTGCGGGTCAGGGCCGTGCCGAAGATGACGATGAAATAGAGCAGGTAGAGGTCCGACTGCGGCTGGGCCCAGTGCAGGATGAGGGAGGCGAGCGCCGCGTCGCCCACGAACAGGGCGGTCTGGAACACGCCGCGGGAGAGGGTCTCGGCCGACACAGAGCGGATGAGCCCGAGGGAGAAGACCAGGACGGCGACGATGAGGGCGAAGCGCCGGATCCAGCCTTCGTCGCCGCGGTAGTGGTAGAGGAAGATGAGCAGCAGCACGGCCATGAAGAGGCCCTGGAACGCGAAATAGGTGCCGCGCCGTTCAGGCATCGGGGGCGAAGCGGTAGCCGAGCTTGTGGACGGTCTCGAGGAGGCCGGCCTTGCGGCCCAGCTTCTTGCGCAGGTTCTTGACGTGGGTGTCCAGGCTCCGCGTCGAGACGTCCGTCCCGTAGGAGGAGGTGTTCTCGATGAGGAACCGCCGCAGGAGGACGCGCCCGGGCCGGGAGGCGAGCAGGAAGAGCAGCTCGAACTCCTTGGGCTGGAGGTCGAGCCTCTTCCCGTCGAGAGAGGCCGTGCGCTCGGCCGGGTCGAGGCGCAGGCCGCAGGTCTCCAGGGCCGTCCGGGCGGCCGGCTCCGGGGACGTCCGGCGCAGGACGGCCTGGATGCGCGCGAGCAGCTCCGAGGCGCTGAAGGGCTTGACGACGTAGTCGTCGGCGCCGAGGTTGAGGCCCAGCACCTTGTCCCCCTCGCTCGAGAGGCCGGTCAAAAAGATGACCGGGATGGCGTTCGTGGCCGCGTTTTCCTTGAGGCTGCGCAAGAGCAGGCGGCCGTCCCCGCCGGGGAGGCGGATGTCGAGCAGGATGAGGTCGGGCTTGAGGTCGATGGCGGCCTTGAGGGCCTTGTTCGGGTCGTTCACCGCCGTCAGGGAGTAGCCTTCCACCAGGGTGAAGGTGTTCTCGACGGCTTCGACGATGTTGCGGTCGTCCTCGACCGCCAGGATGCGGGGCATGCCGGAGCGCATTATAGTAATGAATTCACATTATGCACAGATTCCGGACAGCCTGAACTCAGGCGGACCCCCTATACTATCCTCGAAGATCCCAAGGAGGGAGAACCATGGACGCGAAGAAGACCGTCGTGCGCAGCGAGCGGGGCTTCACCCTGATCGAGCTGCTCGTGGTCGTGCTCATCATCGGCATCCTGGCGTCCATCGCCATCCCGCAGTACTTCAAGGTGGTCGAGCGCGCCCGCGTGGCGGAAGCCCAGAGCTTCATCTCCCAGATCAAGCAGGCCCAGGAGCGCTACCTGGCCCGCAACGGCGACTACGCCAAGACGAACGCGGCTCTGCAAGAACTGGATATCACCTTCCCTGGAGGCACCACGTCAGGGGGCTTCTTCGGGATGAAGTTCTTCAGCGTGCAGATGGGCTCGGGCTCCGGCTGTCCCTCGGGCGAGCCGGGCTATAACATCCAGCTGACCCGCGTTTCCGCGAACGCCGGCATCGCTCCGCGCTATAATGCCAACTATCCGGTGTTGTTCGAGCGCTGCGATGGGAAGATCACTTACCCCGGCTGCAAGAACTGTGATGACGACTTCAAGTAACCCGTAGCCCTGAGGCGTCGGAAGGGCCGAGGAACGGAGCTCTACGGCTGAAAGCCGTAGAGCTCCGCGTATTTCCGCTGGAGGTAATCCAGGAAGGGCTTGGAGTCCAGCGGCCCGTTCACGACCCGCTGGAGCAGCCGGCCCGCCGAGACTTTGCGGCCGTGGACGTGGAGCTTCTCTCCCAGCCAGCCCTTGAGCGGGGCGAACTCCCCCCGGGCCAGCTGGGCCTCGAGCTCCGGCAGAGCCTCGCGGGCCTTCGCGTAGAACTGCGCCGACATGATGTTGCCCAGGGTGTAGGTCGGGAAGTAGCCGATGAGGCCGGCCGCCCAGTGGATGTCCTGCAGGATGCCCCGCGCGTCGTCCGGGGGCGCGATCCCGACGGTGTCCGACATCCTGGCGTTCCAGGCCTCCGGGGCGTCCGAGACCTTGAGGCGCCCTTCCACGAGGGCCGACTCGAGCTCGAAGCGCAGGAGGACGTGGAGGTTGTAGGTCACCTCGTCGGCCTCCACGCGGATGAGCGAGGGGCCGGCCTTGTTGACCGCCCGGTAGAACTCCTCCTGCGAGCAGCGCCCGAAGGCGTCCGGGAAGCGCTTCCGGAGCAGGGGGAGCAGCCAGGCGCAGAAGGGCCGCCCGCGGCCGACCAGGTTCTCCCAGAGGCGGGACTGGGACTCGTGCACGCCCAGCGAGGCGCCGTCGTTGAGCGGGGTGCGCTCGAAGCGCTTGTCGATGCCCTGCGCGTAGAGGGCGTGGCCGCACTCATGGACGGCCGCGTAGAGGGCCGAGGGCAGGAAATCCTTCTTGACCCGGGTCGTGATGCGCACGTCGTCCACCGAGAAGGTGGTGGTGAAGGCGTGGGCGGAGCGGTCGAGCCGCCCCCGCTCGAAGTCGTAGCCCAGGCGCGCGACGACCTCCTTGCAGAGCTCGAACTGTTCGGCCTCCGCGCACTCCGCGTTCAGGACGGCGCTCGAGACCGCGCCCTCGCGCGCCACCACCTCCCGGACGATGGGCACGAGGCCCTCGCGCAGGACGCGGAAGGCCGCCTCCACCTCGGAGGTTTTGGCGCCGGGCTCGTACTCGTCGAGCAGGGCGTCGTAGAGCCGCTCGCCGGTTTCCAGCGCTTCGGCCTTGCGCCGGTTGAGCGAGACGACCTTCTCGAGGTGCGGGGCGAACGCGGCGAAATCCGAGCGCGCGCGGGCGGCCTGCCAGGCCTCCAGCGCCAGGGAGGTCGTCCTGGCCAGCTCGGCGACGAGCTCCCCCGGGACCTTCCGGGCCCGGGCGTGGTCGCGGCGGGCCGTCCGGACGAAGGCGGCCTCGAAGGAGTCCTCCCCGCGAGCCCGCGCCCACCCCTCGACCGCGTCGAGCAGGCCCGCGACCTCGTCCGAGACGAGGCGGCGGTGCGCCTCCGTCTGGATCGTGGCCAGGGCGTTGGAGCGGGCCGCGCAGCCCTGGACGGGCATGTACGTCTCCTGGTCCCACTGCAGGACGGCGGAGGCGGCGTTGAGGTCGGCGATCTCGGCGAAGCGCTCCGCGAGGAGCTTGAAGCGGTCTTCCATGGGGGTTCTCCTACTTGGACGTCATGACGTGGACGCCGTCCCAGCCCTCGGGGGGCGGGGCGTCCCGATAGAGGAAGCAGCGCTGGATGTAGAGCTTGGAGGGGCCGTCCTCCGGCCGCGCGGCGAGGGCGGCCTCGAAGGCGGCGAGGGCGCCGCGCCAGTCGCGGCTCCGGTAGAGGCGCAGGCCGTTCTCGAAGGCGGCGAGGACCTTCTCCATCTCCGGGAAGGTCGTCTCGTCGTTGTGGTCGAGGGCCTCGTAGACCGCGACCGGCTTGTTCTTGCCCTTCACCCGGATGAGGTCGAGCTCGCGCAGGCGGAAGGAGGCCGGGAGCCTGGCCTTGGTGAACTCGCTCAAGACGACCTCGGCGCCGTAGTACTTGGTCGTCCCCTCGAGGCGCGAGGCCAGGTTCACGGTGTCGCCGATGACCGTGTAGTCCATGCGCTTGAGCGAGCCGATGTTGCCGGAGATGAGGTCGCCCGTGTTGAGCCCGACGCCGATGTGGATCTCGGGGACGCCGAGAAGTACGCGCTCCGAGTTGATCCTGCGCAGGGCCCGGATCATGTCGTTGGCCGCGAGGACCGAGTTCTCCGCGTCCTTCTCGGCGGCGAAGGGGACGCCGAACACCGCCATGATGGCGTCGCCGATGTACTTGTCGAGGATGCCCTTGTGGTGGAAGATCACGTCGATCATCTCGGTGAAGTAGGCGTTGAGCATCACCACCGTGTCGCGCGCGCCCAGGGCCTCCGAGATCGTGGTGAACTTGCGGATGTCCGAGAAGAGCACCGTGGCGGTCTGGGACGTGCCGCCCAAGGCCTCGTCGCCCCCCTCGAGCAGCTTGTCGGCCACCTCCTTGGTCATGTAGCGCGCCATCGTGCTCTTGACCCGCTTCTCGGAGGTGATGTCCTCGAGCACGATCATGAAGCCCACGGCCTCGCCGTTCAGGCCGCGCAGGGGGACGGCCGCCGCGTTGACCGAGATCTCGGCGCCGTCCGAGCGCTTGAGCTCGGCGTCCACCGAGAGGTCCGTCTGGCCGCTGGCCACCACCTTCTCCAGGCTCGCGAGCAGCCACTCGTTCTTGAGGCCCGCGAAGAGCTCGGCGACGGGACGGCCGACGGCTTCGGCGGAGCGCAGGGTGAGGATGCGCTCGGCGGCGTCGTTGACCTTGGTGACCTTGCGCTCCGCGTCCAGGGTCAGCACGCCGTTGCTGAGGCTCTTGAGGATGCTCTCGTTGTAGTTGCGCTCCTTGGCGACGGACTCGAAGAGCTGGGCGTTCTCGAGCGCGATGGCGGCCTGCGCGGCGAAGGCCTTGAGCCGCTTCTCGTCGTTCTCCCCGAAGGGGCCGCCCTTCTTGTTGAGCACCTGGAGGACGCCGCGCTTCTCCCCGTCCTTGTTGGCCACGGGCATGCAGAGGATGCTGCGCGTGAGGTAGCCGGTCTTCTTGTCGACGGCGGGGTTGAAGCGGGGGTCCTGGTAGGCGTCCGGGATATTGATGGGCTGGCCCGAGGTGAAGCAGGCGCCCGCGATGCCGGCGCCGGAGGGGATGCGGATCTCCTTGGTGCCCAGGCCCTCGGCCACGCGCGACCAGAGCTGGCCGGACTTCGGGTCGAAGACGAAGAGGGTGCTGCGGTCGGCGCCGAGCATGTCGGTGGTCACCGCGATGATCTTGCGCAGGAGCGTGTCCAGGTTGAGCTCGGAGGCGATGGAGCTCGTGATCTCGAGGAGCTGGGCCTCCTCCTCCCGGGCCTTCTGCACCTTCTCGAAGAGGCGCGCGTTCTCGAGGGCGGAGGCGGCCTGCGCGGTGAGCGCCTCGAGCACGGCCAGGTCGTCCTCGTCGAAGGCGCCCTCCTTCTTGTTGAGCACCTGGGTGACCCCGATGGCGCGGCCCTGGCGGCGGATCACCGCGCAGAGGATGTCGCGGGTCTTGAAGCCGGTCTTCTTGTCCACCTCGCGGTTGAAGCGCTCGTCCGCGTAGGCGTCGGGGATGATCTCGGACTTGGCGGCCGTGAAGACGGCGCCCGCGATGCCGCGCTCGCTCGGGAAGCGGATCTCCCCGATGGAGTCCCCCTGCGCCACCCGGGTGTAGAGGTCGTGGGTGTCGGGGTCGTGGAGGAAGAGGGAGCTGCGCTCGGCGTGCAGGGCCTCGGTGACGATCTCCATGAGGCGGGGCAGCATCACGTCCAGGGACAGGGTGTCCGAGACCTTGTTGTGCACCTCGACTAAGGCGGAGACGCGGTCGAGCAGGTCGCCCATCTTGCCGACGAGCTCGTCGCGGTCGGTCTCGGAGAGCTCCGCGAGGATGCGGTCCATGTCGGACTGCTTGAGGCGGTGCTCGAAGACGCTCTTGACGAGGTCGAGGCTCTTGATGTCGGCCATGGTCGCGGACAATGATATCATGTCCGGCGCATGGCAAGACGCCCTCCTCCGAAGGCGCCGCCCCCGGCGTCCTGGAGCCTGCTCGGCCTGCGCCTGGCGGCGCTCTGGGCTCTCTGGGTCGCGGCGGCTTACGCCTGGAAGACCTGGCAGATCATGGGAGTCCCACCGGAGAAGTTCCTGTTCTCTTTGGGCAAGGAGCTCGGGCTGGGGCCGCAGCTCCTGGGCTTCTGGGGCGGGCATCTTGCGCGCATCCTGGCCGTGCTGGGCTTCTTCGCGGGCGCGCGGGCCCTGGGCCGGGCCGCGCTCAAGCCCCTGCTGCCGGCGGCGTCCGGCGTCCTGGCGGCCGGGGCGGGGCTGGCCCTGCTCTCCTGGGCGGCCTTCGGGCTCTTCGCGCTGGGCCTCGGCTCCGTGGGCGTCTTCCGCGTCCTCTTCGCGGCGCTCGCCCTCGCCGGAGCCGTCGATCTGTTCCGGCGTCCGCCCGCCCTGCCGGCGGCCCTGCTCCGTTCCTCCCCGGGGCTGAACGTCCTGCTCTGCTCGGGGGCCGCCGCCGCCTTCCTGGGCACCACGATGCCCGAGGTTTTCTACGACGCCCTGGTCTACCACCTCGCCGTGCCGCAGGCCTGCCTGCAGGCTGGCCGCTTCGTGGATTTCCCCTACAACCACTACGCCTGGCTGCCCCTGCTCTCCTCGATGACCTTCTCCTGGGGGCTGGCGGCGGGCGGCATGTACACGGCGAAGCTGATGAGCTTCGGCGTGGGCGTCCTCCTGCTGGCCGGGATGCTCGAGTGGTCGCGGGAGCTGGGCGACGAGGAGTCCGGGCCCTGGGCCTGCGCCCTCTTCCTGGGCACGCCCGTCATCCTGTTCCTTTTCTGGATGTGCAACTCGGATCTCTCGGCGGCGCTCTACCACCTGCTGGCGATGATGCTCTTGTGGCGATGGCGGTGCGACGGCTGTTCTCCGCTCGCACCGCCCCTGCGCAGCTCAGACCCTGCGCAGGGGAGGCGCGAGCCAAGCAAAAAACTCCTCCTCCTCGCCGGCCTCTTCGCCGGCTGCGCGATGGCGTCCAAGTACTCGACGGCTTACGGCGCGGCGGCCATGGGGCTGGGTTTGCTGGCCGTGAGGGCGCCCGGCGGCGCCCTGCTATTCTGGGGGGCGGCCCTCCTGCCGCTCCTCCCCTGGTGGGCGCGCGCCTACCTTCAGACCGGCAACCCGTTCTTCCCGTATCTGGCCCAATGGCTCGGCGGCCGCGGCGCCGACCTGGAACTGCTCCAGGCCTGGTACGCCGACACGCGCTTCGGCTCTCCGGGCTTCGCCCCGTGGAGGCACGCCCTCAAGCTCTGGAACGACTCGGTCGGAGGCTGCCTGGACTTCTCCTTCGTCTTCATCGGTCCGCTCTTCCTGGGGCTTTTGCCCCTCGCCCTCCTCCTCTGCCGCGACCCGTGGTCGCTCTCGGCCATGGCCTTCTGCGCCCTCGTCCTGGCCGCCGGCCTCTCGCAGACCTACATCGACCGCCTGCTCACGCCCTACTTCGTCCCCTGGGCGATGCTGCTCGCGCGGGGTCTGCGTGCGGCAAACTCCCGGGCCCTTTCCGGGCTCGCCCTTGCGGCTTTGGGGCTCAACCTCCTCTGGTTCCTCCAGCCCTTCGTCCTGACCAGCATGCAGGCCTTGAGGGTGCCGCTCGGCCAGGTGGGCTGGGAAGAGTACCTCTCGAGCCACCGCAAGCTCTACGGGAGCCCCTCCTACGGGGCGTTCGTCTTCGCGCGCTCACTCGAACTCGAGCCCGGGGAGCGCGTGATGGTCGTGGGGGACGCGAGGGTGTTCTACGCGCCCGGCGAGGCGCTCGGCTCGGCCCCCTTCGACGCGCCCCCCCTCTTCCTGTGGGCGTCGGAGGCGAAGAGCCCCGAGGAGCTCTGGCAGAGGGTGCTCCAGGAGCGCGTGAAGGTCGTCATCCCCAACCCGCGCGAGTTCAGGCGCACGGCGCCGGCCAAGTACCAGGACCCCGAGCTGATGCGCCGGGTGGTGGCGATGCTCCAGGAGCGCTTCGAGGTCGCCTACGAGGACGAGTTCTCGCGGGTGTACGTCCGCAAGCCTATTTGAACTCCATCGACGCGAGGATGGACTTGAAGAGGTGCTCGTAGCGCGCGCGCGTCTTCCAGTCCGCGGGGACGGGGAAGGCGGCGCTGTAGTAGCGGCCGTTGGAGCCCTTGAAGGCCAGCCAGCGGATGGATGAAGGGATGTCCGTCGTGAGGGGGCGCTCCACCCAGGTCTTCGCGGCCAGGCCGTTCTCCAGGCGCCAGACCTCGACGGGTCCCGGCGAGTCGCCGTCCTTGCGCATCTTCGCCGCCATCGCGTCCAGGTCCGCGAAGCCCGTGCCCTCCTCCTTCACGGCCATGTGCATGCGGGGCCTGTCGTAGGGCTCGAAGGCCCCGTCCTGGGAGCGGTGGTTGAGGAAGGCGACTTCCTTGTCTCCGAGCCTCGGGTCGCTCGGGTCGATGGGCTCCCAGTGGGCGGGGTAGGACGCCCGGTACGTCCCGGTCTCGACCGCCTGGGTCGGGAAGACCGGATGGGTGACCTGCCAGGTCCTGCGGCCCCAGAAGGCGCCGCCGAGGAGGAGGACGATGACGATGAGCCCGGCGCCGACCTTCGGCGGGCCCTGGAGGGCGGGGTGGTTCACGAGAGGGTCTGCCCCGTGCGCCGGCGGTAGGCGTCGTCCGTTTCGAAGATCCGCTTGCGCATGGCCTTGAGGTCGACGAGGAGGCTTTCGAGCTGGCGGCGCCTGGCCGGGTCGGCCTCGGCGGCGATGGCCTTGAGGAGCTGCGCCTCGGTGACCTCGGGCTCATGGGTCGCGTTGGCGTAGAGGTCGGAGACGTGGTAGTGCACTTGCGGGGTGCCGTCCTTGACCGCCTTCTTGACGATGTCCTCGTAGGCGAGGCCGGCCAGGTACTGCAGGTTCTTGCTTCCCTCGAAGGCCTTCTGGTAGTCCTCCTTCTTGGGATAGAGCTTGAGGAGGTGGTCTTCCCACATGGAGGCGACCCATTTCTGGTAGAGCCACATGCGGTTCTTGTTGAGGTCGGCCTTCTCCTGCGGGGTCAGCTTCTTCTCGAGCTCCTGCAGGAGGTACACCTGGTCGAGGTGCGCGCCGTGCTCGCTGGTCACGGCGAGGTTCATGTCGCCGTAGCCTTCCATCTTGTCGGCGATGTGGCGCAGCTCGTGGCCGAACACCGGCACGACCACCGCGGCCTTGTCCTTGATGAAGTCGCGGTTGACGGCCATCACGTACTTCTTGCCGGTCTTCTCCGTCTCCCAGGGGGCCATGGGCCGCACGAAGGCCGCCGTGCCGTCGCCGGGCATCTTGGAGAACATGAAGAGGACTTCCTTGTCGACGCGCTCCCAGCCGCCCATCTCCTTGATGAGGGCGGCGCCGGTCTCGGTGGAGGTGAGGGTGTCCTTGAGCTTCCGCATGCCGGCCTGGTGCTCCGCGCTGGGCTTGTACCAGTAGACGTCCCAGAGCGAGCCGACCCCGGCCCGGAGGGTCTGCCAGGTGGACGGGGGCTTCGTGTCGGGCATGTGGTAGGCGTCGATCTTCGGCAGGAAGGCGGGGCGTTGAAGGGGGCGGGCCGGCTGGAGCTTGACGGCGACCGCCGGCTGGACGGCCGTCGCGACGGCCTGGAAGGACGGCTTCGAGCGCAGGAGGGCGATCTCCTTCTTCCCGACCTTGCGCTCGGAGAGCTTGAGCACGGCCTCGGCGGCCTTGTCGGAGGGGTCGAGCGCGAGGACCTCTTTCGACGCGGCCGCGGCCGCGTCGGCGTCGCCCGAGGCGTTGAAGGCCACGGCGGCTCTGGAGAGCAGGGCGGCCCTCGGGCCGGAGGGCAGGAGGCGCGCGAGGCGGGCGGCGTCCTGCGGGAAGCCTAGGGCCAGGTAGCCTCGGGCGATCTCGTCGAGGGTCGCGTCCGAGGCTTTCGGCTCCAGCGCCAGCAGGCCCTCACGCGCCGCGGCGCGCTGGGGCTCGGCGAGGCCTTCGGCGATCCGCTCGACGCCCGCGCCGGAGAGTTCGGCTCGGCGGGCGGGATCGATGCTCTGGAGGAGCGTCCCCTCGACCGTGGGGCTGTCGGGGCTCTGGGCGCGCACGGCCAGGACGGCGCAGAGCAGGAGCGGGAAGAGCAAAGCTTTTCGGGTCATGGGTCGGCCTCTCTTAAGCAATATAAGAGTGTATCAGAGTTCCACTATTTGTCAATACGACTAGCGCTCGACGACCTCGCCTTCGTCCGTGATGTCCGGATGGGAAAGGGCGTCGGCTGGGAGGCTCTCGACGCCTCGCGCCTGGATGTCCACCCGCGTGATGAACTGCCGCAGGCCCGGCCCGATCTTGAGCTGATGGTGGATCAGAGCGTGGCGCCCGTTGGGGGACACCCTCAGGTCGAAGACCAGGTCGTACTCGCCCAGGTTCCAGGCCGGCCGGCCCAGCTCGTCGTAGAGGACCGCCTTGAAGGGGCGCTGCCCGCCCGGGGAGGGATGGAGGGCCAGGAAGGTTGAGAGGGCTTTGTCGGCTCCGACCCGGGCCTCGCCGAGCACGCGCTCGACGTCGGGCACGAGCCACTCCTCCTTGCACGTCCGCGCATCCCAGAGCTCCAGGCGCAGCCGCTGGCCTTCCGCGCGCAAAAGCATCAGACGCCGGCGGTCCTCCGAGATGGACGTCTGAGCGGCGGCGGGGGTCAGGAGGAGCTCGCTGCGGCCGTTCCTGCCCGCGCAATACACTTTGTCGTCCTCGGACACCCAGACGGTGTCCGACTCGAACTCGGGCTCGGGATACTCCATGGCCTCGAGCAGGGTCTCGCTGACCAGCTTGGGATTGGAGTACAGGGAGGTGGCCCGCACCCAGCAGACCCCCCGCTCGCCGTCGTAGACGCTCCACCAGAGGGTCTGCCCGGCTCTCTTCCTCTGGAGCAGGCGCACCGCCCTCCCCTTGGCGAGGGTGAACGCGGGCTCGGCCGCGCCGGGGTCGGCGTAGGCCCGGGCGTCGGCGAGCAGGGTCGAAGTCCCCCCCGCGAAGCGGGTGCGCGAACGGCCCCAGACCGGCAGTCCGCCCTCGAGCGGCACGGTCTGACGGTAGCGCAGGTCGAACTCGAGGGGCGTGCCCAGGCGGCTCGAATCATGGGCGTGGGCCGAGAGGGCCAGGGCCTGCGCTCCGCCGAGCCGCCCGAAATAGTATGTGAAGTCCAGCGTCCCCGCGCCGGCCGCTCCCCGGCCGAGGGCCAGGTCCGCGGGCAGCTTCCAGGAGCGCCAGGCGGAGGTGTCCGGACGGACCAGGTAGACTTCCCGGGAGGAGGCGGCCGAGTCGCCGTAGGACCGCGTGAGCACGAAGGCTTTGAAAGGGCCGGTCGAGACCTCGACCGGGTCGCCGGCCGAGGCGCGGCACACCCCGGCGCCGCAGAGCGGGCCGAGGCGCTGGATCCCCCAGGGGCCGAGGGCGAAGAGCGAGGGCGGGTCGGCGAAGGAGCGCTCGAAGGCCTCGCAGCGGGACTCCACGGCGTAGAGCCGCAGGGGCCTCTCCCCGCTCCAGAGGTCCAGGCTTTTAAGGAGGCTCAGTCCGTGGCGGCCGGTCCCCGCCGAGAGCCTCGCGCAGGAGTCGTCGAAGGCGGTCAGGGGCGGGCTCTCGCGGAGGGCCGCCTCGTCGGCGCGAAAGCCGTTCTCCTCTCGCGCCGCCCCTGCGGCGCTATGGCCCGCCGCAGGGGCCAAGAGCAGGAGAAACGCGAGGAGGAGGGCGCTCAACGCTTGAGCTTGCCCGCGGCCCAGAGCATCGCGGCGGCGGCGAGGGTGAACGCGGCGTTGACGCCGATGAGGACGGCGGCCGCGGGGAGGGCGTCGAAGAGGAAGCCGACCCCGAGGGAGACGGCCAGAACCGACAGGAAGGTGGCCGCCGAGATGAAGGAGAAGGAGCGTCCGCGCACGGCGGGCTCCAGCGCCGCCTGCAGCTTGCCGCGCAAACTCAGGTCGCTCGCCGCCCAGGACACGCTCGAGAAGGCGATGAGGGGCAAGAGCACGGGGAGGCTCTGCGTGAAGCAGAGCGCCCAGAGCGCCAGGGTGCCGAGGGCCATCCAGCGCACCCACTGGTAGGACCTCCGAACGTGACCTCCGCGGATGGAGCGCGAGAGCAGGAACGCGCCGAGCAGCTCGCCCGCGTTGGAGAAGCCCAGCATCCAGGCGGCTTTGGAGGGGTCGGCCAGGAGGGTCTTCGCGAACACCGGGACGAGCAGGGACTCGAAGACCCGGTGGATGACGAAGGGCAGCACGATGGCGAAGAAGGCCGCGCGGAAGACGGGGTTGGAGAAGAGGGTCCGGGCGCCTTCGAGCACGTCCTTCAAGGCCTGGCGGGGCCCGCCGCCCTCATCGGGCGGGGCCGGCGCCGGGGAGGCCTTCGCCGCGAGGGTGGAGAAGACGATGGCCGCGAGCAGGTAGAGCGGCGGGTGGATGAGCAGGGCGGCCCCGACGCCGAAGGTCTTGATCACCCAGCCGGCGAAGAAGGCTCCGGCCACCCCCGCGACCTCGTAGGCGATGTGGGTGCGCGCGTCGAATTCCTTGAGCGCTTTCTCGTCGCTGCCCACGAGGGCGGGCGGGATCACCTGCCGGGCCACGTCGGCGACTCCCAGGAAGCCCCCCGCCAGGGCGTAGAGCGCGACCGCCGCGACGGGGTTGAACGCCGCGAAAGGCAGGAGGGCGGGCAGGAAATGGTCGAGCGCGAAGAGGCCGAGCAGTCCCGCCCCGGCCAGGCTCTGCAGGCCCATCGCCCAGGAGAGCACCTTGGTCGGGGAGTGCCGGTCCACGAACCCCCCCGCCAGGCTGCCGAAGAGCGCCTGCGAGAGGCCCCAGGCGGCCGCGAGCGCGGCGGCCCAGGCCGCCTGTCCGAAGACGGTCAAAGCCAGCAGGGGCATGGCGAGGTTCAGGGCCTCCATGCCGAACTTGAAGGCGGCGGTGCCGGCGAGATAGCGGCGCGTGGCGGCCTTGTCCGGCGATGGAACGGAGGTTTTGGCGGCCTGCGGAGCCGGCGCCGGGGCGCTCAAGGCGGGCTCGACGGGAAGCGCCGGTTCCGCTAGGACCGCGTCGGCATGCGCGCGGATGCTCTTCGCTCCAAGGAGGCGGTCGAAATTCTCCCGCGCGACCTCCTGCGAGGCCTCCCCCTGAGTCGAGGGCAGGGCCTCGAGGTCCTTCGCGGCCTGGACCTGGAGCTGGGCGATGCGCGCGGGGAGCGGCTGCCGCCGCGCTTCCACGGCTTGGATGAGGATGGGCCGCGCTCGGAGGGATGCCGCCGCGGCGGGCGGAGCGTGCTTCAGGAGCTTCGGGACGGTGACCGTCGGCAAGGTCTGGAAGGACAGCGTCGGAGCGCTTGTCAGGGACCCGAGACCGGCGCCCAGGGCGATGGGGACGGCCGGCACGACGGGAGAATAGGCGCGGCCTGGCGCGGCGGCCTGCTGATGGAACTGCGCGAAGACCGGCGCGGCCTGCAGGTGGAGCAGGGAGAGGGAAAGGACGACCGCGAGGGGGCGCATCGTAGGCATTCTAGCCTTCGCCGAGGCCTCCTGGAATCTCCGATGGGCCCAGCGCCGCCCTGGCAGGGGGCCTAGGAGGATGAAGGACCTTGGTTCAGCTTTCCTTCGAGCGCCGCCACGCGGGCTTCAAGCTCTTCGAGCCTTTTCTCAAGAGGAGAAGGCTCGGCCGCCCGGGCCGTGGGCGGCGGGAGCGGGACGGAAACGCCCGGCGTCGCGCCGAAGAAGAGGTGCTGCCAGCGGCCGCGCGCGAGCCGGGAGACGAAGGGGCCCTCGGGGTGCGAGGCCAGCTTCTGAAGGGCCTCCTCGACCTCGGCGTTGCCCGGGAACTGGCAGAGCCGCTCGGAGCGCGCGCGGAGCTCGGCGGCGGTCTGCGGGCCGCGCAAGAGCAGAAGGCAGAGGGTGCCGAGCAGCTCCGGGGTCTCCCCCGCCTTGAGGTTCTCGGCGTGGTGGGCGTACTTCGGCACGCGGCTGCCGAGGCGCTCGGCGGCCAGGCCTTTCTCGAAGAGGGAGGCGAGACCGCGCTTCAAGCCGTCGGGCTCGAGGGTCATGACCGGGTCGCGGCTCGTCTTCTGGTTGCAGGCGTTGAGCAGGGCCGGGAAGGAGAGCGGGTAGGTCTCGGGGGTGAGGAAGGACTTCTCGATGAGGGAGCCCAGGATGCGGGCCTCGATCTCCGTCAGTTCGGTCGTCATGCGTTCCTCCTAGGCGCCGATGCCGGCGCCCTTGAGATGTCGCTGCAGCTGCTCGAGCAGGTCCCGGGCTTCCCGGGCGCTCCCTGCCTTCGCGGAGGCCTCCATCCGGGCGGCCAAAGCCTGCGCTCCCGTGAATCCGGCCGTGGCCGAGGCGCCCTTGCAGGCGTGGGCGAACACCGCCGCGCCCGAAAGGTCGCCCCGCTCCAGGGCGGCGCGCAGCTTCGCGAGGATGCCCGGGACCTCCTTGGCGAACACCGTCAGGATCTCTTCGGCGATCCACTCCTCGCCGGGCTGGCGCCGCAGCAGCTCGGCGCGGGCCCCGTCGAAGCTCGCGGGGCGCTCGCCCGGGTCCGCCGGGGGCGCGGCGGTCTCCTGGACGGGCTTGAGGTGGTCGGGCGAGCCCGGCGCGAAGCGCTCCACCGCCTCGGCGAGCTGGTCGGCCGTGAAGGGCTTGAGCAGGCATCCCTCCATCCCGGAGGCGAGGCAGCGCTCCCGCTCCTCGGGCATGGCGTGCGCCGTGAAGGCGATGATGGGCGCGCCGCGCATGGCCGGCGGCGAGCGGGGGTCGCGCATGGCCGCGGCGACGGCGAAGCCGTCCATGCCCGGCAGGCCGATGTCGAGCAGGACGACGTCGAAGGCCTCCTTCTTGAGCAGGGCGAGGGCGTGCTCCCCGTCCACGGCGGCGCTCACGGCGTGGCCGCGCTTGCGCAGGATGTGGAGGGCGAGCTTCCGGTTGGTCTCCGTGTCCTCGACGAGGAGCACGCGCAGGGGTTGGGTAGCGGGGCGCGCCGAGGGGCCGGCGGCAGGGCCGAAGACCTCTTCCTCGGAGGCCCGTCCGAAGGGCAGGACGAACCGGAACTCGCTCCCCGCGCCTTCCGCGCTCCGGGCGGCCAGGTGGCCGCCCATGGCCCGCACGAGCTCGCGCGAGATGCTCAGGCCCAGGCCCGCCCCGCCGTGGAGCTTCGCGATGGAGTCGTCGGCCTGGGTGAAGGGCTCGAAGACGGCGTCGAGCTTCTCCCGCGGGATGCCCACGCCGGTGTCCCTGATGCAGAAGTCCACATGCAGGGGGTCCTCGGGGCCGCGGCGGGCCTCCAGGCGGACGAGGACCTCGATGCGCCCCCGCTCGGTGAACTTGATCGCGTTGGCGATGAGGTTGGTCAGCACCTGCTTGAGCCGCGCGGAGTCCCCCTTCGCCACGGCGGGGAGGTCCTCCTGGATGGAGCAGGCGAGCTCGAGGCCCTTCGCCTCGGCGCCGGGCTGCAGCAGGCGCGTCACGTCCTCGATGGCGCGGCGCAGGCCGAAGGGGTGGATCTCCAGGGGCAGCTTGCCGGCCTCGATGCGGGCGAGGTCGAGGGCGTCGTTGAGCAGGACGAGGAGGGTCTCCGAGGAGCGCTTGATGATCCCGAGGGGTTCCTTCTGCTGGGGGGTCGGCCCGGAGTCGAGGAGCAGGTCGGTGAAGCCCATGATGGCGGCCATGGGGGTGCGGATCTCGTGGGTCATGTTCGCCACGAAGGCGGACTTGGCCCTGTTGGCGGCCTCGGCGGCCTGGTGATAGGCCATGAGCTCATCGGTCAGCCGGCGGTTGACCATCAGGAACAGGGTGAAGGTGAGCGCGACGGTCAGGAACTGGAAGGACATGATCGACATCGATTCCATGAAGCCGGACTGCATGTAGTCGTGGTCGCCCGGGAGGGAGCAGTTGAGCGCGTTGAAGACCCTCACCAGGCTCACCCCCCACAATCCCACGAAGACCCACGAGATCCCGCGGCTGATGGGGCGCATCGCGGGGTCCACCCGCTTGAAGAGCAGCCACAGGATCTGGGTGAAGACGACCCATAAGGTGACCACGGTGTTCATGCTGCGCGCGTGGAGGTCGGGGTCGAACACGGTGAAATAGGAGTGGATGCCGACGAAGGCCGCGAGGAGGAGGGCGTTGGGGCGCCAGGGCCCGGGTTTCGCGAGGAACAGCTCCAATCCGCGCAGCAGGGCCATGACGCCGGCGACGGCCAGGACGTTCCCTCCCACCATGGAGAGGAAGTCCGGGATGCGGCCGCGCAGGGCGACGAGCGCCATGGCGGGGGCCTGCACGATGAAGTCCAGCGCCCACCAGCCGAGGCCCGGGTAGCGCTTCCGGTGGCGCAGCCACAGGGGCACGATGACCAGGGCGCAGACCAGGTTCACCAGCGCGTTGTTGATGAAGACCGTCCGCAGATCGAGGCTCATGCGTCCGTCCACTCCCAGGCGCTGCGGTGCTGGCCCCGCTTCTCGATGAAGTCCAGGAACTGACGGTAGAACGGATGGTTCGAGATCGTCACGCTGTCGCCGATGACGATGAGCAGACGGCGCGCGCGGGTGAGCGTCACGTTCATGCGCCGCGTCTCGGCCAGGAAGCCCACCTGTTTGGCGTCGTTGGAGCGGGTCAGGGAGACGAGGACCGCCTCCTTCTCGCGGCCCTGGAAGCCGTCCACGGTGCCGACCTCCGTCCCGCTCGAGCGGATGAGCGTCTTGAGCAGGCGCACCTGGGCCGCGTAGGGCGAGAGCACCGCGATGTCCTTGGGGCGCAGGCCGGCGTCGAGCAGCTCCTGGAGCAGCTTCGCCGCGAGCCGCGCCTCCCCCTCGTTCTCCCGGCTCTGGAGCAGCAGGTTCACGCACTCCTCGAAGCCGGTGCCCGCGGTGTCCACGAAGACGAGCGGGACGGAGGTGAGCGGGGTCTCCCGGACCCCCTCCAGCTGGCAGGCGAGGTGCGCTCTCACCGAAGCGTCGGCCTCGAGCTTCCCCTCGTAGAACTGGGCGGACGAGAACGCCATCAGGGTCTCGTGCATGCGGTACTGGGTCCGCAGGAGGGTCTGCATGGAGTCCGGCAGGAGCGCCTGGAACCGCTCGAAGAGCGTGACGCCCAGCTCCTTGGCCGCGGTCCGCGAATGCAGGGTGGGCGGCAGCTGCATCGGGTCCCCGGCGAAGACGGCCTTCTTCCCCAGCAGGAGCGCGATCCAGGAGAGGGGCTCGGTGGCCTGCGACGCCTCGTCGAGCGCGACCAGGTCGAATCCTCCCCGGAGTTGGCGGCGCGAGAGGCCGCCGTGGGTGCTCAAGACGACCTGGGCGGAGGCGATGAGGTGCCGCGTGAGGGCCTGTTCCAGTAGGCGGGCCTCCTTCCAGAGCCGCCGGGCCTCGATCTCGACGCGGCGGCGCTCCAAAGGGGTGCTCGCCCCGCGCCGGCCGAGCGTCCTCAGCAGGCGGTCGCGCTCGGCGTCGAGCTCTTCGACCTGACGGTACTGCGGGTCGTTGACGAGCTGGATGCGCAGGTTGCCCCGGCGCAAGGACTCGAGGGTGCGGGCGGGGTGGCCCAGGCGCACGACGCGCAGGCCGCGGTCCATCTGCGGGAGGAGACGCTCGAGCAGGTTGTCCACCGCGACGTTCGAGGGCGCCGTGGCGAGCACGCGCTGGCCGCGCCGTACGGCCTGGCGGATCACCTCGACCAGGGCCGTCGTCTTGCCGGTGCCCGGCGGGCCGTGGATGAGGGCGAGGTCCTGGGCCGCGAGCGCGCTCTCGACGGCCCGGCGCTGCCATTCGTTGAGGGAGCCGTCGAAGAGCTCGACGGGGTGCCGCTTGCCGGCTTCGGGCCGGAGCGCTCCCAGCAGGATGTCGCGCAGGCGGGCGGCCCCCGTGCCCTGGGCTCCCGAGACCTCGGAGAGGGCGCGGCACATCCGGCGGTGGGTGGCGTCCGAGCCGAGGATGTCGAGGGTCAGCTTGCCGGGAGGCATCTTGGGCGGCATCGCGCCGTCCACCGCGACCTCGCAGCGGCCCTCCTCCACGCGCTCGACGGTCCCGTGGACGAAGGCCGCGGCCTGGGAGCCTCCGCCCGGGAAGGGCGGGAAGGTGAGGCGCACGCTGTCGCCCTGGTCGAGCGAGTGGAACGGGGAGAGCTCCTGCCCCTTGGACGCGGCCCGGGTCAAGGTCAGGACGGGGTACCCCCCCTCGGCGGTCTCGACGGCGACGAGGGCGAGGCGCGTGATGGTCTTGCCCAGGGCCTCGCGCTCGGCGGCGGGGACCCGTTCGGCCTGCAGGCGCGCCTCCTCCCGCTCGGCCGCGCGCTCGACTTCCAGCAGCTCGAGCAGGCGCTCGAAATGCTCCTTCGCCTGCGGCGTCGTCGGCATGGCGCCATTGTATCAGTTTGGACCCGTTTGTTAGACTGCTCGATCATGCCCCGGCGCTGGCCGAAGAAGCTCAAGGAGGTCGTCCCCCGCCGCCTGCGCGAATTCTTCATCGGCGAAACGGGGCGGGGCTACTGCGAGGCCCCCTCCGAGTTCACGGCCGGCAACCGGCTCGACCTGCTCATCGACGGCGCGCAGGCCTACCCCGCGATGCTCGAGACCATCGCGGGGGCGAAGACCCGCGTGGATCTCGAGAGCTACATCCTCAACAGCGACCGCACCGGCTGGCGCTTCGCCGAAGCCCTCGCCGAGAGGGCGCGCGCGGGCGTCTCGGTGCGCGTGATCTACGACTCGGTCGGCTCCCACGAGCTGACCTCCTCCTACCTTCAGTTCCTCCGCAACGCCGGGATCCAGACCCTGGAGTACCACCCGGTCGCGCCGTGGCAGAGGCGCTGGGGCTGGGTGCGCCGAGACCACCGGAAGATCCTGGTCGTGGATGGACGCGTCGGATTTACCGGCGGCATCAACATCTCCGATGAGAACGCGCCCCTGTCCGAGGGCGGCGGCGGCTGGCGGGACACGCACGTCCGCATCGAGGGGCCCGCCGCCCGGGAGCTCGAGCGCCTGTTCCGCTCGACCTGGCAGAGGGAGACCGGACGCGCCTATCCGTTCGAGGCGGAGGCGCCCTCCTCCCCCGGGAACAGCCTGGTCCGGGTGGTCGCCAACGAGGAGTTCCTGCACCGCCACCGCATCCGGAGCGCCTACCTGCACGCCCTCAACAAGGCCGAGCGCTGCATCTACCTGGCCAACGCCTACTTCGTCCCCGACCGCGGCATCCGCCGGGCCCTCTACCGCGCCGTCCGCCGGGGCGTGGACGTGCGGGTGCTCGTCCCCTCCATCTCGGACGTCCCCGCCGCCGCGTACGCGAGCCGCCGCCTCTTCGAGCTCCATCTCGACGCGGGCGTGCGGCTCTTCGCCTGGCCCGGGCCGATGCTGCACGCCAAGATCGCGGTCGTGGACGGCACCTGGGGCGTGGTGGGCTCCTACAACGGCGACTCGCGCTCCATGATCCACAACCTCGAGGCGAACATCCACGTCGTGGACAAGGAGTTCTGCAGCCGTCTGGAACTCTCCGTCGTCGGCGACATGGACCGCTCCCAGGAGATCGTGCCGCCCCGCTGGAGGATGCGGCCCTACTCGGAGCGGTTCCTGGAGCGGCTCTTCTACCTTCTTCGCTATTGGCTTTGATAGAATCCCCAGCGTGAAGCTCTACCTGATGCGCCACGGACACTCCCCCTCCGTCCTGGAGGCCGGCGTAGGTTCGGACCGCGAGCGGCCGCTCTCCGAGCGCGGGCGCGCGGAAGTCCGGCGCTCCGCCGCGCACCTCGCGAAGGCCGGCGCGAAGCCGGGGATCATCCTCTGCAGCCCCCTCCTGCGCGCGAAGCAGACCGCCGAGGAAGCGGCTGCCCAGCTTGGCGGGCCCCCGGTGAGGCCCTACGATCCTCTCGCGAACGTCCTGCCGGGCTCGGCGCTCGTGCGCGAGGTGGCGGCGTTCGATTGGGGCTGCGACGAGGTCCTCCTCGTGGGCCACATGCCGCAGGTGGCCGAGGCGGCGTCCCACCTGTCGGAGGACCGGGCCTTCAGCTTCTCGACGGCCGAAGTCGCGTCCTTCGAGGTCTCGAAGGACGGGTCGGGCCGCCTCCTCTGGAAGACGGCCCCGGACGAGGTCGTCGATTGACGCTCCGCCGGGCCGCGCCGCTCCTCCTGGCCGCGCTGTTCCTCCTCCCCCCTCCGGCCCTGGCGGTGTTCACGGCCCGGGAGATGGACACGATCGACCCCGAGCCGCTCTTCGACGCGGAGTACTTCCTCGACCTGCTCGGCTTCTCCTACCCGCTCGACTGGGAGTGGGACTGGCAGGCCTCCTCGACCGGCTACCGCATCAACGGGGCCAGCCTGGACAAGAGCGACCTGCTGCTCGACCAGCAGGCCGTCTTCTCGAAGCGCCTCCTCGACAAGCTCTCCTTCCGATACGACCTCGAGCACCACGGCGACAAGGACCTGGTCTCCCTGCACCAGTGGCTCTGCTTCGAGGCCGGCCCCTGGGCCGGCTTCTCCTTCGGCCTGTTCGGGGAGCCGCAGTTCGAGAAGGAGGACGCGGACATCGGCGCGCTCGTGCGCTGGAGCCCCTGGAAGGGCGGCTCCCTCTATTCGTCCATCAACGCGGTGGACTTCAGCTTCAACCAGCGCAACCGGACGACCCAGACCTACGACCGCAGGCCCTATACCACCGAGCAGGGCTTCACCCTTCCCGCCGCCGGCGGCCTGCTCAAGGGCGCCGTGGAGGTCGACCTGCCGCTCACCCGCGCGATCCCCGATGACGACCGCGTCTTCGGCTACCGGCGCACCCGGGCCCTCCTGCGCTTCGACCGGCCCGCCGCGCAGGGCGTCCTGGGCCTCGCGGCGGAGTACTCCTACGAGTTCAAGCGCAAGGCCGACTCCTACACCCCGGATCCGGCGAACAAGGACGAGAGCTTCGTGCGGCGCGTCCACCAGGCGACCCTCGCGGGCCAGCTGTTGGCGGGCCCGAAGGACCGCATCGAGGCGGGCGGCCGCTTCCTGCGCCGCTCCGTCGAGGATTCCTACCGGGACGCGCCCGGCTCGACCCGCCGCGGCCTCCGCTGGGAGGCCCAGCCCTACGCCCGCTGGCGTCGGACGCTCGCCCCCTGGGCGGTCTCGGAGCTCGCCGCCTTCCTGAGCTCAGGGGAGCTCCGATGGGACCATCCCTACGCCCCCGGGGCTTCGACCTATGACACGATCGTCCGTGCGAAGCTGGGGACGGGGATCGACTTCGTTTTCGGCCGGGCCGGCCGCATCGGGCTCTACGCCAACCTCGACCTCCGGGACGCCGACCGCCACCTCTGGGACGGCGGCAACATCCGCGCCATGTTCCTCTTCTGAGTTTCCTTCCTGCTATTTCACCTTTCACCTGGGTTCGGATGCTTGATCCGCATAAGGGTGCCTGTCATTACACTTTGGCCGGTCGCGGAGTGTAGGGTGTGCGAGGTGTAATGACAGGCACCTTATGTTAGAATACGGACATACCGTTTAAGGGGATAATGGCCATGAGAACCGCCGGACGGATGAAGAGGCTGGGGACGGAGACCGCGTTCGAGGTGCTGGCGAAGGCCCGCAAGCTCGAAGCGCAGAGCGGACTCGGTCGAGAACATCCGCACCGCCCTGGAGAGGATCGAGAAGGCCTCCTCCAAGGGGTCCAAGAAAGTCGCCGCCTGAGGAGGGCTTCATGATCGACCTGGTCAAGAACCTCGCCGCCGTCAACCGGCGCACCAAGACGTCCGTCATCCGCGAGCTGCTCAAGCTCACGAACAAGCCGGAGATCATCTCCTTCGCGGGCGGCCTGCCCGCGCCGGAGAGCTTCCCCGCGGAGCTCTTCGCGGACATCGCCTCGGACATCCTGAAGAAGAACAGCATGACCGTCCTGCAGTACGGCCCGACCGACGGCCTGCCGGAGCTCAAGGACCAGATCATCCGGCTGCTGCGGGAGGACGAGGGCCTCATCATCAAGCCCGAGAACATCCTCATCACGACCGCCTCCCAGCAGGCCCTCGATCTCGTGGGCAAGACCTTCATCGACGCGATGGACCCTATCCTCGTGGAACTCCCCAGCTACATCGGCGGCCTGCAGGCGTTCAATGCCTACGGCGCCAAGATGATCGGCGTCAAGGACGACGACCACGGCATCCTCGTCGACGACCTGGAGCAGAAACTCGCCCGCCTGCGCGACGAGGAGGAGCACTACAAGTTCGTCTACATCGTGCCGGACTTCCAGAACCCGAGCGGCGTCACCCTTTCCGAGGAGCGGCGCCGGAAGGTCGTGAAGCTCGCCGAGATGTACAACGTGCTCGTCATCGAGGACTCCCCCTACCGGGCGGTGCGCTTCGAGGGGAAGGCCCCGCACATCATGTACAAGCTCGGGCGCAGCGGCAACATCATCTCGCTGTTCACCTTCTCGAAGACCCTCGCGCCCGGCCTGCGCCTGGGGTTCGTCGTGGCCCACGAGGCCATCATCCGGCGCATGTCCATCCTCAAGCAGTCCATGGACCTCTGCACCTCCTCGCTGAACCAGATGATCGCCGCCGAGTTCCTCTCGCGCGGGCACTACAAGGGCCACGTCGCGAGCCTCTGCAAGACCTACAAGGTCAAGAAGGACGCGATGCTCGAGGCCCTGGGGCGCTACATGCCCGAGGGCGTCACCTGGACGAAGCCCGAAGGCGGGCTCTTCCTGTGGGTGCGCCTGCCGGAGGGGATGAACGCCGACGAGCTCTTCTACGAAGCCGTCAAGGAGAACGTGGCCTACGTGATCGGCTCGGCCTTCCACTGCGACGGCGGCGGGCACAACACCATGCGCCTCAACTTCTCCTATCCGAGCCCGGAGCAGATCGACGAGGGCATCCAGAGGCTGGCCAAGGTCATCAAGGCGAACCTGGTCAAGAAGGGCGAGAAGCCGAAGGCCGCGGCCCTGACGAGATAGATTGCCGGCGCATCCGAAGGAGCGGCGTCTTCCAAGCGCGGAAGCGGCGGAGGGTCTCTGGGAGACCGTCCCGCACCAGTTCCTTTTCCCGCTCATCGGCGTCGTCCTGGGCGCCCTCTGCCCCTTGGGCGCCTTCCTCATCCGCTACTGGATGGCGGACCCGGTCTTCAAGCTGGTCTGGGTCCAGAGCGAGCTCAGCTACAACGCGGTGTTCTACCTCTACATGGAGGTCTCGACCATCGCCGCCTTCGCGGGCTTCGGCTACGTCTTGGGGGTGCGCAGCGAGAACCTGCGCACCCATACCCGGGAGCTCAAGAAGAGGGTGGACCTCTTCCACCTGCGCTCCATCACGGACGGGCTGACCGGGGCCTACTCCCACGCCTATCTGCGCGAGACGCTCCAGGTCGAGCTCGAGCGCTGCCGCCTGCAGGGCCTGCCGCTCTCGACTCTGCTCATCGACATCGACGACTTCAAGCCCATCAACGACACGCACGGCCACCTCTTCGGAGACCGCGCCCTCGTCGAGCTCGTCGAGACCCTGAGCCTCAGCGTGCGCCAGCACGACATCGTCGGCCGCTACGGGGGCGAGGAGTTCCTGGTCCTCATGCCGGGCGCCGACCAGCAGACGGCGGCCCGGGTGGCCGAGCGGGTGCGCCGCGCGGTGGCCCGCCGCCAGATCGTCGACGAGAAGGAGCTTTCGCTCAACCCTTCGGCCAAGCCGCTCAAGTTCACGGTGAGCATCGGGGTCTCGACCGCGGGCTACGGCGACGACGCGCGCACCCTCATCCGGAACGCCGACGAGAACCTCTATCGGGCCAAGCGCGAGGGCAAGAACCGAGTGGCCCTCACCGCCCCCCACGTCGTCAGCGGCGCGGGCGCCGCTGACGACGACGCGCCGGACTCCTCCATCCCGCCCTCCTGAGATGTACGACCCGGCCTCCGACGACGAACCGCGCCCCAAGCCCGCGAAGGGCCGCTCCCCCCTCCTGCTCGCGGCGGCGGGCGTTTTGGCCGTCGCCGCCGGCGCCGGGCTCGAGCGCAGCCTCCTCACCCGGAAGACCGCCGCCGCCCGGCCCATCTCCGCGCCGGTCGGGCTCCCCCTCCCGGTCGAGGCGCCCGCCCCGGAGCCGGTCTCCGACCGCATCCTCGCCAAGGCCTCGCCCGACCAGAAGCTCGACATCGGGCTTCCCGAGCCGCCCTCCGCGGAGGAGGACGCTCACCGGGAACCTCCCGCGGAGGGCTCCCGGCACCGCTTCTCCCTCGGCCGGGTCGAATGGGAACTCGTCGTCCCGGAGGGCTTCCAGCCCGCGGCGCCCGACTGGGGCGCCGACGCCCCCAAGAGGGGCTGGAGCAAGGATGACGGCTGGGTGCGCTCGTACCCCAAGGGCGAGGTCCGCCTGCGCCTGCACGCCTATTTCACCGAGTTCCTCTGCCGGCCCCATCAGCCGGTCGAGCCACCGAGGGAGGGCGCGCAGGACGGCCTCCGGACGCTGCGCTACCGCGGGAAGGACGGCGAAGAGGGCTTCGTCCTTTTCGTGAACAGCGGCACCTGCATCCGGCTGTCCTTGCGCTCCCAGTCCCCCGGGGCCCTTCAGGAAGCGATGCCCGCGTTCCTGGAGGCCCAGCGCAGCCTCGCCCCGGCGGCCGCCGGACCGGGGCTGTGACGTCCGTCCCCTTGCGCTGACGCGCTCCCTGGGTCCATACTATGGCGCCTGCCCTGCCTTATGCCCGCTTTCCTGAAGGGACTCCGTCTGGACGAGAAGCGGGCCCTTCTATCGTTGCGCTTCGTCGTATTCCTGTTCCTCGCCTTCTACGCGATGTACGGCCCGGAGGCCGAGGACCGGGCCTCGTTCGCCCCCTTCCTCCCCCCGGCGCTCCTGCTGGCCAGCATCCTCGCCCTGATCCGCCTGCCCGCGGAGCGCTTTCGCGACGCGCGCCTGCAGGCGGGGCTCTTCCTGGCCGACGTGGGCCTCGTCACCTGGTCGATCCACGCGAGCGGGGCCTCGGGCACCGACCTCTACCTGGTCTATTTCCTCGTCATCCTGATGTCGGGCATGCAGAGCCGGCCGGCGCACGCCTTCCTGACCGGAGCGGCGGCCGCCGCGCTCTACGGCTTCTTCTGGAGCCGCGCCCACCCCGAGGAGTCCCTCCTCAGCGTCCAGCTGGCTTTGCGCTTCCCGTTCTTCTTCATCATGGCCTTCTTCAGCGCCTTCTTCGCCCAGCAGGTCCGGGACCGGGAAGCGAAGCTGCGCTGGACGGAGGAGAAGCTGGCCGACTCCGAGAAGCTCGCCCTCGTCGGGCGGCTGGCCGGGGGGATGGCCCAGGAGGTCAACAACCTCCTGACGGTCATCCTCGGCCACTGCCGCCTCCTGCTCGAGGACAAGCCGAAGAGCGACCCCGACCGGGAGGCCCTCGAGTCGATGGCGAGGAACGCGGAGCTCATCGCCCAGCGCATCTTCCAGCTCCTGCAGTACAGCCAGCGGCACATCGCGGTGCCCGAACTCGTCGACCTCGACTGCTTCCTCACGGAGCGCTTGAGCCTGCTGCGCCAGGAGGCCGGAGAGGGGGTGCGCCTCACCCTGCTCCTGGGCAAAGCGGAGCCGGTGAGCGCCGACCCGAAGCTGCTCCAGCAGGCCCTGCTCTGCCTCATCGCCAACGCCCGCGACGCGATGCGCGAGGGCGGCGCCCTGACTTTGAGGACTTGCCGGCGGGAGGGGGGGACGGTCCTCGAGGTCGAGGACACCGGCCGCGGCATCCCGGCGGAGGCGATGGAGCACCTCTTCGAGCCGTTCTTCTCGACCAAGGCGGACGGGATGGGGACGGGGCTGGGGCTGGCGGGGCTCTACGGCTTCCTGAAGAAGTCCGGCGGCGAGGTCGCTGTCGAGAGCCGGCCCGGCCGGGGCACCACCTTCGAGCTCCGCTTCCCCGCGCTCAAGCGTCAGGCCGGCTGAGCTCTTCGGCCGTCGTCCTCAGGTAGAGCGCCATCAGCGCCGCGACGATGCAGGAGGCGGCCAGCCCGGAGACGAGCGAACTCAAGCCCATCAAGGTCCAGTTCACCGCGGCGGGGCGCCCCTGCCCGGCCAGCCTGTCGAGCCCCAGGTTGACCAGCCGGGCCGGGAACATGAAGGCGAAGAGGATGGTCAGGGTGCGCAGGGCCCCGCGCCCGCGGGAGAGGAACGCGGCGGCCTTCGCGCCCGCGGCGAAGAGGCCGCAGGCCTCCGCCGCCAGGATGGCCGGGACCAGGAACATCAGGCAGCCGACCGCGAACCAGGCGAGGGCCGCCCAGAGGGTCGCCAGCGCCTGCGAGCGGGGCAGCAGCCAGGCGGTCGGGAGGAGGACGACGGCGATGAGGAGGACGTAGAAGGGCAGGAGCCCGACCACCCTCAGCAGGAGCCCCAGGAAGCTCATGCCCTCGGGCTCGGGCCGCTCTTCGCGGGCGAAGACGGAGCGGCGCGCGAAGGCGAGGATGCCGGCGGCCGAGAGGAGGAACGAGGCGCAGGTGGGCAGGAAGAGGATGAGCGAGGAGAGCATCTCGATGGCCTGCCGCCCCTCGAGCGCGTCGTTGAAGGCCCCCAGGGCGGCCCGCATGAAGATGGCCGAGAGCCCGTAGAAGAAGCCGAGCGCCCAGAGGGCGGGGGTCGTCAGCGCGGTCAAGGCGCCGGCCTTGATGCAGGGCGTCGCGGTGCGGCGGAGCTCCTGCTCGTCGGTCATTGTCAAGCTCAATCTACTTTATCCCTTCGGAGGCGTCAACGTCCGCATCTTTCAGCCGAGCGGGCTTCCTGCAGATCAGGACGGCGAAACAAGATCCAGCAGCCACTTCCAGACGGGCTTGACCGGGATCCGCATCCCCTTGTAGTGCTCCAGGCCCTCTTCGTCATCTGTTAGGATGGACAGCGACCGGCATCGGAGGTCTTCCCCCGCCTTGACCAGCGAGCGCAGCTCCCGCTCCTTCGTCTCTGCGCGTCCGAGGTCGGCGCAGACCTGGATCAGTTCGCGGACGCGGGTCCCTTCCTTGAGGCAGAAGTCGACCTCCTCGCCGGCCGCGCCTTTCCAGTAGAACACTTCCGGCCCCTTGCGGTAGTGCTTCCTCCTGAGCAGCTCCACGGCCACGCAGTTCTCGAGGATCCAGCCCCGGTCCTCGGAGGATCTGAACGCTGTAGCGTGGATCAGGCCTGTGTCGATGCTGTAGATCTTCTTCGGAGCGATGGCCTGCTGACGGAGCTTGTACGAGAACCGCTCGATGACGAAGAAGAGGTGGGACGACGTGAGGTGATCGACGAATTTCCGGGCGGTATGGACGTCCTTGAGGCGGACAGAGTCCTTCAGCCGCGTATAGGTGAATTCGCGGGCGTACTGGGAGGACAGCAGCCTTGCCATATCCCTGAACAGGCCGGCTTTCCGGATCTTCTGCCTATGGAGGATGTCTTTGTAGAGCACGTCCTCGTAGATGCTCTGGAGGATGGGACGCCCGAACTTGTAGACCTCGGGGAAGCCGCCGTCCTGTAGGTACTGGGCGAATTCGCGGCGCAATCCAGCCATCCCTGCGGCGGTAAGGACATCGCAGGAGGGCAGAGCCGCTCCGCGCATCAGGAGGTGTTCCCTGAAGGAGAACGGCAGCAGCGTGAAATCGATGTGTCGTCCGGCCAGGTGGGTCGATAGGTCCTGGGAGAGGAGCTTGGCGTTGGAACCCGTGACGAGGACCTTCATCGTCCTCCTCAGGCGGTTGACGAAGAGTTCCCAGCCCGGGACGTTCTGGATCTCATCGAGGATGATGACCTCGAAGCCTGGGTGAAGTTCGTAGAAGCAGTCTAAGACCGCGCCGAGGTCCTCTCGGCCTAGAGCTAGGCGCTCATCGTCGAAGTTCAGGTGGGCATAGGAGGTCTTTGAGGCCGAGAGCAGTGCGAGGAGGGATTTCCCGGTCCGACGCGCTCCGGTGACCACGACGACGTTGGGGTGGGACAGGGCGGGAAGGAGGTCGATCTCCCTCGCGATGATCCGTTCTCTGCTGAAGATCGAATCGATCTCTTCCTTCTGCTCGAGGATGACCTGTTTGAGCAGATTCTTATTCACAAAGATATTATATATCTATGTGATTATTAATCACAAGTGCTATTTCAGCGCATCATCCTTCGCCGCCGAATGCGCGCAGGTCTTCCGGAAGTCGCACTGCGGGCAGCAGCCCGTCTCCGGCTTGAAGCCCTTCGCGTAGACGATATGGTCGGCCACGCGCACGATGAGCTCGCCGATCTCCTCGTCCCGCGCGGGGTCGTACTTCACGGTGACCTTCTTGCCGGCGGCCACGTAATACAGGGTCAGGAAGGCGGCTTCGTAACCCAGACTCTCCCGGACGCCCATGCCGTACATGCCGAGCTGGAGGTTCTGCGCCGCCTCCTCCTCGCCCACCATGTCCAGGTGGGATTTGTAGTCGATGACCTCGATCTCCCCCTCCGGCAGGCGGTCGATGCGGTCGATCGTCCCCCGGACGACGTGGCAGTCGAGCGGGAAGAGGAAGTCCTTCTCGACGGCGACGATCTCGGAGCGGCGCTCGATCTCCTGCCCGAAATAGCGCTCGAGGATGCGCTGGCCCTTCTGGTGCCACGCCATCTGCTCCTGCGCGGTGGCGAAGCCGGCGTGCGACCAGTTCGCGTCGTAGCAGTCGAGCAGTTTGCCCAGCTCTCCCCCGCCGCCGCGGTGGTAGGCCTCGAGCGCCCGGTGGATCGAGATGCCCAGCGAGGACGCCGGGTGGAGGGGCGGGCGCTTGCGGTCGACGTAGACGGTCTTGTAGAGCCACGGGCAGCGCATGAAGGAGTTGATCTGGGAGTAGCTGATCTCCATGCTCTTCGGGCGCGCCTGGCGCTGGGGGGCCGGGTGGGAGGCCAGCCACTCCCGCGGGGAGGTCATGCCCGCTTGAAGAAGTTCAGCCAGGAGTCGCCGTAGCGCGTCTCGCGGAACTTGACGAAGCCCTCGGGGGCCGGGGCTTCCTCCCGGAAGTGGTGCTGGGCCACGATCCAGCCGCTCTCCTCGAGGATCCCCGCCGAGGCCACGTTCTGCAGGGTCTGCTTGCAGTAGAAGAGCGGGCGCTCCTCGCGGTCGCGGTAGGGCGGGCCCATGAAGACCAGGTCGAACTTCTGGACGCCGGAGCGGAAGGGCACCCAGGTGAGCGCCGAGAGGGCGTTGGCGCGGAACACTTTGCCGCGGACCGCCCAGCCGGAGCGCTCGAGGTTCTTCTCGATGACTTCCACGCAGCGCTTGTCGAGCTCGACGAAGACGACCTTCTCCGCGCCGCGGGAGAGGGCCTCCATCCCCACCGCGCCCGTCCCGGCGTAGAGGTCGAGGAAGCGCGAGGAGGGGACCTTGGGGCGGAGGATGTCGAAGAGGGACTGCTTGATGCGGCCGGAGATGGGCTTGACCCCCGAGTCCTTGGGCAGGGAGAGGAGTTTGCGGCCCCGGGCCGTTCCCGCTATGATTCTGAGCACGGGGATATTATAAGATATACCGACCGTGGCTACCGAGATCATCATAGTGGACGACGACCCGATGGTGGGCACCCTTTCGATGGAGGTGCTCAGCGACGCGGGCTACTCCGCCGAGCTGGTCACCGACAGCCGGATGGCCATGTCGGTCATCAAGGAGCGCAAGCCGAGGCTCGTCCTGCTCGATATCCTCATGCCCGGCTTGGACGGCCTGACGCTCTGCCACATGATCAAGACCGACCCCGTGACCTCCCGCACCAAGGTCGCCGTGGTCTCCGCCAAGAGCTTCAAGTCCGAGATGGAGAGGGCCAAGAGCTTCGGGGCGGACATGTTCATCAAGAAGCCCTACGACCTCAAGGAGTTCCCCAAGCAGGTCCGGGTGCTCTGCGGCCCCCCCGCGGGCGAGGGCAAGGCCAAGAAGAACGTCCTGAAGGTCCGCGCCTGGGGCGGACGGGAGAAGACCTCCACCCCGTGCCTGTCCATTGAAGCCCTCGGCCGCCTGTTCATCCTCGACGCCGGCAAGGGCGTCCAGGCCCTGGGGGCGGAGTTCCTCAAGCAGGGGACCTACAAGGAAGCCTGGCTGCTCATCAGCCACTTCCACGAGGACCACGTCAGCGGCCTGGGGGCGCTGCCCTTCCTGCGCGAGGAGAGCTTCCACCTCCACGTCATCGGCCCCAGCGAGCCCGACAAGAAGATCACCCTGCTTTTGCGCGAGGCCATGCAGAAGTCCATGGGCTCAGACCCCCGGCCCATCAAGGCCAAGATCCAGGTGCACGAGGTCCGCGAGGAGAGCTACGAGCTGGTCTCCGGCGTCCGGGTCGCTCCCTTCTACGCGAACCACCCGACCACGACGCTCGGCTACGTGCTCGAGCTCGGCGGGCGGCGCATCGTCTACTGCCCCGACACGGAGCTCTACGGCGAGGCGGCCACCGCCCTGCAGGACTACGACGAGAAGATCGGGCGCCTCGTCCGCTCGGCCGACCTGCTCATCCATGACGCGCGCTATACGGACGCCGACTACGCCCAGCACAAGGACGAGGGGCACTCCAGCGTCACCAGCGCGGCCCAGTTCGCCGCCGACAACGAGGTCCGGAACCTGCTCCTCATCCATGCCGACCCCTCCTACCCCGACAGCTTCCTGCCGACCATGGAGGCCGACGCGAAGAAGGTCATGGAGGGCAAGGGCGCCCAGATCCCCTGCTCCGTCGTGCGGGACGGGCTGTCCCTCGAAGTCTAGACCGCCGCACGGAGGCTTCCATGCTCGACGCCGCGCTCCGCTTCACCGACAAGAACCGCCGGCATTTCGTCGATGAGCTCTCCAAGCTCGTCGCGGTGCCGAGCTGCGCCTTCCCGGGCTTCCCCCCGGCCGAGTTGACGCGCTCCGCCAAGGCGGTGGCGGAGCTCTTCAGGAAGGTCGCACTCGAGCACGTCCAGCTGCTGAGCGTGGGCAAGTCCTTCCCCTACGTGTACGCGGACTGGCTGCACGCCCCGGGCAAGCCGACGGTCCTGCTCTACGCCCACCACGACGTCCAGCCCGTGGGCGACCTCAAGAAGTGGAAGTCCCCCCCCTTCAAGGCCACCGCGCGCCAGGGCCGCCTCTACGGGCGCGGGTCGGCCGACGACAAGGCCGGCATCGTGGTGCACGCGGCCTCCATCGCGGCCTACCTGAAGACCGCGGGCAAGCTCCCGCTCAACGTGAAGCTCATCATCGAGGGCGAGGAGGAGGTCGGCTCCGAGACCCAGCCGGAATTCCTCAAGAAGTACGCCAAGCTCCTCAAGGCCGACGTGCTGGTCATCGCCGACTCGGGCAACCACAAGACCGGCGTGCCGAGCATGACGACCTCCCTGCGCGGCCTCGTCAACGCCGACGTGACCGTGAGCTCCTGCCGGCAGTCTTTGCACTCCGGCATGTGGGGCGGCCCCGTCCCGGATCCCGTGCTGGCCCTCTCCAAGATGCTCGCCTCCCTGAGCGACGAGAAGGGCTTCATCGCCATCCCGGGCATCTACCGCGACGTGAAGCCCCTCAACAAGGTCGAGAAGGAGAGCTACGCGTCCCTGGGCTACACGGACGCGGTCTACCGCAAGCAGGCCGGGATGCTGCCGGGCGTCTCCATCATCGGCGGCAAGGCCTCCCCGTGCCATAAGATGTGGCGCCTGCCCTCCGTCTCGGTCAACGCCATCGTCGCCTCCTCGAAAAAGGACTGCGCCAACATCATCAACGACAGCGCCTGGTGCCGCGTGGGCGTGCGGACCGTGCCGAACATGAGCGAGGAGAAGGTCTTCAAGATGCTGGCCGCCCACCTCAAGAAGCACGCCCCCTGGGGCGTGAAGGTGGAGGTCCGGAAGGTCACCGCCGGCCCCTGGTGGGGCACCGATCCCTCCGACGAGGTGTTCCAGGCGGCCGGCCGCGCTCTGACGAAGGGCTACGGGAAGAAGGCGGCCTACATCGGGACGGGCGGCTCCATCCCTTTCGTGGGGCCCTTCTCGAAGGCCCTGGGCGGCGCCCCGGCCCTGCTCGTCGGCGTCGAAGACCCCTTCAGCAACGCCCACTCGGAGAACGAGAGCCTCGACCTGGGCGACCTGCAGAAAGCCATCCGCTCCTCGATCCACATGTACGAGGAGCTCTCGAAGCTAAAGCGGAAGTAAGGACGGCAGCTTCGAGACGAACTCGAGGTCCGAGGGGAACATCTCCTGGGTGGGGATGGCGTCCTGGTCCGCCCAGAGCAGGCGCACGACGTCCTCGCCGTTGCCTCCCCGGTTCAGCCGCCCCGAGACTTCCTTCACCAGCCAGTAGATGCTGACGATCTGCAGGGGCCTCCGCGTGGAGAGGTGCAGGGCCTCGCTCGCGTGGAGCAGGCGCACTGGGCGCACCTTCAGCCCGGTCTCGTCCTTGAACTCGCGCAAGAGCGCGGCCCGGGGGGCCTCGCCGAGCTCCACCCCCCCTCCGGGGAAGTTGACGAACTCGATGTCCTGGAAGCGGCTGCGGGTGAGCAGCACCTTCTTCCCGCGCAGGAGCACGCCGTAGATGCGGCAGGTGAAGGCGGCGGGGGTCCGGCGGCGCCTCACTCGGCGCTCTTGAGGATGATCTGGACCATCTGCTGGACGGCCTCGGTCTTGAAGGGCTTGGTGATGAACCCGGCCGCGCCGAGCTCCGAGGCCCGCTGGCGGATCTCCGGGGTGTCGCTGCTCGACCAGAGGATGAAGGGCACCTTCTCCGTCCGGCCCTCGATGCTGAACTTCTCCAGCAGGTAGAAGCCCGTGGCGCCGGAGAGGTTGATGTCGCAGATGATGAGGTCGAACTTCTCGTCGAGGTGGTCCTTCTCGACCTCCTCCACGCTCCCGCAGACGGTGAGGTCGTAGTCCAGGAACACGTACTTCATGAGGTCCTGGTAGCCGGGCTCGTCCTCGATGACGAGGATCTTGTGCTTAGCCATGTCTCAGGCAGATAGTAGATTCGCCCAAGAGCACTGTCAAGGGACTATGAGGTAGAATAGGACCCATGGGCTGGAAGAACCTGGCCGGTGCGGCCGCCGTCGGCGGCCAGGCCGGCGGAAGCGGGGGCGGTGCGCCCTCGTGGCTGCTGTGGGCCTTCCTCATCCTGCTGGGCGGGGCCCTCCTGCTCTACGGCGCCGCCTGGCTGCTGCGCAGGATCGAGGGGCTCCAGGAAGGTTCAGCCGCCCGCCGCCGGCAGAAGTCCTACGAAGAGGCCAAGCGCCTCGGCAAGCAAGACTAAGAATCCCGTCTGATACCTGTCTTGAGGGGCGTCACGGAGCGCCGCCAGCCCCCTGGCGGCGCGAGTGCCGAGCGGCGGCCGAACGCAGAGGCCGACCGCGTACCCGAAAGACAGGTATCAGACGGGATTCTAGTGTACGGCGGAAAGCACGGACGAGCCGCCGAAGACCACGACGCCGGTCGAGACGAGCGCGAGGGCCAGGCTGATGGGCAGGAGGATGAGGGCCGCGACCGTCCAGGCCGCGGCGGCCGAGTCGTCCCGGGGGGCGGCTTTTCTCGCGGGCGCGTGGTCCATGAGCAGCCAGAGGACCGCCGGCAGCAGGAGGGCGGCGAACATCGCGCCGAGCTTGGGCGAGAGGGTGAAGCCTCCCGCGATCAGGCAGGCGATGAGGAAGAGCAGGCCGAAGCTCGAGGAGTCGAGGTCGTCCTTCCCCCCCACGGTCATCGGCGCGCTCAAGACCGCCTCGACCCGCGCCTTCTCCACGAGCTCGGCGGGCAGGGGCCGGTGGCAGAGCCAGCAGTCGGGGGTCACGCGGAGGATGTCGGCACTGCAGTGGGGGCAGAGCGAGCGCTCCATCAGGCCTTCCCCTCCCGGGCGGCGTAGTCGTCAGCGAGGGTGCGGGTGCGGCGCAGAACCTGGCCCAGCAGGATCCCGCTGAAGAGCAGAGCCAGCAGGAAGTTCGCCGCGGCGTAGGGCGGTACGCTGGTCAGGGGCCGCAGGGAGGCGCTGTGGAGCGTGAGGAGCAGGTAGCCCCCCATCGCGGAAGCCGTCGCGAAGCGCATGAGGAGGAGGTCGAAGCGCAGGGCGCTCAAGGCGAGCACGGGGAAATAGGCGGCGACGAGCGGGCTCTTGGGGCCGTCGGCGATGAGGAGGGCGGCGGTGAGGTAGAGGAAGTCCAGGCCCGTCGAGAGGAACTTGAGCCCGGCGGGGAAGAGGCCGCGGCGCAGGAACAGGAGCACGGCCCAGCCGCTCAAGGCCCAGGCGGCGGCGATGACGGTCATGGCCAGGTGGAAGCGGCGGTCCACCCCCTCGACCTGGGCCAGGTGGAGGAAGGGCAGGTCGAGGCCGCGGTAGTTGACCAGCTGGACGCAGTAGAAGGCCGCGATGGCCAGGACGCGCAGGAGGTTGGCCCGGGCCTCGCCGGCGTACTCCTGGCGGCGGACCGAGACGAACCAGTAGAAGTCGTTGTCGGGCATCAACGTCATTCTACAAGAAAACCCCGCGGGCGGGTGGAGGCGTGCGGGGCCGCGGGCAGAGGAGCCCGAGGCCCAGCACCAGGAGCCCCGCGGGGAAGAAGACGAGCATGAGGATCGTGCCCTTCATGCCGATGTCGCTCCGGTCCCCCGGATGGTCGAAGAACGCCTGCAGCAGCAGCGGCGCCAGGAACCCCATGGCCAGGAGGACGCCTCCCAGGCGCAGGAGCCATTTCCGCTTGCGCAGAAAGAACAGGAGCACGGGCACGGCGATCACGGCGGTGATCGCGAGGGTCGGGGCCAGCAGGAAGAGCAGGTGGTCGGCGGTCATCTTCGGCGGGTATGATACCATTGCGGGCCCGGGGTTTTGGCGGCGGCCTTCCGAAATGAGCTAACATCGGGCCATGAGGATGCTGGTCTTGTGGCTCCTGCTCGCTCCCGCTTCGGCCGCGGACCTGAAGGACGACCCCGTCGGACGAAGGGTGCGCCAGGGGTTGGAGGAGCGGGCCGCTCTCGAAGCCATGGCGGAGGCGCGGGACATGCTCGCGCGTTTCGAGAGCCTCGAGCGGCGCTATACCCAGGACGGAGATTTAGGCCGCTTCGCACGGGACAGGGAGGCGATGATCTCGGAAGCGATGTCCTGCTTCGATCGCCTGGAGGACGTCAGCAAGGATATCCAGAGCGCCCAGGTCAGTCAGCAGATGTTCAATGCGCTGGGGCTGGCCTCCATCGCCAAACAGAAATCCGGCGCGTTCGAAAAAGAAGACCTGCAGGAGGTCAGCGCCCGCACGATCGAGCTTTCCCGCAGTCTGCATCTCCAGGAGCAGACGGGCGCTCTCAAGGACGAGGTCGGCAATTTCTTGGTCCGGGACAACGCCTTCTTCAAGGCCGCGGAGGAGGACGTCCGCGCGAAGCGCCGCCTGAGGATCGGGGCCGCCCTTGGGGCCGTCGTCCTCTGCGCCGGCATCGCGTTCTTCCTGCTCCGGCGCGGCAAGAGGCTCTGAGCGCGTAAAAGTGGTGGAGGCGCCGGGGCTGGCTGATGGGTGGTCAGGCGCGGACTGGTCGGCTGCGGCCCTTTCGGTAAGCCCGGGGCTTCTCTGCCACGGCTGCGTGGAGCACCGCGGACTTCAAGGGATACTTCTCTGGGCTCCTCAAGGATTCCAACTCCAGATCGACGTCCAGATCCGGCCAATGCAGGTGATGGCCGTGCAGCAAAACCATGTTGAATATCGATTCGACGCTCACGCCTTTGAACCAAGGGTAGTCCTGATGATTCAGGAAATACTCGCTGCCTTGGACGTAGATCCAGATGCCTTGGGCGGTGATGCCCTGGACTTCAGCGGCTGAAGTGTTCGCGCCACGCGCTCGTGATTTCATCCTTGTGCTCCTCGACCACTCGCATCAGCGTTTTGACTTGCCTTTGGGATAAGCCGTAGTTCTGCGCCAAAGAGATACCCGGCTCGATCCAGAATTTCGCCTCTCCGTCGGGGCAGGTTACGTGGACATGCACACGCGTTTCCTCTCGGGAGAAGAAATAGAACCTGTATTTCCGGTACCGGAATACCGTCGGGCTCATCGGATGAAGACATTGTACCATGCCGGCGTAAATGAAAATCCCGCCGTTGCGGGGCGGGACTTTCGAGAGGGTGGACCTGCAGGGAATCGAACCCTGGACCTCTTGCATGCCATGCAAGCGCTCTCCCAGCTGAGCTACAGGCCCTTTCACCTTATTTTACAACTACAATTTGATGAGGGCAAATCACGCCGAAACCTGGTTTGTGACCATTTTGTGACCATCGGCATCAAGCTCCAGCCCTATCTGTAGGGCCTGGTCAAAGCGAAGCATCTCGTTCTGCATGTAGTCCTGAGCCAGGTGCGCGTAGCGCTGAGTCATCCGGGGAGAGGCGTGGCCCAGGACGCGCTGGAGGGTAGGGAAGTTGCCCGTACGCATGAGGAAGTGGGAAGCGAAGGTATGCCTGAGGTCATGGAAGCGGCATACGGCGATCCCAGAGGCCTTCAGGGCCCTTTTAAAGTACCTCCTGAGGGTGATCACGGGCACGCTAAAGACCGGCCCTGTAAGGCAGGGCCCAAGCGATAGCAGGAGATCCTTGAGTTTGGGGGCCAGGGGAATCTCCCGCCTCTTGCCGGATTTGGATCTGAGGATATAGATTAGGTTGCGCTCGAGGTCTATGTGCTCCCAGCGCATTCCGAGGATTTCGCCCCTCCGCATGCCTGTCATGAGCGCGCAGGCGACGATTGGGAATATCCGAGAGTGGCAGGCAGACAGGAGGGCCCGGACTTCGGACTCGGTTAGGAACCGCTCAGGAGGGTTCTCGCAACGCTGCTTTCTCACCCCCCTTGTGGGATTCCTGCCATTGAAATCGTTCCATCGTTCGCCGGCACTGTATATCTCGGAGATGAGGGCTAGGTATTTATTGGCTGTCGAAGGGCTGCTGTCCTCGCAGCGCAGGTTGTAGTACCGCTGCAAATCATCGACTTGGATTTCGTGCAGGCGCTTGTCGCCGAGCACGGACAGCAGTTTGTCAACGAGATACCTGGTTGATCTGGACTGCAAATGCTTGCCATGAAGCTGCCACCACTTCTCGGCCATCTGGCTGAAGGTCATGGGCAGGGAAGAGCGCTTTTGGGGAAAGAACCTGCCCTCTGCAATCTCGGTCTCGCGCTTGGCTAGAACTTTCTGGGCAAGGGACTTGGAGGGGCCGACGCTCTCACGGATGCGACGGCCGTCGTGGCGGTAGTCGATCCACCAGATTTTGTTTCTTAGTCGGATGTTTCCCATATCCCGTATACGCAGTCGGGCCTGAGATATTCCCCCTCTTACCGCCTAGCGAGCGGATTTCTTCGGTTCGTAGGGGTCTTCCTGTGAGGCCCCATTCTCGGCTATCCAGCGGTCGATGGCTGCCAGGTCGAAGCGAACGGCTCTCCCGAGCTTCACCACGCCAGGGATTCTCTTGAGGCAGACCCAGGTGTAGATGGTGGCTTTCGGCAGGCTGAGGTAAATCGAGAGTTCATCTACTGTTATGAGTTTCTTAGTCATAGTTGCCTCCAACCGCATCCCCTAGTCCCACTCCCGGAGGAATGGGACCGTCGGCATGAGGCCGGGTTTATTTCTCGACAGACTTCCGAGCCTTCCTGCCTCGCGTTTTCTGTCCGCCCGTCGACGGAAAGGCCTTCTCGAGGACACCCATGACATCGACTCCGTCCTTGGAGTAGATGTAGCGAGTCTGAGAATACTCCTCCCCCTCGACGTGAACTTTGATCACCTGCAGTTTCTCTTTGGTTATCATCATCTCACTCCTCCTCTTTGTTGTAGATCCCGGTCAGAAGTTTCACATCCGCTCCGCCTTCGAATCCCATGTCCGTTATGATCTTCTTAACCTGCTCGACTTCGTCTTTTGTCTGAACAAGAAGAAAGACGCCAAAGAAACCTGCGTAGATATCCTTTGTCAAAAGGTCCCGAACCAATGCTTCTTTGCAATCGAGCTGCACCTCGAATGCTAGCCAGCCATCGGCTGTTTCAACACCCAAATCAACGGCCTTTCCGTTCAGCTCGAACTCGATGACAGGTTTCATGGAAGCAAGGTGCTGCATCAGGCGGGCAACCCACCAGCGATGGACGAAACCGCCTTTCCCCTGGTGCTTTGCCGGAGTCAGGCCAAGCTTTTCATATGCTAGAGGCAACAGCTCTATCGCTTCGACTGATCCTCCGCGACGCACCAGTTTGATTGGGTGGCATTTGATTAGCTGTAAGGACTCCGATTGGCCCTTTGCCCTGTTACCTTTCGAAGCAGGCCACTGAAGTGATTTGTAATACTCCGTTGACGATCTGCCAGGATGATTTGCGATTTCCATCATCAACTGCCTCAGTTCCGTCGACATGGAATCTTCAGCAGGCTTCTCGACAGGCAGAGCGAGTTCGGGCTTAAAGTGATCCCAAAACGGCTTCATGTAAGTCTGCAACTCATCATCGGTCACCTTCGGCATATCAATCAGAGAGTTAACAACCGGGATGGGCCTTGGCCATCGGGGATGCGAAAGCACGGCCGCCCCCGGAGGCAGTCGTTTCAACAAATCATCGATCTGCTCGTTCTTCATCAAAGCACCTCGGCAACACGATTTCGTCCGAGCTGGTTTACTAGACGCAGGCTAAGCGTTGTCCCGTGGCATCCCCATAAAACCTTTGATAACCCCTCTGGGGTGTGCGTAGCGATGATGAAGGCCATCTTGTAGGCCCTAGCACCGGTAAAAAGCTCATAAAACGGCGGCAGACTCTCACGCCTTGTCTGCTGCATCTCTTCGCAGAAATACTCATGTCCATCGTCTATGACGAAGACAGCGAATGGGACCTTTTGAATCTCTTCCTCTGTCAGGGTGGCAAACCATGCCCGGCGGAAATGAAATTCCCAGGACAGAATATGCTGGACATGGAACCTGCGGACTTCAGCCGGCCAATCAAGCGGTAGCTCTATGATGCGGTGAAAACCTATTGTTGACCTTAAGTCTAGGCCTCTCCTGCAGTTAACGGATTCTCTCATCGCTCGAATGAGCAATCCGATCTTGATCTCAAGCGAAGCAAGATACGCCATCATGGCCCGGTCACTCTTCCGCATTGCCTTGATGTATCCCCTGACTTCCGACCATGTTGGCGGGGCTCCGATCTTCTCACTCAAACGCTGAATAACCTCAGATAGGACTGCCTCAGGGCCGAGCCAAATCCTGTTTGAGAAAGTGAAATCCATTGCGGTTGTAAGGGCATGGCGGTCTTGCGGAAGGCCCATGCCGTCAAGATGGTTAATGGGATCTGTTTTTGTAACGACGATAATCGGCTGCCTCGTCATTTTAATCAGACCGCGCTCATCAGGCTTCTTTGTCATTATCGTGAAGCGGATTTGAGGGTTTTCGAGATTATGCAGCACGATGTTGTGAAGGAGGTTCGACTTCCCAGCTCCTTGGATGCCTGCAATGATGATGTTCTGTGCCAACTCAGGCAGGAGAAGCCCGTGCCTGCACAATGGGGCATCGGGCGAAGAACAGCCCAGAGAGAATTCGCCGGCGAGAGCGCCCGGCGGTGGCGGGTCACCAAACGGATTAATGCCAAACTGCTCCTCTTGCATTCTGATTCGAGCCAGAATCAATGCAAGGAACTGATTGGCTTGCGGATCCAACGGATTCTCGCCTAAGACGGCTATCAGGTGTTGGATGGCCGGATATACCAAAAGATTGTTTCGCTTCAGAGTTTTGAGGGCTTCCTGAAACCTCCGCTCATCGCAGATGATTGGCCGTGGCATTGATTGCCCCTGGATTCCTGGAGGGATTGCTGGGGCGAAAGGAGTGGTCGCAGGCAGCTCCATTGGTGTAGGGGATCTGTCTGACTGGTTGATTTCCATAATCATCTACCGCCTGAAAATGGAAGTCCAATCATCAACGGGCATGGATAGCGGAGGCATCTGAGAGTTCGGGCTGGCACCGAACGACACCGACGGCTTCAAGTAGTAATCGATGACATTGCCACACGCCTTACAGCACCCCCACAGTCTGTTCCAGCAATGCTCTCCTGCCTCTCGGCCGCAGTAGGGGCACTGCCCTCTGCTACCGCAGCCTTGATTGCATAGTTCACAGTGGTTGTGATCCGGCCTCTCACCGTGCGGCCGTACGCGCGGAATGGTGCTTACGATCTGGGCCAGCGTTATGTACATCATGGTCTCCTCCTTTATGACAACTTGTTTCTTGCATCATCGTCTCCGGCAACGGGCACGCTACTCTCATCCGACTTTCTCAAGTGCCCGGGGCTTCGCCAGGAACTTCTCCCCGTCGCTGAGGCGTTCAAGCCTGACATTGACACGGGCGAACCCAGCCACTCGGTATCGAACGGCGGTCCGCCCCCTCCCAATGACCACGTCACCGACCTTCAGTCCGCAACTGCTAGCGCCGGTGGTGCGGGCTGCCAACTCGGATTCCCTTCCCTTGACGACGAAGGCCATGCGTCCGGAAGCCGAGATTTCGTCAAACCGGAGTCTACTCGGGAGGTAAGTGAACCCGTGCTCCTCTGCGACTCTTGTGAGCGCTTCGATGATTGCCTTGTGAAGTTCCCGCATTCCGGCTCGCACTTCCACACGGTCGATTATCTGTTCGGTGACACCGGCAATTTCATCTGCGCGTTCTTCCAGGGACTTCTTGCTGTTTGTCTCCGGCGTCTTGTTGTCTTCCATGATTTAGCCCCATCACATTTGTGGTTTGAACCAAACTACTTCCATCCCCTTCCCTTTAGTAAGGCATCAGCTTCTTGCCTAGCCTTCTGGCGCAGAACCGAGCAAGCTCAGCCTTTTCCGGCTCCAACAGAGCACCGAGCAACTTGGCCGCTGTGAGCAGATCGAGCCTGAGGCACTTCACGATGGCTTGAGTCTGGGTGATCATCTTGGCCATGTTGTCCGCCTCCTAGTACGCTTTAGTCCACCAGAGCCTACTATCCATAACTTGCGCTAGCAGTCAGCGGCCAAGGCGCAGGTCGGGCACCCTCGAAGGTTTCGGCGACAACGGTTGGGGCATCGGTTTCTCGTAGATGTTCACTTCCAACCATCGTGGCAGCACATTAGCGCTCTTCGGCGTCATGATTTCCTCCTGCTGCTTGCGTTGTTTCTTTGTCATCCTCTCAATTCGCAACTAGGAAACAGTCTACAGCAGCAAGCCCAGGAGGGCCTAGGCAGTTAGTGGATAGGACAGACTACCCTGGTCCTACCCATGCTTAACTATGCGTCAAATCGCCACAATGCTTAAGAGTAGGCTCTACGTTGAACTATGATGGTTTACAAAACTCAACGACCGCGGCTGGGGCACCGAATCGAAGATCTACCGCAATTACGCCCAATGTGTGTAGTTTATTCGAACGATGGCATCGGCGGGGCCTCTATCGCCTATGGGGATTTGTGGAGGACAATTCTCAAGCGCGGTGGCCGCGAACTATATTCGATTGACGATGGATGCTACAGCGTTCCGCGGGAGAGATACGGCGAATCAAGAGATACTGTGTTCTATCTTGCAGGTCACACGATTAGCACTAGACTGCTGATGTTCGACCCGCAGAAAGACAAAGGGCAGCTAGTGCTTTATGTCCTTTCAGACAGCTTAGACCCACGACCGCTGGGGGATTCGCTCTGCGCCAAAGTCGGGGCCGAACTTGAGCTCAGAGGCTTCTATGAGCCAGCAGACTTCTTGGCGAAAGCGCGCGGGCCTTGTCGAAGGAATGTGTCGACTGACATGTTGGGCAGACCCGACAATATCCTCCGCAGAGCATCTCGCGAGTGAACTCCAAAGTGACCATAAAGCCTTTGGCGATGGTACTTGAAGTTGTCCCACGAAATTTCAATCCTGCCTGGAATTGCCTTCTGCTCGACATGACGCAGGAGTTCTCTGGCAACGTCGATCGATTTTAGGCCCAGCCCCCTGCCCCGCAAAATTGCTACTGGGTCCGGCCCCGCGGCGGATGCCTTCTGCTTGGATGTCAACATCCCAGCAAACGTCACATCCTCATCATGTCCTCCTTGTGGCGCCGTATTTCTCTTCCGTGGCATCCCAAGGCTTCTAAGCCATGCACGCTGGCGCTCAATAGGGATGCCCTCAGGAGATTTGCAAATGCGCCGAAGGGCACGCAAAACACACAATTTCTCAGCAATGCATGTAAAGATGGATATGCGACGGCGAATCCCATTACGAGCAAAGATCGGCTCGATCCCAGCCAGACAATCCTTTTCAAAAGGATAGCCTTCCACAAGAGAGCGCAGGGCAGTGAGCCCATTCCGCAGATTTGCCAAATCTATAATCCAATCTTTGTGCGTGAGCCTATTGGCCTTCAATTCAGTAGCGGCTTCTCTCTCGATGGGTGACGAAACCTCCCAAAGAAGTCGGGTAGCCCTGGCAAGCCCACTTAGCGTAGGTAAGCGCGCGATTTCACGGTCAACCCAGAAGAGGGTGAATTGCTTATTGAAGAAGAACGCCAAATCCTCGAGATTCTCCCTCTTCACTCCCACGAGTTCGCGTGCCGACGAAAAAGCCTTTTCCGCCGACTTATAGTCGCCGATGACCCACTGATGAATTCCTCTAGTAATAGCGCAGCAACAACGGATTCCCATCACCATCCGGGCTCTCTCGTCACCCAAACCTACAGCCATTCTTCTTAAAGCCTTTTGGGCCAATTCGAACATGTCCAACGCAGCAAGGTGATTACCGTCTAAGATAAAAAGCTTGGCGCTATTAAATATCCGATTTACAACCCATTCCGTATCGCGAGCGTCTTTGACCAGTTTGAACGTTGCCTTAAAATCTGCTTTCGCTCTGTATATGTCCTTATTACGAGCTGCTTCGACTGCTTCAACTAGGAGGTGACTAATGGGCTCACCGATAACTGCTCCGCGATAGGGAGCGTGATAGGTAGACTCAACATCATGAACAAGCTTCAATTCTATAGTGGTCATATATGGGTCTTCGGCAACTTGCTGGGTATCCCTTCATTGAGACTGGTCGCCGCGGCAATGGCTGAATGTCCCTCGGTCGGTGAGACAAGGAAATCCGGAAACCCATTCAGCCGGCTTGTCGATGCCTCGGCGCCGGAGTAGTCGATGCCAATGTGCCTGAAGAACATGGGGATAATCATCCGCGGTTGTGTTTGTTGACTTTCTTTAACTCGATCGACGGTTGGGGTCTCGTGGTATTAGCATCCAGGAGTTGTTGGAATTTAGATGTCAAATCTCTAATGGCTTCATTCCCTTCATTCAAAGATTCAATAACCTGCTTGTTGAATCTAGCATTCCCCCCTCTAATGGATATCCCAACCCCAAAAGATAGTAACGCAACAGTCAGGGCAAGTATGGCTATGCCGATAGATAAACGGTAGTTCTGTCTAGCTGATCGCCGATTCATCTCAGTCAACAGGATATGTACCCTCGACAACTCCGCCTCACGATACTCAGTCAAGCAATCCCGCCAAACAATTTCAAAAGCCGCGTCTAGTTCGGCATCCTTAACCACTTGCGGCTTTTGCTTCCAGATATCAAGATTTGGTATCGAAGAAACCTGAATGTCTGCCATAACACCTCAATCTAGAGCAGTTTCGCTTCCGTTTTCTCGCACTCTGGACATTCCGCTGCTATGCCTTCATTGGGCCTAACGAAGCGTCATTACAGCTTCCGCTCATCGATAGGCAATGTCGGATTCTTGGCCTCATCAGAACCGAAGAAACTATCTAGCTCTGCTTGGGTAAGAACTTTTGCGTATTCATCTACGAGAAAGCGCGCCAATCCCTGAGCTTTAGAGGCAAGGCTTTGTCTGAAGAGGTCTTTTAGGATGTGATGGAATACGAGCCAGAGCCTCCGTTTCTCAACATTCTCTTGTATGGCCCAGAGCGCCTCGCGTCGCTTGATTGGAAAGTCTACGCCGAGGCGGTGGTCAATGGCTAGGTTCAGGGCGGCACGACGAGAAGCCCTATCCATTTCTTTTGAAGGCATGGGCGGAAGAGCCTTTTGAAGAGCAATGATTCTTTTCTCGTACTCTTCGTCTGTTAGACGAGGCCCATGGTCAAACTGTGGCTGCATGACGCGATACAGGCTCCTGTATTATGTCTGTTTACGACTCAAGACGCTTCAATTTCTGACTGAATGCATTCTTCACGATATCTGGATCAGCCAGAACAATTGTTTCTCCAGGCGCTAAACCAAAAAGAGCCTTGTATTGCTTGGGGGATAATACGCCGGCTATGGCGTGTTGGAACACCTTAGTCTCTCTGTTGAATTCATCGACAAACTCATTCAGCTTCAATTGTTTCCTGGTATAGTAGTCCTCAATCTTCATGCGAGAACGTTCTGTCGAACGACGTATGTCCTGCAATTTGCTGGCAAGAGTTTCCTTCATCTGTGCACCAAGGCGGAATTTGGTCTGATGGGCAAATAGCTCTACATGAAATTCCTCCAAATCACGACCAGCGATTAGAGATTTAATATTGGAAATGAACTCTGTTTTCGCGTAGATTTTAAGGACACCATCAAGATATGCCCGATGCTTTTTGTCTTCTTCCTGGGGTACCGTCTTGAAGCTCATCAGGCCCCTAGGCTTCGGAATTGCCGGCTCAGCAACGCATTCTGCCAGATCTCCCGTGACATTTGAGTACTGATTGAAGGGCGCATTGCAGAGACCTAAGAAGCCCCGCGGCCTTCCGTATGTGCCAAACAGAGCTTCAGAGACGCCATAGCCACGCGCCCCCATAACAGTAATACCTGCTGGCAACATGATGCGGTTTGCGGCCTGGTGGCAGACGCCGTTAATCAAATAGCACGAAATTCCTGCACGTTCATCAGACCCGGCTATGGCATCCGCCCGGGCAGTGCTGCCTAAACCTGAGCGAAGTGGGGTTCCTCGGGCCTTGCCTCCCCAGCAGCCCCAGGCTTTCTTGCCAGTAGTGCAACACCGTACATAGGTGTGGTCGGCAGCATTCAGAAACAATTTCGTCGGATAGCACATCGCAATCAGTTGTCCCATGTTAGCCTCAATTGCTCATTGTTGGCATCTTGAAGTTTGCTAGGCGTAGGCCAACGAACCAATACCATTGATTATCGCCTGTAGACCGCATGGTACGGCCCCCACCAGCCTGGAAGAAGTTCCCCGGGAATAGATGCAGTGAGGCTCCTATTCCGAGTCCACTGGAAATGCCTGCCGCGTGCATACCTATGCCAGTGTTGACAATATTCCAGGCTGAACTGGTTCGTGAACGTTTATGAAGTACCCATGTTGTGAGTGCACCGAACTCAGTTTTGTTTGAGTTGACTGTATTGAAGAAAGCAGCCGCACCTGTGGAGAATTCGCTATAAGCTCCGAACTTCTTTAAAGTAAATGTGGGGACACGCTCACCAAGAATTGGTGCTTTCTGGATAGGCTCGAATGCCGGGCCGCTCTGCCGAGCGACAATATGTAGCTCAATCTGGTCGCCTTCTATTCTGCCGCTCCGCGGTATGCTGATCTTTGTGTCTATTATGGATCCAAATGCCCTTATTATTGTCTTCTCGTCGATCAGAGAAGGGTCTAAACCCTTGCTCAACGCTAATGTTGGAACGGCGCTGGATCGTAGCTTGTCAGCATTTCTCTTGAGTCCCTCTAGAAAATCCACAAAGGGATCAACTTGAGAGGCTTTATAGACCTCAAGCTTGCTCCTAATATCTTGCAGTAGCTTCTCACGGCGCGCCTTTTCAATATCAACTGCTGTTCGAGCGGCGCCCGATAAGGATTTAATACTGCTTTCCAGACTCCGCCCAAAGTTCGTGAAGGAACTGCGAATGACTTCTGACTGCTGCTGAAGTTCATTATAGGCAGAGTTCAGGGTAGAAGGCACTTCGGTCGTAAGCTTCAGAAATTGATCCAGGACATCTATAGGGTCATTGGCCTCTTGAAGAGAAGCTAATTTTGTCGCAGTGGGCAGCCGCTGTTCAATAGTGGTTTGAAATGTCCGAACCGCATCAACATTCGAACTAATAATTCGCTGAAATTCCTTCAGCTGGCCGTCTACGACCGGTTTTGCCTCGCCTTCAAGCAACTCATATCCCTGAGCGCGTTCCTCAATTATGCTTGAGGTGACGAGGGCTTGGATTTCATTCGAGGTATTCCTCGTCTCCTGACAGAATGTTCGCGCTCTGGAAATCGCCGTCTCTGAAATGCGAGACAACGCCTCAAGGAGGCTCTTTCTAAGATCCCGTGTTTCATTTAGTCGCGATGCGATTTCGCGATTGAAGTCCATCTCAGACTGAAGCTTCTTCTTTTCTTCATCCGGCATAGAAAAGGAAATCTTGTCGATTGGCTTGTACTCTCCCTCTTCGTGGCTGTCATAGCCAGGCAAATGAATCCGTTTAATGCGCTCACCTTTCCTAACCAATTCTGCGCTAAGCTGAAGTGAAAAGGGGTTTGCGTTGGCTTTTATCTCAGCCAACCGCCGTGCTGATTCCTGGTCCAATCGTTGAATCTCCTCTTGCAGAAACGATTGGACCTTGCTGCTCCACACCTTAAGCGGCCCCTCAAATAGCTCGTCGCGCACGTCGACAGCGCTCTTCCCCTGTTTGGAGTCTTGTTGACTAACTGTCAGATATGCCAGAAGATCATCCTGCAATCGGATATATGCTGTCCCGTGCTGAGACATGAGCTCGGGTAGCCCTGGGATTGCGGTGCCTGTCGAACGGTTTTCAAACAAGACGGCAATTCTGCGACAAATTGAAAGATAATCGTTGAGGGTGCTGAGTGAACGAAACAGTTGCTCTCGTTTCTGGACCGTCTCCGGAGGAGTCGGCGGAGTTGGAGCTCTTACAGCTTCACTCTGGGGTAGCGAGGCGGCAATCGCAAGCGCATCAAGCTTGATAAGAAGAGTGCTATTCACATCAGCTTCGTAAACATCAGCAGCATTGACCAAATCACGGGGCTTGTTCCCGTCGTCGAATTCCGTGAATGCAATGCCCTGTCCCAGAGGGATGTTATTGCCTACCCGGGAAGCACCATGAGTAGGCGATGCGAGGGATGCAATCAAAAACACAAGAATTGACGGAAGCAACCGGGTGCTGTTTGTATATTGGGTTGGGTTACGCATTGGGAATACACTTTTGGCATTTATTCCCATCAAAGTCCCCATGGATAAGGCAGAATCCATGTCCTTTGTAGGATTCTGCTTGATGAAGAAGCCGGCCGAGCCGAGCACCCTTTTTGGCTGTGGCTGCATCAAGCCGTTCCTCTGCCATGCCGCCATTCTTTGCTATGCCACAGGCAACCGCTCCTACATTATCGCCAATGAAATGCTTCAGTTGCTCAGAGGTCAATATGCTGATGTCTTTCAGCCAGAGCGCCATGAATTGTGGCTGGTCGGTGACTTGCTCCTTCGCCTTATTCAATACATCTTCCCGCCAGGGCCCATCTCCGAGAATTAGCAGCCAAACAGTGTCTTCTACTGAAAGTGCTTTCGTGAGTTGTTGGATTGTCTGAATTTCTTCGAATCTAGGGTCTGCCATTATAACCTCCTCCACTCCGCTGGAACTATAAGATGTTCCCCGAACTCCTCCAACGCCAACCTGATGTGAATGCCCTCGGCACACAAATCCTGAACGTCGGCGTTGTCCATCAAGCCTTAGGTGATTGTACCACACGGGACCATGGCCGGGAGCACTTCGGCGACGAGGACTCCTTCAGGCCGATGCTGACAACTCGACAACCGACGCCGTTGTGGTATTATACTCATGTCCTAAGGTCAGACGGAGGGATGCTCATGGATACTGAAAAGAAATCGAGGACGGAGAAGGATAGCTTTCTTGTGGAGCGTCTCTTAGGCGACCACCACTACAAGGCGACTATCTCTGATGGTGAACACAAGGTCGAGGGAAGGGGGCGCACTGCTGAAGAAGCAGAGAAGGTAGCTAAAGAGAAGTGGGACGGCCAGCATGGCAATAAATAGAATGAGACGGACATGATGTAGTCTTAAGCAGAGACTCTTTGAAGTTCCGATAGGCCTACTTTAGGGAGCAAGCAATTTCATGAGAAAACTCATAGAGAACAACGGCGTGCGTGTGAAAGGCTATGCTGGATCGACCGGCATTCTGTTGGCGATGAACATTGGCGATAATAGGCACCCAGGCCTTCTCGGTTTCGCTACTGCGCCAGCACCGGCACAAGCAAAGCGCCGGCCCCTCTCGATGCCACCGACGCCTGGACAGAGCCTTACTTCAAATCAGAATCACTGAAGCGCTTGGATCGAATATATTTGTCGGCGACTATGCAACGCGATGAGCCGGACTTTAAGCGGCAAGCCTTTCTCGAGATCGAAAGGCGTCGGCGTGGCACGCCCGAGGCTGGCAAGATTGACTCGGCGCCAGCGCCGCGGAAACTGTGGATGTGGCTGCTCCTAGTGCTGCTCGGGGTTATAGCTTTATGGGCCATGCTCAAAGCAGGAGTTATCTAAATCGTTTGTCCAGCATTTACGAGCCTATTTCTGTCAGCACTTAGAACGCCATTCAGTTAATCAATCAGGAGATCCTATGGATAGAATTAAGATTTCAATTACACAACTAGAAAACTGGAATTATGCCGGTACAAAACCGGAATGTGTGGGCAACTATCAGATTTTTGTATACGACATTCCAGATGTGTCAGACTTCTATAATCTAGCTCGTGAGGTTGAAGACATAATCTGCAAGGAAAAAGGAGATGGTTGGGAGTCTTCAGTCACAAAGAGTCGCTTTGAACATGGGGCGAGTGCAGAAAGTGGCCTCATCAACATTATTCTCCATGATCCCGCCATTAACGCAACCATGCATCTTCTCGGAGTGCTTTTAGTAATTCAGATACGACGCCTTGTAGACAGATATTGTCCAGAGCCTGCTAAAGAATTGGGAGAATTGAAGCTGGAAGATGCCATTGAATTAGCCAAGACTCGGCTTTCCGAATCATTCTCAATCTCGCCGGAAGCGCTCAATGGCGGGCAAATGAAACTGGATAACGGGCTGCTGACTGTCGAGTTCAAGAATGACAAATCATACGTCTATACTCGAACAGGGAAAGGTGTCGAAAGCTGCTATTGGCATATTGACTACAAGTAACACCTTGTATCTGCAAGGCAGCTCGCAGTTTAGATCGTATACTTGCCACCACTGTTATGCGACGCGTTTCCTCCCCAGGGCTCGAGATGTCCCCATTTTGGTATTCTTCATCGATGTCCAGTTCCCGGAAAACACCTCGGCAGATCGTTGATTCCTGCATCGCAGAGGCGGCAGGACATGCCTCTCCCGGCAATCAGCGGGAAGCAAGGGCCATAAAAGCTTTCCTCCGCACAGGGGAGAAGGCTTCAGAGGATTCTGTTCCCGAAGGAAACATTCTGGAATGGATGCGTAACGCTCAAGAACGAAAGAAGCGCAAATACGCCGCTCTCAGGCATCTGTTTTGTCTCTTGGCCAGATATCTTCCTCCCGAGGCCAGGCGAGTGCCCACGGTCACGGCCGACGGTGTTCAGAATTTGGTCCGGCCAATGGTCGATGGTCTCATACAGCCCGACTGGAGAGAGGTTGCCCTGCGCGAGCTCGGGCTCCGAGTCTTCGTCCTGAACCATGAAACGACTTTGGCCGCGATGGAAGCGGAGATGTCCACGACGTGGATAGGCGAAGCCTGGCAGGTGCTCTGGCTCTACTTCCATGACTACGGCTTGGCTCCAAGAGGACTCAAGCTCGGGATGGATGGATTGTCTGCTGGGGCCTTTGCGCATGTGAAGCCTTCCGCGCAGAAGAAAGCTGATCCTTACTGCGATGTCGTGATCCATGAGGCCGCGCATCTTCTTCACTATCTCAAGCCCGAGAACTTCGGATTGACTGTCAGACGGGGTCAAGAGAGATTTCTGGATGTCCGCTTTGATTCTCGTGAGCTGTTCGCTTTCGTCTGCGAGGCCTACTCCAATGTCCTCAAGAGGCCAGATCGCAAGGTGCGTCTAGCCTTCGCCGAGCGATTTGTCAAAGACGGCACCTCCTTTCCCAAGCCTGAGGATGGGAGAGAGCAAATTGCCGAGCTTGTTCTTGCCGCGACCAGAGCCCGTAATGGCTGGGCAGTTATTCGCGAGGCAGTAGTTGAACAGCGGAGACTGCGTGGTCGGCACGTCGGCCGGGTTTCATAAGAATGGGAAGACAAGGGTGTGTGAAAATGGTTATCGAATGCCTCGCCTGCAAAGAAAAGATCAAGCTGTCTCTCTACTTCGGGATGAAGAGGATATGGAACAATACAACGAGCCCGACTCTGCAAAAGCTCATGGCGCATCAGAACCATAAGGTCAACATTTCATATCACTTCGAACCTTGGTAGGAGATAGCATGGGACAGAAAACAATCAGCGACATCATTTCCGACTTCATCAAGGAAGCAAAGGGGAATAGAAAGGCCAAAGACAGTCGAAAGGGAGTCATGAGACTGTTTAATGACTACCTTGCCGGCTACGGAGAGTTGGAATCGAATGTGGAGCAAGCGCCTTTGATCGTCCTTGCCAAAATCTCAAAGCTTGAGGCCTGGCACTTCCGCCATTTCTTGTCTTGGTTCATTATCCAGAAGGTCATCTGTGACAACAAGGCGGAATATGCGCCAATGCTCATGGAATTCGTCGAATGGTTGTGGGCAAAGGCTGTCATCAGCGAAAAGGTCCACAGGGAAATGACGAGGGTGTTTGAGGAGCTGAAGGGTGAGCCGGAGCGATGCGAGAAGCTGTCTAGGCTCCTATATGAGTTTGCCCAACGCGATTTGCCTAAATTCGAAGAATGGCGGCGAGATCCAAAAGCCTACGCCCGGAAGGCAGCTGTTTTAAAAGCAATCCATCACAAGCAGCCGACGGAAATACTGGATGGCTATTTCACCGTGACCCGAGTCGGACCGACGGCCTTATGGTTGGTTCCCGTCGATGAGGACTATGAGGATTCACCAAGGCCGAAGAAAGGGGCTGCGGAGATTGGGCCTGTCCAAGTGCCGGCTGAAGCGGCCAAGTTGGCTCGAGTAGGGGATGGCATGAGCTTGGCGATAGGGAAGATGAATGATTACTGGAAGATGCTTGAAACTGGGAATGTGTATCCTCTGTGAGGAATAGTGACTTGGGTTAGAAATCCGCGATGCCCAATTCCTGAGCCTATTCGAGAGGCTTTGAAATCGCGCCTGTTACGGCATGCAAGACGGAAATGGGGCCAGAAGATATCCATGATCCTCATACGCTTCCATGGACGTTATGCTTATCTGGCAGCCCTGGAGCGTGGAACGAAAGATGTGTGTCCTATCCAAATGGTGCGCTACGCGCCTCTCGGAGCATCCCCTGTGGAGCTTTGCCGGCTTGGCTATCTGGGATCCGAGGATGAATGGGAATATAGTTTCTTCAAGTATTCTGATGAGCGTTATGAGCAGAGCGTGTGCGCCTCGGGACATTTCACGGCAACGCCTGAGCATTGCTTTGATACGTCCGCGGGAGTTTATTTTGGTGGGCTACGACGCTGAAATTACGAGAGAGCTCCCTGAGCCAGCTCAAAGCTCTGCCAAATACTGCTCCTCTGATATCTTGGCTTGCCTGAGAATTCCTTTGAGAGTGCCTGTCTTCAATTCAGGATGCATAGGAACGACGCAACCGATTTTTCCTGTTGGGGTCTCCTTGGCAAGTCGGACATGGCTTCCAGATCTCCCGCTCACATAGAATCCAAATCGATTGCAGAGAATCTTTACGACCTCATGCCCGGACACTCTTCTTGGCCTTGACATCTTTTACCTCAAATATCGTCATTAGAGGCTTCTCTGGCCCCTCTAATGGGAATTCCTCCAGATAGAGTCCGGTCGCTTCCTTAAGATTGTTGACTGCCTCTTCAATGCTCACGCCCTGGCTCACGGTACCGACTTCGGGACATTCAGCAACATACATGTCCTCTTCCCTATGGAGCACTGCTGTGAATGTTCTGCTTTCCATGCAGGATCCAAGAGCAGCTCGTATAAATATCTTTCTCTGGTAGTTTTAGATAACTGGGACTGTGCCGGGGGTTCCGATTTACAACCGTAAGGAATAAAAAGAGGTTCACGCCTGCGCGTGGCCCCTACACCTTTGGATAAATAACTCCGAAGCGTGATACGCCATCCTACGACGCCCCTGCTGGCTTCAGGTATCGTAAAATGCAAATGTGATTCGGCTCGACAAGCATCCAATAGAGTTTCCCTGCCCCAATTGCAGCTTCTACAACACCATATTCTTGAAGCAGGCTAGGTTGCGAGACATCGTAATCTGCGGCGGATGCAAACGCAATATCCAGCTGGACGATCAGATGAACGAATGTCGCAAGACTATTCATCGATTCAGGCGGGCGATAGAAGAACTGAATAATACGCTCAAAGGAATGACAATCAACATTCGGTCATAGGTGCCCAATGAATAACGAACTGATTCGAAGTCTCCGATACAAGCTTCAAAAGCGCACGCGCCGACTGAACTCGACAGGCCTTCAGCTGTTCCACCTCGGCCTCAAGCAGTACTGGGGATTCCTTCAGGGAGATTCTCTTCTGTCCTCAGTACTGGAAGAGCTTGAAAAGAAGAAGCCAGAGATGGCGGCGGAGGCTGACAAAATCCTACAAGGTCAGACACCCGGCTTTAGCACGGAGATGGAAATCGTTGCCGCGTCATACTTCGTGATCAAGAAGTGTGTCGCCCATACAGACCAAGGTATCGAGGGTTCAGTAGGCCACCGGTACGACCGGGACTCAAAGGACGACGCAAGTGTAGAATCGTTTCGTTCAATATTCCTTGAGCCCTTATACGATTACATTGACGAACAACTCGACGATCAGCGAGCAATTCTCGCTCAGCTAAAGCGCTACAAGCATCGTTGCGAATGGTTTCGGCGGAGCAGGCTTGCGGCACTATGGAACGCGGACACCCAACAGGGAGAAAAGAACCTCGCGTATGACTTGTACGAATATCTCTTCGAGCAGGGAATCGAGTTCTCAATCGAGCCTCGGTCAGCGTCCGGGATTGCAGATCTGGTTGGGGCCCAGACAGGGCCAGAGCGCTTGGTCGCTGATGCCAAGGTCTTTACTTCAGACAAGGGGAAGCATTATCTCATCAACGCCTTCAATCAGATTTACTCCTACACCGTTGACTTCAATGAGCCGTTCGGGTACTTGGTCGTCTTTAAGTTCTGCCCGGAGGACATCCGGTTCCCATTCGCCGCCCAAGAGCAGTCCGTTCCTTGCATGACGCACAACAACAAGACAATCTTTGTACTCGTCATTGATCTATGCGAGGAGCAGGAGTCGGCTTCGAAACGCGGCCCCCTCAGGACCATAGAGATTTCTGAAGAAGAGCTCATTAGGGTAAAACAATAGCTGACCAGTTATAGGAATCCCTTCATCATGAATATGTCGGGGGCTCCGGTCATCTGCCGCAAGCAATGGAAAGGGATTCTCGCCAGCGCCTGGATCAATGTGGCCCAGTTGGATGCTTGGCCAGCCAGTCAAGAGCTCCCTTCAGAACAGCATGTTCAGCATCTATGGACTGATGCTCTCTTTCGATATTGGCTGCGATTATGAATCCCAATTTTGACCATGCCAACAACATTTCTTCGGGACTTGGCTCCAGGGACACAGCAGCATCGTGCATTTTCTCCATCAATTGATTGCTGTTCTCCCAGGTCTTGCCTTTTAACTGCAAGAATAGTTTCTTCTGGAAGTCATCGGCGTTGAAGTTTCCCATCTTTAAGCCTCCACTCTCGAGGCGATTCTAACATTCCGTCGCATGGCATTCTTGAGGACATTATCAACGCGTACAATCGCGGTAAAATAGCGCGCCGCGCCCTCATTCCGGGCAGGTTATCCACGGCGCGAATGCTGCCCAGGCATTCTTACCCTTCGGGGTTGAGCTCCAGCGCTGAAAGACATAAATGATCCGCCGCAGGGGCTAGCGGATTCGTCAGCCGGGCATTCTGGCCTCCTCACCATTCGGTCAATTTAAGTCTTTCCCTCCTTGAGGCCGCGCTTCCGCTGAAGCGACAGCGCAAGCGGCCGTCGCTGGCCTTCGGTAGTGTGTAGGCCATTTGATGGTCGAGATGATTTACAAGGAGGTGAATCAAAATGAATGGACAAAATAAGTTGAGGATTGAGGATGATGTGGTTGGATGGCTTTCGAATGGCGAGAAGTTCCGGAAGCAGAAAGTCATCGCAAGCAGATGGGTGTTGAAACAGCAGTTCAGATACAGAGCAGATGTCGAGGCGCTTAATAGCGCCGTCGACTCTCTGACAGAGGATGAGCTGGAATGGCTGGCCAGGGAGAGCGTTGAAGGTTACGCGGACAGCCAGAAGCGGATGGATTTCTTCGAGCAGCGTGCAATTTTGCTTGAGGGAAGCGGGAGGAGCGAAAATGTGGAATGAGCCAACAAGGGGAGAACTTGTCAAACTCCCCCCGCTTTATTCGCAGGATGGGGAGCATACACGAGACAAAATCGTGCATGCCCACTTCTTCCTAGGGGGTTGCGACTGGTACATAACGGAGTATGACGGGGAGGATGCGTATTTCGGATTTGCGATATTGTTCCCAGGCAGCGGAATGGCCGAATGGGGATACATCAGCTTTCGGGAGCTGAAAGCACTCAAAGCCAAAGGGGTCTTTGAGGTTGATTTTGATGGCCACTGGACGCCAACAAAGGTATCCGAGATTCAGAAGATAGTCGAGGAGGGCGGCTGCTGGTAATGGCAAAACACAAAATGAAGCCCTACTTTGTCATTTCAAGAGAACTCGGCTGTGACGGTGTGTTCGGGGAAAGAATCGAGGCGGAGAACGACGAAGAGGCATGGGAGATTGTTCAGGAAAGCATAGCAACGAACATGAGTCAGGACTGGCTATTTACCGCGGATGAATTCGGGAAGCTAAAGGAACTGTGCGAGAAGCTGCTGGCGGAGAGCCATTGAAGAAGATGGGCTTTGAAGAGTACATAAGCGAATACCGTGAAATCCTGAGCTATGTGACGGATAAGGATGTCGCGCTTGTGATCCTGGTTGAGACTGCCAAGGACAGGCGGGCAGAGCTTGAGGAGAGAGAATGATGTATTTGATGACAGACTTGATGTTTTCCAGAAAACTGAAAGGAGGTGAAGGACAATGGAAGCTGATGGATATATACAAACGTACAACGATCTAATGTCGAGAGTCAGCGACAAGGACGTGGCTCTTTCAATCTTGACCAATGTCGCCAAAGACAGGCGAACCGTTGAGATAAACAAGAATGGCGGTAATGGGAACGGGCACAGCAATGGCAGCGCTGGCGAGAAGGCGACGCAGGGCCAGCTCAACTATCTGAAGAT
>DMEZ01000041.1:17771-23668 GCA_003450735.1 Elusimicrobiota bacterium | reverse complement strand
CGGCGCTCATCAACTACGCGGACGCGGGCGGCTCAGGTCTGAACCTGGCTAGCCTGGCGGTGCGGCTGGATGGGGCCCTGGTGGCGGCGGCGGCCGGCGCGAGCCAGGCCACCGCTGATCTCACCGGCCTAGCCCAGGGCGTCCACACCCTGAGCGCGTCCATCGCCGACAACGCGGGCAACGCGGCCACGACCACGAACACCTTCACGGTGGATCTGACCTCGCCCACGATCATGATCGCCCGGCCGGCAGAGGGCAGTTTCATGAACTATACGTCGACTGCGGCGCTCATCAACTACGCGGACACGGGCGGCTCAGGTCTCAACCTGTCGAGCCTGAGGGTGAGGCTGGATGGGGCCCTGGTAGCGGCGACGGCCGGCGCGAGCCTGGCTACGGTCAACCTCGCGGGGCTAGTCCAGGGCGTCCACACCCTGGACGCGTCCATCGCCGACAACGCGGGCAACCGGACCTCGGCTTCCCAGGTCAGTTTCACGGTCTCCCTGAGCTCGCCCGTCATCTCGATCGCCCGGCCGGCTCAGGGCAGCTTCATGAACTACACCTCGACTGCGGCCATCATCAACTATGCTGATGCGGGCGGCTCGGGTCTTAACCTGTCGAGCCTGAGGGTCAGGCTGGATGGGAACCTGGTGGCGGCCTCGGCCGGGCCGAACCAGGCGGCGGTCGATCTGGCCAGCCTTGCCGAGGGCGCCCATACCTTGAGCGCGTCCATCGCCGACAACGTGGGCAACGAGGCAACGACCCAGAACACCTTCACGGTCAACCTGACCTCGCCCTCCATCTCCATCGCTCTGCCGCCTGATGGAAGCTTCATGAAGTACACCTCGACTGCGGCCGTGATCGATTACGCGGACGCGGGGGGGGCCGGCCTGAACCTGGCCAGCCTGGCGGTGAGGCTGGATGGGAACCTGGTAGCGGCCGCGGCCGGAGCAAGCCAGGCAACGGTCAGCCTCGCCGGCCTGGCCCAGGGCGCCCATATCCTGAGCGCGTCGATCGCTGACAATGAGGGCAACCGGACCACGACCCAGAACAGCTTCACGGTGGATCTCACCTCGCCCGCCATTGCCATCGCTTTGCCGCCGAACGGCAGCTTCATGAACGCCGCCTCGACCACGGCGATCATCAACTACGCTGATACAGGGGGTTCTGGTCTCAACCTGGCCAGCTTGGTGGTCAGGCTGGATGGGAGCCTGGTGGCGGCCTCGGCCGGGCCGAACCAGGCGGCGGTCGATCTGGCCAGCCTTGCCGAGGGGGTCCACACCCTGGACGCGTCCATCGCCGACAACGCGGGCAACCAGACCTCGGCTTCCCAGGTCAGCTTCACGGTCTCCCTGAGCTCGCCCGTCATCTCCATCGCCCGGCCCTTTGATGGCAGCTTCATGAACAACACCTCGACCGCGGCGGTGATCGACTACGCGGATGCGGGGGGGGCGGGGCTCAACCTGGCGAGCCTGGTGGTCAGGCTGGATGGGAACCTGGCGGCGGCGGCGGCCGGGGCAAGCCAGGCAGCGGCCGACCTCGCCGGCCTGGCCCAGGGCGTCCACACCCTGGACGCGTCCATCGCCGACAACGCGGGCAACCGGACCTCAGCGTCCCAGGTCCGCTTCACGGTGGATCTGACCTCGCCTGCGATATCGATCGTCCAGCCGCCCAACGGGAGCTTCATGCGCGCCACCTCCACCATGGCGATCGTCAACTATGCCGATGCGGGCGGCTCCGGGCTGAACCTGGCCAGCCTGATAGTGAGGCTGGACGGGAACCCTCTGGCGGCCTCGGCAGGCGCAAGCCAGGCGACGGTCGCCCTCGCCAGCCTGGCCGAGGGGGTCCACACCCTGGACGCGTCCATCGCCGACAACGCGGGCAACCGGACCTCCGCGTCCCAGGTCAGCTTCACGGTCTCCCTGAGCTCGCCCAGCATCTCGATCGCCCGGCCCTCCGAGGGCAGCTTCATGAACAACACCTCGACTGCGGCGACCATCGACTACGCGGATGCGGGGGGAACCGGGCTCGATCTGGCAAGCCTGGAGGTGAGGCTGGATGGGAACCTGGTGGCGGCGGCGGCCGGGGCAAGTCAAGCCGCGGCCAACCTCGCCGGCCTGGCCCAGGGCGCCCACACCCTGGACGCGTCCATCGCCGACAACGCGGGCAACCGGACGTCGGCTTCCCAGGTCCGCTTCATCGTTGACCTCGCTTCGCCGACCATTGCCATCGTTTTGCCGCCGAACAACAGCCTCTTCCACTACACCTCCACCACGGCGATCATCACCTACGCTGATGCGGGGGGCTCTGGTCTGAACCTGACCAGCCTATTGGTGAGGCTGGATGGCAACCCTCTGGCGGCCGTTGCCGGCGCGAGCCAGGCCGTTGTGAACCTGGCCAGCCTGGCCGCGGGCGTCCACACCCTGGACGCGTCCATCGCCGACAACGCGGGCAACCGGACCTCGGCGTCCCAGGTCCGCTTCACGGTCGACCTCTCCACCCCCCCGGCCCTCTGCACGATCAGCGGCATCAATCCGAACTCAGGCATCGCGCTCGGGGGCACCGTGATCACCATCACCGGCACCGGTTTCAGCGGCAATTCCGGCCCAGGCGGCGTCACTTTCGACGGGGTGGACGCCGCGGTCTATTCGGTGAACTCTTCCTCCACCGTGATCACCGCGACGACGCCGCGGTATTCGCAGGCGGGATCGCTTTCGACGGGGCCGGTGCCGCTTTTGGTGACGACCAGCGTCGGCACGTGCCAGGTGAATTACATCTACCTTCTCGCGGCCGCGGCTTGCGGAGACGATTACTTCTATCCCTCGCCGGCCACCGGCGCCACGGGGAACTTCGCCTACTGCATGGGCCAGCCCGGCACGGTGAGAGTCAGGGTCTACAACGTGATCGGGGATCTGGTGGCCAGACTGGAGGATGCCAGGCCGGCCGGCGCTCAGCGCTCCTCGCTCAACACGGCCAGGCTTGCGCCGGGCGTCTACCTCTACCTCCTGGAGAAGGACTATGGCGGCGGGTATTCCGAGCGCTCGCGCGTGAAGAAGTTCGTGGTGCGGCATTAGGAAGCCGGATCCTCCGTCGGGAAAGGCGCAAGGCTCCGTAGTTTTCACCAAGCGCTCCCCTCCGTAGTACTACCCCAGGCTCACAGCAGAACTCCGAATAGTAGTCGAATCGGCGAGGGACTATACTTTGTAACGGATGCAAGTTTTGGAGGGAATGAAAATGAATTTGATTCTCAGGATGAGCCGACTGTTCGTAGCGATGACTCTGCTGGCGGGTCCTTCGGGCCCGGTCTACGCGGGATCCATGAGAGCCCCGTCTTCTCCTGATAAGGGTGGAGCGGCGTTCAAGCTGAGCGGCGAGAAGCCCGCGGCGCGGAATGCGCATGCCCCGGCCTCCGCGAGCCCTTTCAACGTCCCCCTGTATTTCGAGGCCAACCGCGGCCAGACCGACCCCTCGGTCAAGTTCTTCGCCCGAGCTGCCGGCTACAACCTGTACCTGACATCCTCGGAAGCCGTCATGGTCATGCCCAAGGCCGCCGGCGCCAAAGGCCGGGAGTCCGACGTGGTGCGCATGAAGCTCAAGGGCGCCAATGCCAGCCCCGCGGTCCAAGGCCGGGACATCCTGCCCGGGAAGACCAGCTATTTCTTCGGCAAGGACCCCTCGAAATGGCAGGTCGGCGTGGAGCAGTACGCCAAGGTGCGCTACGGCCAGGTCTACCCCGGCATCGACATGGTCTACTACGTCAGCCAGGGGCATGTCGAGCACGACTTCGTCGTGGCGCCGGGAGCCAACCCCGGGCGCATCCTCCTGGGATTCGAGGGCGGCAAGGACCTCCGGCTGGACTCCCGCGGCAACCTGATCGTCGGCGTCGAGGGCGGCGAGCTGATCTACAAGGCTCCCTCGCTCTACCAGATGCGCAACGGCGCGCGCAATCCCGTGAAAGGGCGCTTCGCGCTCGCGGGGAAGAAGCAGGTCCGGTTCGTCGTGGGCGACTATATGAGGAATAAGGAACTGGTGATCGACCCCCAGATCGTCTATTCGACCTACCTGGGCGGCAGCGTGGACGACAAGATCAACGGGATCGCTTTGGACGCGACGAAGCAGGCCTACGTGACCGGCTATTCGCGCTCCGCCGTGAGCGGCGCCGGCGGTTTTCCCGCGGCCACCAACACGACGACCTATACCGGAGTGTACACCACCAACCGCGGCGGGTCGGACGTGTTCGTGGCGAAGCTCAGCGCGAACGGGGCGAGCCTGATGTGGCTGGCCTGGATGGGCAGCACCTGGGATGAGCAGGGCAACGCCATCGGCCTGGACAAATCGAGCCCGAGCACGCCCCGCGTCTTCATCACCGGGGCCACCTCGTCTCCGAACTTCCCGACCGCCGGGCCGGCGATGCAGGTGTGCACCGGCCTCCCGGGTTCGGCGATAACGTCGCTGGCGTTCGTGGCGGAGCTGACGCAGACGGGGAACATCCCCGCCCTGGTCTACTCGACCTGTTGGGGCGGCAACACCGCGCCCGGCAAGAACAGCGGCAACGCGATCGCGGTGGACTCGGTCGGCGCGGCCTACGTGACGGGGACGACGTTCGCAACGGATTTCCCGATCACCCCGGCGTTGAGCGTGCTCGCTCCCTACAACACGATGGGCACGGCGTCGGAAAGCGCCTTCGTCTTGAAAATCGCGCCTCTGGGCGTGTCCGTGGTGTACTCGATGCTCCTGGGGCCCGGGGATACGATCACCCGCGGGAACGCCATCGCGGTGGACGCCGGCTTCCAGGCCTGGGTGACGGGCCAGACGATGTCGAGCACCCTCCCCGAGGTGACCCATCACTTCGCGAGCTCGAAGGTCGGGGCGTCCGACGCGTACGTCGTCAAAGTCAAAGCGGACGGGACCGGCCTGCTCTATGCGACCTACATCAACGGCAACACCGATGAAGTCGGGACCGCCATCGCCCTCAACAACGGCGGCCTCGCGCCCTACAACGTGTTCGTGGCCGGGTGGACGAACTCCACCACGGATTTCCCATCGACCGCCTATTTCAATCTGCCGACTTCGGTGCGGCCCGTCGTCTACCAGAAGGTCCTGACGGGCGCAGAGGACCCGTTCGTCATCAGGCTGAACCCCTTCGAGACCCCCGCGGCGGGGGTATCGGATACCCCCCTGGAGATGGTGTATGCGACGCACATCGGCGCCACCGGCTTCGACCGCGCGGCCGCCCTGGCGCTGGACTCCCGCGACGACGCCTATATCGCCGGCTGGACCGTCTCCTCGGATTGGCCGGTCGTCGCGAACGACACGCTCACTCCCGGAGCCAACGGCATCAACGTGACCGGGGCCGTCCAGTCGAACACCTCGGGCGGGCAGGACGCCTTCGTGGCGGCGATCGGCCCGGACGGGCAGACGCGGCCCTTCTTCACCTATCTGGGAGCGGCGGCGCCGCCGCAGGCCGCGACCGGCATCATCATCGACGCCGACCATAACATCTACGTGGCGGGGTTCACGGCGTCGCACCTGTTCCCCTTGGTGACCGGCTCGCTGATGGACGGCTCCGTCGCGACCAAGCAGATCAACGGCACGGGGACGGAGAACGCCTTCGACGGCTTCGTCACGAAGATCGCCCCGGTCGTGGCGTTCGGCGCGCCGATCCCGCCGGCCGCCTCCGTCTGTACGATCAGCGCCATCAACCCGGGTTCCGGGTTCACGCTCGGCGGCACCACGGTCACCATCAGCGGCACGGGCTTCAACGTCGCCCAGAGCACCGTCCAGTTCGACGGGGTGGACGCCTCGAGCTTCACGGTGTACGCGACCTCCACCACGATCACCGCGGTGGCGCCGAGGCACCCCCTGACCGGAGCGCTTGTGGCGGGGGGGGGGCCGCCCCC
>DMEZ01000041.1:0-17663 GCA_003450735.1 Elusimicrobiota bacterium | reverse complement strand
GCGTCCCAGGTCCGCTTCACGGTCGACCTCTCCACCCCCCCGGCCCTCTGCACGATCAGCGGCATCACTCCGAGCTCGGGGTTCACGCTCGGCGGCACCACGGTCACCATCACCGGCGCCGGCTTCAACGGCCTCTCCCTTCCCTCCCACATCACGTTCGACGGGGTGAACGCCTCGAGCTATACGGTGAACAACACCTCCACCGTGATCACCGCGATCGCGCCCAGGCATCCTCTGACAGGCTTGCCGCTCGTGGCCGGGGCGGTGTCCCTCGCGGTGGTGACGACCACCTCCGGCACGTGCACGACGACGTATGACTACATAGCCGAGACGCCCGGCCTGTGCACGATCAGCTCCATCAGCCCGACATCCGGGTTCACGCTCGGGGGCACCGTGGTCACCGTCACCGGCACGAACTTCTACGGCTTCTCCGGCCCCAACGCCGTCGCCTTCGACGGGGTGGCCGCCTCGACCTATACGGTGAATACGTCCTCCACCGTGATCATCGCGACAGCTCCCAGGCACCCGCTCACGGGGGCGCTTGTGACGGGGCTGGTGCCCTTCAGGGTGACGACCAGCGTCGGCACGTGCTCGACCAACTACACCTACCTCTTCGCGCCCGCGACGTCCACGGGCGTCTGCGGAGACCAGTTCTTCTTCCCATCGCCGGCCACCGGCGCCACGGGGACATTCGCCTACTGCATGGAAGGGGCCGGCACGGCCAGGGTCCGGGTCTACAACGTGATCGGGGACATCGTAGCCAGGCTGGAGGATGCCAAGGCGATGGGCCCGCAGCTTTCAACGCTCAATACGGCCAGACTGGCGCCGGGCGTCTATCTCTACATCCTAGAAAGGGATTATGGAGACGGGAACGTCGTCCGTTCGCCAGTGAAGAAGTTCGTGGTGAAGCATTGAGGGGACTAATCTCATGAAAATATCAACGATCGGAGTAGGATTTCTCTCCGCCGCCTTGCTCTGCGGCCAGGCCTCGGCAGTCGAAACCGATTACGACGCGGGCAGCAGGGCCTTGCCCCTCCAGCAGGCGGGCGGGACGGCCCGGGCCATGTCCATGGGTTCGGCCGTCATCGCGGTGCCTCAGGGGTCGGCCTCCTTGCTCTGGAACCCGGCCGGCTTGAGCCGGATGAGATGCACCGAGGTCGGCCTGCACCACAACTCCGGTCTGGGCGATGTCATCCAGGAGATCGCGATCTTCGGGATGCCCTTGGGCGAGGTCAAAGAGGATGAGAAGGGCGGGGGGGCGCTGGGCGGCCTCGCCGCATCCATCGGCTACGTGAACTACGGCAGCTTCCCCGGCAGGGATGAACTCGGGCTCCCGACCGACAACTACGAGGCCGGGGATTATTCCGGCAGCCTGGGCTGGGGCATGGAGATCCTGCCCAAGCTGTCGGCCGGCATCGCCGTGAAGGGGAATCGGTCGAACTTCGCCGGGAAGCGCTATGACGCCTACGCCGGGGACCTGGGGCTCTTATGGAACGTCCTCCCCTCCGTTGAGCTGGGTGCGGCGCACTCCAACTTCAACCTGGGCAGCAAGGTCGGCGACAGCGAGCTGGCATCGGGCTGGCGCGTGGGCGGGGCATGGACGCTGATGCGGCACCTGATCTTGGCCGGCGCAGGCGAACTTCAGAAGCAGGGGGTGAACCGCATCCAGGCGGGCGCCGAATATCTGATCGGCAACATCGAGGAGAACTCCAGCGTCCTGGCGCTGCGCGCCGGGTATCAGTTCACCTATCCCAACCCTGAACTGAACGGGATGACCCGCCTGACCATCGGCTTGGGCTATACGCTCACCCGTTCCCTGGCCTTGGACTACGCCATGCTGCCCACCGGCGAGCTGGGGACCTCGCATCGTTTGAGCTTGACCTTCAAATTCAATTGCCCGGAGAAGCCGCTGCCTCCGGCCGCCGCCGCGCCGGCGCCCTACGTCGCGGTCGTCGCGCCTGCTCCCTACGTCGCTCCGGCCAAGCCGAAGCCCTACGTCGCGCCCTACCGCCCGCCCGTCGTGCTGAAAGCGTTCGTTCTTGAGGATTCGCATTTCGACTTCGACTCCTCGACCCTGAGACCGGAGGGCATGGCGGCGCTGAGGGAGAACGTCCAGCTCCTGAAGGAGCACCCGAACACCCGGGTGCGCGTCTCGGGCTACACCTCCATGAGAGGCACCGAGGAATACAACCAGCTCCTGAGCGAGAGAAGGGCGGCCGCGGTCGAGTCGTTTTTGATCATGGAAGGGGATATCGCGCCGAGCCGGATCAGCACGATCGGCTACGGCGAGACGCGGCCGGCGGAGTACGAGATCTCGGGGAAGAAGGCGGACATGGGCTCGGACGCCGCCAAGGCGAACAAGCGCGTGATCTTCGAGGTGATCGTGAAGTAGACGAAGGGCCGCTTCGATCCTGCCGGCGGGCCGCTCCCTAGGAGCTTGCGGCCCGCCGGCGCCTTTTCATCGAGATTCAACATCCAGGGTATGGCGCTATCGGGGAATACCTGTTACGCTGGATAGTGAGATATGCGCAGCCTGCTCCTGGCGGTCATTCTCCTGCCTTCCTCTTTCGCTTCCGGGACGCTTCCCGCTCGGCGCGAGCACCGGCTGCGTATGTTCAATACCCATACTCATGAGCATATCGACGTGGTCTTCAGCAGGGACGGCGTCTACGATCCCGAAGCGCTGGCGAAGCTCGACCTGTTCCTCCGCGACCACCGGGCGAACAAGGTCAAGCACTTCGATCCGAGGCTCTTCGACTTGCTCGCCGAGCTCACGGCCAGGGCGGACCGGCCCCAGGCCGAGATCCATGTCATCTGCGGCTACCGCACGCCGGGGAGCAACGGATTGCTGAGGGGCCGCAGCAAGGCCGTGGCCGGCAACAGCCTGCACATGCGGGCGGAGGCCATCGACGTCCGCCTGCCGGGCGTGCGCACCGCCCGCCTGCGCGACGCCGCGCTCGGGCTCCGGCGCGGCGGCGTGGGGTATTACGCCCGCTCCGATTTCATCCACGTCGACGTCGGCCGCGTGCGGCGGTGGTGACTTACCGCGCGGTCCGCGCCAGCTGCTCGAAAGCCGCCCCTTCCGCCGCGTCGCGGTCGTAGATATCATCGAAGAAGAGGACCACTCCGTTCTCCTGGACCATCGCCGTCCCGTACTGGATGAGCACGGGGGTCGGTTCGGCGAGCTTCACCGTGAGCGTCTTCTCTCCGTCCATGGCCGCCCGGATGCGCTCGGCCGTCCATTCGGGCTGGTCGCGCAGCACCCACGCCGCCAGCGCTTCGGGATCGTCGACCCGGATGCAGCCATGGCTCAGGTCCCGACGCGGGATCTTGAAGCCCCGTCTGGAAGGCGTGCCATGAAGGTAGATGCTATGGGTGTTGGGCATCAGGAACTTCACCAGGCCCAGCGCATTGCCGGGGCCGGGCCTTTGCCGGAGGAAGAGTCGTCCCTTCCGGAGCCGCTCCAGGATCTCCGCGCTGACCGGCCCTGAGCTGACGAGGGCGCCTTCGTTGTCGAGGACGTCGAAGCCCTGCTCTTCCAGGTAGGAGGGGTCCTTCCCGATCAGCCGGACGAGCTCCCGGCGCTGGATGCTCATCGGAACGTTCCACGGGGGACGGAACACCAGTTCGGTCAGCAGGCTCGCAAAGACCGGGGTCTGGTGCTTGAAGGCCTTCCCGACCACCACTTTCTGCGGAGGCAAATCGCCCGCGTAGAGGCGGAATCCCGGGATATTGACGATGATGGGCGGGCGGGAATGCCTGGGCGGCAGCCAGCGCCACCGCTCCAGGGTGAGGCGCAGCTGACGCAGGCGCTGGCCCAGCGGCGTGTTGAGCTGGCGGAGCGTCTTCGGGCCCAGCGCTCCATCGGGAGCCAGGCCGTGGCGGCGCTGGAAACGCTTCACGGCCTTCACGAGCGTCCCCGCATAGAGGTCCGTGTCCGAAGCCGCCTGCGGAGGGAGGTCGCCCAGCGAAACCAGCAGGCGCGTCAGCCGAGGCACGCCGGAGTAGTGATCCCCGGGCTTGATCGGGATCGTGAAGGCAGGCAGGGGCTCGCCGTCGTCTTGGCCGGCCAGCTCCTTGTAGCGCTGTACGGCCTTCACCAGGCGTCGGTAGGCCGGGAAGGGCGGCTCGACCGAGCTGAGCGCCGCCGCGACGTCCGCGGCGGACACGACGCGCACCCGGAGGAAATCCAGGGGGCTGCGGATGTCCGCGTCGACGTCGAACGTGGAGTGGAAGAGCCGAGGATTGATCCGGCCCAGATGCCGGTCCAGGATGTAGCGCATCGTGCAGATCGTAAGAGCCAGGTCGAAGCGGAGAAGCGCGGGCTCCGAGGCGGGGCGGCCGGGGAGCGCCAGGCTCTCGAGGCGCTCCTCCCAGAGGGGCTTGTCGTAGTCCTTGGCGAACAGGCCTTCGTTGTCGGCCGCCTGCAAAAGCTCGATGACGGCGAGGGCCTTCGCCGTCGGTCTGGAATCCCGCACCCAGGCCAGGGTGTAGCCGGCGGACCGGTAGAATTCCCCGAGCTCGGTCTTGTAGTCGCCGAACTGAGGCCACTGGAGGGTCTCCAGGCGGCCCGAAGCCACGACGGCGCGCAGTTCGCTCTCGCCCTCCGGGGAGAGCCGCTGCGGCTCCTCCATGCCGACGGCGCCGGCTGGGAATGAAAGGAGCGCAAAAAGCGGGATGCGCACGAGAGAATTCACCCCTAAGTATAACCCCCGCGAGGAGGAAGCGGCAACGCGGAGTTGTACGGAGCCGGCGCGTAGTAATCCCAATAGGCGGGGACCCTGTCCGTTGGTATGCTCACAGGATGAAACAGACACGACGCCTCGGCTGGCTGGCGGCAGGGCTCCTGTGCGTGGCCGCGGCGCGCTCGGCCTGCGCGAGCGACCTCGCCTGGAAGTTCAGCTCCTCGCTCGACTATGCTTCCGGGGACTACGGGACCGGTACGCGGTCGAGCTCCCTCTACATCCCCTTCACCCTGAAGCGCTATTGGAACGATTGGAACGCGTCGCTCACCGTTCCGTTCCTGAGCCAGAGCAGCAACGGACAGGTGACGAACGTGGGCGGGAAGCCGGGGAGGATCGGCAGGGGGTCGGTCTCGACCGACGCGACCACCCACTCCGGGCTGGGCGACCTGCTCGTCCGCGGAGGTTACGACATCCTTAAGGAGGATCCTCAGCCTTTCGATCTGTCTTTGGTCGGGAAAGTGAAGTTTCCCACGGCGGACAAGGACAAGGGTCTGGGCACCGGCGAGTTCGACGGCGGGTTCGGGCTCGAGTCCGGCAAGCTCATCGCTCCGGGCTGGACGCTCCTCGCCGACCTCTATTTCACGGTCATCGGTTCGCCGCCCGGCCTGGATCTGAGGAACCAGGCGGCCGCGGACATCGGCGTCTCGCGCCTGCTGATCAAGGAGCTGACCCTGACGGCCCTCCTGGAAGGCAGCAATGCCCTCGTGTCGGGCGAGCCCGCGCCTTTCGATCTGCGAGGGATCCTGGACTACAGGTTGAACGAGCAGGGCGGCCTCTTCATCGGGGCGCTGGCGGGATTGTCCGACGGCAGCCCGGACTACGGATTGAGTTTCGGCGGCAGCTATCGGTTCTGAGTCATAAAGGAGAAACAATGAAGAATGCAGCGCTGTGCTTGATGGGAGTTCTTGCCTTCTGTGCCGCGTCGTACGCCGCGGCCGCGGAGGGGCTGTCCAAGGACGAGCAGAAGCTGGAGCAGTCTTCGTCCGACCTGGACAAGAGGGCGGCCGCGCCCGAAGGGCAGAAGGCGGTCGAATCCAGGCTGAAGTCCGAGTACAAGGTGGATGACGCGCGCGTCCAGGGGCTGCGCGGCCAGAGACTGGGCTACGGGGAGATCTCCATCGTGCTCGCGCTGGCCGAGAAGATGCCAGGCGGGATCACGGACGCCAACGTCCAGTCGATCATGTCCCAGCGGCAGGGGCCGCCGGTCATGGGCTGGGGCCGGATCGCCGCGAAGCATAACGTCAAGCTCGGAAAGCTGATCGGCAAGGTGAAGGGCGTCGACGCCGCCGCCCGCAAGCAGGAGAAGGCCGAGAACAAGGGGCGCGAGAAGAAAGCGGAGCGGGCCGAAAAGGCCGGCCGTCCCGAGAAGGCGGAGCGCCCGGAGCGGGTTGAAAGACACGAAAACCGCGGGGGAAGCAGGAAGTGAGAAGGGCCGGCTACAAATTCTGAGGCTCCTGTAGAAGCTGCCAGCAAAGAGCCCTCCGCGGACGGAGGGCTCTTCGTTTGCCGTTCGAGCGGGGGGTCTTAAGTCAGTTCCACCCGGAAAACGGCTTTCTTGGAGGTGGCCTTTTGGCCGTCATTCTGCGGCTGGATCCTGGCGATCGCCTGGTGCTTCCCCGACATGTAGCCCGCCCAGTCGTACCACCAATGGCCCTCGGCCTGTCGGCAGGCCCGCCACTCGCCGTCATCGATCGAGATCTCCACCCGATTCGCGGCTCTCGCCGTGATGCGGAAAGTGTATTCGCGGCTGGTGATGCGCTCCTTCTCTTGAGGATAGTCCACCGCGACCTCAGCCGCGAAAACCGGCGCTCGTTGTTCCTGTGCTCTGATCATTTTATCTCCTGTTCACTCCAGCTCTCGGCGTCCGCCGCCCGTGTAAGCGCGCCAGGACACCGGCTTCATTCTACCTTCACCCCGCCATCGCGCCAATACGGAATACTACGCGCAGAGGCCCGGAAAACCCCGCAGGCCGGGCTATTGGAGGGAAGTCAGCCCGTGGCGGATGGCGTATCGGGTGAGGCCGGCGGCCGTGCCGATCCCGAGCTTGCGCGATAGATTCTCCCGATGAGACTCCGCGGTCCGCACGCCGATGCCGAGCCTGGCCGCGACGCCCTTGTTGGAGAGCCCGTCGGCGAGCAAGGTCAGCACCTCCAGCTCCCGGGCGCTCAGCGTGAGGGCGTCCGGCGGGCTTGGGAGAGACCTGCCCCCGGAGACCAGGAGCGCGTCGGGCATGTCGGAGGGGTAATGCAGGCCGCCCCGCGCCACGCGCTTGATGGCCTCGAGCAGCACCGCCGTCGGCTGGTCCTTCATCACGTAGCCCTGCGCGCCGCAGCGGGCCATCCTCATCACGTACTCCTCGCTGGAATGGATGCTGAAGGCGAGGATCTTGGCCCTGGGGACGAGCCGGCGCAGGCGGCGGGCCAGTTCGCCGCCGTCGATGGAGGGCAGGTTCACGTCCAATACGATGACGTCGGGGTCCAGCTTCCTGACCCTGCGGAGGGCTTCTTTGCCGTCGGACGCCTCGCCCACCACCGCGATCGCGTGATGGGCCAGATAGGAGCGCACCCCGTCGCGCACGATCGGATGATCGTCGATGAGGAAGACCTTGATTTTGCGTCGTTTCGAGCCGGTCACGCGAAATGTCCTCGGGTGCTAGAAATGATAATTCAGGGCCGCGGTGAGCATGAAGCCTTTATCGCTGAAATTCTGGCCCAACGGGTGCGCGGCGTCCTGGGAATGGATGTCCTCGGTCCATAGATAACGGTAGGAGCTGTCGAGAGACCAGGAGCGGTTCAGGAAGAACCCGATCCCTCCTCCCGCATGAGGGCCGAAGCGGGATGTGAAATGCTCGGCCGGCGCGCCGATATGGGTGTAATACCAGCCGCCCCCGGCCAGCAGGTAGGGAGCGATCCGGGCGCCCGGGGGAAGGATGAAGACCATGAGCGAAAGCTGGACGGGGATCACGTCCACTCTTATCCCATCGAACCGGTCCTGGCGCAAATCCACCGAGCCTTCCAGAGCCCATGCGCGGGTGAAATGGAGGCGCACCTGCGCCCCCTCCCCGAAGCTGCCGCGGTCGGCGCCCTTGGGGCGATAATACACGCCGCGGCCGCCGAGCGAAAAGCCCTGCCGCACCCCCGGGCTCTCTTCGGCGCCGGCTTGCGCGCGGACGCTGGAGGCCGCGAAAAGCCCGGCCGCCATCAGCGAGAGGATCCCCCGAAGCTTGCGAGTGTTCATAGGCCTATGATGAGGATACCTTGCGGCGCGGGCCGCGCCAATGCGGAGTTCTACGAGAGACAGGCGGGATAGTACCGAAGTAGGCCGGGCTCCGGCCGGTCGAGCCGGACGATGCGGAGTACTACTCATGATCCCGGGTGGAATTCCGCATTGAGGCGGTTCGGCGCCGGGAGGTATAATCAAGACAGCATGAGCACGGCGCCCGCCGTCGCTGAGCCGCCGAAAGCCGAGGCCTGGCACACACGGTCGGCTGAAGAGGCGCTGGCCGGGGTGCGCTCCGCGGCGACAGGGCTTTCAGCCGCTGAAGCGGCGAAGCGCCTCGAGGCCGAGGGCCCCAACGAGCTGCGGGAGGGGCGGCGCGTCAGTCCCCTTCAGATCCTCCTCAGCCAGTTCAAAAGCCTCCTCATCTGGATCCTCATCGCCGCGGGCGTCACCTCCGGCCTGCTGGGCGAGAGGATCGATGCGGCCGCGATCCTCGCCATCGTGCTGCTGAACGCCGCCATCGGCTTCTTCCAGGAGTACAAGGCGGAGAAGTCCATCGCCGCGCTCAAGAAGATGACCGCGCCCCAAGCCAAGGTCCTGCGGGAGGGGGGGCTCGTCTCGATCCCCGCGGCGCGGATCGTCAAAGGCGACATCCTCGCGCTGGAGGCCGGCGATCTCATCGCGGCGGATGCGCGCCTTTTGGAGGCGGCGTCGCTCAAGTGCGTCGAGTCCGCGCTGACCGGCGAGTCGGAGGCGGCGGAGAAGCGGGCGGGCGTACTGGAGGGCGGGGACGTCCCTCTCGGGGACCAAAGCAACATGGTCTTCATGGGGACGAGCATCGCGGCGGGCACCGGCCGTGCCGTCGTCGTCGCGACGGCCATGGAGACGGAGTTGGGCCGCATCGCCGGCCTGATCGAGGAGGCAGGCGCGCGGGGAGCAACCCCGCTCCAGAAGAAGCTGGACTCCTTCGGCCGCATCCTCGTCTGGGCGACGCTGGCCCTCGTCGCGCTCCTGTTCGGGCTGGGCCTCCTCCGGGGCACGAAGCCCTTCGAGCTGTTCATGACGGCGGTCAGCCTCGCCGTAGCCGCCGTGCCGGAAGGGCTGCCCGCCGTCGTCACGGTGGCGCTCGCGCTCGGCGTGCTGCGCATGTCCCGCCGCCGCGCGCTCGTGCGCCGGCTGCCGGCGGTCGAGACGCTCGGCTCCACGACGGTCATCTGCACGGACAAGACCGGCACCTTGACCGTCGGCGAGATGACGGTGCGCGCTCTCTGGGTGGATGGACAGAGCTACGAAGTCACCGGCGATGGCTACGGCCCCGAAGGCGAAGTGCGCTGCGGGGGGGGGAAGGCGGCAGGGGCGCATGCGGCGCCGCTCCTGGAGCTGGCGGCCGTCCTCCTGGGCTGCAACAACGCTCGTCTCTCCCAGGAGGGCGGCGCGTGGAAGGTCGTCGGAGACCCGACGGAAGGGGCCCTTCTGGCGGCCGGAGCCAAAGCCGGCGGCGAAGCGCGGGGCATCGAGGAGAAGCTGCCCAGGCAGAAGGAATTCCCTTTCGACTCGGACCGCAAGCGCAGCACGGTCGTCCGCCGCAAGCCCGATGGGAGCCTGCGCGCGCTGACGAACGGCGCGCCCGATGTGCTGCTGAAGCTCTGCTCCAGCATCTACACGAAGGCGGGAGTGCGTCCTCTCAGCGACCAGGACCGCCAAGGCATCCTGGCGCAGAACGCCGCGATGGCGCAGGGGGCGCTGCGCGTGCTGGGCTCCGCCGTACGGGACCTGGGGGGCGCGCTGCCGGCGGATGCGTCCGCGGAAAGCGTCGAGCGCGACCTCGTGTTCATCGGCCTGAGCGGGATGTACGACCCGCCGAGGCCGGAGGGGAAGGACGCGGTGGCGAGCTGCCGGGCCGCCGGCATCCGCGTCGTGATGATCACGGGCGACCATCCGGGCACCGCGATGGCCATCGCGCGCGAGCTCAAGATCGCGGCGGGCGAGGACCGCCTCCTCTCGGGGGCGGAGCTGGGAAAGATCACCGATGAGGATCTGCGCAGGGACGCGCCCAAGGTGGCGGTCTACGCCCGCGTCACCGCCGAGCACAAGCTGCGCATCATCCGCGCCTGGAAGGCGAACGGGGCGGTGGTGGCGATGACCGGCGACGGCGTCAACGACGCCCCCGCCATCAAGGGAGCCGACATCGGCATCGCCATGGGGAAGTCCGGGACGGAAGTGACCAAGCAGGCGGCGGACATGGTCATCGCCGATGACAACTTCGCCTCGATCGTCGCCGCCGTGGAGGAGGGGCGCGGCATCTACGACAACATCCGCAAGGCCCTGCAGTACCTGCTCGCGGGCAACTCGGGCGAGGTGCTCTTGATGGCCGTTTCCGTGATCGCGGGGCTCCCCGCGCCGCTTTTGCCGATACACCTGCTCTGGATCAACCTCATCACCGACGGTCTGCCCGCGCTCTGCCTGGCCACCGACCCGATCGACTCCGACGTGATGAAGCGCCCGCCCCGCCGGCGGCTGGAGAAGATCACGGACCGCGGCTTCATCACGACCATGCTTCTGACCGGCTTCCTGACGGCCGGCGTGGCGTTCGCGGTGTTCCTCTTCATGCTGAAGAGGGGCGACGTGGGAGCGGCGCGGACCTACGCCTTCACGGTCCTGGTCTACGCCGAGCTGTTCCGCTCGTTCGGCAACCGCAGCGAGACGAAGCCGCTCTGGCGCATCCCGTTCCTGTCCAACCTCAACCTCGTCGTCGTCGTGTCCGTTTCCTTCGGGCTGCAGGTCTTCAGCCACCACAGCGAGATGCTCGGCCGCATCCTGAGGACCTCGCGTTTGCCCTTCAGCGAAGGCGTCTGGCTGGTCGCGGCGGGGCTGATGCCGCTCGTGGTCCTGGAGGTCGTGAAGATGATCCGAGTCCCCGCTCGGGAGGAATAGCGGCATGAGAGCGGCCGTGATCGGCGGCGGCATCGCCGGGTTCTGCGCGGCGATCGCGCTCGGCCGCATCGGGGCGGACGTCGAGGTCTACGAGCGCGCATCCTCGATACGGGAGATCGGCGCCGGGCTGAGCCTTTGGCCGAACGCCACCTATGCCCTGCGCGAGCTCGGTCTTCTGGGGCCGTGCCTGCGAGCGGCCAGCCGCGTGCGGAGGATCCGGCTCAAGGATCCCGGGGGACGGGAGTGGGCGTGCGTCGAGGTCACCGGGGGCGAGACGCCGGCCCTCTGCCTGGGCCGGCCGGCGCTGCTCTCGGCGCTCCTCTCGGCCGTGGACCCGCGGCGCATCCACGTCGGCCGCAGATGCGAAGGCGTCAGTCTGGAGCCGGGAGGAGAGGGGCTGCTCCGCGCGCATTTCGAGAGCGGCGGAGCGCCGGCGTTCGATCTCATCGTCGGCGCCGACGGCCTGGGCTCGGTCGTGAGAGGTTTCGTGACGGGCCGAGTCGAGCGTCCCGCCTATCGCGGCTACATGATCTGGCGAGGAGTGGCCCCGCTGATGCCTTCCCCTTATGCCGAAGGGGATATCACGGAGGCCTGGGGCCAGGGGGAGCGGTTCGGGATCATGCCCATCGGGGATGGGAAGGTGTGCTGGTACGCGACGCGCAGCCAGCCGGAGTCGGCGGCGCCGTTGAGCCGTGCCGAGATCCTGGACCATTTCCGGGGGTGGCATGCGCCCATCGCCGAGGTCCTCGCGGCGACTCCCGACTCGGCGCTCGTCAGGACGCCGGCGCTGGATCGGCCGACGACCTGGAGATGGGCGAGGGGGAGGGCCGTGCTGGTCGGCGATGCCGCGCACCCGATGACGCCGAATCTCGGACAGGGGACTTGTCTTGCCGTGGAGGACGCGCTCGCGCTCTCCCTTCTCCTCGGCCGGCGCGGATCGATCGAGGCGGCGCTGCGCCGCTACGAAGAGCAGCGGCGCGTCCGCGCCGCCGCGATCGTGCTCGCCGCCCGCTGGATCGGCCGCTTCGCCCAGTCGGAGGGCTGGGCGGCCCGGCTCTCGCGCGGCAGCCTGCCCCGAGCCCTCTTGTCGGGCGGCATCGAGAGGGCGTTCCACGCGATCCACGGCTGCCGGGCAGGAGCGTAGAAGATGATGAGAGCCTCGCATCGACGCCGGAAGGCCCGAGCCCGTCTCTACGGCCTGGGGACGGCCTTGCCTCCGCACGAGGCGGGCCAGCCCGTCGTGAAGCGGTTCATGGCGTCCCTGGCCGAGGCGACGCTCGAGGGCCGGCGGCGCGCTCTCACCCTCGATCTCCTGGAGAAGATCTACGCCTCCTCGGGGATCGATAAGCGGCACAGCGTCCTGTCGGACTACACCCGCGCCTCTCCTGAAGAGTTCGAGTTCTATCCGCCCAACTGGGCTCTGGAGCCTTTCCCGACCACGGCGATGCGCATGAAGGTGTTCGAAAAATGGAGCGTCGACCTGGCGGAGGAGGCCTGCCGAAAAGCCCTGCGCGAATCAGGCGCCGAGCCCGCCGGAGTCACCCATCTCATCGTCACGACCTGCACGGGGCTGTTCGCCCCCGGCCCCGACATCCTCCTCATCGAGCGGCTGGGTCTGAGGTCCGACGTCCGCAGGTCGGTGCTGGGCTTCATGGGCTGCTACGCGGGCTTCAACGGCCTGAGGATGGCCGGGCAGATCCTGGGAGCCGAGCCCGAAGCCGTGGTCCTGCAGGTCTGCGTCGAGCTCTGCAGCCTCCACTTTCAGAAGAAGGCCCTCCCCGACTTCATCGTGGCCAACAGCCTCTTCGCGGACGGCGCCGCCGCCGCCGTCTATGCCCGGCCGGGACGTCTCCTGAATGGGCTGGCGGACCTGGCCGCGACGCACTGCCGGGTCGAAAAGGACAGCCTCGAGCAGATGTCCTGGCGCATCGGGGCCTCGGGCTTCGAGATGCGCCTGGACCGAGAGGTCCCCGCGCGGCTCAAGACCGCCGCGCCCGGCTTCGTCGGCGAGCTGCTGGGCCGGGCGGGGCTCGAACAAGGCGAGAGCGCCTGGGCCATCCACCCCGGGGGGCGCAGGATCGTCTCGGAGGTCCAATCGGCCCTGGGGCTGGAAGACTCGCACGTCCGTTCCTCCCTCGAGGTCCTGAGCGCCTGCGGCAACATGTCGAGCGGGACGATCTTCTTCGTCCTGGACAGGGAACTTCGGCGGGCCTCTCGGGCCCCTGTCGCGGCCCTGGGGTTCGGGCCGGGGCTGACCATGGAAGGGGCCGTGCTCTCGAGGCCGTGAGCGCCGCCGCTTCGCCGGACTTCAGGACGCGCAGCGAGACCCGCGAGCTCATGGACGCATCCGGCCTCGATCCGGTGGAGCTGTCCGATTGCCTGGAGGAACTGGCCTTCCTCAATGCGGCCTTGGGCGGCTACTCCACGACATTGGAGGCATTGGCCCTCCTCCTCCCGCCCGGCTGCCGCGAGTTCGACGTCCTGGATGTGGGCTCGGGCGGAGGCGGCACGGCGCGGCGCATCGTCGACTGGGCGGGCCGGCGGGGCCTGGCCGCGCGCGTCCACGGCATCGATCTGGCGCCGGAGGCCGTCGCCTTCGCGCGCCGGAGGAGCGCCGGCCTGAGCGGCCTGGAGTTCACCGCCATGGACCTCTTCGATCTGCCGGCGGCCGGGAGATACGACGTCGTGCACGCGTCCTTGCTCCTCCACCATCTTTCCGATGACGCGGCGGTAAAGGCTTTGTCCAAGATGTACGAACTCTGCCGCTGGGGGCTGGCGATCAACGACCTCCACCGCCACCCGGTCGCGTATCACTCGATCCAGCGGTTGACCGCTCTTCTATCGAAGAACCGCCTCATCCGCCATGATGCTCCGCTGTCGGTGCTGCGCGCTTTCCGTCGATCCGACCTCCAGAGCCTTTCCCGCCGCGCCTCCTTGCCCGACCCCGAGATCTCCTGGAGCTGGGCCTTCCGCTGGCGCATGGTCGTCCGACGATGACGCGTCCCGCCCGGCGGCGCCGCCGGCCGGCGAAATAGGTAGAATAGGGCCTCGATGAACATCAAATCCGGCGTGCGGTCCTGATGCAGGGCGCTCTGCGCTTGACGGCCGAGCTCATGGCCGTGGCGGCCAAGACCGCCCCGAAGGGCAAGGGCCAGGACTGCGTGGCCATCCAGGTCCTGGAGGGCGCGCAGGTGCAGGCCCTGGCCGAGGGGATGGCCGCCTACGGCCGCAAGAGGGGCAAGGCGCAGGGCTACGACCGCGACGGCGCCAACGTCGCGGCTTCGGGCGCGGTGGTGCTCATCGGCCTGCGCCAGGCCCCCGCGGCGGGCCTGGACTGCGGGGCCTGCGGTTTCGAGACCTGCGCGCAGATGAGCGCGGCCAAGCCGGTGCGCAGCGACTTCAAGGGCCCGCAGTGCGCCGTCCGGGTGCTGGACATGGGCATCGCCCTGGGCTCGGCCGTGAAGACCGCGAGCCTCCTCAACGTGGACAACCGCATCATGTACCGCATCGGGGCGGCCGCCCGGGACATGGGCCTGGTGGACTGGGACTTCGCGATGGGCATCCCGCTTTCCGTCTCCTCCAAGAGCATCTACTTCGACCGCTGAACCGAGGGGCCTACCGCCGGGTAGGCCCCTTATCCTTGCCACCCTGCCCCTTGGACCCCCGCGGCGCGGGCCGATTCCAGTCATCCTATGAGCATGAAGAGAGCGGCGACGGGTCTCCTGGCCCTCCTCCTCGCGGCGACAGCCTCCGCGGCCGTCGTCCGGGTCGAGGTCTCCCCCGTCTTGGCCGTCCCGCAGGCCGGCGCGGCCGGCGCGGCGCTGACCTCGCAGGGCGGACCCTCCTCCCTGAGCGCGTCCCCGGCCTCTCTGGCGCTCACGCCCTCGGCGCTCCCGACGCTCCAGACGCCGGCGCCGAAGGTCCAGAAGGACATGCCTCCCGCCGGCCCCCAGACCGTCCTCGACCAGCAGCAGGCGGCCTGGCTGTTCCAATATGCCGTGCGCTCTAAAGAGACCCGCACCATGACCTCGGTGGGCTTCAACTCGATCGTCCTGGGCCGGCCCGCCGAAGAGGCGGGCGTGCTCCAGGGCATCGCCTCCGACCCCGACGGCCTGCCCGGGGCGCTCAGCGCCATGTACGTGCTCATGCAGTCCGTGATGAACAGCGATCTGCCGGCGGCCGACCGGGCGAAGATGGCCTACGCCTTGAACGTGCGCTACTCGGCCTTCCTGGGCCGCCTGCTGGAGCAGCCGGGCCTGCCGGCCAAGACGCGCGAGAAGGCCGCCCGGGCCAAGGCCGAGTTCCTGGATTCCACGGTCGTCCTGGAGGAGCTGGCCCGCGCCCGGCAGACCGTGCCGCGCCTGCACGAGCTCGAGAAGTCCGTCCAGGCCTTCTTCAAGCAGGACAACGGCGGCGCCCCGGCCCACGAGGCCTGGCGCATCGGCCGGCCCATCCCCAAGTCCCAGCGCGAGAAGAACGCTTCCGTCCAGGAACTGACCGACAGCCTGCCCCGGCTGGCCAAGGCGGTCGAGTCCGTCCGCTTCAAGTTCGAGAAGTTCCAGAAGCGCTGGGAGCTGGTCACGACCAAGGGCTTCTCAAAGCGCCTGCAGGAGAGCGTCCGGAAGGGCTACGAGGAGTTCCTGGGCGAGGCCCTAAACGCCATCCGGGCCCTCAACTCCTCCATCACCCGCGTCTCCGCGGTCTCCCTGCCCAAGGGCTTCCGGGACCCGGGCGCCATCGAGGGCCGGATGAGGAGCGTCATCTGGGTGCCCGACAACAAGAACCTGCGTTTGCGCGTGAAGGGCGACACCGCCGAGGTCCGCGTCCTCTTCGAGACGGACATCCAGGAGGACGCCGTGCTCGCCGCGATCAAGGCCTCCATCGAGGACTACTGGCGCGGCGAGTTCGACTACGGCGGGAAGACGATGCGCTTCAAGACCTCCGTGAGCATCCGCAAGGTCCAGACTTTCAGCCCCGGCGCCCTGACCCTGCGCGCGGCCGTGGACACCGTGGCGCACGCCGGCCAGACGGGCATCGTCTTCGACCGCGACCTCGACTACCCCACCCCGGCCCACGAGTTCGGGCACATCCTGGGCTTGAACGACGAGTACACCGAAGGCTACCGCGCGGCCGACCGGACGGCGGTGAGCCGGCAGAACGCGGGCAGCCTGATGGGCTCGCTCGGCGGGGACGTCCTGCCCCGGCACCTCAAGACGGCCTACCAGCTGCTCAAGCGGCGCTCCCTCGAGAAGGACTAGGCGTCGAGCAACCGCTTTCTTGCGTGCGCTGACAGTACACAGCGTACTCAGATAAGGCATAAATTATAAACAGTCAATGTCCGTTGAATGTCCTTTTTGGTTTGCGGATTGTCGTTTTGGGCCTTGACGAAATTATCTTCCGGCCCCATACTAAAAAGCTTTCGTTTTGAGCGGACGATTTTGCAGGAAGCGGCGCGCGAGACCGGGTAGCGCCGGAATGAGATCCCGCTCGATGTTCAAGGACTGGAAGGAGGAGAGTGTCCTTGGTTTCGCCGAGACATCGAGCTGTTGGTTATCGTTTTTGCCTCCCAGGCATGCTTCGGGAGGCGGTTTCTGCTTATCCCTCGGTTCGTAGTGCCTCTGGCCTAGTTTCCCGCCTGTCGTTCCTGCGCCGGGTCTGGGCGCAATCCTTGTTCCTGCTGGTTGTTCTTGCCGCGCAGGCGCCTGCCTGCACGCTCGAGATGTCCTACAGAGGCGATCCGCCCTCGCCGACTAGGGTCTTATACGCGAATTATACGACCAATCCGATAACCCCGGCATACACCGGCGGTTTTGTCACTTACGGCAGTGGTGTCTACCCTCCCAATTTTTCGATCACCAGCCAGAAGGGCAGTTGCGTCCTGGTAGGGACCGGCAACTGGTGGGCGAGAGAATTGATATGCAGTTATGTGGGGCTCGAGGCCGGCCAGAATTCGAACGTTATCGAGATCAGGGCGGGCAATAGCGACGATCCCTGCGCCGTTACACTCACGGACACGTTCTTGTGGGATGAGCTTCCGCCGACGTTGACTATCTATCCCGACCCCGGGACGTCGGGAGACGCTATCTTGTCGTCGGATGCGACCCTGACGGCCACCGGCATCGACGATCTGGCGCTCAGCCAGGTGTGCATATCGGTCGAGAGCAGCGGCTCGCGCAGCAACTGCATAAGCGGGTCGAGCGGCGCGCGCACTCTGAGCGTCGCGCTCTCTCTGAGCGGATTGTCCGGCGCGGCTACGCTGAACGCGTACGCCAGCGACTCCATCCACTGGTGCGGATATCCAGAACTTCTTCTGACCCGGACGTTCTTCATCGACTCGGAGCCGCCGCAGGTCGGCATCGTCTCGCCGCTAGACGCCGATCCCGGAAGCGCCGTGGTCGCGATCTCCGGGACGGCCTCGGACAACGTGGGGTTGGCTTCCGGGAACATCCGCATCCTAGATGAGGCCACGGGGATGTACTGGGACGGTTCGGCCTTCGTCCCAGGCACGGTGTCGCTTCCGATAGGGGGCTTGTCGGGAAAGCTGGCTTTCTGGAGCTACGCCGGCCTCTCGGCGGCAGTCATACCTGCCGAGGGCGGGATATGGGACGTGACCGTGGAGGCGACGGATCTGGTCGGCAAGACGGGCTCGGCCACGGAGAGGATCATCATCAGGCCTAAAGTCGTGGTGAAGGTGCCTACGCCTCCTGAGACCTGCCCCGGCGGCGGTACGAACGCAGCGACGGGGGGGAGCAGCTACCAGAATTT
>DMEZ01000024.1:55446-55707 GCA_003450735.1 Elusimicrobiota bacterium | reverse complement strand
GAGCGCATCCTGGTCGTGGCCAACCTGTCCCGCTTCGTCCAGTTCGCGGAGCTCGACCTGTCCGCCCACAAGGGGCTGGCCCTCGTGGAGATGTTCGGCCGCATCGAGTTCCCTCCGGTGGAGAGCAAGCCCTACCTGCTGACGCTGGGGCCCCACTCCTTCTACTGGTTCCGCCTGCGCCAGCCCACGGTGCCGGGTGCCGCCGCTCCCATGGCCCCCGTCGAACCCGCCGCGCTCGAGGCGGGCGGGGGGGGGGGGGGG
>DMEZ01000024.1:0-55385 GCA_003450735.1 Elusimicrobiota bacterium | reverse complement strand
CGCTCGAGGCGGGCGGAGAGTGGGAGAGCCTGTTCTCGGAGAAGGCCGGCCGCCGCGTCAAGGACGCCCTGCTCTCCTACCTGCGCGGCCGGCGCTGGTTCGAGGGGCGCGCCCACCAGCCGCGCGCCCTGCGCATCCTGGACGCGGTCCCTTTCGACTACGGAAGCGGGAAGTCCGCCCGGCTGCTTTTGCTGCGGGTGGAGTACCTGGACGCGGCTCCCGAGTCCTACCTCCTGCCCGTCTCCTGCGCCTGCGCGGAGGAGGCCGAGCGCATCCGGCAGGCCAACCCCTTCAGCGTCATCGCCAACCTCCAGGCCCGGACCGGGAAGGGGGCCGGCTGCTTTGCGCTCTTCGACGCCGCCGCGGACCCCTCGTTCTGCTCGGCCCTCCTGGCGGCCTTGCGCCGCGGAGCGCGGCTCAAGGGGCGCTCGGGCGAGGTCCTGATGTCTCCCTCCCCAGGGCTGGCCGCCGCGCCCGAGAGCGGGCTGCAGCCCAGCCCGGCCAAGGTGGAGCAGAAGAACACGACGATCACTTTCGGAGACAGCCTGGTCCTCAAGCTCTTCCGCCGCATCGAGAGCGGGAGCAGCCCGGACGTCGAGATCGGACGCTTCCTCTCGAAGAAGGGCTTCCGCCAATCCCCCTCCCTCGAGGGCGAGATCGCCTACCGATGCCGGAGCGACGAGCCCTGGACCCTGGCCGTGCTCCACGGCTACGTGCCCAACCGCGGGGACGCCTGGCAGTTCACGCTCGACTCGCTGAGGCGCTATTTCGAGGAGACCCTGGCGGCGCCGCCGGTCCCCCAGGAACGGCTCGGGCTGGTGAACGACCCGCTGGCCCTCATCGACCGGGACCCCGACCCGCTCGCCGTCGAGCGCATCGGCTCCTACCTGGAGACCGCGCGCCTGCTTGGGCGCCGGACGGCCGAGCTCCATCTGGCCCTCGCAAGCGAGACCGGCGACCCCGCCTTCGCGCCGGAGCCCTTCACCGAGCTCTCCCAGCGGGCCATCCACCAGTCCATGCGCAACCGCGCCCTCGACGCGATGGACCTTCTGCGCCAGCGCCTCGCCACCCTCCCGCAGCCCCACCGCCCGGAGGCGCAGGCGCTCCTGGGCCGGGAGAGCGAGATCCTCCAGCGCCTGAAGGCCCTCACGGGAGCGAAGCTCTCCGGCTCGAGGATCCGCTGCCACAACGACTACCATCTCAAGCAGCTGCTCTACACCGGGGCGGACTTCCAGATCTTCGACTTCGAAGGGCCCGCCGACCGCGCGCTCCAGGTGCGGCGGGTCAAGCGCTCCCCCCTGCGGGACGCGGCCTGCATGCTCCGCTCCTTCCATTTCGCGGCCTACACGGTGCTCTTGGGGCGGGTCGGGGTCTCCCGCGCCGAGGACGTCCCTCTCCTGGAGCCCCCGGCCCGCTTCTGGTACCAGTGGGTGTCCTCCTCCTTCCTGAGGTCCTACCTGAAGTCCGCGGAAGCGGGCTCCTTCCTGCCGAAGACGCGCAAGGAGATGGACCTCATGCTGAGGGTGCTCCTCCTCGAACGCGCTCTCGAGGAGCTCCGCAGCGAAGTCGTCAGCCATCCGGACTGGGCCATCCTGCCGCTCAAAGGGGCGGCCCAACTCCTGGAGGACAGATGAAGATCACCCTGCGTCTCATCGTCTCGCTGGCCCTGGTCGTCGCCGCCGTTGCGGGAGGGTCGGCCTACTTCCAGGTCATCCAGGAGCGCCAGCGCCAGGAGGAGGAGATCGTCCGCCGCTCCCGCGTGCTCGCGCTGAGCCTGCAGGAGGCCGTGGAGCCGCTCCTGGAGAAGAACCAGCCGGTGCGGGTCCAGCGTCTCGTCGAGAAGTTCGGCAACCGGGAGCGCCTGGCCGGGGTCGCCATCTACGACGCCCAGGCCGGGCGACTGGCCGTCACCGAGAGCCTCTCCCAGGCCCTGACCGACACGCCGAAGGCCGTCCGCAAGGCCTTGGCCGAGGGGACGGACTCCAACCAGTTCGCGGACCTGCACGGCCGCAAGCTGCACCTCTACGCCCTGCCCTTGCTGAGCGAGGGGAAGACCTCCGGCGCCCTGGTCATCGTCCACGGCGCGGAGTTCATCGAAGAGCGGCTGGCGCTCATCCGGAAGCACACGTTCTTCCGCGTGGTGATCCAGATGGTTTTGATCTCGCTGGTCACCCTGCTCGTGGTGCGCTGGAGCATCGTGGGGCCCATCGCCAAGACGGCGGAGTGGATGAAGAAGCTGCGCGCCGGTGAGCTGGAGGGGGTCCTGCAGCTGCCCAAGGAGGACCTCTTCGCCCCGCTCGCCCACGAGGTCACGACCTTCGCCCGCCACCTGCGGGCCGCCAAGGACGCCGCCGGGGAGGAGGCGCGCCTGCGCCAGGCCGCCGAGTCCCTCTGGACGCCGGAGCGGCTCAAGGAGCACCTGAAGACCAAGCTCCAAAGCAAGCCCCTCTTCGTCGTCTCGAACCGCGAGCCCTACATGCACCTGCGCCGCGGCCGCAAGGTCGAGGTCATCGTCCCCGCCGGCGGGCTCGTGACCGCGCTCGACCCGGTGCTCCGGGCCGCCGGCGGCACCTGGATCGCCCATGGCGCCGGCGACGCGGACTGGGAGACGGCCGACGAGCGCGGCCGCCTCCGCGTGCCGGTCGAGGACCCCTCCTACACGCTCCGCCGGGTGCTTCTGAGCAAGGAGGAGGAGAACGGCTACTACTACGGCTTCTCCAACGAAGGCCTTTGGCCGCTCTGCCACATCGCCCACACCCGCCCCATCTTCCGGAGCGAGGACTGGGCGTACTACCAGAAGGCCAACGAGAAGTTCGCCCAGGCCGTGCTGGAGGAGCTCGAGGGCATCGAGGACCCCTGCGTGCTCATCCAGGACTACCACTTCGCCCTGCTGCCCCGCCTCATCAAGACCCGGCGTCCCGACGCCCGCATCGCCCTGTTCTGGCACATCCCCTGGACCAACCCCGAGGCGTTCGGCATCTGCCCCTGGCAGAGGGAGCTGCTCTTCGGCATGCTGGGAGCCGACCTGCTGGGATTCCACACCCAGTTCCACTGCAACAACTTCCTCGACACGGTGGACCGCGCCTTGGAATCCCGCATCGACTGGGAACGCTTCGCCGTGACCAAGGAGGGGCACTCCACCCTGGTCAAGCCTTTCCCCATCAGCATCGCCTTCCCCGCCGCCTCCCAGGAGCAGCCCTCCGGCCCCGACCGGGCGACGCTCCTGAAGGACCTGGGCACCAAGGCGCGCTTCCTGGGCATCGGCGTGGAGCGCATGGACTACACGAAGGGCGTCCTGGAGCGCTTCCGCGCCATCGAACGCTTCCTGGAGAAATACCCCGCCTACGTGGGCGAGTTCACCTTCATCCAGCTCGGCGCGCCCAGCCGCACCCACATCAAGCGCTACCACGACTTCCTGGCCGAGGTGGAAGCCGAAGCCGAGCGCATCAACTGGAAGTTCAAGGCCAAGGACTGGAAGCCCATCGTCTATCTCCAGAAGCACCACAGCCACCAAGAGATCCTGCCTTTCTTCAAGCTGGCCGATCTCTGCATGGTCACCTCCCTGCACGATGGGATGAACCTGGTGGCCAAGGAGTTCGTGGCCTCCCGGGACGACGAGAGCGGGGTCTTGATCTTGAGCCGCTTCGCGGGGGCCTCCCGGGAGCTGAGGGACGCGCTCATCGTGAACCCCTACGACGCCGAGGGGACGGCCGAGGCCCTCCGCTACGCCCTCGAGATGGAACCCGAGGAGAAGTCCTCCCGCATGAAGCGCATGCGGGAGGTCGTCCGGGAGAACAACATCTATCGCTGGGTGGGGAACCTGGTCACCGAGCTGACGCAGGTCCGCCTGGAAAGAACGCCGGGGCCCGTCTAGGGCCTATCCCGGGATCACAAACCCAGCCGGTACCCCGACATCAGCTTGTCGATGAGGGCCTGTACGCGCTCGCTGCCGTTGGGGTGGCTCGAGGCCAGAAGCCACAGGTTCTGCCGGATGCCGATAGGCCGGGCGTGCAGCTTGATCAGCCGGCCGCGCTCCACATGCTTTTGGATGATGAGCGTGCCGAGGATGCCGACCCCCGCCCCGTCTAAAATCATCGCAAGGATGAGATTGGGATCCTCCACCTCCGCCCGGACCTTCGGCAGGATGCCGTGCCGGTGCAGGAAGCGCTCGACTTCCTTGCGTATGGCGTTCTCCGGAGGCCGCAGCAGCAGGGGGACTTCGGCGAGGACTTGGGGGAACCGGTCGGCTGCGAGCTTCAAGGCGGGAGCGGCCACGAAGAAATGCGGGACGCTCCCGACCAGGCGCGAGCGGCAATCCCTCCCCGCGCCGACCGCCATGTCCACGTCCGAGAGGACGATGTCCACCGCGCGCCGCCTGAGCCTCTCCTCCAGCTCCTCGGGCGTTCCCGAGACCACCCTGGCCGAGACCTCCCGGTCCAGCCGTTCGACGAAGCGGCTGAATCGGAACACCCTCTCTCCTGAGATCGCCCGGCTGTAGCCGATCCTGAGCGCCGCAGGCCGACGCGGCAGCCCTGAGCGCAAGCCTCCCAGCAGCTCTTCCGCCTGCGTAAAGATCTTCTCGCAGTGTTCGTACGCGAACCGTCCCTCTTCGGTCAGCTCCGCGCCGTGCCGGGACCTCAGAAGGAGGCGCTTCCCCAAGGCCGTCTCGAGCTGCTTGAGCTGCTGGCTCAGGGTGGACTGGTTGAGCAGGAGGATCCTCGTCGCGGCGGTGATGCTCCCCGCCTTGGCGATGACCCAGAAGTAGTAGAGCTGATTGAAATTGACTGGAACCATTGTCAATACCGATAGTATATATCACTATTATCGGCTTTATAAATACTACGGCCCCTGCTATCCTGTGGGCATGAGGATCCGGAGTTTGCTCTCCCTGGCGGTCTTCTCCGTCGGCGCGCTGGGCTTGCTGGCCATGGTCGTAGACCGAGAGCGGGCCACGCGCGAGTTCCTCTACAACCGGCTCGAGACCCGCGCGCAAGTCATCGAGGAGTCGATCGCGGCGGTGGCCCTGCCGCACCTGATAGACCAGTCCCCCCTGGACAAGACGACCATCGACCTTTTGTCCAAACTCCCGGATGTCGACTACATCCTCATCAGCGACAGGGAGGGAGCCCCCCTTTACGCCAACGTGGCGAAGCCCGAACGCTACCGGACCGAAAGCGCCGCCGACCGCCTGCCCTTGCTCCATGAGATCAGCGAAGACGGGACAACCTATGGGACCATCCGGCTTGGGCTCTCCCTGCGCAAGCTCCACCGGGGCCTGCGCGATATCTTCACCCGCAGCCTCCTGATGGCGGGCCTCGCCATCGCGCTCCTGGCCCTGGTCTCGTGGTATCTCGGCGCCCTGCTGGGCCGCCAGCTCGACGAATTCGTCGGCCACCTCGAGAACACCGCTTCACCCCTCCCCGAGGAACCCCCGCGCCTGTTCCGCCGTTCGGAGCTGGCGCGCGTCCTGGCGGCCTTCAAGAAGCAGCGCGCGCGCCTGGAAGAAGAGGCCTCCCTGCGCGAGGGCGTGGAGCGCCAGAAGAACGACCTCACGAACATGGTCATCCACGACCTCAAGCAGCCCCTGACGGTGCTCAAGACCGTCCTCTCGACCATCGCCGAGCCCGGGGCTTCGAACAGTTCCGGCCTCGGCCACAACAAGGCCCTGCGCATGGCCGACAAGGCGGTGCTGCGCCTCAAAGCCATGATCGAGGACATGCTCCAGATCGCGCGCCTCAACAACACGGAAGCCCCGCTGCAGAAGACGCGCATCCCCGCGGCGGATTTCCTGAAGGAATGCGCCGAGGAGAGCGCCCTCGTCGTCCGGCACTTCGGACGCATTTTCAAAGCGGATGTCCCCGCGGAGGCCGGCGCCCTCTTCGTCTACGGCGACCGGAACATGCTGAGGCGCCTGATCGGCAACCTCGTCATGAACGCGATCGAATACTCGCCGGAAGGCACCCCCGTGACCCTGGGTTTGCGAGTCCGCGGGGAGGCTCGGCGGATGGAGATCTTCGTGCACGACGACGGCCCGGGGATCTCCGCGAAGCACCTGGATTTGCTGTTCAACAGGTACGCGACCAGCGGCCAAGCCTCCAGCAACGTCGGTCTCGGCCTGGCGTTCTGCAAGCTCACCGCCGAGCGGCACGATTCGACCCTCACGGTGGAGTCGGGGAACGGCCGCGGCACGACCTTCACCCTGTCGATGCCCGCGGCGGGACAACCGGGGCCGGCTTCCACCGAGAGCGCGGAGGCCTCATGAGCCATGTCATCCTGGTCGTAGACGACGATCCGGGACTGCGGGAGGCAATCCAGCTGGTGCTCCAAAAGGAGTACGAAGTCGTCGCGCTCCCGGACGGCGAGGGCTTCCTGGAGGCGGTGGCGGCCTACCATCCGGACTTGATCGTCATGGACGCGGGCCTCCCCGGAGAAGACGGCTGGCGGCTCTGCCGCCGCCTGAAAGGGCGCCCCGCCTTCAGCAGCATCCCCGTCCTATTCCTGACTGCCGTCGGCGAAACCGAGGGCCTTCCGAAGGCCCTCGAGGCCCGGGGGGACGGCTATCTCTCGAAGCCCTTCCGCGCCAAGGCCCTGCTGGCCGCCGTGCGCCGCCTGACACGGACGTAAAGCGCGGAGTAAGGGCGGGCGGCGGCTCCAGAAATCGCAATAAATTCGCTTGTTAACGCTCGCCTGCGCGCTATATACTAAGTCGTACGCATGCGCGCATACCTGGGCTTTTTCGCGCTCTTCCTGGCTTTCGGCACGGCTCACGCCGGCCAGCCGCCCCTGCGCATCGATTTCCAGGGCAAGCTCACGAACGCTTCCGACGCCCCGCGCAACGGCCTTGTCCTGCTGAACTTCCGCCTCTACGGCGCCCCCTCGGGCGGCTCGGCGCTCTGGAGCGAGACCCACCCCTCCGTGCCCGTGGCCGACGGGGTGTTCTCCGTGCTCCTGGGTTCCTGGACCCAGCTCTCGCCGACCCTCTTCACCGGGACTTCCTCCTACCTCGAAATCGACGTGGACCCGGCCGGCGCCGAGCCCTTGGAGACCCTCTGGCCCCGCCAGCGCTTGATGATGGCCCCCTGGGCCTTCACCGCGACCCAGTTGGCCGCGTGCCGGGACATCCCCATCAACGCCGGAACGAGCTACTCGACCTTCACCATCGCGGGCAACCTGCAGATCCAGCACGGCATCTCGGCCGGGACGATGACCCTGACCGGGAGCCTGACCGCCTCGAGCGGCACCTTCACCACCCTGGTCGCCACGGAATACGGCGTGCTGGCCAGCTCCGGCATGCGCATCCGGGGCGGGACCCTGCAGGCCTCGGGCAAGGGCGGCGTCCTGGTCTCCTACGGCATCGCGGCGGCCACCGGGACCTTCACGGCGACGGGGAACGCGGTGTTCAGCGTGACCTCGGCCAGCGGCATGCGGGTGCAGGGCGGCACCCTGGGCGTCGAGGGGAGCAACGGCCTGGTGGCGACCTACGGCATCTCGGCCGCGACGGCGTCCTTCACGGCGGTCTCGACCTTCAGCCTGGTGTCGAGCTCGGGGCTCCGCGTGCAGGACGGCGGCCTGCAGATCGGCCCGAGCGCGGAGCGCACCTTGAGCGACCTGCCGGACTCGGGGACGCTGTTCATCTCCTCCAACGCGGTCATCGTCGGGAGCATGACGGCCGGGGATTTCAACTTCGTTTTGCTCTCGAGCGCCAGCCTAGCCGCCGCCGCCGCCACCCTGACCACCAGCTTCCAGAACGACTATTACTCCACCCTCCGCATCCTCATCCACATCGCCGGGGTCGCGGCCACGACCATCCCGCGCATCCGCTTCAACAACGATGCAGGCGCCAACTACGCCTACAGGATCTCGGACACCAACGGTAATCCCTCAAACAGCACGGGGCAGACCTTCATCAACTTCCAGGAAGCCAACGCCAACACCCGAGGCCTCTTCGACCTGCGCGTGCGGAGCATCCCCAACCTCGCCAAGCTCGTCTACATCGGCGGCACCCGCGGCAGCGCCGCGACCGCGGCCCCTCTCTTCCACAACGGGGCGGGCACCTGGAACAACACGACAGCCTGGATCACGCAGGTCCAGCTGCTCAACAGCGCTGGAACGACCTTCACCGCCGGGACCACCATCCGGGTGTTCGGGTCCAAATGAGAACCCTCCTCCAGGCCCTCCTCCTCTTCGCCGCCCTACCGGCCGGGGCGGAGCAGCTGCCCTTCCGCCTGGACTACCAGGGACGTCTGCTGGACTCCTCCGGCGTTCCCCGCGAGGGGACGGCGCTCCTGAACTTCCGTCTCTACGGCGCCCCCTCCGGCGGCTCAGCCCTATGGAGTGAGACGCACGACCCCGTGCCCCTCGTCAACGGCTTTTTCGCCGTACAGCTGGGTTCCTATACCGCCCTCAACGCCGGGCTCTTCGCCGGCGCCTCGGCCTATCTGGAGGTCGACGTCGACCCTGCCGGGGCCGAGGGGCTGGAGACCCTCTGGCCCAGGCGCCTGCTGGCCATGGCGCCGTGGGCCCATACGGCCTCCAGCCTGGTGAGCTCTTCGAGCCTGCGCGTGATGGCGGACGCCTCCACGGCGACCTTCGCCTCGAACGGAGACCTGCTCCTCTCCTACGGCCTCGAGGCCGGCACGGGGACCTTCACCGGCTCCGTCACCGCCTCGAGCGGCTCGTTCACCGCCTCGGGCGCGGGCCAATACAGCCTGCAGGCCTCCTCGGGCCTGCGCTCGGCCGCCGGGACCGTACTGGCCGAGGGCGGCGGCGGCGTGCGGGCGACCTACGGGGTGCGCTCGACAACGGCGGTCTTCTACGGGACCGGCGACGCGGTCTACAGCCTGAGCGCCTCGAGCGGCATCCTGGTCTCGGCCGGGACCCTGTGGATCGAGGGCGGAGGCGGTGTCCTGGCGCGCTACGGCGTCTCGGCCGCGACCGGCGTCTTCACGGGGGCGGGCTCAGGCGGATACGGGGTGGACGCGAGCTCGGGCGTGCGGGTGGCCCTGGGCTCCCTGCAGGTCGGGGCGAGTCCCTCCCGGACCCTCAGCGACCGCAACTCGGACGGGAGCCTGCTCATCTCCTCCAACGCGGTGGTGGGCGGCAGCGTCTCGGCCCGCAACTTCGACTGGGTGTTCCTGGGTAGCGCCACGGTGGAAACGCCGGCGACGAACTTCACGGTGAACATCCGGGGAGAGGACTACCTGTTCCTCTACCTCCAGATAGTCGTCTCGGGCGTGTCGGCCTCCTGCATCGTCCAGCTCCGCTTCAACGGGGACTCGGGCGCCAACTACTCCTCGCAGATCTCGGACGACGCCGGCTTCAGGACGAACCGCACTTCGCAGACCGCGCTCCATCTGCAGGAGGCGGGGGACAGCTACCAAGGCTTCTTCAACGTCGTCCTCAACAACAACCCCTCGACCGGCAACAACCTGTACTGGAACGGCGGGCGCGGCAGCGCCATCTCGGTCGCGTCGCACTTCTATAACGGCGGAGGCTACTGGGCCTCCACGGGCTGGACGACGAGCATCACGGTCTTGAACGACTCGGCCGCGGAGTTCTCGACCGACACCTCCATCCGCGTGTTCGGGATGCGATGAGGATGAGAACGCTCCTGGGCTTGCTCCTCCTGCTCTGCTCCGCTCCCACGGCGGCCATGGAGCCGCCCCTGCGCATGACCTACCAGGGCCGACTGCTGGACTCGGCCGGCAACCCGCGCGAGGGCGACGCCCGCCTCGTCTTCGGGCTTTACGCGGCCCCGACGGGAGGGACGGCCCTCTGGAGCGAAGTCCACGACCCGGTGGCCTTGGACAACGGCTTCTTCACCGTCCAGCTGGGCTCCTACACGGCCCTGATGCGCGAGCTCTTCGCCGGCGCCTCGGCCTACCTCCAGGTCGAGGCCGACCCGGCCGGAGCCCTCCCCTCGGAGCTGTTCTGGCCCCGCCAGCGGCTGGCGATGGTCCCCTGGGCCTTCAGCGCGGCCCAGGCCGTGAGCTCCGCGACAGTGCGCGTGGAGGCTGGGCCGGCCGTCTCGACCTTTACCATCGGGGGAGACCTGCTGGTGCGCTACGGCGTCTCGGCCGGCACCGCCTCCTTCACCGGGAGCTTGACCGCCTCGAGCGGGACCTTCACAGCCTCGGGAGCGGGCCAGTTCAGCCTGGAGACCTCCTCCGGCCTGCTGGTGGGCGGCGGCACCTTGAAAGTCGAGGGCGGCGGCGGCCTGCTGGGGCTCTACGGGGTGGAGGCGGGGACCTTGACCGTCCTCGGGACCGGCGACACGGTCTTCGGCGTGACGACGGCCTCAGGCGCGCGGAACCTGCAAGGCACCCTGCGCGTGGACGGCGGCGGCGGGGTCCTCGCGGCCTATGGCATCTCGGCCGCCACCGGCGCGTTCACCGCGACCGGCGCCGGGACCTTCAGCGTGGACTCGAGCTCCGGGATGCGGATGCAGGCCGGCTCCCTGCGCTTAGGTCCCAGCGACTCGCGCACCCTGAGCGACCGCTCCTCGGACGGGAGCCTGCTCATCTCCAGCAACGCCGTCATCGTCGGCTCGTTCAGCGCGGGCAACTACAACTGGGTGTTCCTCGCCTCCAACACCCTGACCGCCGCGGGGAACACTCTGTCGGTCTCCTTCCGCGGGGAGGGCTACGTCAACCTGTTCGTCCAGGTCCACATCGCGGGCGTCGCCGCGGCCAACATCCTCTGGGTCCGCTTGAACAACGACTCCGGCGCCAGCTACGCCGCCTACGCCGCGGACAGCGCCGGCGCCCCGACCACCTACCTGACCCAGACCCGGATCCAGATGCAGGAGGCGACCAGCGCCGACCCCGGCTTCTTCAACCTCTACATGAAGAACGTCGGCTCCATCGGGCAGATCTTCTTCTGGGACGGCGCGCGCGGGCTCAACTCGGGGACGGCCCCGGCCTTCTACAACGGCGTGGGCTTCTGGAGCAACACGACGGCCTGGGTGACCCGCATCGACATCCTCAACAGCGCAAGCAACAACTTCACCGCGGCCTCCTCCATCCGCGTGTTCGGGGCGCAGTGACATGACCTCCTGGAGCCTGCTCCTCCTGCTCGCCCTACCCGCCCTCGCGGGCGAACCGCTCTCGGGCGCGGACAGCAATCTCCCCAGGAGCGCCGCGAGCTCGGGCGGGGAGAAGTCCGCCTCCTCTTCCTACAAGCTGAGCTCCACCGTCGGTGAGCTCGTCTCCTCGACCTCGGCCTCGGCCGGGAACCTGCTCGACGCGGGCGCGCGGCGTGTCTTCCATTTCCCCGGCGCGGTCACCAACCTGACCGGCATCGAGCAGATTTTTCTGACGAGCACGACGCTACAGTGGACCGCCCCCGGCTACGACGGCCGCCTCGCGAGCCTTCAGGCCTGGAGCACCTACTACGTCCGCGTGGCCAGCTTCACCGCTCCGGACACCTACCGGTACAGCTACGCCTTGAGCATCGCCGTCTCGACCAAGGACACGGCCCCCGGCCTCTCGGTGAGCACGCCGGTCTATAACCTTATCTCCAACACCACCTATTTCTCCCAGCTCTGGACGAAGGACGCGGGAGGGAACGCCTCCTACGGCTCCAACCGCGCCACCTTCACCACCCTGGCCGTCGCGGTCTCGCCCGTCCATGCGGGGGCCGACCCCTTCTACCTCTCCGAGTCCCCCAACATCTCGGGCGTCTTCTACACCTCGGCCAGCGTGCGCTGGGCCGCCTTGCCCCAGCAACCCCCCTTCGTGGACTCGGTCACCGCGCGCGGCTACGTCGTGCAGGCCTCCACGACGAACTTCGGCCTGCTCTCCCCTGGGGGGGTGATCCACTCCTCGGCGGCCTACCATGTCCTGGCCAGCACCCTCATCGTCTGCGAGCCGCCCTTGATGACCAACAAGCTCTACTACTTCCGCGTGGGCTCGCTCAACCACGCGGGCATCCCCCACTACGCCCATTTCGGCTCGACCCAGACCAAGCTCCAGCCGGTCGACCCCTTGCCCGCCGTCCCGGCCTTCACGGACATCTCGAGCTACTCCATCACCGCCAACGTGGACCCCAACGGCAACGCGGACTTCACCCTCTTCGTCGTCGAGGCCTCCACGGTCGAGGACTACCAGGCCGAGGCGTTCACCTCCTCGAGCACCTTCAACTTCTTCCTGTCGACCGGCGGCCTGGCCTCGAACACCACCTACTGGTTCCGGGCGTACGCGAGCACGGGCGGGAGCAACAGCTCCTACGTCGAGCTCGGCTCCACCTCGACTTTGACCGCCCCGCCGGCGTCGGTCACGCCGGCCTTCCACAACCTCTCCTCGGACGGCTTCTCGGCTTCCTGGTCGGCCAACGGCAACCCGCTCCAGGTGACCACCTACAGCGCGGTCATCACGACCGGCGCGGCCTATCCCAACTCCAACGACTACAACGTCGTTTTGACCACCAAGCCCGACGGCTCGCCGCCGACGGCGACCTACGTGAGCATCGAGCCCAACACCACCTACTATTTCTTCGCCGCCGGGGTGAACCACAACTCGGTGCCCTCCTCCTTCGAGCATGTCGGCACCACGGCCACCTACGCCAACGTCCCGCTCGAGCTACCCGGCCAGACCTACCAGGAGATGACTCCTACCGCCCTCTCCGCGCTCTGGGACGCGGATGGCAACCCGCTCCAGGTGACCACCTTTACCGTCCACCTCACCACCGCCCAGGGTTTCGGGGCCGTCGACGATCAGGTCGTCTTCGACACCGTCCCGGCCGCCGGGCCGATGTCCTCCTTCACGGGCCTCACCGGCAACACGACCTACTACCTGCGCGTCCGCGCGGTCAACCACGCGAGCGTCTACACGGACTACACGGTGTTCACCGAGACCTCCACCCTGGCCGAGGCTGCATCGGCTTTGAACTTCACGGCCGTCTATCCCGCCGCGGACGCTTTGCGGCTGGACTGGTCGGGCGGGGCCAACCGTCTCCAGTCCACCTACACGGTGCAAACCTCCACCGACCAGGATTTCGGCTATGGCGCGGCGGTCACCACGGATTCGGTGCTCGACGTCTATCTCAGTTCGCCGACCTTGAGCGCCAACACGACCCACCATTTCCGCGTGCGGGCCTGGAACAACAACGGCGTGCCCTCCGACTACGCCTACGCCTCCACCGCCACCCTGGCCAACCCTCCGCTGGCCGCCTCGCCGCTCTATCCGGCTCTCTTCGAGAGCAGTGCGACCGTGCGCTGGGAGCGCAACGGCAACCCCGTGAGCATCACGACCTATACGGTCGAGCTCAACGCCTCCTCCTTCTTCGACCCTTATGAGCCGGATCATGCCGACCTCAGCACGGCCCCCGCTGGCGCCCTGCCCGCGGCGTCATTCACGGGCCTGAGCGCGAACACGACCTACTACCTGCGCATACGCTCGGTCAACCACAACGATGTCCCCTCGGACTGGCTCATCCCGACCGAGACCGCGACCCTGGCCGCCCTGCCGACCGGCGCGGACGTCTCGGAGGTGTTCCATTCGAGCCTGACCCTGACCTGGTCGCCGGGGAGCGCGGCGGGTTGGGCCGTGCAGGCCTCCTCGACGAACTTCGGGGCCGCCGGGAAGGTGTACCTCTCCTCGACCACGGACGATGGCGCGACCTCCTTGACGGTCTACAACCGCGCCGATGAGACCCTCTGGCCCAACACCACCTTCTTCCTGCGTTTGAGCGCCCTCAATCACAACGAAGTCCCCTCCTCCGTCCTCGTGAGCTCCCGCTCGACCTTAGCCGACCCGGTCTCGAATCCCAGCTTCCGCACGAACGGCTTGGACGGGGTCTACTCGACGAGCATCACGGTCACCTGGACGCCCCTGCCCTCGGCCGCGGCCGCGGGCTCCTCGCGCGCCTGCGAAGGCTACGTCCTCGAGGCGGCGACGGCGGACGCCTGGGGGTACTCCGACTTCAGCGGGGACATCCTCTCCTCCAGCACCCTGGTCTACGTCGTCGCCAGCCAGTTGAGGCCCAGCACCCTGACCGTCGTGGACTTGAACCCCGGCGCCACCTACGCCTTCCGCATAGCGACCCTGAACCACGCGGGAGCCGCGCACTACGCGCAGGCCGGCTCGACCCGGACGCAGATCACCCCATTCACCTGGACCGGGGGTGGTGGAACCAACTGGTGGTACACCACGACCAACTGGAACCCCAACGGGGTCCCCAGCCAGGGCTCCCCGGTCACCATCGCGCTCAACAACGCCCGGGTCATGGTCCGCATCACCGACCCGCCCATCAGCTTCTCGAGCGTGACCCTGGGCAAGGTGGACGGCTCGGTCGCGGTCAACCTCGACGTGGCCACCTCGACCTACAAGGCCGGGGATTTGCTCATCTATAAGAACGCGGGGCTGACCCTCGCGACCACCCAGCTCTTCCTCCTGACCGGAGACGTCACGATGCTCTCGGGCTCCTCCATCTCGCATCGCCCCAACACGACCCTGCAGAACTACGCCATCGACATCAAGGCCGGCGGAACCTTCGACCTCCAGGTCGGCGCGACGGTCTACGCGGTCGGCCGGGGCTACGCGGGCGGCGCCTTGAACGGCGGCGACGGCTCGGGGACCGGCAGGGGCTACGGGGACATCAACTCCAACGGCGGCGGCTCGGGCGCGGGTCACGGCGGCGCCGGAGGGTCGGCCAGCTCGAACGTGGGCGGAAGCGTCTACGACTCCCGCACCGACCCCGTCTACGCGGGCTCGGGCGGCGGCGGCGGCGACACCTCCGGGGCCGGCGGGGCGGGCGGCGGCTACGTGCGCGTCGAGGCGCAGACCCTGCGCCTCGACGGCCTCATCCAGGCCGACGGGGCCCCGGGCGGGACGGGAACGGGCGGCAACGCCAACGCCGGAGCGGGCGGCGGCGGCTCGGGCGGCGGCGTGAACCTGCTGGTCGATTATTTCATCGGACTGGGCACCATCACGGCTCTGGGCGGCACGGGCGGGACGGACACGGACAACGGCAACGACCCCGGCGGAGGCGGGGGCGGAGGGCGCGTGAGCATCGACGTGGTCTCCGGCGGGAACACCTGCGATATCCTGGTTTCAACGGCCGGGGCCGCTTCAGGCGGCGGCACCTCCAATGGCGGGAGCGGCGGCACCTACAGCTCCACGGTGAGCATCCCGACGCCCTCGTTCTACGCGGCCTACGCGACGAGCGTATCCATCCGCTGGACCTGGACCGAGTCGGCTTCAGCCAAGTTCTACCAGGTCCGCTCCTCGACCGGCGGCGCCGGGCAGTCCCCCCTCCTCGCCTACGGCACGACCGCCTACACCGAGTGGGAACTCCTCTCCAACACCACCTATACCCGCTACGTCCAGGTTTCCGCCTGCGGAAACCTCGAGGACTCCGCCTCCAACGAGCTGGCCACCCACGCCCAGGCGCCGGACGCCCTGGAGCAGAGCTTCACTAGCGTGTTCATGACCTCCATGACCGTGGCCTGGGCCGCGCGCCCCGCGAGCCCCGACGCGGAGAGCTCGCGCGGCTACGTCCTGGAAGCCTCCTCGACGGACTTCAACGGCGAGGGCACGATCCACTCCTCTCAGACCTTGAACGTATTGCTCTCCACCCTGACCATCCCGGGCCTCGACCCCAACACGACCTACTACTACCGCGTGGCCTCGCTCAACTGGGCCAGCGCGTGGAGCACCTACACCCACCTGGGCGCGACCTCGACCCTCTCCTTCCCGCCCAACCCAGCCGAGGAGACCTTCCTGGAGGTGTTCGAGACCTCGGCCACGGCGAACTGGGTCGCGATGCCTACCGAAGCGCAGGACGCCTCCTCCAAGTCGGCATCAGGCTATATCCTGGAGGCCTCCTCCACGGACTTCGGCGTCTTCAAGCCGGGCGGGGCGGTCTACTCCTCCATGACCTTCAACCTGGCCCTGAGCACGCTCACCGTGGGGTGGGCCGAGGCGCTCGACTACTGCACGACCTACTACTTCCGGGTCGGCGCGCTCAACCACAACGCCTCGCCCAACTACCGCGCACTCGGCTCGACGCCGACCCTCATCGATCACGGGGCGGCGTTCCTGACCAAGACCTTGAACATCGGGAACGTGGACGTGAACACGGACTTCCTCATCACGACGGGGCTCGTGGTCAAGAACCTCGGGACCTGCCCGACCTCCTACTCCATCAAAGCCGCGACGGTGACGACGGACAGCCCCTGGGTCATCTCGACGAGCTCGGGGACCGACGAGTTCACCCTGCAGGCGGGCTTCAACGCGGCCCAGCCCGGCGCGGACGATTTCGGGGAGGAGGACAAGCTCTCGGATTCGCCTCAGGACTGTACGGCGGCCCGCTTCGCCCTCGGCCAGAACGGCCTGGGCTTCACCGCCAAGGAAGAGCGCACGCTCTGGTTCAAGATCGGCATGCCCAAGATCAGCGGCACGGACCTGGGGCAGGACATCCAGGTCACCCTCATCAGCCAGCCGGCTAGCCCTTGATGAGGCGGAGGGCCTCTTCGGCCCGGCGGCGGATTTTGGGGTCGCGGTCTTTCAGGGCTTTCTCGAGAAGCGTCCGGACGCGGGGAGAGGCGTAGCGCGCCTTGCCCAGGGCGAGGAGGATGTCCCCGCGCACCGGCGCGGCCTTCTCGACTTTCCAGCGGGCAAGGAACGCCTCCTCGATATCCGCACGGGGTGGATAGGCGAAACCGAGCGCCACGGCGGCGTGCCGGCGCACCTCCGGCTGCCGGTCGGCGAGCGCCCGCATGAGCGCCGCATCGAGGCCCGGCTCCTTTTGGAAGTCCGTCTCCACCTTGCGGCCGTAGGCCGTGCCCGCGGCAGAATGGGAGGCGATATAGACCAACGAAGCGATGCCTCCCAAAGCGGCGGCCGCGTGCTCCCGGGCATAGCGGTCCTTGTCGGAAAGGGCCTTCTTGAGGACGGGCAGAGCCTCCTGGCCGAGACCGCGCTTCTGGTACTCGGAGGCCAGGACCTTCAGGGCCTCGCGGCGGACCGCCGTCTTCGGAGAACCGGCCTGCGCGAGCAGGGCGGGCGTATCCTGCGCCTGCGTCAACGAGAGCGCCGCGGCCAGGAACAGGAAACTCACACCTTCAGGACCTTCGTGATCTCGTTGAACGCCGCGAGCGAAGCGCTGTACACGTAGTCCGCCCCGAGCTTCTGGAGCACCCCGATCATGTTGTCCCGGGCGCAGCGGACGGCGATGCCGATCTTGGGGTTGGCTTCGCGAGCGTTCTTGGTGACGATGATGGCGGTCTCGATGTTGTCGGAGGCGATGATGAGCAGCTTCGCCTTCGCGATGCCGGCGGCGGGCAGGGCGTCCCCAGAGCAGGCGTCGTCGACCACCACGGGCTCGCCCTGGCGCAGAAGGTCGTCGGCCAGGGAGCGGTTCTTCTCGACGAGGCAGTAGGGCATGCCGTTCTTGATGCAGTGCTCCACGAGCCGCCGGCCCAGGTGGGTGTAGCCGACGATGATGGTGTGGTCTTTCAGGAGTCCCGCCATGAGCCGGCACCTCTCCGCGTAGTTTTCCATGGTCTCGCGCAGGATGAGCGCGATGACGACCCCGAAGACGAAGGACTGCCCCCAGAACGAGTAGCCCTGGCTGAACGCGTCCGGCAAAACCTCCAGGTAGAGGGCGCTGAGCAGGGCGTCGTGCCAAGGCAGGCCCTTGAGGAAGCGGAAGGCCAGGGCCGCCGCGCCCAGCCAGAGGGCCAGCAGGGCGAGCAGCCTGCGCATGCGGAAGAGCGAGGCTCGCAAACGCAGGAGGGCCTTCCGGGGGCGCATGGGCGCATTATGTTATAAAATCGACGAGCGTGGCCAACCCCGAGCTCGTCGCCTACATCCGCGCCCACCTCCAGAGCCACGGCGAGGCGGCCGTCCGCGAGCAGCTGCTCGCCGACGGCATCGCCCCCGAGGAAGTGGACGCCGCTTTCGCCGCCATCCCCAAGCCCAAACCCCCGCACCGCCTCAAGGGCAAGCTCGCCGTGTACGCGGTCTGCGTGGGCGTCCTGCTCATCGCGGTGGCCGGCTACCTCAGCCTCGAGAAGCCCCCGGAGGACGCGCCCGGGGCCGAGGCCCCGCCGCCGTCTCCCGACGCGCCCGCGCCGCGGCCCCCGGACGACGCGGCGGTGTTCAAGGGCCACTACGGCTACATGCTCAAGCTGCCCGCCGGCTACCAGGCGGCGGGAGCTTTCAGCGACGCGCTCAAGACCCACGAGGTCGTCCACCTCTATCCGGCCGGGACGAACCCCACCCACTTCATCCACGAAGGGCTCTACGGCCAGCTGGGCCTCGTCCGCCTGGAGGCCTCGCCGAGGCGGCGCCCCGAGGGGCTCATCACCGTCGAGGTGCTCAAGGCCATCGCCGCGGCCCGGATGAAGACGGAGCGGGCGGTCTATACCAGCCGCTCCACCCTGGTGAACGGGATGCCGGCCTTCATCGTCTCCATCACCCAGCCTTTCGCGCAGGTGAAGGGCTATCTGGTCGGGCAGAAGGTCTACTACGTCGTGACCGCCGGCTCGGACAACGAGCTCTTCAACGGGGTCCTCGAGACCCTCATCGAGACCGACCCGCACGACCGGCCCGGGTGACCCCCCCTTGAAGTTTCGGGATTCCGGCCTTAAACTAACGGTTGCCGCCGGTCGCACAATCTTTGGAGGTGAGCGGATGCCGCGGAAAGCCAGCAGGAAGCCGCCCGTCAAGAAGAAGGTCAAAGCCGTCGTCCGGAAGAAGGCCGCCCCCAAGAGACCCGTCAAAAGCCAAGCCCTCAAACGCTCGAAGAAGCTCCTGACCCTTCGGCCGGGCGAGACCCTGAAGCCCAAGGAGGTCGAGGCCCTGCTCAACCAGCTCCAATCGGAGGAGCGCAGCGAGAAGGCCTGGCTGGAGATGACGGCCATCAAGCCCTCCGCCGAAGAGGACCGCTGGAACGAGGTGGAGGAGAGCCTCGTCTCGGGCAAGCAGGACGCCAAGCAATGGAAGCACTTCGCCAAGTAGCGGCCGCTCAGCGGTGCTCTTCGACACCCACGCGCACCTGAACGACCCCGCTTTCGACGGGGACCGCCCCGCCGTCCTGACCCGGGCGGCGGAGGCGGGCGTGGCCGGCCTGCTGGACGTGGCCGACGCCCCCGCCGACTGGGAGCGCGTGCTGAAGGGCTGCCGGGCCGCTTCGCCGGGCCCCCGGGTCCTCTGCGCGCTCGGCCTGCACCCCTACTACGCCGACCAGGACGCCGAGGCCGCCGCGCAGGCCCTGCTGGCCAAGGCCGGTCTGCCGGAGGTCGCGGCGGCCGGGGAGGTCGGCCTCGACTTCGCGAAGTGCGCCGTCCCCCGCGAGACGCAGAAACGCTCGCTGCTGCGGCTGCTCGAAGCCGCGCTGGCCGCCCGCCTGCCCCTCATCATCCACAGCCGGGACGCCTACCCGGACACCCTGGACCTGCTGGAGGGCTTCTACCGCGGGCGCCGGCGGGAGGGGCGCTTCTGGGGCGTCCTGCACTGCTTCTCGGGCGGGGCCGCGGAGGCCGGGCGCGGCGCGGCCCTCGGCTTCGCCCTGGGCGTGGACGGCCCGGTGACCTACCCCAAGAACGAGCCTCTGCGCGAAGCCCTGCGCGCGGCGGGCCTCGACGTTCTCGTCCTCGAGACCGACTGCCCCTACCTCCCCCCCCAATCCTCCCGCGGCAAGCGCAACGAGCCCTCCGCGGTGAAGGAGATCAACGAGGCCCTGGCCTCGGCGCTGGGCGTGAGCGCCGAGGAATGCGCGCGCCGCACGAGCCTCAACGCCAGGAGCCTGTTCCCGAAGTTCGGCTGACTCAGCGCCCCGTCGGGAGAGGCTGGGGCTGGCGCACGGGCTTGAAGGCGGGCTGGGAGAGCGCCCGGGCATCGCGCTGCGTGCCGACGCCCGGCAGGGCCTCCTCCGGCGAGACCCTCACCGACAGCTCCGAGAGCTTGAAGAGCTCCTGGCTCTCCGCCCCGCCCACGACGAGCGCGGCGGCGCGGCCGATCTTCTGCAGGAACAGCTCGGCCTGCCCCGTCCCGTGGGGGACCGGAGAAAAGATCTCGGCGGTGAGCGTCCCCGAGGACGGGACGGGCCGCACGCCCAGGACGCGCTCCGCCTCGAAGCAGGACGCGCCGGGCGGGCCGTAGGTGAGCGCGAAGGCCTCGGCTGAGTTCTGATCGGAGAGGCTCATCGCCCAGAGCTCGAAGCCCTTCTCCCTGAGCTTGAGGCAGAGGTCCTCGATCTCCGGAATGCGCCGCAGACCCGGCTGGACCTCGACGGGCTCGGGGTCCTCCGCGTAGTCCCCCACCCGCTCCATCCCGACCGGCATCTCGAGCGAGCGCTCGAGCGCCGCGCGGACGGCCGTCGTCGCCTGCTCCACCGTGAACCCCGAGAGCAGGCTCGCCTTCCAGCGCGCGCATTCCTGGGCGCCCCAGAGGGAGCAGACCTCCCGGCGGGCCTTGTAGAAAGCCTTGCGGTACATCAGGTAGGAGGCGTCCTTGGTCCACACCGCTCTCGGGGCGGCGTGGAAGGCGTCGAAGCCGGCCCGGATGCGCTCCCGCCCGACGCTGACCGGCACGAGCTTCCAGAACGGGGCGTCGCAGCGGAAGCCCGCGCTGTCGACGAGCAGGCTGAAGAGCGCGTCGCCGGGAGAATGCGCGGCCGCCAGGGCGTCGAGCGAGACGACCGCGAGGGGCGGGTTGTCCGGGTCGAAGCCGGGAGCGTCGCTTCCGCGCGAGGCGAGCAGCCGCTCGAGCGCCGAGCGGACCTCGCTCGTCCAGCGCCCATCGGGCAGGGGCACACGGTCGGGGCCCGAGGGCTTCGCCGGCAGGGCCGGCGCGGCCGAGGTCTTCTTGTGACGCTTCTTGTGCGGGGCCGCGTAGCCGCCGGCGGCCGTCGGACCGGGGACGTCCGGCTTCGCCTTGCGCGCCTTGGCCTTCGGCAAAGCGGGAGGCCGCTTGCGCCGCTTCTTGACGGCAGGCGGATGAGCCGTGGGCGTCTGGGCGCCGGAAGAGACGGGCACGGGGGCATCGAAGCCGGGAAGGACGGCCGCGTCCGGCTCGGCCGCGCGCACGCTCGAGGCCATCATCAAGGCCGCCGCGAAGATGAGGTTCATGGTCTTCAACGCTAGATTGTAGGTCAAAGATGTTTCGTTTTTTTATATGATTTCCGAATCTTAATCGGGAGAATGTGAATATGGCGAAGAAATCCGACTACCTGAAGACCCCCATCGAGCACATCGACATCAAGAAGCACGACACGCGCGCGCTCGTGGAGGCGATGTCCAAGATGTCGTATTCGGCGCGCGACCTCGCGCGCGCGAGCGACATCTACGACAAGATGCTCGCCGAAAAGGACTGCGCGGTCATCCTCTGCCTCGCCGGCTCGCTCTTCTCGGCGGGCCTCAAGCGCATCGTCTACGAGCTCATCCACAACAACATGGTGGACGTCATCGTCTCGACCGGCGCGAACATGGTGGACCAGGACTTCTTCGAGTCGCTCGGGTTCAAGCACTACAAGGGCACGAAGTGGGTCGACGACTGCGCGATGCGCGACGTGCGGGTCGACCGCATCTACGATACCTTCATCTGCGAGGACGAGCTCGGCGAGTGCGACAACACCGTCGCCCGGATCGCCGACTCCCTCGAGCCGCGGCCCTACTCCTCGCGCGAGTTCTTCATCGAGATGGGCCGCTACCTGGTCAAGAACAACAAGGCCCCGGATTCCATCACCCTCGAGTGCTTCAAGAAGGGCGTCCCGATCTTCATCCCCGCCTTCTCCGACTGCTCCGCCGGCATGGGCCTCCTGCACCACCAGTGGCACCACCCGGATCGGCAGGTCACCATCGACTCGGCCAAGGACTTCCGCGAGCTCTGCCGCTTGAAGCTGGCGACCAAGAGCACCGGCCTGCTCATGATCGGCGGCGGCGTGCCGAAGAACTTCGCGCAGGACGCGCCCGTCGGCCTGGAGATGGTCGGCTTCGAGCCCGTCATGCACAAGTACGCCGTGCAGATCACCGTGGCCGACGAAAGGGACGGCGCGCTCTCCGGCTCGACTTTGCGCGAGGCGCGCTCCTGGGGCAAGGTCGAGGTCGACTACGAGCAGATGGTGTTCAGCGAGGCGACCCTCGCTCTCCCCATCCTCGCCGGCTACGCCTACCACAAGGGCAGCTGGAAGGGCCGCAAGGGCTTCAACCTCAACCAGGTCCTCGCCAAGGCGAAAGAACCGGCCGCGAAGCGCTGAGCCCCGCTCGGACGCGCGGCGGAGCCCCGGGGGCGTTCACCCCGGGGCTCCTTCTTTCTCAGGGTCGGGGAGCCGGCTGCTGCTGGCTGGCGCAGTGGACGGTGCCCAGCCCGAAGACGAGCTCGCGGCAGGGGATGGGCGCGATGCGCCGGCCGGGGAAGGCCTTCTCGAGCACCTGCAGGGCCTTCTCGTCCTGCCGGCAGTCGAACACCGGGGCCAGCACGACCCCGTTGCCGATGTAGAAGTTCGCGTAGCTCGCGGGCAGGCGCCCCGTGCTGTTGGCGACCGGCTCGGGCATGGGCAGGCGCAGGACCTCGAGCGCGCGGCCGTCCTGGCCGGTCATCCGGCAGAGGGCCTCGTAGTCTTCCTTGAGCGGGGCGTAGTTCTCGTCGCTCTTGTCGTCCTCGAGGGCGCAGACGAGCGTCGCCGGGCCGACGAAGCGGGCGATGTCGTCGATGTGCCCGTCGGTGTCGTCGCCGGCCACGCCTTCCTTGAGCCAGAGCACCTTCTCGACGCCGAGGTTGTCCTTGAGGACGCCCTCGATGGCGGCGCGGTCGAGCTTCGGGTTGCGGTTCGGGTTGAGCAGGCACTGCTCGGTGGTGAGCACGGCGCCGAGGCCGTTGACCTCGATGCTCCCCCCCTCCATCACCACGCCGGGCTTGAAGCAGGGCAAACCCAGCTCCGCCTCGGCGCGGTCGAAGGCGCGGGTGTCCTTCATGAGCTCCTCGTACTTCCCCCCCCACGCGTTGAAGATCCAGCGCACCATCCCGGGCCGGCCGTTTTTTCCGAGCAGGAAGGTCGGGCCGTAGTCCCGGATCCAGACGTCGGCGTAGTCCTGCAGGCGGAAGACCACGCGGCCGAGGTCCACCTTCGCGCCTTCGAGCAGCTTCCGCGCGCGCGCGCGCATCGCTTCGTCGAGCACGAAGAGCTCCACGCGCTCGGTCCGGTGGATCTCAGCGATCACGCGCACGAAGGTCTTCTCGACCTGCGTCAGGACGCCGGCGAAGGAAGTCGGGTCGTGCGGCCAGGAAAGCCAGATCGCCTCGTGGGGCTCCCACTCGGCCGGCATACGGAAGCCCTGGGCCTTGGGGGTGCTCATCGGACCAGGCCTCCGTAGCAGTCGGGGCGGCGGTTCCTCATGAAGCCCCAGCCCTCGCGAACGGACCGGTTCTTCGCGAGGTCGACGGGACAGAGCAGGACCTCCTCTCGGTCCTTCGAGGCGCTCTTGACGACCTTGCCGAAGGCGTCCGCCACGAAGGAGCTGCCCCAGAACTTGAGGCGCCCCTCGCGCCCCGTGCGGTTGACCGCCGCGACGTGGACGCTGTTGGCGATGGCGTGCGAGCGCTGGATCGTCACCCACGAGTCGCGCCAGTCCCCCTCTTTCGGGCGATGGCCGGCGATGTCCCCGATCGCCGTCGGGTAGAACAAAAGCTCGGCCCCCTTCAGGGCGCAGGCGCGCGCGGCCTCCGGGAACCACTGGTCGAAGCAGATGAGCACCGAGAAGGACGCGAAGCGGGTCTTGAAGACCCGGAAGCCCCGGTCGCCCTTGCGGAAGTAGTCCTGCTCGTAGAAGAGCGGGTCGTGCGGGATGTGCAGCTTGCGGTAGGTCCCCAGAAGGCGCCCGTCGGCGTCCGCGACCACCGCCGAGTTGAAGAGCCGGCCCTCGCGCGTCCTTTCATAGAGCGGCACGACGACGGCCACGCCGAACTCCCGGGCGAGGCGGCAGAACGCGCGGGTGGTCTCGCCCGGCACGCTCTCCGCATAGCGCCGCTTGTCGGCGCGCCGCGTCTGCGGGAAGTAGCGCGAGCGGAAGAGCTCCGGAAGGCACACGATCTTCGCGCCGCCGCGCGCCGCGCGCCGCACAAGAGCGAGCGCCTTCTCGAGGTTCTGCGCCGTGTCTGCCGATGCGGCCATCTGAACGAGCCCCAGGGTCACCATAGGTGTGGGATTATAGATAATGGGCATGTCCGCTTCAAACGATGGGCGCATTATTGACAATATATGATAAAATATGATAATATAAGATTACATACAGTGCAATATAATAATATATGTAATAAACTGTGCATAACTAATACTGTTTTTAAACTGCTGCATTGACATGATCATGGCCTGTTAATATAATCAACTTGAGTTTGCACGTGAAAACACTCCCTGCAACCGAGATCATCGCAATCGCCAATCAGAAAGGCGGGGTTGGAAAAACGACCACCGCCATAAACTTGGCCGCCGCGTTAGCTTGCTTTGGGCAGGAGACCCTGCTGATCGACCTCGACCCACAAGGCAACGCGACTTCCGGAGCCGGTATCGACAAGTCGGCCGTTGAATCCGGCACCTATCAAGCCCTGCTGGAATCCGTACCAGCAGAAAAAACCATCAAAGCTTCCCCGCTTGAATTGCTTGATGTAATGCCTTCCGGTCCTGACATGATCTCGGCCGAATTGGATCTTGCGGACGAGTTTTCACGTGAAAACAAGCTTGCCGAGGCCCTAAAACCGCTGGATGGCCTATACCGGTTCATCATAGTAGATTGCCCCCCCTCTCTTGGCCTTTTGACCATTAACGCTCTAGCGGCGGCCACCAGGGTCATCATCACCCTTCAGGGAGAGTACTACGCCTTGGAAGGCTTGGCCGGTTTCGTAGAAACAGTCAATCGGGTCAAATCTGTCGTTAATCCTCAAATCGATATAGAAGGCTGCGTTTTAACCATGTTCGACTCAAGGATATCTCTAGCTCAGCAGGTAAAAACAGAATTAGGGGCTTATTTTGGTGAAAAACTGTTCAAAACAACCATTCCGCGCTCAGTAAGACTGGCTGAGGCCCCCAGTCATGGCAAATCAATACTTCAGTACGACCCCCGCTCAAAAGGGGGCCAAGCCTACCTTTCCTTAGCCGGAGAGCTCCTGGCCAGACGCGGCTGGGAAGTCGTCAAGATCGACTAGCCTCAGGAGAATACGATGCGACAAGCCCTTGGCCGTGGACTCGAGCGGTTGCTGCCTCCAAAAGGGGGCGCCCGGAAGCAGGCGCCAGGGACGGAACCTCAATCCCAAGACGCCGTCGCAGCCGCTTCCGAATCCAACAAGCTCCCTATTTCGGACATCAAACCGAACCGCTATCAGCCTCGCAAGCACTTCTCCCACGAAAGCCTCGCGGAGATGGCGGAGTCCATCAAGAGATACGGCCTCCGGCAACCCATCACTGTTTCGCCGAAGGACAGGGATGGCAAGTACGAATTGGTCATGGGTGAGCGCCGCATGCGCGCGGCCCAACTCGCCGGACTCACCCATATCGAAGTCCAGATCAAAGAAGTCACGGACACGGAGCGGGCATTTTTGAGCCTTATCGAGAACATACAGCGCGACGACCTCAATGCGGCCGAAGCGGCCCGTGCCTACTCCGAATTGGTCAGGAGCCATGGCTTCACCCAGACCGAACTGGCGCAGCAGCTCTGCAAGTCCAAGGCTGCTGTCTCCAACACCTTGCGCCTGCTGGAGCTGCCGGAGGAGATCCTCGCGGCGGTCGAGTCCGCAAAGATCTCGGAAGGCCACGCGCGTGCCTTGCTCTCGGTCTCGCATCCGGGTGAGCGGATCAAGCTGTTCCGGCACATCCTAGAGGGGGGGGTTTCTGTCCGCGAGGCGGAGGCTCTGGCACGCGCTCTCGAGTCCGGCCGGAAGTCCAGGGAGAAAAAATCCGGGGTGGGTTCGACCCTGGCGACCGACATCCGGGAGGTCGAGCAGCAGTTGACCAGGACCCTCGGGATGAAGGTGGCGATCCGAACAAAGAAGGATGGCAAGACCGGGAGTCTGACGATCCACTTCTACAGCTTGACCGACTTCGACAAGCTGATGGGAAAACTAAAATAATGTATATAATTACAGCATTATTTGCATTTATTGTATTCTTAAACAACGTGCCCGGCCTGTATGCTCAGGGCTCGAGCGACCCACTCGCTGAGCCGGACTTCTCGGACATTGAGGTTGAGGAGAAGCCGGTGAAGCGCAGCGTCCCCGAGCGCAAGCCCGCTCCGGCGTCCTCGCCGGTCGTGACCTATCTCTCGCTCGCGGTCAACATCAACGACTTCGGCCGCTTCGCGGACGGGGGCTCGGACTCCAACTGGTACATCGGCTTCAACAACGCCTGGATCGTCAAACTGCCGCCCGCGCCCGCCGGCGACTATTCGAAGGCCTTCATCGGCGCCAAGATCGGGCGCTCGAAGTCGCAGTCCCTCGACAGCCCCTGGGAGCGTGTCCGGATCCCGGGAAAGGTCTACATGGCCATCTCGCAGTCCCCGTCCTTCGGTTCGGAACAGAGCTTCTTCCTGGCCGAGACCCAGGATATCCCGGCCGAAGCCGATCCGAGCGTGAGCATCTCCGGCACCGGGCGGTCCGAGTGGTTCTGGACGGAGGTCCAGCCCAGCCAGGTATCCTCCGAAAAGCCGAACTACCTCATCATCTGGTCGCCGACTCGCGAGTTCCGTGATGCCGCGCGCGCTCCCATCCTCGCCGGCCTCGAGGCCGCTTCGCAGGGAGCCGGCGCCGAGCCGGCGGCTTGGAACAACCACTCCATCCAGGGCGTGCCGCCCAGGGGCGAGGGGGGGACGCTCCAGGTCCCCATCACGAACATCCGGCCGGCTCTGGCCGTGAAGCTGGTCTCCCGGGGAGAACGCTCCGTGAAGGTGCTGGACACCTACGTCCAGACCTCGCAGGAGAGCCTGGTCGTGCGCTGCTCCGTCGAAGGCCGCGACGTCGAGCTGGCCTGGGTGGAGATGTCGCAGGATGAGCTCGAGTGGCGCCGGGTCTCCTCCTTCCTGCGCTCATCGCCCTTCATCTTCACGCTCCCGCGCAGCCTCCTGCCCTCCCGCGGAGCCTATTTCCGGGTCAAAGCCCGGGACGCCTCGGCCGCGGAAGGTTTCAGCGCCGTCCGCTTCGTCTCCGGGGCAGGGGTCTCCGATGGCCAATAGGTCCTCCCTGCGGGTCGGCGTGGTCGGGGCGACGGGCCTGGTCGGCCGCATCCTGCTGGGCATCCTCCAGGAGCGCCGCTTCCCCGTTGGCGAGCTCAGGCCCTTCTCCTCAGGGCGGGGCGCTTCGGCTGTCCTCTGGCGCGGGCGCCGCATCCCCTGCGCGGCCGCCTCGCTGGAGGCCCTGCGCGCCTGCGACCTGGCCTTCCTCGTCTCGAGCGACGAGGTCTCCGAGCGCTTCGGCCCGGCCCTGGCCGCGGCCGGGGTCTGGACCATCGACGACTCCTCCGCCTTCCGCCTCCACAAGGACGTACCCCTGGTCATCCCCGAAGTGAACGCCCAGGCCCTCTCGCCCCGCCGGCGGCTCATCGCCGGCCCCAACTGCACCCTGACCGGCGCCGCCGTGGTCGGAGCGCCGCTCCTGCGGGCGGGGGGACTGAAGGCCGTCCGCCTCGCCTCCTACCAGGCGGTGTCCGGCGCCGGCCGGGCCGCCCTGGAGGAGTACCACGCCCAGGCCCGCCGCGCCGCGGCCAAGGCCGGCCGGAGCGGACCGCTCGACATCCCGCCCTATCCCGAACCGAAAGTCTTCCCCAAGCCCATCGCCTTGAACCTGTTCCCCCAGGTCGGCTCCTTCGACCGGAACGGGGACTGCTCCGAGGAGTTCAAGGTGCGCGAGGAGCTGCGCAAGATCTGGGGCGCGCGGGCCCTGCCCATCTCGGCGACGACCGTGCGCGTGCCGGTCGTGCGCTGCCACTCGCTCGCGCTCTGGATCGAGACCCGCAGGCCGCTCGGGCTCCCGCGGGTGCGCGCCCTCCTGCGCCGCGCGCCGGGCCTCAAGCTCTGGGAGGGGGACTACCCCACCCCGGCCTCCGCCCTGGAGACCGACGAAGTCCACGTGGGCCGCGTCCGCCGCGGGGCCCTGCCCAAGGAGCTCTCGTTCTGGGTGGTGTCCGACAACCTGCGCAAGGGCGCCGCCTTGAACTCGGTGCAGATCGCCGAGCTCCTGCTCAAGAAGCGCTGGCTCTAAGGAACGCTTTACTCGCGGCGGGCCAGCGGGTTATACTGTGCTCATGCTGATCGCTGAACTGTCTTTGAGCCTGCTCCTTTCCGCCGCCTTCGCCCAGGAGGCGAGCACCGCGCCCCGCCTCAAGGCGCGACCCGCCCCCACTCCCGGGGAGTTCGCGGTCTCCCCGGACGGCCGCTTCCGCTGGATCGCGGGCGACAAGCACATCAACGTGCGCCCCGCGCCCAACAAGCCCGAGCGCAAGGTCGCTTTGCCCCCGCTGGAGAAGAAGTCCATCCGCCGCAAGATGCTCTTCGCGGAGCGCAGCCCGCTGTTCCTCATCATCGACGAGGAGGACCAGGAGGTCGGCCTCCACCTCAAGACCCGCCGGGGCGCGGAGAAGGCCAAGGCCCTCCTGCTCGCCTCCACCCTGCGCCTGCTGGACTCCGAGGGACGCGTGCTCTGGACGCGGCGCATGCAGGACAAGGCCATCGTGGGCAAGTCCGGCGACGCGCGCGCCCTCAGCGTAGCCAACGACGGGACGGTGGCCGTCCTGCTCCAGGACGTGGACCCTTACGCCAAGGCCCGGCCCTATATCCATGTCTTCGACCCCAAGGGCCGCGAGGTCAAAAGCCTCGACTACACGAAGTGGACGCGCGTCGACGAGCTCCTCCTCTCGCCGGACGGCAAGGCGCTGATGGTGCGCGGCTTCGGCCTCGTCCCCGAAGACGGGGAGTGGTCCAAGGCCTTCGGCTACTACCCGACCCGCGCCGACAAGGAGTTCCTCATCCCCGCGCCCAAGTCCCCCGACGAGCGGCAGCTGCGCGGCTTCGACTCGCTGCTGTGGGCCTGCTGCATCAAGGAGAGCGGCCAACTCTCCGCCGTGACGTCGGCCGGGGCCCGTCAGGCCCTGACGGAAGAGGACGCCCGCAAGCGCTTCGGCCCTCCTCCCACCCCTTCCGGCTTCCAAGCGCCTCCAGGGACGGGCGAGCGGAAAACACCAGCGCCCGCTCCGTGAGGCGCGCCGCGCTCGCCTTCCTGCTCCTGCCCTCGTGGGCCGGCGCGGCCTCCCTCGACGCCGAGATCCGACGGATGTCGGCCGATGGGCTGACTTTGGAGTCCAAAGCGTCGGGGAAGACGGCCAAGGGCCTCCAGCTTTCCGCCATGATCTTCGCGCGCGGCGACGGCGGCGGCAGCCGCCTCCTCATCTACGAGGTCCGGGGAAAGTCGGCGAAGCTGCTCCACTTCGAGCCGACGCAGGCCAGGCTCCGCTTCGACCCCCTGCTCCACAAGGGGGGGAGGGTCCTCGACGCCGGGGACGGCTCCCTCATCGTGGGCTACCACGTCGAGTTCCCGGCCATCCGACAGACGTCCCTGTCCCTCCTGCGCTACGCGGAGGGCAAGCTCCAGCGCGTAGGCAAGCCCCTGCCTTTCGCCGAGACGGAGGATGTCGACCTCGACGGCCGCATCGAGATCGTTTCGCATGAGCGCCCGCTGGGCCAGTTCTTCTCGCTCAACTGCGAGTCCTTCTTCACCCTGGCCTCGGAGGCCCAGCGCAGCCGCATCCATGCCTTCAAGGGGGGGAAGCTCGAGACGGTGTCCAGGGATTATCCCGCCTACTACCGGTCGCATATGGCGACCCTCAAGGCGGAGATGGAAGCAAACGAATACCTCAAGACCCGCCGCTACGGAGAGTTCCTGGGCTCCGCGCTCTCCCTGTTCTTCGATTATGAGGAGCTCGGCCGCAAGCAGGAAGGTTGGACGAACTTCCGCCAGACCTTCCAACTCCCTGGTTACACGCCTGCGTCTGTAAAGACCTGCTACAACGAGATCAATTCTACCTTGCGCAGAAAATTGCAGATTCCACCTGATTGGGAGTAATAGTATTATATTTTTGTCTATACATCTGTGATTATAGACATATGTATGCTATATCAGACAATTAGTCACTAATCAACAGTATAAACTTTTGCTATTATACCTATGGCTTGATTTCTGATGCGCCGAAGTACGGAACGAGGGCTTCAGGAATGGCCAGCGAGCCGTCTTCTCTCTGACAGTTCTCCAGTATGGCCGCGAAGATGCGCCCCACGGCGAGCCCGGAGCCGTTGAGGGTATGGACGAACTCGGGGGCTTCCTTCGGGCCGCGCCGGAAGCGCGCGTTCATGCGCCGGGCCTGGTAGTCCCAGCAGTTGGAGCAGGAGGAGACCTCGCGCCAGCGGCCCTCGCCCGGGAACCAGACCTCGAGGTCGTAGGTCTTGCAGGCCGAGAACCCGATGTCGGCCGTGCAGAGCTCGATGACCCGGTGGGGGAGCTTGAGCTTGCGTAGGATGCTCTGCGCATCCAGCGTGAGCCGCTCGAGCGCCTCCATGGATTCTTCCGGCCGCACGATCCAGACGAGCTCCACCTTGTCGAACTGGTGGTTGCGGATGAGCCCCTTCACGTCTTTTCCATAGGAGCCGGACTCCTGTCGGAAGCAGGGGGTGAGCGCGGTGAGCTTGAGCGGCAGCTTCGCTCCGTCGAGGATCTCCTCGCGCACCAGGTTGGTCAGCGGGACCTCGGCCGTGGGGATGAGGTAGAGCGCGTCCCTGAGGCCGCCCTCGCCCCCTTCCTTCTCCTCGAACTGCCCGGTCTTGTAGAGGTCGGCCTCGAACTTCGGCAGCTGGCCCGTGCCCTCCAGGATCTTCGGCAGGACGAGGATCGGCACCCAGTGCTCCAGGTAGCCGTTCTCCTTCGTCTGCGTGTCGAGCATGAACTGAGCCAGGGCGCGTTCGAGCCGCGCGCCGGCCCCGCGCAGCAGGGCGAAGCGCGAGCCGGAGAGTTTGGTCGCGAGCGCGAAATCCAGGATGCCGAGCTTTTCGCCGATCGCGGCGTGGTCGAGGGCTTTGAAGGGATGCTGGAACGGCGCGCCCTCCGTGCGCACGACCGGGTTGTCCGCCTCGGACTTGCCGACCGGGCAGGTGGGGTGGGGGAGGTTCGGGATGGAGAGCAGGCCCTCGCGAGCCTCCGCGTCGATCTGGGAGAGGCGGCCTTCCTTGGCGGGCAGGACTTCCTTGAGCTTGCCGACCTCCTCCATCAGGCGCTTGGCCGTCTCCTCGTCCTTCTGGGCCTTGGCCGCGCCGATAGCCTTGGAGACCTCGTTGCGCTTGGCGCGCAGTTCCTCGACCTCCTTGAGCAGGACGCGGCGCTCCTCCTCCAAAGTCAGGTATTTCTCCAGCGGCGGCAGGTAGCGTCCTCCGCGGTCGGCGATCCCCTTCCGGGCCTTGTCCGTCTCGGAACGCAGGACTTTGGGGTCGTTCACTTCGTTCCTCCCGAGCCGGGCTGCTTCCACAGGACGCTCATCTCCGCCTCCGCCACGCGGCCTTCGAAAGAGCTGTCGCCGGGCCGGGGCTCCACCATCACCTGCATGCGCAGGGCGTCGGGCCAGAAGCCGGAGCGGAGCATGCGCTTGAGGTAGGCGTCGAAGAGGGCCCGGTTGAGGGTGATGGGCACCTGGAGGGCGGCGCTGGCCTTCACCTTAGGGACCCTCCTCTCCTCCAGGACGAAGGGGAGCGTCCAGACCCCCTGCGTCCCGCCCTGGGCGCTCGCCAGGCGCGCGCTGACCGTGTACCTGAGCAGGACGGCCTCCTCCGCCTTCCCACCCCCGTTGAGCAGGGTGACGAGCAGCCTCGGCGGCCGCAGCAGCTTCGCGGCGGGCGGCTGGAGCCAGCCTCCGGCCGCGTCGTGCCAAACGGGCTTGGCGGTAGCCGCGCCCGTGGGCAGCTGCCAGCGCAGCTCCTGAAGGGTCACGGCGGCGCCGGCGTCGACGCTCAAGACCAGGACGGCTGACAGTAGGAGGGCTCTGCGCACCATGCCGGGATTGTACAAAATCACCCCTTGAGCACCCCGACCGGCCGCATGCGCGCGACCTTGCGGGCGAGCCCGGCCCGGTGGCAGACCTCGACGACCTCGTCGACGTCCTTGTAAGCCGCGGGGGCCTCCTCGGCAAGGCCCTTGTAGGAGTCGGTGCGCACGCAGACGCCCGCGCGGCCGAGCTCGGCGGCGAGCTGGTGGCCCGGCATGAGCTTGAGCGCCTGCGTCCGGCTCATCAGCCTCCCCGCCCCGTGGCAGGCCGTCCCGAAGCTCTCCTTCATGGCCTTTTCGCAGCCGGCGAGCACATAGGAGGCCGTGCCCATCGAGCCGGGGACGAGCACCGGCTGGCCGACCTTCCGGTAGAGCGCGGGGACGTCCGGGTGCCCGGCCGGGAAGGCCCGGGTGGCGCCCTTGCGGTGCACCAGGAGGCGGCGCGGCTTCCCATCGACCTCGTGCAGCTCGTATTTCGCGATGTTGTGGCAGACGTCGTACACCACCCGCAGGCCGAGGTGGTGCGGCCCCGTCCCCAGGACGCGGGAGAAGGCCTCCCGGATGGCGTGGGTGATGGCCTGCCGGTTGGCGCGGGCGTAGTTGGCCGCCGCGCACATGGCGGCGTAGTACTCCTGCCCTTCCGAAGAGGAGAGCGGCGCGCAGGCCAGCTGGCGGTCGGGCAGGGCGATGTGGTACTTGCCGGCCGCCCTCTGCATGACCCGCAGGGCGTCCTCGCAGATCTGATAGCCTAAGCCGCGCGAGCCGGTGTGGACCAGCACGGTGAGCTGGCCCTTGAAGAGCCCGAAGACCGCCGCGGCCCCCTCGTCATAGATCTCGTCGACCGCCTGCAGCTCGAGGAAATGGTTGCCGCTGCCCAGGGTCCCCATCTGGCCGCGCCCGCGCTCGGCGGCGCGCTCGCTCGCCGCCTCAGGCGCCGCGTCGCGCAGGAAGCCGCCGTCCTCGCAGGTCTCGAGGTCCGCGCGCTCCCCCAGGCCTCGCTCGACGGCCCACAAGGCGCCCTTGCGAAGGACCTCGCGCACCCCTCGCTCGTCGAGGCGGATCGAGCCGCCCTTGCCGACGCCCGAGGCGACCCGCGCGTGCAGGCCGTCCATGAGCTCCGGAATGCGGGCCTTGAGTTCGGCGGCGTACAGGTCGCTGCGCAAAAGCCGGATGCCGCAGGAGATGTCGTAGCCGACCAGGCCCGGGGAGATGACCCCTTCCGCGGCGTCCACCGCGGCCGCGCCGCCCACGGGGGCGCCGTAGCCCCAGTGGCAGTCCGGCATCGCCAGGGAATGCCCCACGATGCCGGGCAGGTGCGCGACGTTGGCCACCTGCTCGGCCACCCGCTCGCGCTCGATCTTGGGGAGCATCGCCTCCGAGGCGTAGACCAGGCCGGGCACGCGCATGCCCCCCTGGCGGGGCAGCTCGAAGCGGAACTCGTCGATCTTCCTGAAGAGAGGCATGTCAGACGTCCAGGATCACCGTCGCGCGCAGCGCTCCCCGCTCGCGGCGCACCTTCAAATGGTGGTAGCTCGCGGACTTGACCTCGCGCTCGAGCCGCGCGCCGCGCTTCACGCCCAGCCGGGCATCGACTTCGGAGGGTCCCGCTTTTTCGAAGCCGATGGAGACGGGCAGGAGGCGTTTGGCTGAGAGCAGATAGTTGAGCTCGTTGAGCCAGTCCACCAGGAGCTCTTCGGGGGTCGCGGCCCGGAGGGTGATGCTCCTCTTGCAGCCCTTGCCCTTCGCCGGCACGCCCCCGGCCCCGCAGAGGGACAGGAGCCCCAGGGCCCCGGAGAGGTAGAACTCCTCCCAGGTCTTCCCGGAGATCCTCAACCCGACGTCCGCGGTGTGCGGGACGAGACGGAACGGGCTCAAGACTTCGGCGGAGCGCCGTTCTCCGGGGGCGGAGTCCCCGGCAGCTGGATGGGCAGGTCGGCGGAGGGAGGCGGGGCCGAAGGCCCCGCCTCCTGCACGATGGGCGCCACCCGGGCGACCTTGTCGCCTTCCTCGAGGCGCACCAGGCGGACCCCCTGCGTGTTGCGGGAGATGACCTTGATGTCCTTGCAGCGCAGGCGGATGGCCATGCCCTTCTCGGTCATCACCATCAGGTCGTTCTGGTCCGTGACGAGCTTGATGTTGACCACCGTGCCGTTGCGCTCGGTGGCCTTGATGGTGATGATGCCTCCCCCGCCGCGGTGCTGGTCGCGGTACTCGGAAAGCGCGGTGCGCTTGCCGTAGCCGTTCTCGCAGACGGTGAGCAGGGTCTTCTTGGAGTCCTTCGGGAAGGCCTCCATGCCGACGACGCTGTCGCCCTTGTCGAGGCGGATGCCGCGGACCCCCATGGCGGTCCGGCCCATGCCGCGCACGTCGGTCTCGGCGAAGCGGATGGACATGCCGCCCTGGGTGCCGATCATGACCTCGTCCTTGCCGGAGGTGTGCTGCACTTCCACGAGGATGTCGCCCTCCTCGAGGGAGATGGCCGCGATGCCGCTGCGGCGGATGTTCTCGAAGTCGGCCAGGGGGGTCTTCTTGACCGTGCCGTTCCTCGTGCACATGATGAGGAAGGTCTCCTTGCCCTTCTTCTCCTCGAAGGAGCGGATGGCGATGACCGAAGTGATCCGCTCCTCGCCGGTGATGGCGAGCAGGTTCACGAGGGCCTTGCCGCGCGAGGTGCGGACCCCCTCGGGGACCTCGAAGGCCCGCAGGGCGTACACCTTGCCCCGGTTGGAGAAGAGCAGGAGCGTGGCGTGGCTGTCGGTCGTGAAGAGGTGCTCGATGAAGTCCTCCTCCTTCACGTCCTGGCCGGTCACGCCCTTGCCCCCGCGCCCCTGGGAGCGGTAGGTGTCCAGCGGGATGCGCTTGGCGTAGCCGCCGTTCGAGAGGGTGATGACGACCTCCTCCTTGGTGATGAGGTCCTCGAGGGTCATCTCGGCCCGCTCGGAGGTGATCTGGGTGCGGCGCGGCTCGCCGAACTTCTCCTTGAGGGCTTCCAGCTCCTTGACGATGATGGCCAGCACCTTCTTGGGGTTGGCCAGGATGTCCTTGAGCTCGGCGATGCGCTTCATGAGCTCCTTGTGCTCCTTCTCGATCTCGTCGGCGGAGAGCCGGGTCAGCTGGTGCAGGCGCATGTCCAGGATGGCCTGGGCCTGCAGCAAGGAGAGCTGGAACTCGGCCATCAGCTTCTTGCGCGCCTCCTCCTGGTCCTGGGAGCCGCGGATGATCTTGATGACCCGGTCGAGGTTCTTGAGGGCGATGAGGAAGCCCTCCAGGATGTGGGCCCGGGCCTGCGCCTTCTTGAGCTCGAAGCGCGTGCGGCGGGCGACCACGACCTTGCGGTGCTCGACGTAGTGCCCCAGGCAGTCCTTGACCGGCAGGACGCGCGGCCGCCCGTCGACGAGGGCCAGCATGATGACCCCGAAGCTCTTCTCGAGCTCGGTGTGCTTGAAGAGCTGGTTGAGGACGACGTTCGCGTTGCCGTCCCGCTTGACCTCGATGACGACGCGCATGCCCGTGCGGTCGGACTCGTCGCGGATGTCCGAGATGTCGGGGATCTTCTTGTCGCGCACGAGGTCGGCGATGGTCTCGAGCAGCACGGCCTTGTTGACCTGGTAGGGGAGCTCGGTGACGATGATGGCCTGCCGGTTGCCCTTGATGTCCTCGATGTCGGTCTGGGCCTGGATGCGCACCGAGCCGCGCCCGGTCTCGAAGTACTCCTTGATGCCGGCCTTCCCGCGGATGATGCCCGCGGTCGGGAAGTCGGGGCCCTTGAGGATCTTCATGAGCTCCGAGGTGGGCACGGTGGGGTCCTTGATGTAGGCGATAGCCGCGTCGCAGACCTCGGTGAGGTTGTGGGGGGGGATGTTGGTCGCCATGCCGACCGCGATGCCCGCCGAGCCGTTGACGAGCAGGTTCGGGAGCTTGGCCGGCATGACCGTGGGCTCGACCATGGAGCCGTCGAAGTTCGGTGCGAAGTCCACCGTGTCCATGTCGATGTCGCCGATCATCTCGTCGGAGACGGCGGCGAGGCGGACCTCGGTGTAGCGGTAGGCCGCGGCCGGGTCGCCGTCCACGGAGCCGAAGTTGCCCTGTCCGTCGATCAAGGGGTGGCGCAAGGAGAAGTCCTGCACCATGCGCACCATGGCGTCGTAGACGGCCATGTCGCCGTGGGGGTGGTACTTGCCGAGCACGTCGCCGACCACGCGGGCCGACTTCTTGTAGGGCTTGTTGTGCTTGAGGCCCATCTCCTCCATGGTGAAGAGGATGCGGCGGTGGACCGGCTTCAAGCCGTCGCGCACGTCCGGCAGGGCGCGGCCGACGATGACGGACATGGCGTAATCGATGTAGGACGACTTCATCTCGTCGCCGATGTCCTTGGTGAGGATGTTCCCGACCGGCTGCTCCGGCAGGGGGAGGGCGTCCTTCTCGGGGGTGGTCATGGGATCAGATATCCAGGTTCCGGACTTCCTTGGCGTGCGTCTCGATGAACTGCTTGCGCGGCCCCACCTTGTCGCCCATGAGCTTCGTGAAGGTGTCCTCGGCGCCGGCGAGGTCGTCTAAAGTCACCTTGACGAGCTTGCGCCGCTTGGGGTCCATCGTGGTCTCCCAGAGCTGCTCGGGGTTCATCTCGCCCAAGCCCTTGTAGCGCTGGATGCTCGCCCCGGCCTTGCCGGCCTCGCGCACCGCCTCGAGCATCTCGTGCATGCCGTACCCCATCTTCTCGCCGCGCGGGGTCTTGCTGGAGAAGAGGGGCAGCGTGGTCTCGTCCTCCTTGTGCCGCTCGTACCAGGTCAGGTTCAGCCCCATCTGCTCGAGGTACTCGGTCAGCTGGCGGAGCTTGCCGAACTCCCAGAGCTCCTGCACGTCGAAGCCGGGGTCCTCGTCTCCGGCGTCGACCTCCGCGTCGGGCTCTCCCTCGGCCTTGAGCTCCTCCTTCAGACGCTCGCGGCGGGCGGCCAGGAGGCTGGCCTGCTTCTCGCGCCACTCCTTGTCGCTGTAGAAATAGAGGTACTGCCCGGGAGCCTCCTCGAAGCGGTACACCGGGAAGCGCCCCTCGCCCTTGAAGCGCAGGAAGTCGGCGAAGAGGATGCCCTTGCGTTCGAGGTGCCTGAGCAGGCTCTCGGTCTCGATGAGATAGCGGAGGATGAGCTCCACGTCCTTCTTGTCGAGGACCTTGCTCTTCTTGCCGTCCGGGGAGAAGGCCCGGATCTCGGTCTCCTCGAGGCCCTCCTTGAGGAGCCAGGCGTTCATCTTCTCCTCGGTGTCGACGTAGAGCTCCTTCTTGCCCTTCTTCACCTTGTAGAGGGGCGGCTGGGCGATGAAGATGTGGCCCCGCTCGATGAGGGGGCGCATCTGCCGGTAGAAGAAGGTCAGCATGAGGGTGCGGATGTGCTGGCCGTCCACGTCGGCGTCGGCCATGATGATGAGCTTGTGGTAGCGCAGCTTCTCGACGCGCATGCCCTCGTCGCTGTCCGGTTCGGTCGCGGGCTCGCCGATGCCCGTGCCGATGGCCGAGATGAGCGTGCGGATCTCCTCGTTGGAGAGGATCTTCACCAGGCGCGCGCGCTCCACGTTGAGGATCTTGCCCTTGATGGGGAGGATGGCCTGGAACTCCCGGTTGCGGCCCTGCTTGGCCGAGCCGCCGGCCGAGTCGCCCTCGACGATGAAGAGCTCGCAGCGGGCGGGGTCGCGCTCCTGGCAGTCGGCGAGCTTGCCGGGCAGGGAGCCCTCGCCGAGCACGCCCTTGCGCCGGGTGAGGTCCTTGGCCTTGCGGGCCGCCTCGCGGGCCTCGGCCGCGCCGAGGGCCTTGCCGATGATGGCCTTCGCGGTGGCGGGGTTCTCCTCGAAGAAGGTGACGAGCTGCTCGCCCACGATGGACTTGACCGTCCCCTCGATCTCGGCGTTGCCGAGCTTGGCCTTGGTCTGCCCCTCGAACTGCGGGTTGGGGATCTTGATGGAGAGGACGGCGGTCAGCCCCTCGCGCACGTCGTCGCCCGTGATGCTGAAGTTCTTGCCCTTGAGCATGTCGTACTTCTTGATGTAGTCGTTGAGGACCCGCGTCAGGGCCGAGCGGAAGCCGGAGAGGTGGGTGCCGCCCTCCGGGGTGTTGATGTTGTTGACGAAGCTGTAGACGTTCTCGGAGTAGTCCTCGTTGTACTGGATGGAGAAGTCGGCCACGACGTCGTCCTTCTCCTTGGAGAAGGTGATGGGCTCCGGGAAGATCGGCTTCTTGTTGGCGTTGAGGAACTTCACGAACTGCGAGATGCCGCCCTCATAGTGGAAGACGTGCTTCTTGTCCTCGCGTTCGTCGATGATGGTGATGTGCGCCCCGGCGTTGAGGAAGGCCAGCTCGCGCAGGCGGTTGGAGAGCACGTCGAAGGAGAACTGGTGCCCGTTGAAGATGTCGGGGTCGGGCTTGAAGGTGACCTTGGTGCCGTGGTCCTCGGACTTGCCCGTCGCGCTCACGGGCGCCTTGGGCTTGCCGCGCTCGTAGCGCTGGAACCAGACCTGCCCCTCGCGGTAGACCTCGACCTCGACCCACTCCGAGAGCGCGTTGACGACCGAGATGCCCACGCCGTGCAGGCCGCCCGAGACCTTGTAGGCCTGGCGGTCGAACTTGCCGCCGGCATGCAGGACGGTCATGACCACCTCGAGGGCGGACTTGCCCTTGAGCTTCGGGTCCTTCACGTCCTTCATCGGGTCCACGGGGATGCCCGAGCCGTCGTCGAGGACGGTCACCGCGTTGCCCGTGTGCAGGATGACCTCGACCGAGCTGCAGCGCCCGGCCAGGATCTCGTCGACCGAATTGTCCACGGCCTCGTAGACGAGGTGGTGCAGGCCGCTGGGCCCCGTGGAGCCGATATACATGGCCGGCCGCTTGCGCACGGCATCCAGGCCCTCGAGGACCTGGATCTTGGACGCGTCGTAGATGTCGCTCGTCTTCTTGTCCGGCGTCGGCTCTGCGCTCGTGTTGTTCGTCATGCCCTTCGCGCTCCTGGGATCCTGCTCGGGTCCGCTTCCGGCCGTCTGTCCGGCGGCCTTCGCCGGCTTCTCTCCCTTCCGTTCCGCGCTCATATCATTCCCTGGACGTTCGGATCTCCCGGATCCAGGCCTTATCGAAATGTTTGTTGAGGCCCCGGACGAGCTCGCGCCCCCTCAGCTGGAGCTCCTGGGCCGCGGCGGGGGAGGAGGGGCGCACGAAGACGGTCCCGCCCTTGACCGCGCTCAGGGCCCAGTGCCGCGCCAGCGCCCCGACTTCCTTCTCCCAGACCTGGTTGAGGATCATCAGGCGGTCCGTCCGGGCCCGGGCGAAGCCTCTGAGGCTGCCGAGGATGTCGGCCGCGCTCTGGAAGGTCCCTGCGATGCGGGGCCTCATCAGACCCTCATGGGCATGATGACGTACTTGTATTCTTCCTGGCCCTCCGGCTCGAACAGGGCGGGGTTGATGGGCGTCGTCAGACTCAGCGTCACCTTCTCGCCCCCCATCGCCTTGAGGCCGTCGATGACATACTCCGGGTTGAAGGCGATGGTGAACTCGTCGCCCTTGTAGTCCACGGGGATCTCGTCCTCGAACTGGACGGTCTGGCTCGCGGCCGCCACGTGCAGGGCGCCCTTCTTCAGGCTGTACTTGACCGAGCCGCCGCGCTCCGGGGAGGCCAGTTCCGCCTGCCGCGTGATGAGCAGCAGGTCCTTGACCGCTAAGGAGACCTTGATGTCCCGCTTGGTCGGGATGACCTGCTCGTAGTTCGGGAAGGAGCCCTCGACGAGACGCGAGATCATCGTCGTGGTGCTCGTCAGGAACCCGACCTGGTTCTCGGTGATCCCCACCGAAACCTGGGATCCGGCGTCCTCATGGCCGGAGAGCCGCAGGAACTCCTGCAGGACCTTGGTCGGGACGATGACCCGGAAGTCCTTCTGGATGGGCGTGCCGCCGGGCGCGGCCTTGCGCCGGATGGCGGCGAGCCGCCGGCCGTCGGTCGCGACCATGTCCAGCACGCCTCCGGAGGCCGCCCAGAACACGCCGTTGAGGACGTAGCGGGTCTCGTCGGTGGAGGCGGCGAAGAGGGTCTTCTTGACCATGTCCGCAAGCTCACCGGAAGGCATCTGGAAGGCGTCCGCCTTGCTGAACTCGGGGAGGACGGGGTATTCGGACTTCGGGGCCCCGATGATGATGAACCGGGAGCGCCCGCACTTGACCTGGATCTTCTGGTCGGCGTCGATGGAGATGAGCACGTCTTGCCCGCCCGGGAGGGTGTGGAGGATGTCCGAGAATTTCTTGGCCGGGATGGTGATGCTGCCGTCCTTCTCCACCTCCGCCTTGACGTAATGCTTGACGCCCATCTGGAGGTCGGTGGAGACGAGCTTGAGCTTCGCTCCCTCGGTCTCCATCAGGAAGTTCAATAGGATCGGCAGGGTGGTGCGCTGGGAGAGCGCGGACTGTATGGTCTGCACTCCGTTCGACAATTCTTCCGTCCTGCAGTTAATCTTCATTCTTCATCCTCTTCATTGGCGCTGGATGGTGTGGATAACCGGGCTTTCCGCTGGGATCAGCGTCATTTTTCGCCCGCAGCCCCGTCCACAAAGGTCCCACCGGACCCACAGGGTGCGGACCGTCGACAAAAAAACGGGCCTTGCTCACAGATTATCCACAGACTTGATGTGCTCCGCCAGGCGGTTCAGAGTCTCCAGAAAAAAAGGATCCTTGTCGATCATCGTCTTGATCTTGTCCCGGGCATGGATGACGGTCGAATGGTCCCGGCCGCCGAACACCCGGCCGATCTCGGTGGTGGAGAGCTCGGTCAGGGTGCAGGCCAGGTACATCGCGAGCTGGCGCGGGAAGGAGATCTCGCTCATCCGAGAACGGGACTTGAGGTCCTTCACGTCGATGGAATACTTCTCGGCGACCGCCTGCTGGATGGTCTCGATCCGGACGGCCGAGCGGCTGTCCGTCACGATGGTGTCCTTCAGGAGGTCCTTGGCGGCGTCGACGGTCAGCGGGCTGCCGGTCAGCGCCGTGAAGGAGCTCAGGCGGATGAGCGCGCTCTCGAGCTCCCGGATGTTGGACTTGAGCACGCTGGCGATGAAGAGCAGCACGTCGTCGGGGACGTTCAGCTGCTCCGCGGAGGCCTTCTTGCGCAGGATGGCCAGGCGGGTCTCGAGGTCCGGCGCCTTGATGTCCACGACCTGGCCCCAGCCCAGACGGCTGATGAGCCTCTCATCGAAGGTGGAGAGCTCTTTATAGGGACGGTCCGAGGAGATGACGATCTGCTTCTTGGACTCGAAGAGCGCGTTGAAGGTGTGGAAGAACTCCTCCTCGCTGTGGCCCTTCGCCATCAAAAACTGGATGTCGTCTATGAGCAGGCAGTCGAGGTGGCGGAACTTGGACCGGAAGGCGTCCGGGTTCTTGTCGCTCAAGGACTTGATGAATTCGTTGACGAACTGCTCGGAAGAGGTGTAGAGCACGCGGGCGTGGGGGTGGTGCTTGCGCAGGGCGTGCCCGATGGCATGCATGAGGTGCGTCTTGCCCAGGCCCACCCCGCCGTAGATGTAGCAGGGATTGAAGCGTTCGGCCGGGTGGTTCGAGATGGCCTCGGCCGTCGCGTGAGCGAGGCGGTTCGAGTTGCCGACCACGAAAGTCTCGAAGGTGTACTTGGGGTTGAGCTCGCTGAAGCGGAAATCGGACTGCGGGCGCGCCTCCTCGAGCGGCTCGACGGGGGGATGGGCGGCCCGGTCGGCCTCGGGGACGACGTAGTCGAGCGCCAGCTCCGACCCGCTCAACGTCTTGAGCGCGGTCTCCAGGCGGGCCTGGTAGTGCTTCTTGATGTGCTCGAGGAAGTACTTGTTCGGGAGCTTGACGAAGAGGACCTTTCCATCGAGCTTGACGGCGGACGAGGGCTTCAGCCACAGGTCCAGGTTGTCCTGCCCGATGTCCTGGGAAACAGCGGCCAAAGCATCCTTCCAGAGGGCCGAAGGTTCTAGGTTATCCACAAGTTATCAACAATGTTGATAAATAAAAAAGCTGTTATTCTACAAAGCGAATACTACCGATAATCCTGCAACTGGAACGAACTCCGCGGCCATGAGCGAAAACACGGTTTTCAAAGCGTTTCAGCGGCGTCATTCTCATTGAATATCCTATGTAATTCAAGCGCCGAAGTCAACGGCGTTGACAGTATTAATGATAAAGTGATTTAATGAGGAATAGCCCGTTCGGAGGCCCCCATGAACATCAATATCAACTGCCGGCAGCTTCGCCTGACCAACGCCATCCGCACCTATGTCGAGGAGAAGGTCAGCAAGGCCAACAAGTACCTTGGCAACATCCTCAGGGCCCAGGTGGTCCTCTCGGTCGAGAAGCGCTCCACGCAGGCGGAGATCGTCGTCCACACCGCCGGCCACACGTTCCGCGCCCTGGCGCAGGCGGGGGATCTCTACGCGGCCATCGACTTGGCCAGCGACAAGCTCGACCACCAGCTCAAGAAGTTCAAGGAGCGCCGGCGCGACCTCCACAAGGGGACCTCGGCGGGCGAAACCTATTTCGAGAGCATCCCGGCCCAGCCGCTGGTCCGCATCTCGGTCATCAAGCAGGTCGCCATGAAGCCCATGTCGGCGGACGAGGCGGCCCTGGAGATGGACCGGATGGGCTTCAACTTCTGGATGTTCCACGACTCGGACTCCGGCCAGGTCAGCGTCATCTACCGCCGCCAAGACGAGTCCTACGGGCTGCTTTTGCCGGCCCGCAAATGAAGAATCCGACCGTCGGGGAGCTCCTCAAGGAGCACCGCGACCGGCTCAAGCTCTGCCTCATCACGGGCGAGAAGGCCCTGGAGCGGCAGATCCACACGGCCGAGGTCAACCGCCCCGGCCTGGCCCTCGCGGGCCACTCGGCGCACTTCCGGGCCGAGCGCATCCAGATCATCGGGCGGGGCGAGCACGACTTCTGCCTGAAGTCCCCGCCCAAGGCGCTCACCGCGAGCCTGGCGGCGATGCTCTCGTACTCCGGCATCCCCTGCCTGGTCATCACCCGCAACCTGAAGACCCCCGAGCCGCTGGCCCAGGCCTGCCGGAAGTACAAGGTCCCCCTGCTGCGCACCAGCCTCGACACCGCGACCTTCGTCGGCGAGCTCTCGGCCCTGCTCGAGGACCGGCTGGCCCCGGTCGTGCGCCTGCACGGGGTGCTCGTGGACGTGTACGGGCTCGGGGTGCTCATCCAGGGCGAGGCGGGGATCGGGAAGTCCGAGTGCGCCCTCGAGCTCGTCAAGCGCGGCCACATCCTCGTCTCCGACGACATCGTCGAGATCAGGCAGAAGCACGGCCAGGTGCTCATCGGCGGCTGCCCGGAGCCGCTCAAGCACTACATGGAAGTGCGGGGCCTCGGCATCATCGACGTGAAGCTCCTCTTCGGTATCGGCTCGATCCTCAACTGCTCGCAGATCGGCCTGGTCATGCAGCTGGAGATGTGGAACCCGACCCTGCCCTATGAGCGCAGCGGGCTCAACCGGGGGACGACCAAGATCATCGACGTCGAGATCCCGCTGGTCCGCATCCCGGTGAGCCCCGGCCGCAACCTGGCCGTCCTCATCGAGGTGGCGGCCCTCAATCAGCGTCTCAAGTCCCAGGGCTACTTCAGCGCCGAGACCTTCAACCAGAACCTCATCGCGCGCATGAGCGCCCAGCGGGGCCGGAGCGCGGGGTGAGCGCGGACAGCCCCCGCCGCCTCGTCATCCTGACCGGCGTCTCCGGGGCGGGCAAGAGCCAGGCCCTCAAGGTCTTCGAGGACTTCGGCTTCTACTGCGTGGACAATCTGCCCATCGCGCTCATCGACCGCTTCACCGAGCTCCTCTTCGAATCCCGCAAGGCCCGCAACGTGGCCCTGGGGATCGACATCCGGGAGGGGGAGTTCCTCAAGGGCTTCCCCGGCACGCTCAAGCGCCTGCGGCGCAAGGGGCTCAAGGTCCAGGTCATCTACATGGACGCGCAGGAGGCGGTGGTGGTGCGCCGCTATTCCGAGACCCGCCACCGGCACCCTCTGGGCATGAACATCCTGGACGCGGTGCGCGAAGAGCGGCGCCTGCTCCTGGACGTGAAGGCCCAGGCCGACAAGGTCTTCGACTCGAGCGACATGACCCTGGGCGAGCTCAAGGAGGCGCTCTCGGCGCTGCTCGAGCTCAAGCGCACCCAGGAGATGAACCTCTCGGTGGTCTCCTTCGGCTACAAGCACGGGCTCCCGATCGACGCGGACCTGGTCGTGGACGTGCGGTTCCTGCCGAATCCCAACTACGTCCGGCGGCTCAAGCGCCGCACCGGGCTCGACCGCAGGGTCCAGGCCTTCATCCTCCGGGAGCCCCTCGCCAAGACCTTCATCGACGACTTCTCCCGGCTGCTGCGCAAGCTCCTGCCGCACTATATCCGGGAGGGGAAGTCCTATCTCACCGTGGCGGTGGGCTGCACCGGCGGACATCACCGCAGCGTGTTCGTCACGCACCGGCTCGCGGGCGAGCTGCAGAAGAGCGGTTACCGGGCCCGGGAGTTCCACCGGGACATCGACCGCTGAGGATCCATGGTCAACGTCATCGTCGTGACGCACGGGGAGTTCGGGGCCTACCTGATCGAGGCCGCCGAGGAGATCGTCGGCGCCCAGGACGCGGGGGTGCGCTGCGTCTCGATCTCCTCGCGCGTGAGCGTCCCCGAGGTCCAGGAGAAGTTCCGCGCGGCCGTCGAGGCCCTGCGCTGCGAGGACGGCCTGCTCGTCCTGGTGGACATCCCGGGCGGCACGCCCTGCAACGTCGCGATGCGGGTGATCAAGGACGAGCCGAAGGTACGGGTGCTCTGCGGGGTCAACCTCTACATGCTGGTGACCGCGTTCAGCCATCGGGGGCAGGCCGACCTCGACGCCCTGGCCCAGAAGGTGCTCTCGGCGGGCCAGCGGGCCATCGTGGACATGAAGACCGTTTTCGCCTCGATGAGGAACTAGGATGCCGCTCGCCCTGGTGCGCATCGACGACCGGCTCATCCACGGACAGGTGGTGGAGGGCTGGCTGCCGGTGCTGCAGTGCCGCCGCGTCATCGTCGTTTCCGCCGCCGCTGCCGCCGACGAGATGCAGCGCCAGCTCATGCGCCTCGCTTTGCCGGAGGAGGTCGCCCTGGAGGTGCTGCCCCCGGAGGAGGCCCAGGCCGCCGTGCGCGCCGCCGCGTCCTCGCCGGAAGCCGCCCTGGTCCTGGCCCCCGGCCCCGCCGAGGTCCTGGCCCTGCTGGAAGGGGGCGCCGAATTCCGATCGGTCAACGTGGGGGGCATGCACCACGAGGCCGGGAGGATGCGCATCGGCCGGGCCATCTTCCTCAGCGAGGACGACAAGCAGGCCCTGCGGGCCATCGCCGCCCGCGGCGTGAAGCTCGAGGGCCGCGCCGTGCCCTCCGAGCGCAGCGAGGACGTGACGCCCCTGCTGGAAGAGGGGCGCTGAATGGGGTGGTACCTCTGGGTGCTGCCGGCGCTGAGCGGTCTCACCGCCCTGCTGGAGACCGACGGGGTCTACGTGGGACAGTGGATGCTCTCCCGCCCGGTGGTGGCGGGCCCGCTGGTCGGCGCGGCGCTGGGCGCGGGCTTCACCGGCGTCGCGTTCGGGGCGGTCTTCGAGGCGCTCTCGCTCGAGGCCTCGCCGGTCGGCTCCTTCGTGCCGATGAACGGCACCGTGGGCGCCGTCTGCGCCGTGCTGCTCTGCGCGGGGCCCGAGGCCCTGCCCCCGGCGGCGGCCCTGCCGGCGGGGCTGGCCCTGGGGCTGGGGGTTTCGGCGCTGGAGAGGCTTTTGCGCGACCGGCGGGCCGCCCTGTCGCAGGAGGCGGAGCGGAGCCTCCGCTCCGCGCGGCGCGTGCCCTGGGCGGGGCTGCTGTTCCGGTCGGTCGGGACGTACGCGCTGGCCGTCGCGGCCTTCATCTACCTCTCGGTCGCCCTTCTGGGCCCGGCGGTCGGAGGGCTCTGGGGCGCCCTGCCGAGCGCCCTGCAGAGGGGCCTGATGGCCGCCTTCGACTGGTCGCCCTGGCTCGCCTCGGCGGTGCTGATGCACGCGCTGGCGCGGGGCCGCTGATGGACCGGGAGCTGCAGGTCCGGATGTTCAAGAGGTCTTTTTTCATGCAGGCATGCTGGAGCTTCGAGCGGATGCAGAACCTGGGCTTCCTGTACGCGCTGGAGCCCTGGCTCGAGCGCATCTACCCCGACCAAGACGACCGGGCCGCGGCGGCCCTGCGCCACCTGGAGTTCTTCAACACCCAGCCCTACATGGCCGGGCTCGTCCTCGGGGTCGTCGGCGGCCTCGAGGAGCGCCTGGCCAAGACGCCGGCGGCCGAGCGGGCCGCCGCCCAGGCCCGCTTGAGCGCCGTCAAGAAGACCCTGGCCTCGACCCTCGCGGCCGTGGGGGACAGTCTGTTCTGGGGGGCTCTCAAGCCGGCCTGCGCGGCCGCGGCGGTGGCGGCGTGGGGGCTGTTCTGGACGCTCGGCCTGCCCCACCCCGTGCTGGCCGGCTGCGGGCTCTACCTGGCCCTCTTCAACATCCCGGTGCTCTGGGTGCGCTGGGAAGGGCCGCGCCTGGGGCACGCCTGGCAGGAGCGGCTTCCGGCAGAGCTGGCCCGCTACCGCTGGAAGGAGGCCGCGGCGGCCCTGCGGGCGGCAGGCTTGGCCCTGGCGGGGCTCTGCACGGCCGCGGCCCTGCTCGTCCCGCCCTGGGGCGCGTTCTCCCCCTGGAACCTGGCGGTGCTGGCCGCCTGCTTCGCCCTCAAGGCCCGGGGCTTGAGCGCGGCGAACCTCTATCTCGGCCTGGCGGCCGCCGGCACGGTCCTGGCCCTCGCGAGGCCCGCGTGAAGAAGAAGACGCTGGCCATCACCCCCAAGCTCGGCCTGCACGCCCGGCCCGCCTCGCTCTTCGTCCAGACGAGCTCGCGCTTCCAGGCCGACGTGAAGGTCAGCAAGCTGATGGACGGGGAGGAGGTCGTCGTCAACGGCAAGAGCGTGATGGGGCTGATGATGCTCGCCGCGGCGTTCGGCGAGAAGGTCCAGATCACGGTGGACGGCCCGGACGAGGAAGCGGCCCTGGCCAAGATCGAGGAGCTTTTCCGGAAGAAATTCGATGAGGACTGAAGCGTGATCGTCATCAAAGGCGTGGCGGCGAGCCCCGGCATCGCGATCGGCAAGGCGTACACGGTCGAGCCGGAGGAGATCGTCGTCAGCCGCGTGGAGATCCCGCCGGAAAGCGTGCGCCAGGAAGTCAAGCGCTTCAAGGGGGCCATCGACGCCACCTTCCGGGACCTGGACCAGACCGAGGCCAAGGTGCTCAAGATGCTCGGCAAGGAGCACGCCAAGCTCATCGACACCCACCGCCTCATCCTCTCGGACCCGCTCATCACCAAGGACGTCTCTCGCCGCATCGCCGAAGAAAGGGTGAACGCCGAGTTCGCCCTCTCCGAGGCCCTCGAGCGGATCAACCGGGCCTTCGAGAAGATCCAGGACGAGTTCTTCCGCGAGCGCCGCCACGACCTCTTCGACGTGGGCAAGCGCCTGCTCTCGCACCTGATGAAGCAGGAGAAGAAGACGCTCTCCGGCATCCGGGCGCCCGCCATCCTGGTGGCCCGCAACCTTTTGCCCTCCGACACCTTGAACCTCCGGGAGAGCGACGTGCTCGGCTTCGTGACGGACCTGGGGGGCAAGACGAGCCATACGGCCATCCTCGCCCAGAGCATGAAGATCCCCGCCGTGGTCGGGCTCTCGGACGCGAGCCACCGCATCAAGACCGGCGACGAGCTCATCCTCGACGGGGACCAGGGCCTGATCATCATCCACCCCAGCCCCGAGGCCGTGACCAAGTACCAGAAGGCGCGCATCGACGCCCTCAAGGAAGAGGAGGCCCTCGACGCCTTGCGCGGCGCTCCCGCTCTCACCGCCGACGGCCACAAGGTCAAGATGATGGTCAACCTGGACGGGATCGACGAGCTGAAGACCGTGGCGGCCCTCAAGCCGGACGGGATCGGCCTCTTCCGCACCGAGTACCTCTTCCTCAACCGGACCTCCGCCCCCGCCGAAGACGAGCAGACGAAGGCCTACCTCGCCGCCGCGCGGGCGTTCGACGGCCTGCCCCTCGTCATCCGCACGGCCGACATCGGCGGCGACCGGACCGCGCACTTGGGGCTCGAGACCTCCAAGAACGAGCAGAACCCGTTCCTCGGGCTGCGCGGCATCCGGCTGTTCCTGAGGCACTCGGAGCTGCTCAAGACCCAGTTCCGCGCCATCCTCCGGGCGGCGGGTTCGGGGAAGGTGAAGATCATGCTCCCCATGGTCACCACCCTGCGCGAGATCCAGAGCGCGCGGCGCGTCTTCCAGCAGGCCGTCCAGGAGCTGAGCGCCGAGGGAACCCCGGTCAACAAGAAGGTCGAGCTGGGCATCATGGTCGAGATCCCCGCCGCGGCGCTCACGCTCGACGCCCTGCTCGAGGAGGCCGACTTCGTCTCGGTGGGGACCAACGACCTCATCCAATACCTGCTGGCGGTGGACCGGGTCAACGAGGACGTGGCCCACCTCTACGACCCCTTCCACCCGGCCGTCCTGCGCGTCCTGCGCGAGATCGTCGAGACGGCCCACAAGCGCGGCAAGACCGTCACGGTCTGCGGCGAGATGGCCTCCGACCCCAAGGCCGCGGGGCTCCTGGTCGGCCTGGGCGTGGACGCGCTGTCGGTGTCCTCGCGCATGTTCCTGAGGATCAAGCAGATCATCCGCCGCATGAGCCTGGAGCGCACCCGGGAGGCCGTCCAGCAGGCCGCCGCGCAGGCCGACTCGGACGCGGTCCGCCGGGTCCTCGCGGCCCTCGACTCATGACCGAGCTCATCCGGAACTTCTCCATCATCGCCCACATCGACCACGGCAAGAGCACCCTGGCCGACCGCCTGCTCGAACTGACGGGGACCGTGGACCCGCGCAAGATGAGCGCCCAGGTCATGGACTCGATGGAGCTCGAGAAGGAGCGGGGCATCACCATCAAGGCCAAGGCCGTGCGCATGCGCTACAAGGCCCAGGACGGCCGCGAGTACGTGCTGAACCTCATCGACACCCCGGGACACGTGGACTTCTCCTACGAGGTCTCCCGGGCCCTCGCCGCCTGCGAGGGGGCGCTGCTGGTCGTGGACGCGACGCAGGGCGTCGAGGCGCAGACCCTGGCCAACGCCGAGCTCGCCCAGGGCCTGGGGCTCAAGCTCATCCCCGTGATCAACAAGATCGACCTGCCCGCCTCGGACGCGGACGGCACCGAGATGCAGGTCCTCGAGACCCTCAAGATCCTCGAGGACCCCCTGCGCGTCTCCGCCAAGGACGGCCAGGGAGTCGACGCGGTGCTCGAGACCATCGTCCGGCGCATCCCGCCGCCCGCGGGCTCGGAGGGCCGCCCGCTCGCCGCCCTCGTCTTCGATTCCATCTACGACCCCTATCGGGGCGTCGTCCTCTACGTCCGCGTCGTGGACGGCTCGATGGAGAAGGGCCGCCGCATCCGCTTCTTCTCGAAGGACATGGTGTTGACGATCGAAGAGGTCGGCCACCTCGTCCCGCGCCGCTCCCCCTGCAAGCGGCTCGCGGCCGGGGACGTGGGGTACCTCGTCTGCGGCATCAAGGACATCCATCAGGTCCGGGTCGGCGACACCCTCATGGAGATCGGCCGCGAGCTCCAGAAGCCCCTGCCGGGCTACCGGGAGGCCAAGTGCGTGGTCTTCGCGGGGGTCTTCCCGGTGAACCCGGCCGACTACGGCGTCCTCAAGGGCTCGCTCGAGAAGCTGAACCTCGAGGACTCCTCCTTCACCTACCAGGTCGAGACCTCGCAGGCGCTCGGCTTCGGCTTCCGCCTGGGGTTCCTGGGCCTGCTCCACATGGACATCGTCAAGGAGCGCCTGGAGCGGGAGTTCGGGCAGAACCTCATCGTCACCAGCCCGAACGTCGTCTTCCGCGTGCGCACCAAGAAATCCAAGGACTGGGCGGTCCTCGACAACCCGGCCAAGTTCCCGCACTACGGCGACATCGAGCAGATCGAGGAGCCGTTCGTGAACGTGACCATCGTCATGCCCGTGCGCTTCCAGGAGCCGGTCATCAACCTGCTCAAGGACCGGCGCGGGGAGCACCGGGCGGTGGAGTACCTCTCGGGCGAGCGCATGATCGTGCGCTTCGAGGTGCCCCTCTCCGAGATCGTCCTGGATTTCTACGACAAGCTGAAGTCGGTCTCGAAGGGCTACGCGTCCTTCGACTACCATACGAGCGGACACCGGGCGTCGAACCTGGTCAAGCTGGAGATCCTCATCCACGGAGAGCCGGTGGACGCGCTGAGCCAGATCGTCCACAAGGAGAAGTCCTACTACATGGGCAAGGCCCTCTGCGAGAAGCTCAAGGAGCTCATCCCGCGCCAGATGTTCGAGGTGGCCATCCAGGCGGTCGTGCACGGCAAAGCCATCGCGCGGGAGACCATCCCCGCCGCGCGCAAGGACGTGCTGGCCAAGTGCTACGGCGGCGACATCACGCGCAAGCGCAAGCTCCTCGAGAAGCAGAAGGAAGGCAAGAAGCGTGCGAAGCTCCTGGGCTCGGTCGAGATCCCCCAGGAGGCGTTCTTGGCGGTCTTGAAAATCAGCAAATAAAGGACATCGCGAGCTATGGAAGAAAGACTGTTCGTCATCGGCATCGCCATGGGGATCTACGCCTGGCTCTCCCACCGGTGGACGGAGGACGGCAAGCTGGACCAGCGCTGGCTGGCCGTGGTCTGGCACGCCCTCTTCCTCGCCCTGGCCGGCTTCTCCGTCACGCTCGTGGCCGTCCTCTCCATGGAGAGCCGGCGCTTCTCGGCTCCCGGCGGGCTCTTCTCCCTGCGCCAGCTGGTCCCCGCGCTCTGCGGCGCGGGGGTGCTGGGGCTCTTCGGCGTCTGGCGCGCATGGTCGGGCGCGGGGAAGGCCGAGGAGCGGCGCCACTTCCTCAACGAGGACATGGAGTGGGCCGAGACGGTGTTCTCCGCGGTCCTGCTGGCCGCGGTGCTCATGTACTTCGTCGTCCAGGCCTTCAAGATCCCCTCGGGGTCCATGGAGAACACCCTGCGCATCGGCGACCACCTCTTCGTCAACAAGTTCATCTACGGGCTGAAGATCCCCTTCACCGACAAGCGGGTGCTGGCGCTTCGGCAGGTCCAGCGCGGCGACATCGTCGTCTTCCGCTTCCCCACCGAGGACGTCAACGAGGAGCACTGCGGCAGCGTCCAGCACGGCAAGGACTTCATCAAGCGCGTCGTCGGCCTGCCCGACGACCGGGTGGAGATCCGGGCGGGGGAGGTCTTCATCAACGGCAAGCCTTTGGGGGCGGAGCCCTACGTGCAGTTCCTCGACCCGGCGCGCCACCCCAAGCCGCCCTTCCCCATCTCGAACGAGCAGTACCAGCTGCTCTGGGAGGGCCGCCAGCTCGACCACAAGCTGGGCGACGGGATGCGCGACCAGTTCGGACCCATCGTGGTGCCGCCCGACGCCTACCTGATGATGGGCGACAACCGCGACCGCTCCTGCGACGGCCGCTACTGGGGCCCGGTGCAGAAGAAGTACCTGAAGGGGAAGGCGTGGGTGAAGTACTGGCCGCCCTCCCGCATGGGAGGCATCCGGTGAGGGGCCTCCTGTTGGCGCTCCTGCTCGGTGCGCCGGCTTCCGCCGCGAAGCCGGCGGCTGCGCCGCCGCCGCCGAAAGCCCTGCTCGCGACCTTCAGCGGGGTCATCAGCCCCGTCTCGGCCGAGTACCTGGAAGGGGCCGTGGCCGAGGCCGAGAAGCGCGGCGCGGATTCCCTCGTCATCCAGCTCGACACCCCGGGCGGGCTCGACCCCTCCATGAGGCTCATCATCAAGGCGATCCTTGCTTCCCGGGTGCCGGTCATCGTCTACGTGCAGCCGGCTGGGGCAAGGGCCGCTTCCGCGGGCGTCTTCATCACGATGGCCGCGCACGTCGCGGCGATGGCCCCGGGCACCAATATCGGCGCGGCGCACCCGGTCCTGATCGGCGGCGGCGGTTTGCCGGGGTCGGGCGACAAGAAGGAGAAGAAGGACGATACGATGGAGGCCAAGATGGCCTCGGACGCCTCGGCCTACCTCAAGTCCATCGCGCATAAGCGGGGCAGGAACGAGGCGTGGGCCGTCCAGGCGGTGAGCGTGAGCACCTCCATCCAGGCCTCCGAGGCCGTGGCGATCAAGGTCGTGGACCTGGAAGCCGCGAGCCTCGAGGACCTGCTCAAGGCCGTCGACGGCAGGAAGCTGGCGGATTTCGACAAGCCTCTTCGCACGGCCGGGGCGGTCCTCGAGCGCTACGACATGACCCGCCGGCAGAGATGGCTCGCGACCTTGAGCGACCCCAACGTCGCCATGATCCTCATGAGCCTCGGCGCCGCGGGCCTCTTCATCGAGCTCTACAATCCCGGCCTCATCCTGCCCGGCATCGTCGGGGCGGTGTCGCTCATCCTGGGCTTCTACTCCTTCCAGACCCTCTCGGCGAGCTACGCCGGGGTCCTGCTGATCCTGCTCGGCATGATCATGCTTTTGCTCGAGATCAAGATCACGAGCTACGGGATGCTGGCTTTGGGCGGCATCGCATCCTTCCTATTGGGGGTCCTCATGCTCTTCCAGCATAACGCCGCGGGCGGGCTGGCGGTGTCGTGGAGCATCATCTCGAGCACCCTGGGCGGGCTGCTCGCGCTCGTGGCCGTGCTTTCGTGGGTCGTGATGCGGGCCTACAACCGGCCCGTGGTCACGGGCGACGAGGGGATGATCGGCCAGGAGGGGAAGGCGATGGCGCGGCTCGACCCCTCCGGCAAGGTCGAGGTGGGCGGCGAGCTCTGGGACGCGGAGTCCGAGAGCGGCCCCATCGAGGCCGGCACGGCGGTGGTGGTCCAAGCGGTGCGGGGGCTCAAGCTCAGGGTCGCGAAGAAATAGAGACGCTGCGCCCTCACGATGCGCCACGTCGCGGCAGTCTGCAGACCAGGGATTTGTGGTTATCAGCATTCTGCGCAGAATGCTCAACAACGCACCGCAACGCTGAACCACGGCACGACAGTGCGCAGTTTCTAATGTTGAGTTCAAAATGAGCGAGGGGCGGCCTTTTCGGCCGCCCCTCGCCATCTGCTTGGAAAGATCTTCTTAGCGCCTGCGGCCGCCGCCTTTCTTGCCGGCGCCGCCGCCCTGGCCCTTGTTCTGGCCCTGGCCGCCGCCGAAGCCCGACCCGCGGCCCTGGCCCTTGTTCTGGCCCTGACCGCCTCCGAAGCCGGTGCCCTGGCCTTGGCCCTTGCCCTGCCCGTGGCCGCCGCCGAAGCCCACGCCGCCGCCCTGGCCGCGCCCGCCGCCTTCGCCGCCCTCCCCGCCCATCGGGGGACGCCGGCCGCCCATGCCAGGACGCCCTTCTCCGCCCTCGCCACCCATGCCGGGACGCCGACCGCCCATGCCGGGCCGGGGGCCCGCGCCTTCCCCGCCCATGCCGGGCCGGGGGCCGTTTTTGCGGTCGCGCACGTCTTCGCGCCGGTCACGCCGGTTCTCATTCCGGTCGCGCACATCCTCGCTCCGGTCGCGCCGGTTCTCGCTCCGGTCGCGGACATCTTCGCGGCGATCGCGCTTGTCCTCGCCGCGGTCGCGCACGTCCTCGCGCTTGTCGCGGCGGTCTTCGCGCTTGTCGAGCTTGTCCTCGATCTTGTCCCACTTGCCGCCTTCGTGCTTGGCGTCTCGGATGTCCTCGCGCTTGTCGCGGCGGTCTTCGGCGCGGTCGCGTTTGTCTTCGTTGCGGTCGCGGATGTCCTCGCGGCGGTCGACCTTGTTCTCGGCCCGGTCACGGACGTCCTCACGGCGGTCGACCTTGTCCTCGCCGCGGTCGCGCACGTCTTCGCGCCTGTCGCGGCGGTCCTCCCGCTTATCTCGATTGAGCCCCGGGTGAGCCTTCTTCGGCTTGATCTGTTTGCCCGCGTTGTCCAGGCCCCCCTGGGCGTTCTCGTTGGCCGGGACGGGCTCCTTGTCCTTGGAAGCATTGTCCGACTGCGCGTACGCGCCGGCGCAGAGGCCGGCGGCCAGCGCGAAAACGAACCAAAAGCTCTTCTTCATCGATAGCACCCCCGTGCTCCTGACAGTGTATGCCAAGCCCGGAAGATTGTCAAATAGAAAGTCAGGCCCAAAGGGGACTTTCCGCTGGGCCCTCTGCCGGCGAGGGATCTGGGCTGAAACGCTCTGTCCAAGAGCGCGCCCAAGCCTTACACTGATAAGACGATGAAAAGACCTTTCACGAGGCTCGTTTCCCTATCGCTCGCCGTCCTCATCCCGACCTCCGCCTTGGCGCAGACCGTGCCGGGCTCCCTGGCCTCCGCGCCGCTGGGCGCGGCCTCGGCCGCGGTCGGCGCCTCCGGAGCCGCCCTCTCCCAGCGCTTCGTCTCGGCCATCAATTTCCACCTCGACAGCTCCGCTTTGAGCTTGCCCGTCTCGCCCTCCCTGTCCTCCGTTCAGCCGGTCGCGCCGGCCAGGTACCTCGCCCAGGCCGCCCTCGCCACCGCGCCCCAGGCGAAGACCCTCTCCGCCGGATCCCAGGCGGCCCGTTTCCTCACCGCGGCCCTCGTCGACCCGGTCAAGCGCGCCGCCGCCGTGGCGGCCCTGCGGGCGCAGGGCGCCGAGGGCGTCGCCGCCGCCGAGAAGATCGAGCAGCTGGCGCCCGCGGTCTCGGGACTCGAGTCCCTCCGGAAGCTCAATGAGGATTTCCAGAGGGGCCCGGCGGAAGGGCGCCTTGCGCAGTTCTTCAGCGGCTCCAGATCGACCCCCGAGGAGTTCGCCTCCTACGCCGAGCGGCTCTTCCACCCCGGCCTCACCCAGGGCAACGCCGCCGTCGCCTACCGCCTCCAGAAGACCAGACCCGAGGCCGCCGCCGGCGTCCCCTACGGCTTCCAAGCGCCTTCGGGGACGGGCGAGCGGAGCACGCCCGCGCCCGACCAGGAGCTCCACGACGAGGTGGCCCTCTCGCCCCTCACCAACGCCGAGCGCGAGCGCGCCGTCGTCGAGCTCTTCAAGCAGGCCGGCGCGTCGCCCGAGGAGATCAAACTCCAGGACGCGGGCCGTGGGCACAACAACATCTACGTCGTCAAAAAGGGCAAGACCGACCGCGTGGTCGTCGTGGGCGGCCACCACGACAAGGTGGAGGGCGACGGCGGCTACGGCCTCATCGACAACTGGACGGGTGCGGCCATGGTGACCAACCTCTACCAGGCCCTGCGGGACGCGGACACCGAGGCCACCTACGTGTTCATCGCCTTCGCCCGGGAGGAGGAGGGGCTCATCGGGTCTTCCCGCTATCTCGAGGCCCTCTCCAAGCAGGAGAAGCTCAAGATCGA
>DMEZ01000020.1:674-8840 GCA_003450735.1 Elusimicrobiota bacterium | reverse complement strand
TCCGAACAACCGGGACCCCCTCAGACACGGCAGTCTTAGGACGTTCCCCATCGTCGCCATCGGCGCTTCCGCGGGCGGACTCAGAGCGTTCGAGGATCTCTTGAACGCCTTGCCGCCGCACCCGGGCATGGCGTTCGTGCTCGTCCCTCACCTGGCTCCCCAATACAAGAGTCATCTGACCGAGATCCTGGCGCGGAACGCCCGTCTTCCGGTCAGCGAAGTCCAGGGGGGGGACAGGGTTTCTCCCGACCGGATCTACATCCTGCCGCCCAACCGCGCGATGAGGATCAAAAACGGCGTCCTCCACCTTTCCGAGATGGGACGCAGGTCCGACTGGCGCAATCCCATCGACAGGTTCTTCCGATCGCTGGCCGAAGACCAGGGGGAGAGGGCGGTCGGCGTCCTCCTGTCGGGAGAGGGCTCCGATGGGACTGAGGGCCTGCAGGCCATCAAGGAGAACGGCGGGACGACGTATGCGCAGGATGGGGCGACCGCCGATCACCTCAGCATGCCCCGCTCCGCCGCTGTCTCCGGCTATGTGGACTTCATCCTTTCCCCGGCCGCGATCGGGGAGAGGCTCGGCGCCTCGCGGGAGGAGAGCGGCGGCGCTGGGAGCGCGGACCCGCTGAGGCCGATCCTGGAGCTTCTGCAGACGGCCAAGGGAGTCGAGTTCGAGCTCTATAAGCGGAGTACCCTGCGCCGTCGGATCCGAAGGCGCATGACGATGAGGCGGCTCCGGGACCCGAGGAAATACCTCCGCGCGCTGAAAGCGGATTCCGATGAGCTCGAGCTGCTCTACCGCGATATCCTGATCCCCGTGACGTCCTTTTTCAGGGAGCCGGAATCCTTCCAGGTCTTGAAGAGCAGGATCTATCCGCGCATCCTCAAGGGCCTCTCCCCCCATGCGCCGATCCGCATCTGGGTCCCAGGCTGCTCCACGGGCGAAGAGGCCTATTCCCACGCCATGAACCTGGTCGAGTACCTCGGCAAGCGGGCCCCGCGGATCCCGTTCCAGATCTTCGCGACGGATGTGAACCCCGCCGTCATCGAAAAGGCCCGCCTCGGGCTCTTCTCCAAGAAGATCCGGTCGGAGATCTCCCCCAGGCGGCTGCGGCGCTTCTTCGTCGAGACGGAGAACGGCTACCGCATCGCCCCGTTCATCCGCGAGCGGTGCGTCTTCGCCGCCAAGAATCTTGTGCAGGACCCGCCCTTCACGAACCTGAACCTGATCAGCTGCCGCAATCTCCTGATCTACCTGGGCCCGGTGCTCCAGGAGAAGGCCCTGCGGATATTCCAATATGCCTTGAAGCCCCGCGGCATCCTCATGCTGGGCCGTTCGGAGACCATCGGAGATTTCTTGGGCCGTTTTTCGCATCTGGACTCGAAGAAGAAGGTCTTTTTCGAGCGGACATCGGCTTCGAGCGAGAACCTCGATTTCCTCCGATCCGGCCGCTTCCTGGAGACCGAGTCCGCCCTCAAGGACCTCGAGCCGAGCGGGCAAGAGCGAAGCCGGCCGGAGCCGGGGGCCTTCGACCTGCAGGGCGCGCTGGACGACATCCTGCCCGTCCGCTACATCCCCAACGGCGTCATCGTCAACGGCGAGCTGGAGATCCTGCGGTTCCTGGGGAACACCTCTTCCTATCTCCGGCCGGCGCCCGGGAAGCCGAGCCTGAACCTCCGCCGCATGGCCCCGGGGGGGCTCCTTCTGGCGCTCCGGGCGGCCATCCACGCGGCGAAGAAATCGTCCTGCGCCGTGCGCAGCGAGGTCTCCGCGGCTCTCTCGAACGACCCCGGCAAGCGCGTGCGCATCGAGGTCCTCCCGATCAAAGCCTCCAGCCTGCATCGGGAATGCTTCCTCGTCCTCTTCGAGGAGGGCGGCATCGAGCGGCCCGACAAGCGGCGAGCTGCCGGAACGCGCCGGCAGAAGGAAAGCCGTCGCATCATCGAGCTCAAGGAGGATCTGGCGCTCTCCGGGGAGCACCTCAAGGCCGTCGTCGAGGAGCAGGAGTCGACGAATGCGAGGCTCAAAGCCTCCAATGAGGAGCTTCTTTCCAGCAACGAGGAGCTGCAGAGCATCAACGAGGAGTTCGAGACCGCCAAGGAGGAGCTGCAGTCCACCAACGAGGAGCTGGTCTCTTCGACCGAGGAGGTCGGGCGCGGCAACCGGATCCTGACCCGCGCCAACAACGATCTTTCGAATCTGCTTGCCAACGTCGACATCCCGATCATCCTGCTGGGGCAGGACCTGGCGATCCGACGCTTCACGCCTTCGGCGGAGAGGGTGCTCGGCCTCTCCTCGAACAGGATCGGCTCGTCCCTCCTGGACGCCGGACTCCCGCTGCGCGTGCCGAACCTGGAAAAGCTGCTCCGAGGCGTGATCAAGTCGGGCGGCGTCCATGAGCTGGAAGTCCAGGATGAGAGAGACCGATGGTATACCCTCTTCCTCCGGCCTTACCGGATCGAGAAGAGCAAGGCGGACAGGAGCCGGATCACGGGCGCCGTGATGGCGCTCATCGACATCACTGAGAGGAAGAGCGCGGAGAAGACCCTGCTTCGGCTGGCGGCCGTGGTGCGCGACTCCAACGATGCCGTCATCATCCGCGATCTCAATGACCGCATCATCGCATGGAACAGCGGCGCGCAGACGATGTACGGCTACACGGAGAAGGAGGCCCTGGGGATGAGCTTCAGCCGGCTCGTCCAGGGGGGCCGCCGCATGCAGGCGAGGGCGGTGCTCCGGGATGCGGTGAAAAGGAAGAACCTGGAGCCCATCGAGGCCCGCCATCGCACGAAGGACGGCCGGACGCTCGATGTGCTGGTCACGGTCACGGTGCTGCGCGACGAGAGGGGCCGTCCGATGGAACTCGCCACTACCGACCGGGACATCACGGCGAAGAAGCAGAGCGAACTGGAGCTATTGCGCATGCATGCGCGGGTGATCTGCGCCCAGGAGAATGAGCGCAGGCGGCTTTCGCGCGAGCTTCATGACGGGGTCAGCCAGATCCTTTCGGGCGTCAAATACCGGCTGGAATCCCTGCCCGGGAGGATCGCCCTGGGCGCGTGCGCCGCGGCGAAGATCCTGAAGATGGGCGGCATCCTGGACCGGGCCATCTCGGAGGTCCGCCGCGTTTCGGAGAACCTCATGCCTTCGGAGCTCGAGGACCTGGGCCTGGAGGCGGCCCTGCGCACGCTCTGCCGCGACTCCGGAGAGCGCGCGGGGATGCAGGTGACGCTGAAGACTGGACGCTGTCCGCCGTCCCTCGCGCCCGCGACGGCGCTGGCGCTCTACCGCATCGCCCAGGAGGCGCTCAATAACATCGGGAAGCACTCCAAAGCGACCCGGGTCATCATGGCTTTGGCCTGCCGAGGGAAGGAGATCTCCATGGACGTGAGCGACAACGGGATCGGGTTCAAGCTCGGCGCCGCTCACCGGCATGGCCGGCGGGGCGTCGGTCTTGGGAGCATGCATGAGCGGGCGGAGTCGGTCGGTGGCAGCATGAAGATCGATTCGGCGCGCGGGGTGGGGACTTCGCTTCGCATCCGCGCGCCCTTAACGGGCTGGGGGGAGGTGCCTCATGAATAAGAAGAAGCAGGCCAGGATCAAGGTCTTCATCGTCGACGATCATCCCGTCGTGCGCGACGGCGTCCGCGCCTATCTGAGCATGCAAAAAGCGATCTCGGTGGTGGGGGAGGCGGCCGACGACCGGGAGGCTCTGCGCAAGCTCAAGAAACTCGAGCCCGATATCATCCTGCTGGACATCTCCCTCCCCTCCCTGGATGGAGGCGAGCTCGCCCGGAGGCTGAGGCTGAGCAGCCCCCGCGCCAAGATCATCGCCTTCAGCGTCCATTCCAGCCAGGAATACGTGGTCCGGATGGCCCGCTGCGGGGCGCACGGCTACGTGATGAAGGATAAGCCCACGACCAAGCTCGTCGAGGCCATCCAGCGCGTTCACCAGGGGGGGCTCTATTTCCCTCCCAACATGAGCGATGCCATCCTGGCTCCGGGGACCAAACAGTTCCCAGGCGAGGAAAAGGAAGCCGAATTGACCCCGCGCGAGCGGGAGGTCCTCGGGCTCCTCGCCGAAGGCCTGGCGAACAAGGAAGTGGCGCGCAAGCTCGGCATCAGCGTCCGGACGGCCGAGACGCACCGGGAGCGCCTCTCGCACAAGCTCAACATCCTCACGGTGGCCGGACTCACCAAGTACGCCATCCAGCATGGGCTGACATCCCTGAGCGTGCCCGTACAGCCGGAGGACTGAAGCCCCTCCGTACTATCTACGTCCGCTCCGCGTAGAATTCCGCATTGCCAGAGCCCGGGGCGCGCGGTATCCTCTCCCTATATCGCGCATCGGCGCGCGGGTCGCTATTCATGGAAATGCGGGGACGGTGAGCGTGAGAGAGGGGAAACACGGCAAGATCAAGGTCTTCCTGGTAGACGACCATCCGGTCGTGCGCGAGGGGGTCCGTTCGTTTCTGTCCGCCCACGGGATCGCGGTGGTGGGCGAGGCGGCCGACGGCAAGGAGGCCCTCCGCAAGGTCAAGAGGCTGGCGCCCGATGTCATCGTATTGGACGTGAGCCTGCCCTCCATCGACGGCGGCGAGCTGGCCCGCCGCCTGCGCCGGCTCGTCCCCGAAGCCAAGATCATCGCCTTCAGCATCCACTCCAGCGAGGGCTACGTGGTGCGGATGGCCCGCTGCGGCGTCCATGGCTACGTGATGAAGGACCAGCCGACGGCGGAACTGCTCGAGGCCATCCAGCACGTGTCCCGCGGAGGGCTGCACTTCCCGGCCGACATGGCCGATGCTGTCCTGACCCCCGCGCCGAACGGCTCCTCGAGCCGGCCGGAGAGCGCCGCTCTGACGGGCCGTGAGCTCGAGGTGCTGACGCTGCTGGCGGAAGGGCTCCCCAACAAAGGCGTGGCGGCCAAGCTCGGCATCAGCGTCCGGACGGCCGAGACGCACCGGGAGCGCCTCTCGCACAAGCTCAACATCCTCACGGTCGCCGGGCTCACCAAGTACGCCCTCCAGCACGGGCTGACGTCTCTCTCCCCCGCCGAGCAATAGTCCTCGTAGCCCCTGTGTCCGTACTTCCGCCTGAATCGGTCTGCCAGAACTACTCATGGGCCGGGCATAACTCCGAATAGCCGCTGAGCCGGCCGCGGGATATACTCACGGTATCCCAATGAGTGCGATCTTCCGGATAGGCCGAGCATTCGCGGCGGCGGCCCTGCTGGCCGGCCCCTCAGGGCCGGTCTACGCGGGGCCGACGGGGGCGCCGCAAGCTTCACGCGATGCCCCCCAGCTGAAGGCTCCGCTGTATTTCGAGGCCAACCGCGGGCAGACCGACGCGGCGGTCAAGTTCTTCGCCCGCGCCGCGGGCTACAACCTGTACCTGACGGCGAAGGAAGCCGTCATGGTGATGCCCAAGGCCGTCGGCGCCGAGGGGCGAGGATTCTCCGTGGTGCGCATGGGCCTTCAGGGCGCCAACGCCGACCCCTCCGTCATGGGCCAGGAACTCCTGCCCAGCCGCTCCAGCTATTTCACGGGCAAGGACGCTTCAAAATGGCGGACCGGCGTGGAGCAGTACGCCAAGGTGAGATACGGCCAGGTCTATCCAGGCATCGACATGGTCTACTACGCCAGCAGGGGTCATGTCGAATACGACTTCATCGTGGCGCCGGGAGCCGACCCCGGACGCATCCTCATGGGTTTCGATGGCGGCAAGGACCTCCGACTGGACTCTCAGGGCAACCTGATCGTTGAAGTCGAGGGGGGGGCACTGACCTATAAGGCCCCTTCGCTCTATCAGATGCGGAGGGCCGCGCGCGAACCCGTGAAAGGGCGCTTCGCGCTGGCCGGGAACAAGCTTGTCCGGTTCGAGGTGGGGGCCTACGATAAGAGCAGAGAGCTCGTCATCGACCCTCAGCTGGTCTATTCGAGCTATCTGGGCGGCGCCCTCGACGACTACGCCTACGCGATCGCGGTCGACGCTTCGGGGAACATCTACGTGACCGGAGCGACGGTCTCAGACCCCTTCCCAGGAGTGGTGGTAGGCACATCGTATCAAGGCCACAAGGACGGCGCTGTCGGAAGCGACGCGTTCGTGACCAAGATCAACGCGAACGGAACGATGGCGTGGTCGACCTTTTTAGGCGGCTCCGGCATCGACATCGGGCTCGGCATCGCCGTGAACAGCACGACGGGCAAGGTCTACATCACGGGCTCCACGACCGTTGAGTCGACCTTCCCTACCCATACGTCGTCCGGGACTCTAGGCGGAACGGACGCTTTCGCGGCGGGCCTCAGCGCCGACGGGACGGCGCTGGATTACGCGGTCGTTTTCGGCGGGCCTCAGGAAGAGAGCGGCAAAGGGATCGCGGTGGACGCGGCGGGCAGCGCCTACGTGACGGGGCATACCGGCTCTCTGGCGGCCGACAGCTTCCCCGTCACGGCCGGCGCGGCGCAGACCGCCGCCGGCGTTGGAGCCGATCAGGCGTTCGTGTCGAAGTTCACCCCGGCCGGCGTCCTTGCCTACTCCACCTACCTGGGCGGCGCGAACCCCTCTCATGGGAACGCGATCGCCGTCGACCTCTCCGGCAACGCCTATGTCACCGGCCAGACCGGGGACGCCTTCGTCTCGGTCGCGGCGTATCCCAGCGTTTTCAAGAACACCATCGCCGGAGCTTCCGATGCGTTCATCGCGAAATTGAATCCGTCGGGATCCTCGTTCCTCTATAAAACGTACGTCGGCGGCGACACCCTGGACGAGGGCACCGGCATCGCGTTGGACAGCTCGAACAACGTCTACATCACGGGCTGGACGGACTCCACCACGAATTTCCCCGACACCAGCTTCGCCAGGATCGGTCAAACAGTCAAAGGGACCGGCGAGGATGCGTTCGTGTTCAAGCTCAATACGGCGGGCGGCGGCGGGCATAACGACGGCGTGTATGCCACCTATCTGGGCGCCTCGGGCTCGGACAGGGGTGCGGCCATCGTGGTGGACGTCCAAGGCAACGCCTATGTGACCGGCCGCACTTTCTCAGGAGACTTCCCCCTGGTCGGCCCGATCTCCGGCCAGGAGAGTCTCGTCGGGACCGCCGAAGCGTTCGTGACGCAGCTCAGCCCGACAGGGGCAAGCCGGGGCTTTTCCACCTACTTGGGAGCAGCCACGGATAACGGCGGACAAGGGATCGCCTTGGACAGCACGAACAACATCTACGTGACGGGGTGGACCAATTCGGCGAGTTTTCCAACGGCCAGCCCGAGTCAGGCGAGCAATGCGGGGTCGTTCGATGCCTTTGTCACGAAGATCTCTCCGGCGGTCGACATCATCCCGCCCGCCGTCGCCATCGCCTCGCCGCCCGCCGGCAGCTACTTCAATACCGCCTCCACCACGGCGATCATCAACTATTCGGATGCGGGCGGCTCCGGACTGAATCTGTCGAGCTTCGTGCTGAGGCTGGATGGAGTCGCGATCGCGGCCACGGCCGGCTCAAGCCAGGCTACGGCCAACCTTGTCGGCCTTTCGCAAGGCGTCCACACCTTGGATGCGTCCATCTACGATAACGCCGGCAACCTGGGCTCGGCCACCCAGGTCAGCTTCACGGTGGATCTCACCGCGCCCTCTATAGCCATCGCCTCGCCCACCGCCGGCAGCTTCTTCAACTACGCGTCCACCACGGCGATCATCAACTACGCGGACACCGGCGGCTCCGGGCTGAACCTGGCCAGCCTGGTGGTGAGGCTGGACGGGAACCTGGTGGCGGCCACGGCCGGCGCGAGCCAGGCTACCGCTCTGTTGAGCGGGCTGGCGCAGGGGGTCCACACCCTTGACGCCTCCATCGCGGACAACGCGGGCAACCTGACCTCGGCATCGCAAATCAGCTTCACGGTGGATCTGACCTCGCCTACTATCGCCATCGCCTCGCCGACCGCGGGCAGCTTCATCAACGCGGCCTCGACTGCGGCGATCATCAACTACGCGGACACGGGCGGATCGGGGCTGAACCTGGCCAGCCTGGTGGTGAGGCTGGACGGCACCCCGGTGGCGGCGTCTGCCGGCGCGAGCCAGGCTACGGCGCTCCTGAGCGGGCTGGCCCAGGGCGTCCATACCCTGGATGCTTCCATCGCAGATAATGTCGGCAACCTGACTTCGGCCGTCCA
>DMEZ01000020.1:0-410 GCA_003450735.1 Elusimicrobiota bacterium | reverse complement strand
GCAACAGCCGGCGCGAGCCAGGCCACCGCTCTGTTGAGCGGGCTGGCGCAGGGGGTCCACACCCTTGACGCCTCCATCGCGGACAATGCGGGCAACCTAAGTTCGGCGTCCCAGGTCAGCTTCACGGTGGACCTCGCCTCGCCCACTATAGTCATCTCTTCCCCGAGCGCCGGCAGCTTCTTCAACTACGCGTCCACCACGGCGATCATCAACTATGCGGACACCGGCGGCTCCGGGTTGAGCCTGTCTAGCCTGGTGGTGAGGCTGGATGGGAACCTGGTAGCGGCGACAGCCGGCGCAAGCCAGGCCACTGCGCTCCTGAGCGGGCTGGCCCAGGGCGTCCACACCCTGGATGCTTCCATCGCCGACAACGCGGGCAATCGGACCTCGGCCGTCCAGGTCAGCTTCAC
>DMEZ01000036.1:9836-13283 GCA_003450735.1 Elusimicrobiota bacterium | reverse complement strand
ACTGGGACACGGTCCGCTGGCTCAAAGACAAGCTGGCGAGTGGTTCATGAGACAATCCGACGAGTTCGAGATGGCCCTGCTCGGCTCCTGCCTGGTCGACCACCGGGTGGCCCGCGTTGTATCCGGGAGCCTCGACGAGAAGGTGTTCTACCACGACAAGCACGCCCTCATCTTCAAGGCCATCAAGGCCATCGCGGCCCAGCACGGCGGCATCGTGGACATCATCAGCGTCAGCGCCTGCATCCGCGGCTGGGAGAAGCTGACCGACATCGGCGGGATCGAGTACCTCAAGGCCCTGCAGGACTCCGTGACGACCTCGGCGCATGCCGACTACTACGCCACGAACCTCAAGCGGTGCTACTTCCACCGCGAGATCGAGTCCCAGGCGCTCCGGATCCACACCGACCCCTCGGACGCCAACATCGAGAAGCTCGAGCAGCTCGCCGTCGCCCGCGCCGCCGAGACCGCGGCCAAGTACTTCCACATCAAAGAGGACCTCCCGGACATGATCGCCGAGATGGACGCCGAGCGCGACCAGCCGGCCAACTACCTGGACACCGGCTTCAAGGAGCTCGACAACACCCTCTACGGCATCAAGCCCGGGAACCTCCTGACCATCGGCGGCCGGCCCGGCAGCGGCAAGACCGCCTTCTGCACGAAGCTGGCCCTGAACTGGGCGAAGGCCGGCAAGCGGGTCTTCATGTTCACCACCGAGATGCTGGCCCGCGAGATGATGGAGCGCATCCTCCCGTCCATGGCCGGCATCAAGGCGTGGCGCCTCCGCCGAGCCAAGCTCGAGGCCGAGGACTACAAGCGCCGGGACACCGCCTGCGCCGACCTGTTCGAGAACTACGACATGTACATCTGCGGCGACATCCGGCCAAGCCTCATCGAGATCCGCGCCGCGGTGGCCCGGGTCAAGCCGGACGTGCTATTCATCGACAACCTCCAGGGCTGCCAGTTCCCGGACAAGGACAACCGCGCCTACGCCATCGAGGAGTTTCTCTGGACGCTCAAGTTCTTCTCGGCCGAGGAGAAGTTCATTCCCGTCCTGGCCGCCCAGCTCAAGCGCGAGGTGGACTACGCCCCCAAGAAACCGCCGCGCATGGCCGACTTCCGAGACAGCGCCGCCATCGAGCACGTCTCCGCCCAGGTGATCTCGCTATGGGATCCCGGGAAGGAGAAATCGCCCAAGTTCCGCAAGGTGGAGGGCCTCATCCTCAAGAACCGCAACGGCCCCATCGGCCGCGCCGAGCTCATCTTCGAGAAGGACTTCGTGACCTTCTGGGAGAACATCGAGCAGATGATCGTAAAGCCGGAAGACGAAGACGAGCGGAAAGACCCAGTGGCCGAAGCCGCCGGCGAGACCCAGCAGGAACTAGACGGAGTGGGAGGACAGACAGCATGAAGAAGACCAAGAACCAGGCCCGGCAGCAGCCCGAAGCGCCCGCCGCGCCGAAGACGGAGACGCAGCCCTACAGGGAGATCTCCAGCGGCATCGTGCCCATGCGGTACATCGAGGTGTTCGGAAATTTCCGCAAGGTGTTCGACCCCAAGAGCCTGGCGGAGCTGGCCGACAACATCAAGAAGGTCGGCGTGCTCGTGCCGGTGCTCCTGCGGCCCAACGGCCAGAAGGGCGGGGAGTATTACTACCTCGTCGCCGGCGAGCGGCGCCTCCGGGCGGCCAACGCAGCCAAGCTCACCGAGATCCCGGCGCGGGTGCTGGACGTCAACGAGGCCGAGGCCGCGGAGATCCAGGCGCTCGAGAACCTCCACCGCAAGGACCTCGGCCCCATCGAGGAGGCCCGCGCGTTCAAGACCCTGCTGGACTCCGGAAGCCACACGGTCAAGGAGCTGGCCGACCGCATCGGCAAGGAGATGAACTACGTCTACCGGGCCATCCGCCTGCTCGATCTGAGCAAGGAGGCCCTACAGGCGCTCGAAGACGGCAAGATCACCCCGGCCATGGGGCACCAGCTCCTCCGGGCGCCCAAGGAGATCCAGAAGTCCATGATGCAGGACGTCCTCAACGGCCACTTCGCCACCGCCCGCGACCTGGCCGAGGCCATAACGGAGAGGACGGGCCGAGACCTGGTCCACGCGCTCTTCCCCAAGGACAAGGACTTCGCCGGCGAGCCTGCCTGCTCGAGCTGCCCCTACAATACCGGCAACCAGGGCATGCTCTTCGACGGGGCCAAGAAAGGGAACTGCACGAACTCGGCGTGCTACGACAAGAAGACCCGCTCTTTCATGAGCGCCGTCGCCGACGACCAGGCTAAGAAGCTGGGCGTCGAGAACATCGGCGCCGTGAAACGCGACTACGGGAACGGGCTGGAGGGGAAGAAGAACGCCATCCTCGTCACGCCGTCGGAGGACATGCTGAAGCTGGTCGCGAAGCAGCCGAAGAAGTTCGCCGTGGCCGTCGTGGAGCCGAGCTACGCCGGCGGTAAGACCGACGTCCAGCTCGTCTGCACGGACTCCTCCGTCCTGCCGCGCGACGTGGCCGCGGGGGTCAGTCCCCAAGCGAAGGCGGCCCGCAAGAAGCTGCTCGCCGATCAGCGCCTGGAGAACGAGATCCAGGCCGCGATGTTCAAGCTGGCCTTCGACAAGCTCCCTGATCAGCCGACGAAGCAGATGGCCATGACCATCGCCTCCGCTCTCGACAAGAGCTACGCCTCGAGGAGCATCTGGAAGGGCTTGGGGCTCGCCAAGAAGGGCTCCTTCCCTGTCGAGGCCTCCGAGCTGGAGAAGCTCCCCACGGGCGGTCTGCTGAAGCTGACCTTCCTGCTGGCGGTCGGCGACTTCACGGACTACCGCGGCGATCGCCGGAAGGAGTACCTCGCCGCCAGCCTCAATCCCAAGGAACTGCGCGCCGCCGCGGAGAAACAGCTCGCGGCCGCCAAGAAAGCCGCGAAGGAGGACTGAACCATGCCCGAAGAGAACGGGATCCTGGACAAGATCCGCGAGATCGTAAGAAACGAGATCAAGCTGGCGTTCGAGGCCATGGCCGACGCGAAGCTCGACAAGAAGGTGGAGGGCCTGGTCGACCAGCTCGTCCAGGTCGTCGTGGAGCACGCGCTCGAGAAGCAGGGTCCGGACCTTGTGGCCGCGGAGCTGCACAAGGCCCTGACCGGCGAGCCAAAGAAGAAGAACCGGTCAGAAGATTCGGAAGAGGATCCCTCGGCCGCCGCGTTCGACGCGGGGGGCTCGCCTAAGAGCAAGGCCCCGAAGAAGCGGACCAAGAGCGCGAAGCCCGGGAAGCGGCCGCGGTGCCGGAAGTGCGGCTCCGCCCAGCGCAGGACGAAGGACGGCAAGGGCTACGAGTGCCGCAAGTGCGGGCGCTGACATGCTGATGCTGAGCCGCCGCCGGCGCCGCAAGAGGGAAAGGCGCTGTCGCCATTGCAAGCGCACAGAGGGCCTTCTCCGGAAGACCCTCTCACCTTGGGC
>DMEZ01000036.1:0-9734 GCA_003450735.1 Elusimicrobiota bacterium | reverse complement strand
CGGCCCCTATGCACGCGCTGCGCTCTGAATATCGCCTGCGAATGAAGCAGGCGCCGGCTCGTCCTCCCCGGGGCTGCGACCGGGGAGACCGGCGGCCGCTCGCGGTTGGCGCCGCGATGAGGCCGCGCCTGCGTCGGCAGGTATACAGAGCTCCCGGTCCGACGGCCGGGAGCATCCGTTCCGTGATGGAGGCGTTCCGATGAGCTGGATCCTGACTCATACCGGGAAGCATTTCGACTTCATGAACATCGACCCCGACGAAATCGACATGCAGGACATCGCGGTCTCGCTGGCCCGGGAGCCGAGATTCGGCGGGCATACCGAAGAGTTCTACAGTGTGGCTCAGCATTCGGTACTGGCCAGCCTGATCGTCCCCCCAGGCTACGAGTTCGAGGCCCTCCTGCACGACGCCACCGAGGCCTACTGCCGGGACATCCCAAGTCCGCTCAAGCGTCTGCTCCCGGACTACCAGGATATGGAGCGCAAGATCGATCTGGCCGTCAGGACACGCTTCAACCTACCTCCGGAAATGAGCGCGAACGTCAAGCTCGCCGACAAGATCTTGCTGGCCGCCGAGTTACGCGATCTCATGCCGGACGATCCCGACAAGCTGGAGGCCTTGGAGGGACTGGTTCCCATGGCCGACAGCACCATCGACCGCATCATCCCGGTAGATTCCACCCGCGCGCGCAGCATGTTCCTGTGCCGCTGGATGGACATCCTAAACAAAGAGATCCGTGTGGTTGGAAGATGATGTCGGAGGAGACGTTTCCATTCTGGATGCAGACCGGGGCCAACTTCAGCCCCGAAAGGAGATACCGCTATCGGCTTTGGAGGACATGGGACTCCACCCGCAAGCATGTCGTGTTCATCATGCTCAACCCGTCGATCGCGGACGCGAATGTAAACGACCCCACTGTCGAGCGCTGCGAGCGCCGGGCCATGGACTGGGGCTGGGGCGGCCTCGTGGTGGTCAACCTCTTCGGCCTTATCGCCACCTACCCCAAGGATCTGCTCCGAGCAGACGACCCAGTAGGCCCTGACAACGACTTGCACATCACAGCGGCCCTGGTCGGCGCCGGAATCGTCGTAGGCGCTTGGGGAGCGCACGGCTCCTACCGCGGCCGCTCCAAGGCCGTCAAGGCTATCCTGGCTAACAGCAATTGCCGCTGGCAGCATCTGGGGTTGACCCAATCGGGCGAGCCCAGGCACCCGCTTTATATCGCCCTCGCCGTCCAGCCTGTTCTGTGGGGGGGAGACTGACATGCCCAAACGCATAACCGGAACTCTCGAATGGGCCGCGGCCAACGTCAACATCGACCTCGGCTGTCGCAACGGCTGTCTCTACTGCTACGCCTCGGCGATGGCGATCCAGTATAAGCGGGCCACCAGCGATACCTGGACGAAGCCGGCCCACAAGGATTTCCACTACGACGCGAACAAGCTCTTGGACAGATGCGGTTGTCCCGTGAGAGTGATGTTCCCGTCCACGCATGACATCACCCTGGAGAACCTCGACCGCTGCGCCGCCGTCCTCAAGCACCTTCTCGGCTTCGGCCACGAAGTCCTGATCGTGACCAAGCCGTCCACGGAATGCGTGGTGGCCCTCCTGGAGAGCCTGCAGGATTACAAGGCGGCTGTCCTCTGGCGCTTCACGATCGGCTCCGCGGACGACCGGGTCCTGCGCTTCTGGGAGCCGCACGCGCCGCCGTTCGCCGATCGGCTGAACGCACTCAGGCACGCCTACACCGACGGCTGGCGGACGAGCGTGTCGATGGAGCCCATGTTGGATCCCTTCCCGCAGGCGGTCATCGACCGCGTCCGGCCCATGGTCACCGATTCCATCTGGCTGGGCCTGATGAACAACGCCGCGGCGCGCATCAGCCTCAACTGCGAGGGCAAGAAGTGCGATGCGGCGCATGTGCTGGCGCGCGGGCTCGAGACCGCCTTCAATCCGCATTCGGTCATGAAGCTCTACGGCTGGTACAAGAACGACCCGCTCATCAGGTGGAAGGATTCCATCAAGAAGATCGTGGGGATCCCCGCGGCCGCGCAGGCCGGGATGGACGAGTGAGGCAGATCAGGGCGGCCGACCTCTTCTGCGGCGCCGGGGGAACGTCCTCCGGTCTCTACATGGCCGCGGACGAGCTGGGCCTGTCGGTGGATCTCCTGGCCGTGAACCACTGGAAGGTGGCCATCGCCACACACTCCAAGAACCACACGCACGCCCGCCACATGTGCGAGACGCTCGACTCGGTAGACCCTCGCAAGGTGGTGCCCGGGGGCCGGCTGGATCTGTTGGTGGCCTCCCCGGAGTGTACGCACCACAGCAACGCGCGGGGCGGGCGGCCGATGAGCGACCAGAGCCGGGCCAGCGCGTGGCATGTCATCCGCTGGGCCGAGGCTCTGCGCATCGAGGGCATCATCGTAGAGAACGTCCGGGAGTTCATGAGCTGGGGGCCGCTGTGTACGGACGGCCGGCCGATGAAGAACCGCAGGGGGGAGACCTTCCAGGCCTGGCTGCAGGCCCTCCGCTCCTTGGGCTACAGCGTGGACTATCGGGTGCTGAACGCGGCGGACTACGGGGACCCGACCACCCGGGAGCGGCTCTTCGTCCTTGCCCGGCGGGCGAGGGCAGTGCACTGGCCCGAACCGACTCACCGGAAGGACGCCTCCAGGGATCTACTCGGGAAGGTCATCCGCTGGCGCGCAGCCAGGGAGATTATCGAGTGGAACCTGCCCGGGACCAGCATCTTCAACCGGAAGAAGCCGCTCTCTCCGAACACCTTGCGGCGCATCGCGGCAGGCCTGCGGAAGTTCTCGGGCCTGGATCTGGAGCCGTTCCTGGTCAAGCTCTACGGCACTAGCGATGCCGCTTCGGTCGAGGCCCCCGTCCCCACCGTCACGGGCTCGGGACAGCACATCGGAGTGGCCCAGCCGTTCATTCTCCAGCAGCAGTCCGGAGGAGCTCCACGATTGACCGATGAGCCCATCCCGGCGGTCGCGGGCAAGGGGGCCATCAGCATAATCCAGCCTTTCCTCGTCCCGTTCTTCGGAGAGCGTTCGGGCCAGGAGCCGCGAGTGCATTCCGTTGACGAGCCAGCGCCGGCGGTGACGTCGCACGGCGCTGGAGGGCTGGTCGAGCCTTTCTTGGCCGAGTTCCACGGAGACGAGAAGGGCAAGGAGCGGGTGCGCGACGTCGAGGGGCCGCTTCCGACCGTGGACTGCGCCAACCGATTCGGGCTTGTCCAACCATTCCTTGTCGACTCCAACCACGGCATAGAAATGCCAGGAGAAAATCAGGAACGCAGAGCTCAAAGCATAAATGAACCCATCGGAACGGTGACTGGTTCTATTGGGAAGGGGCTCGTCCAGCCGTTCATCATGGGGGCCGGAGGACCGTCCGGGTCAGGAAAACCTCAGAGCTGTGAGGCTCCTATTGGGACAGTGTTGGGGGAGAATCACCGAGGATTAGCGCAGGGCTTTCTTGTCCAATACAACGGGACGTCCGGCCCGCAGTCGGTCGATGAACCCATCGGGACGATTCCGACGAAAGAACGCTTTGCGCTGATAACCATCGAGGGCAAGCAGTATTACCTCGACATCCGCTTCCGCATGCTGACGCCCCGCGAGCTCGCCCGCGCCCAGGGCTTCCCCGACTCCTACAACTTCACCGGCACCAAGAGCGACGTGGTCAAGCAGATCGGCAACGCCGTCCCGACGAACATCGCGAAAGCGCTTTGCAAGGCGGTGCTGGAGCGATGATTCCAACCCGGCCCGTCACGAGATGGCACGGCGGGAAATGGCGACTCGCCCCGTGGATCATCAGCCATTTTCCGCCCCATCGAGTATACACCGAGGCCTACGGTGGCGCCGCCAGCGTTCTGATCCGCAAGCCCCGTTCCTTCGCCGAGATATACAACGATCTCGACGGCGAAATCGTGAACCTGTTCCGCATCCTGCGAGACGACGCGATGTCCAGCAGACTCCGTCATCTTCTGCGGTTGACCCCGTTCGCCAGAGAGGAGCTGAACCTGGCGTACGAGCCCACCGGATGCATCATCGAGCGCGCCCGCCGCCTTCTCATCATCGGGTTCATGGGTTTCGGATCCAACGGCCACAACACGAGCATCCGCACCGGATTCAGGATCTCCGCCAGGAGATCGGGCACCACTCCTGCCCACGACTGGGTCGACTGGCCAGAATCGATGGGAGCCCTGATCGAAAGGCTACGTGGAGTGACCATAGAATCCAAGCCGGCTCTCGACATCTTGGCCAGGCATGACGCGCCGGACACTCTCCACTACGTCGACCCGCCGTATGTTCACTCAAGCAGAAACCGCGGCCGACGATCTCACGACTATCGACACGAGATGCACGATGAGGATCATCGCGATCTCTCGAACGCGCTGAAAAGACTCAGAGGCATGGTCGTTCTGAGCGGCTACCCGACCCGTCTTTACGACGAGCTCTATCCGGATTGGCATCAAGTCAGGAAAGCCGCCCTGGCCGACGGAGCACGGAGACGCACGGAGATCCTCTGGCTTAATGATGCTGCACATAGAGGACTCTCAGAGATCTGATCACAGGAGGAATTGATGACCGCCATCATCTGGTCGATGATCGCCTCGAAGTACCTCGCGCTGCGCCGCTCCGGAAAGGCGCGCAAGCAGGCCATGCTCATCATGAAGGAGAAATTCGACGTCTCCCGCGCCACCGTGGACCGCTGCGTGGCTCGCGAACGTCGTCGAGAAATGAAGGCCGGAAAAAATAGACTCAAATTGAGTCAAGATTTTCATTGCCATAAAAAGACCGGCCTGTTAAACTAGTCGCATAAGTCGTATGGGCTCAACCAGCACGAAGTAAGACGTACCCGGCCCCGGGGCTGGTCACCTCGGGGCCGGGACACAAGAAAACGCTGCTCAACGGCAAGGATATGCCGATGCGGCGTTTTCAATTTGAAGTTCCAGCCCCAAGGCTGTCCGCTGAGCAGCGGACAACGACCAGCGCCCGTCAGGATACCTCTCTCCTGACGGGCGCATCCATCTGGGCCGGAGGCGGAGTCTCCGACTCCCCCGGCCAAGCCCCGGCCAAGAGCAGGGGCTTATCTTTGCCCGACATCATCGTGGGAGCCCCGCGCTGATGCCCACCCGCCCAGCGAGCCCCTGCCCCGCCCCCGGCTGCGGCGCCGACAAGCTCCCCGGCCGCCGCGCCTGCGCCGACCACGAGTACATGTTCCCGACCACGGAGCCCGAGCTCCGCCCTAGCTCCACCGTGCGCGGCTACGGCTACGCCTGGCAGCGCTTCCGGGTCTGGTTCATCGCCAGACACCCCATCTGCGATTACTGCAAGGAGCAGCCGACCTACGACGTCCACCACGAGATCCCGCTGCGCGCCGGCGGCAAGCTGCTCTCAGAGAAGGACTGCAGGGCTGCCTGCCACTCCTGCCACAGTCGCCTGCAGGCGAAGGAGAAGCTCGAGTACCCGACCGGCAATCGCCCCCCCGCGAAGCCTCAACGGATCCCGGCAGTGTTCGACCCCTCGAGGAGCTCCTGATGGGCCGCCGCGGACCGCGCCCGACCCCGACCGCCCTCGCCCAACTCCGCGGAGAGCCGGGCCACCGCAAGAAGAACCGCAAAGAGCCCAAGCCCAAGACCGCCAAGATCGGCCAGCCGCCGCCCTCCCTGGACGCCGTGGGCCGCAAGGAATGGCTGCGGGTCGCTTCCGAACTGCATCGCCTCGGCCTCTTCACCGTCATCGACCGCGGCGCGCTCGAGAGCGTCTGCCACTCCTACAGCCGCTGGCGCGACATCGAGGACCAGATCGCCAAGCTCAAGAAGAGCCAGCTCGTCCGGAGCCGGCTGAAAGCCAAGCAGCCGAGTCTCGTCGTTCTCCCGGAAGGCCTCCAAGACCCCACCCCGGAGGAAGACACCGAGTCGGAGAAGCTCTACAAGCTCATGGTCCTGTCACTCAAGTGCCATCAGAACTACCGCACCCTCTGCGTCGAATTCGGCATGACCCCATCATCCCGCACCCGGCTGGAGTGCGCCAGCCCCGATCCCGTGAATCCGGATCCCGAAGCCCCAACCGAAGATCTTCAGACCTTCGCCGGCCAGAAGCCGCAGCCCAAGAGCTGGAGCACGCATGCACCCTGCTGAGAAATACATCGAGGACGTCCTCTCGGGCAAGCAGGTCGTCTGCAAGTTCGCGCGTCTCGCCGTCGAGCGCCATGTCCGCGATCTCAAGGACGGCCACAAGCGCGGGCTCCACTTCAGCCCGGAACTCGCCCAGCACCGCATCGACTTCAACAACTACCTCCACCACTCGAAGGGGGAGTGGGCCGGCCAGGTCTTCAAGCAGGCCCCCTGGCAGCAGTTCATCTCCTGGTGCGTCTACGGCTGGATGCGCGCCGACGGCACGCGCCGCTTCCGCGAGGCCTACCTCGAGGTCTCCCGCAAGAACGGCAAGTCGACCGGCGGCGCCGCGGACGGCAACTACCTCGCGTTCGGCGAGGGCGAGCCCGGCGCCGAGGTCTACACCGCGGCCACGAAGAAGGACCAGGCCAAGCTCATCCACGAGGAAGCCAAGCGCATGGTGCGCCGCAGTCCCGCCCTGCGGCGCAGCGTCAAGATCCTCCGCGACAACCTCCACATGCAGTCCACGGCCTCCAAATTCGAGCCGCTCGGCTCCGACTCGGAGACGCAGGACGGCCTCAACATCCACGGTTCCATCATCGACGAACTGCACGCGCACAAGACCCGCGAACTCTGCGACGTCATCGACACCGCCACCGGCTCGCGCCGCCAGCCTCTCATCCTCTACATCACCACGGCCGGCGAGAGCGTCAACTCCATCTGCTGGGAGAAGCGCGACTATATCCGCAAGATCCTCACCGGCCAGGTCGAGGACGACGATGTCTTCGGCATCATCTTCACTCTGGACGTCAAGAGCGACTGGCCCGAGCTGCTCTCGGACGAGGAGTCCAAGAAGCCCGGCGCCAAGGGCGTCAAGGAAGACTCCTGGGACGACGAGTCGGTCTGGATCAAAGCCAACCCCAACCTCGGCGTATCCTGCAAGCTCGACGACCTGCGCCGCAAGGCCCGCAAGGCCAAGGCCGAGCCGGACGCCCTGGCCAGCTTCCTCCGCTATCACCTGGACGTCTGGACGTCGAGCGCCCTGCGCTGGATGCCCATGCCGGCCTACGACGCCTGCGGAGACGAGGTCGTCAGGGAGTCTCTCAAAGGCATCCCCGGCTTCGCCGCCTACGACCTCTCCACCACCACCGACCTGACCGCCCTCGTCTGCGCTTTCCCGCTGGTCTCCAAGGTCATCGCGGACGACAAGTCGGTCGAGCGCATCGACATCGCCTTGCTCCCGTTCTTCTGGCTGCCCGAGGAGAGCCTCAAGACTCGCTCCAAGCACGAAGCCGAGATGCTGCGCAACTGGATCCGCCAGGGTCTCATCAGGGCCACTCCCGGCCGCGTGGTCGACTACAACGAGGTCGAGAGCAAGCTCGAGGAGCTGGAGAAGGAAGGCTTCATCCTGCGCGAGGCCGCCTTCGACCCCTACAACGCCACGAATATCGTCAACAACCTGACCAAGAAGGGCGTCAAGATGGTGCCTTTCCGACAGGGATTCCTCACGATGTCGCCGGCCTGCAAGCAGTTCATGACCGTGATCCTGCAGGGCCGCATCAAACACGGCGGCCACCCGGTTCTGCGCTGGATGTTCGACAACGTGGTCGTCGATCAAGACCCGGCCGGCAACATCAAGCCGAATAAGTCCAAGTCCTACAACCGAATCGACGGCGCGGTCGCGTCCATCATGGCGGCCGATAGGGCGCTGCGCCGCGAGCAGGCTGATGCTCCGAAGACCGGCCTCTATAAAGATCGCGGCTTCGTGGTCGTGGGGTGAGATGAAGATCATCGAGCGAGTGAAGACGATCGGCCGCCGGCTCGACTGGATGCTGGGCGGGTCCAACGAGCGGGCCTCCATCACGAACAGCGCCGACCTCCTGGCCGAGATCCAGCGGTCGTTCACGGCCACGAGCGGCGTCCAGGTCAACAGCGAGACCGCCATGCGCGTCTCCGCGGTCAGCGCCTGCGTGCGCGCCATCGCAGACAATCTGGCCAGCCTCCCGCTGATCCTCTACCGCAAGACCGGCGCCGAAGAAGAGGAGAAAGAGCGGGCCACCGACCACGAGCTCTACCCCATCCTCCGTTACCGGCCCACCAGGCGCCACACGAAGGTGGATTGGTTGGGCTACATGATGGCCCACGCCCTCCTGCGCGGCAACGCCTACGCGATGAAGGCCCGGGTCCGTGGCCGCATCGACGAACTCCTGCCCATCAACCCCAACAAGGTCCCCCCGCGCCTCGAGGCCGGCGAGCCGATCTACCGCGTCTATCCCGAGAACGGAGGCTCCCACCAGGATTACACCCGGAAGGAGATCTTCCATCTCCCCGGGCTCTCCACGGACGGCTTCTGCGGGCGCTCCGTCATCGCCGACGCCCGCGAGACCATCGGTCTCGCCATCTCTCAAGAGAACTACGGCGCCTCCGCGTACCGCGGCGGGGGCACCAAGCGGATGGCCATCAGCATTCCGGGCGAACTGGCCCCCGGAGCCGCCGAGAGGCTCCAGAAGCAGTGGGAAGAGATCTACGGCGGCCCGAACAACCAGGGGAAGGTGATCTTCCTGGAGTACGGCGCCGAGGCCAATGTCGTCTCCATGACCGCCCAGGACATGGAGTACCTCGAATCCCGCAACTTCCAGATCACCGACATCGCGCGTCTCTTCCGCGTCCCGCTTCCCCTGATCCAGCAGATGGAGAAGACCACGTCCTGGGGCACCGGCGTCGAGCAGATCATGCTCGGCTTCGTCGTTTTTACGCTGCGCCCCTGGATTGTCCGCTGGGAGGAGGCGATCCAGCAGCAGCTCCTGGACGGCGACGAGTCGTACTTCGCCGAGTTCCTGGTCGACGCCCTCCTCCGCGGCGACATCGAGAAGCGCTCGAAAGCGCAAACGACCTATCTCCAGAACGGCGTCTTCAACATCGACGAGGTCCGCAAGATGGAGAACAAGCCGCCCCTGCCGAACGGCCTCGGCAAGATCCACCGCGTCCAGGTCAGCACCATGGAGGTCGGCGCCGAGCCGGCCCCCGAGCCAGCCGCGCCGCCGGCCGCAGAGCCGGAAGGAGAATGAGATGAAGCGCTACCCCAAGATCCTGCGCGCCGCGGTGGAGACGCCCTGGGCGATCCTGCCGGCGAAGCTCCAGGAGATCATGTCCTTCCTGTACTCCAAGGCGGGCTACGAGGCGGCCATGAAGCTTGACACCGGGGGCCAAGAGACTCCGGCGGCCGCTTCCGGCAGCGTCCGCCGCCGGCAGCCCGAGGGCGTCCAGATGCTGGGCCCCGTGGCCGTCGTCCCGATCTTCGGGACCATCTTCCCGCGCGCCAATCTGCTGACCGAGTACAGCGGCGGCGCCTCGGCCGAGAAGCTGGCCGCGACGTTGAGCGAGCTGGCGTCCGACGAACAGGTCGGCTCCATCGTGCTCGACATCAACTCCCCAGGGGGTTCGGCCGCCGGCATCCCGGAGCTGGCCGCCGAGATCCGCCGCGTCCGCGGGATCAAGCCCGTGACCGCGGTGGCGAATAACCTGGCCGCCTCGCCCGCCTACTGGATCGCCAGCCAGGCCTCCGAGATCATCGCCCCCCAGTCGGCCTCCATTCGCAGC
>DMEZ01000068.1:1395-30891 GCA_003450735.1 Elusimicrobiota bacterium | reverse complement strand
CGCGAAGCGGCTTCGTTCAACGTAAATTAGGCCGACCTATATATCTCGGCCGATAAGACAATGATAACACGAAATGTGTCGATTATGGCAGGGAGATTCCTTCATATGAGCTGAATATTAAAACCGGCAAAGGCCGCTGACCGGTCGGCCTATTTCCCCCGCCTTCCCCGCCCCCTCAGAGCCTGATCTTATCAGCCGGGCTCCGCACCCCCCTCCCCCCCTTGTTCAGGACATGCGTATAGATCATCGTAGTGCTCACGTCCTTGTGCCCGAGCAGTTCCTGGATTGTCCGTATATCGTAGCCGTCCTCTAGCAGATGCGTGGCGAAGGAATGCCGCAGAGCGTGGCAGCCTGCAGGCTTGGCGAGCCCGGCTTTGATCCGGGCCTCCTTGAAGGCCTTCTGCAGGACGGACTCATGGAGGTGGTGCCTGCGCTTCTCGCCGCTGACCTGGTCGGTGTAATGGCTGGTCGCTGGGAACACCCACTGCCAGCCCCACTCCTTCCCGCCGTTCGGGTACTTCCGATCCATGGCATTGGGCAGTGCCACCCGGCCCAGGCCGATGGCGAGGTCTTCCTGGTGCTGCTGCTTGACCCGGCCCAGATGGCGCTGTAATGGCTCCCTCAACGCCTCCGGGAGCATCGTGTAGCGGTCCTTTCCTCCCTTTCCGCCGCGGATCAGGAGCTGGCACTTGGCGAAGTCCACATCCTTGACGCGCAGGGTGCAGCATTCCATCAGGCGCAGGCCCGCCCCATATAGGAGCATCGCCATGAGCCGGGGCGCGCCGTTCATGACCCCCAGCACCTGACTCACCTCGTCTTGCGTGAGTACGACGGGCAGGTGGAGCGGCATCTTCGCGCGGACCATCCCGTCCAGATAGCCGATCTCCTTGCGCAGGACTTGGAGGTACAGGAACAGGAGGGCGTTGAGCGCCTGGTTCTGGGTCGAGGCGCTGACATGGCCGTTCGTCGCCAGGCTGGACAGGAAGTCCTCGGCTTCCTGCTTCCCTAATTCTTCCGGAGGCCGCCCGCCATGGTAGGCGATGAACCGGCTGACCCAGGCGATGTAGATGTCGGCCGTCCTCGGGCTGTAATGCCGCGAGTGGACGACGTCCCGGATGCGTTCCAGGATGGAGCCCGATGGGGCGGGCGCAGGCTCAGACGGAGGCGCCGGCTCTTGCGTCTTGTCCTCCACCGCCTCCCCCTCGAAGAGCGCCCGCAGGCGCCCCGGCATCTCCGGGGTGTCCGGCACCGTCCAGTGCTTCTCGATCGGATGCCATCTCCGCCCCCGGATGGTCTTGATCTTCTCCACCGCCTCGAAGGAGAACGGAAAGCGCACCACGAGCCTGCCGGGGTCGCCCGGCCTTACCTGTATCGTGTCGTTCTGTTTCATGGATCCCCCCCACCCACAAGTACGTATGTGGGCCCCAAAAAGTTCCCCAGCCGATGCAGTCCTCCTCTCGTCCCAAACATCCAAGATCCGTAGGTTTGGGACGTCCCGAACCACTCCGTCTGGAAGTTCGGGACGGCTGGCCCCTGAGGACGGCCGATGCGCGTCGTATGCATCGGCCAAAAGGAGTCCGAAGGGGCATAAAGAGCCAGCCCGGCGCTCGCGCGCCGGGCTGGGTCTGCGAAGAGGCGAAGCTTACAGCCTTTCGAACGCCTTCCTCAGCTTCTTGATCCCTTCCTCCAGCTCCGCCAGGGAGATCCCCATCGGCGGGCTGATCCTGAGGATGTTGCCGTAGAGCCCCCCCTTCCCAATGAGCAGCCCTTCCTTGCGCGTCTCCTCGAAGATCTTCACCACGCTCTTCGCGTCCGGCGCCTTCGTCTTGCGGTCCAAGACCAGCTCCACCCCCGCCATCAGCCCCATGCCGCGCACGTCGCCGATGCAGGGGAAGCTCTTCTGGAACTCGAGCAGATGGCCCCGCAGGATATGCCCCAGCTTCTCCGTCTTCTGCAGGAGGCCTTCCTCCTCGATGGCGTCGATGGTCGCGTGCGCCGCGGCGCAGGACACCGGGTTCCCCCCGAAGGTGGAGATGGTCAACCCTTTGAGGCTCTCGGCGATCTTGTCGGTCGTGATCGTCCAGCCGATGGGCAGGCCGTTGGCCATGCCCTTGGCCGAGGTCATGATGTCCGGGTTGACCCCGAAGTGCTCGATGCCGAACCACTTCCCGCCCGTCCGCCCCCACCCCGTCTGCACCTCGTCGGCGATGAAGAGGCCGCCGTACTTGTGCACGATGTCCGTGACCACCTTGAAGTAGTCCTTGGGAGGCACCACGAAGCCGCCCACCCCCATGACCGGCTCGGCCAGGAAGGCCGCCACTTTCCCGCAGGTCTCCGTCTGGATGAGCTCCTCCACGTCCTTCGCGCAGGCCAGATCGCAGGACGGGTAGGACAGCTTGAAGGGACAGCGGTAGCAGTAGGCCGCGTGCGCGTGCTTGATGCCGGGCATCAGCGTCTTCGAGATGCGCCAGGGCGAGTGCGCCGTCATGTTCATCGCCATCGCCGAGCGCCCGCTGTAGGAGTGGCGCAGGCAGATGATCTCCTGGTTGCCTGTCGCGTGCTGGGCCGTCATGACCGCCATCTCGTCGGCCTCGGTGCCGCTGTTCGTGAAGAAGCTGCGGCGCAGGCCGCCGGGGCAGATGGAGGCCAGCTTCTCGGCCAGGTCGGCCGCGGGCTTGGTCGGATAGAGCGTCGAGACGTGCTGGAGCTTTTTGAGCTGTTCCGCCGTGCGCTTCGTGATCTTCTCGTGGCAGTGCGCGATGGACACCGTCAGGATGCCGCCGAAGAAGTCCAAGTACTCCCCGCCCTCCGCGTCCATGACCCGGCAGCCCTTCCCCGACACCAGGGGCAAAGGCTCCTGGTAATAGGTGATGACCGACGGGAAAAGGAAGTCCTTGTACTTCTTCGTCAGCTCGGCGTTCTTCCGGGTCTCAGTCTTCATGGGTCTCGAACCTCGCTCGCTTGATATAGCGTCCACGCGCCTTCTTTCCGACGAACTCGCCGTCCTTCGCGACGATCTCCCCGCGGGAGAGCGTCAGCACGGGGAGGCCTTCCAGCTTGAAGCCCTCGAACGCCGAATAGTCCACGTTGTGCTTGCTCGTCTTTACGGAGACCGTCCCCTTCTTCTTCGGGTCGTAGAGCACCAGGTCGGCGTCCGCGCCGACCGAGATCGTCCCCTTGTGAGGATAAAGCCCGAAGAGCCGGGCCGGGTTCGTCGAGGTGACGGCGGCGAACTGCGTCCGGCTGAGGCGGCCCTGCTTCACGCCGTAGGTGTAGAGGAGGTTCATCCGGTCGCCCACGGCCGGGATGCCGTTGGGGATCTTGGTGAACGCCTCCTTGCCCATCACCTTCTGCTTCTTGAAGTCGAAGGAGCAATGGTCGGTGGCCACGGTCTGCAGGAAGCCGTCCCGCAGGCCCTTCCATAGCTTCTCCTGCCCCGCCTTCTCCCTGAGAGGCGGCGACATCACCCACTTGGCGGCCTCGAAGCCGTTCTTCCGGTAGAGGCTCTCGTCGAGGAGCAGGTACTGCGGGCAGGTCTCCGCGTACACCCGCTGGCCGCGGCAGCGGGCGGCCTTCACTTCCTTGAGCGACTCGTTGCAGCTCAGGTGCACGATGTAGAGCGGGGCTCCGGCCATCTCCGCGAGCCTGATCCCGCGGTGCGTCGCCTCGCCCTCGGCCAGGGCCGGATGCGCGACGGGATGATACTCAGGCCCCGTCTTCCCCTCCGCGAGCAGCTGGTTCATGAGGTAGACCAGCATGTCCCCGTTCTCTGCGTGGATGGAGACCAGGGCCCCGTGCTTCTTCGCGGCGGAGAGGACGCCCAGGAACTGGAGGTCGTCCACCATGAAGGCGCCCTTGTAGGCCAAGAAGCACTTGAAGCTGGTGAGGCCTTCCTGGACCAGCTTCGGGATCTCCGCGGCCACCTTGTCGTTGAACTCGACCAAGGCCATGTGGAAGCCGTAGTCCACCACCGCCTTCCCCTCGGCCTTCTTGCGCCACTCGGCCAGGGCGTCCAGGGTGCTCCCCCCCTTCGAGGGGATGACGAAGTCGATGATGGCGGTCGTCCCGCCGCAGGCCGCGGCCCTCGTCCCGGTCTCGAAGTCGTCGGCCGAGACCGTGCCCATGAAGGGCAGGGCGAAGTGGGTGTGCACGTCCACCCCGCCCGGGTAGAGCTCGAGGCCCTTCGCGTCGATCGTCTCGGCGCCGAAGGTCGGGGCGATCTTATCCGCGATCTCGGCGATCTTCCCGTCCCGGACGAGCACGTCGGCCTTGGACTCGTCCGAGGCGGTGATGACCTCCGCGCCCTTGATGAGGAGGGTGTTCTTCACGGGAGCAGCCTCACCATGTCGTCGTAGGTCTCGGGCCGGCGGTCGCGGTAGAACTGCCAGGTGTTGCGGACCGAGTCGATCTTGTCGAGGTCGATGTCGGCGGTCACGAGCTCGTCGTGGTCCTCGCTGCCCTCGGCCAGGATCTCGCCGCGCGGGTTGACGAAGTAGCTGTGCCCGTAGAACTTGCCGATCTTCCAGGGCCGCTCGGTGCCGACCCGGTTGATGTTGCCCATGAAGTAGCCGTTGGCGACCGCGTGTGCGGGCTGCTCGATCTTCCAGAGGTGCTGGGAGAGCCCCGCGACCGTGGCGGAGGGGTTGAAGACGATCTCGGCCCCGTGCAGACCCAGCATCCGCGCGCCCTCGGGGAAGTGCCGGTCGTAGCAGATGTAGACGCCCACGACGCCGTACTTGGTCTGGAAGACCGGGTAGCCCAGGTTGCCGGGCTTGAAGAAGAACTTCTCCCAGAAGCCGGCCACCTGCGGGATGTGGATCTTGCGGTACTTGCCCAGGTACTTCCCGTCCGCGTCGATGACCGCGGCGGTGTTGTAGTACACCCCGGCCATGGCCCGCTCGTAGAGGGGGACCACGATGACCATCTTGTGCTTCTTGGCGTACTTGGACAGGAGCTGGGTGGTCGGGCCCGGGACGGCCTCGGCGGTCGCGTACCACTTCGCGTCCTGGGACGGGCAGAAATAGGGGGTGGAGAAGATCTCCTGGAGGCAGAGGATCTTCACGCCCTTCTTGCCCGCCCTATCGATGAGGGGCAGGTGCTTCTTGATCATCGCGTCCTTGATCTTCTGGACGCTGCCTTCGCCCTCGTGCAGGGGCAGGCCGCACTGGATCAGACCGCATTTGACGATTCGGGGCATGGAGGACCTCCTAGGGTGGGACGGCACCAGCCCGATACAAGCAATTTTACGGGAGGTCTACAACGGGCAAGGTCTGCAGGGAATGGGGCACGATGAGGACGCGCGCGTCCGGGCCGAACCGGCGGCCGATGTGGGCGAAGAGCTCGTCCATCGTCGCCAGCGGCGTCATGTGCATGGCCTTCACCACGTCCGGGCACCGGCTGGCCACGACCACGACCTCGTTCTTCTCCATCACCTTCGCCATCACGAAGGCGCGCTGGGCTCCGGGCTTGAAGCCGCGGCTGCGGCTCTCGCGCAGGAGGGCGGGCATGTCCGGGGCGTCCTTCATGGCCTGGAAGAAGCGCTCCTCCCCCGTGCCCCGGCCGGCGCCCTCCTCGCAGGGGGCGGGCACCGCCAGCAGGCCCCCCTCCTCGAGCAGGGGCTTGGGGGCGAAGAAGATGTAGCTCGGGCCGCGCGAGGCCTGGTAGAGGTTCGCGTCCTTGGGGTAGCCCACGCCGCAGACGACCGCGTGGTAGCGGTGGGGCACCGGGACGGTATAGACCTTCCGAGCCACGTCCACGAGGGCGGCGAACACAGGCTTGGGCGCGCCCGCCTTCACGGCGCAGATCCGCTGGTCCCCGTTCTTGACCACGTTGATGCAGAAATCCAGCCCCGCCTTCTCGGCGATCTCCTCGATGGCCTCGTGGAAGGGGTTCCCCTCCAGGTTGGCCAGCCGCGTCCCCGGGTGGTCGAGCATCACGGGGCCGTGCGTGTACGCGATCATCTTCTCGCCGGCGACCCCGACGGCCACGGTCTTGCGGCCTCCGCTGAAGCCCGCGTACTGGTGGGGCTCCACGATGCCGGTGGAGATCAGCAGATCCGACTCGTAGGCGATGCGGTTGAAGACGATGGGGACCCCGTTGGCCGTCAGGCCGAGGTCCACGAGGGCCTCCGCGTCCTGGGCGTCGTGGTCCACGACCCGGCAGCGCTTCGCGATGCGCTCTCCGAGCTTCTCGACCTTCTCCTCGGCGGTGCTCGCCCGGTGCAGGCCGACGGCCACCAGGAGGGTGATGTTCGCGTCGGGCACGCCGGCCGTCTCCAGCTCCGAAAGCATCGGGCCGACCAGGGCCTCCTCCGGGCAGTCCCGCGTGATGTCGGTGATGACGATGCAGACCTTGGAGGAGGGCCGGGCCAGCTCGCGCAAGGGCCTCGAGCCCAGAGGCGAACGCAGGGCCTCCGCGACGGCCCGGCCGAGGTCCGGCAAGGGCGGATAGGGCGCGGGCTCGGCCGTGTCCACCTGCATCGTGGAGGGCGCTTCGAACTCCAGGGTTCCTCGGCCGAAGGGGAGGGCGTGCATGGGGCTTGGGGCCGAGTATACCAAGTTATCTTCGGCGGGCGTCCGGCGCCGACTTGCTATGATACCCCTCCATGGCGCTCCCCATCCAGGCGCACCGCGGGCGCATCCTCGAGGCCCTCAAGGACAGCGGCGCGCTCGTCCTCACGGCTCCGACGGGCAGCGGCAAGTCCACGGGGCTCCCGCGGTTCCTGCTCGAGGAGCGCGCCGCCTTCCCGGGGCGCGTGCTCGTCCTCGAGCCCCGGCGGATCGCGGCCCGCGGGCTCGCCGCCCGGGTGGCCCAGGAGGCCGGCACCCCGCTCGGCCGCGGGGTCGGCTACCAGGTGCGCTTCGAGAGCCGCTGCGGGAAGGACACGGCCGTGGTCTTCCAGACCTACGGCGTCTTCATCCAGCAGATGCTCGGCGCCCCGGGCTTGCCCGGGGTCGGGACCGTCCTGCTCGACGAATTCCATGAGCGGACGCTGGAGTGCGACCTCGCCCTGGCCTGGCTGAAGAGGCTGCGCTCCCAGGGATCTCCGCGCCTGGCCGTCTTGTCGGCCACGCTGGACGCGCAGGCCCTGCTGGGCTACCTGCCGGGCGCGAGGCACCTGGACGTCCCCGGCCGGCAATTCCCGGTGGACGTCCGCCACCAGCCCCTCGCCGGGCGGCGCGACCCTGCGGAGGGCGCGCTGGCGGCTTTGCGCGAGCTCTCGCGGGAGGGCCTCGACGGCTCGGTGCTGGTCTTCATGCCGGGGATGCGCGAGATCCGGCGCACGCTGACCCTCCTGGGCCCCTTCTGCCGTGAGCGCAAGCTCCCCCTCCTCGCCCTGCACGGCTCCATGGAGCTTTCCGAGCAGCAGAAGGCCCTCGAGCCCTCGGCCGAGAAGCGGGTCATCGTCTCCACCAACGTGGCCGAGACGTCCCTCACCCTCCCCGGGGTGAGCGCCGTCATCGACAGCGGACTGCACCGCATCGCGGGCTACAGCCCCTCGCGCGGGGTGAACACCCTCCATCTGGCGCGCATCAGCCGGAGGAACGCCGAGCAGCGGGCCGGCCGCGCGGGCCGCACCATGCCGGGCCGCTGCGTGCGCCTCTGGACGCACGGCGAGGAGGCCTCGATGCCGGAGGCCCTCGCGCCCGAGATGCTCCGGCTCGAGCTCTCCCCCCTGCGCCTGCAGGCCGCCTCCCTGCCCGAGGCGCTGGACTGGCTCACCCCGCCCAGGGAGGACGCCTGGGCCGCCGCGGGCGCCTGCCTGCGCTCCCTGGGGGCCGAGGACGAGGGCGGGCGCATCACGCCGCACGGCCGCGCGCTCCTGCGCTATCCCGCCTCGCCCCGCCTCGCCTCCGTGCTGGAGCGCTCGCGCCGCCTTGGATCGGCGGCCTTCGAAAGGGCTTGCGCCATGGCGGCGGTGTTCGAGACCTCGGCCGAGCGGCGCACGGACAGGACGGCCGACCTCTCGGCCCTGGCCGAGAGCCTCCTGCTCGGCGAGCGCGAGGAGTTCCCCTGGGAGGCCGGGGAGGTGCACCGCCAGTTGATGCGGATGGGAGAGCCGGAGCCCGGCGGCGAGGAAGGCTCGCTCCACTCGCTCTGGCTGGAGGCCTTCGCGGACCGCCTGGCCGCGAGGCAGGCGGACTCGCTCGTCTACCGCACGGCGGAGGGCGTGAAGGCGCATCTCCCCCTGGACAAGGGAGCGCCCGCTCCCGGACTCCTGCTGGCCCTCGACGTCCGTGAAAGGGCCGGGGCGGGGCAGGCCCGGCAGGTGAGCGTGACGCTCTACCTGCCCTGTCCGGCCGAGGCGGTCAAGAAGCTCTATCCGGCGGAGTGCGAGTGGAAGGAGGTCTCGGAGATCGACGAGCGCATCGGCCGGGTCGTCAAGGAGGAGCGCCTGCTCTTCCGGGGCCTGGTCATTGAGCGCCGCCAGGCACAGAGCGCCCGCGGCGACCGCAAGGCGGCGGCCGGGCTCTGGGCCGAACGCTTCGCCTCGGGGGAGCTCCGCCATCCGGGACTGGAGGAGACGGAGCAGCTCGTCGTGCGCATCCGCCTCGCGCGCAGGCTCTACCCGGACTACGGCTTCCCCGCGATGGACCCCGACGACTGGCGCCTGGTCTACGAGGAGCTCTGCTCGGGGCGCGGCTCCCTCAAGGAGATCGAGAAAGCCTCCCTGAGCGCCCAGGTGGCCCGCTACGCGGGGCCCGCGCTCATGGGCTTCCTGGACAAGGCCCTGCCCTTGCGCAGGAAGCTGCCCTCGGGCCGCCTGGGCCGCTTCACCTACTTCGAAAGCCGGCCGCCCGAGCTCTCGGCGCGGCTCGGGGACTTCCTCAAGATGACAGGGACGTTAAGTCTATGCGAGGGGCGTATGAACGTGCTCTTCGACATCCTGGCGCCCAACGGGCGGACCGTGCAGAAGACCCACGACCTGGGCTCGTTCTGGAAGAACACCTATCCGGCGGTGAAGAAGGAGCTGGCCCGGAAGTACCCCAAGCACCCCTGGCCTTGAGAGGAGTCTACTTGGCCAGCTCGGCCATGGCCGCCACCGCGAGCTTCGCGAACTTCGCGGCGTGGTCGGACTTGCCTCCGATCTGCGAGAGCGTGTCCTTGGCCGAGTGGATGTTCGGGTTGTCCTCGTTCATCTTCGCCTCGAACGGGAACGAGGACGGGACGCCGATGCGCGTCCACGAGGCGTGGTCCGAGCAGGCGTAGCCGCAGGACGTCGAAGCCCACTTCACGTCGGGCGCGTAGCGGCTCAAGAGCTTCCCGAGGAAGGCGTTCAGCGAGGCGTCGCTGGAGTCGGTGATGAAGAGGATGTCCTCGGATGACCCGTTGTAGTTGGCCATGTCGAAGTTGAGCGCGCCCAGCACCGTCTGCCCCTTGAGGCTGTTGGCCACGTCCTTCGAGCCGCGCAAGCCCACCTCTTCGGCGGAGTAGGCCACGAACTTCAGGGTCTTCGAGGGCCGGTAGCCGGCCTTGACCAGCACGCGCAGGGCCTCGGTCACGACCGCGACGCCCGAGGCGTTGTCGTCGGCGCCGGGGGCGAGCGTGTCGGCGCCGTAGCCGGCGATGGAGTCGATGTGCCCGCCCAGGACGACGATCTCGCCGGGGGTCTTCGAGCCCCGGACGGTGGCGATCACGGAGGGCTGATCCCAGCCCTGATGCGGGAAGAGCTCGACGCCGACGTCGTCGCGGCCCTGGGCCACGCCCTTCCAGTGGTCGGCCAGCCAGCGCGAGGAGGCGGCGCCGGTGGCGGAGCGGTAGTAGCGGTTCTTGTAGGCCGCCAGGGTGTTGGTGACCTTGCTGATGGGCGCCTCGTCCACCAGCTTGACCATCGGCTCGACGACCTTGCCCATGTCGATGGAGTACGCCTTGGGGGCGGCGACGGCGTCCGGCGCGAAGACGGCCTGCCGCGCCTCCGCCTCGGCCCGGAAGGTCATGAAGCCGGTGCGTCGGAACTTGCGGTTCATCACCTCGGCGAGGCGGTCGAGTTCGCCGACGCTCAGCTTGTACATGGAGGCCTGCGCGCCGACCGCTCCGGCCTTGCGGGAGGGAAAGCCGAACTCGCCCTTCAGCGCGGCGACGTCGGTTTTGTCGAGGGTGACCCAGACGAACTCGTCCTTGGACTCGGAGGAGGAGGCGGCGGGGGTGGCGTCCAGGAGCTTGGCGGCGCCTTCGCGGGCCTTCTCCAGGACGGGCTTTACCTCGACGCCTTGGTCGAAGTTCTGGGCGGCCGCGGACGGCTGGAAGGAGAAGAGAAGAACGGCGAGGACGGAATAAATGTAGGCCACACCCACCTCCCGCGTGCGTCTCACGGGATTATCGCACGCGCGAACGGGAAAAGCAAGGGCTCACTTCAGAGAGGCGAGCAGGGCGTCGAGATGGCTCAGGCGGAAAGGTTTGGCGAGGCAGACGTCCGCCCCGGCGGCGAGGGCCCGCTCCTGGACCTCGCCGAGGTCCGAGGCGGTGAGGATGGCGATGTGGGCCCGGACGCCATCCGCGCGCAGTTCCCGGCAGGCCTCGAGGCCGTCCTTGCCGGGCATGTTGAGGTCCAGGAGGATGAGCGCGGGGGCGTGGCGGCGAACGACGGCCACGGCGTCGAGGGCGTCCTCGCGGACGTGCGGTTCGAAGCCGTGCTTGGCGAAGAAGAATCGGAGGTGGAACTGGATGTCCTTGCTGTCCTCGAAGATGCAGACGGCCTTCTTTTCGCTCACGCGGGGTATCTTAGCATCTCCTGCAGGGGACTTAGCGCAGGTCCGCGGGCTTCTTGGGCTTCAGCAGGCCGATAGCTTTTTCGAAGAGCCGCTGGCTGGACCCCTTCCGCTTCGAGATCCGGGAGGCGGCCTGGAAATCCGGCGGACCGCCGAAGTTGCCTCGGAACTCGTAGAGCACGAAGACGTTCAGCTTCAGGTCGTCGTCGTGGATCACGAAGACCTGCCTGCGCCGGAAGCCGGTGCCGTTCGTGAGGAAGCAGGTGTAGCGCTCGGTGCGGTAACCGAAGCGCTGCCCGACGGTCATGGCCGACGGCTCGACGCGGATGTCGTCGCAGCGGCGGATGTCCCTGGGCTCGCTATCGCCCAGCGCCTGGGACTCTCCGGCGCGGATCGTCTCCGTGAAATTGGCCGAGAGCTCCCCGGAGACCTTTTCCGACCAGCGGCGCTCGAACACGCAGGGGTGGTAGGGCTTCTGCGGCTCCCCGCCCTTCGGGACGGCCTTGGACCAATACAGCGTATTGGGGCACTCGCGGAACTCCGAGGGGACCCCGTCCGAGGGCTTCGGGGCCGCCCCGAGGAAGAGCAGGCAGAGCAGTGGGAGGGCCGGTTTCATGTTTGATATCATACAACAACGATGAAGAAACCGATCGCCCTGCTGCCCTTATGCCTCCTCCTGTCCGCTCCGGCCGGCTCGGCCCAGCGCAAGAGCATCCGCCTCGCGACGACCACGAGCGTCGAGAACACGGGACTCCTGGACGTCCTGCTCCCCGCCTTCGAGCGCAAGTCGGGGGTGCGCGTCCTGCCCGTCGCCGTGGGCACCGGCAAGGCCCTCAAGCTGGCCGAGAACGGCGACGCCGACGTCCTGCTGGTCCACGACCCGGAAGCCGAGAAGGAGTTCCTCGCGCGGGGCTTCGGGACGGACCGCACGACCCTCTTCTACAACGAGTTCCTCCTCGCCGGCCCGACGGAAGACCCCGCCGGGGTCAAGGGCTCCAAGGACGCCGCCGAGGCGTTCAGGAAGATCGCCGCGGCCAAGTCCCCCTTCGTCTCGCGGGGCGACAAGTCCGGCACCCACTCGCGGGAGCTCTCGATCTGGAAGAAGGCGGGCGTCGAGCCGCAGGCGCCCTGGTACCTCGAGTCCGGGCAGGGGATGGGGCCGACCCTGGTCATCGCCGGCGAGAAGAAGGCCTACTGCCTCTGCGACAGCGCCACCTTCGCGTCCTTCTCCGCGAAGACCGGCCTCGCGCAGGTCTATGCGGGGGACCCCACGCTGCTCAACGAGTACTCGGTCATCCTAGCGAAGGGCGCCGGCAAGGACTCGAAGGCGTTCCTCAAGTGGATGGGCTCGAAGGAAGCCAGGAAGCTCGTCGCGGGCTTCAAGAAGGACGGGAAGCTCCTCTTCCGCTTGGAGAAGTAGGCCTTGTTCCTGGCGGAGGCCCTGCTGGAGGCGGCGAGGCTCATCGCCGGCCTGGATGCCGAGCTCCTGAGGATCGCCGGCATCTCGCTGTCGGTGTCCTTGAGCGCCCTCCTCCTCTCGTCCCTCGTCAGCCTCCCCCTCGCCTTCCTCCTGGCTTTCGGCCGCTTCCCCGGGCGCCGCCTGCTGGCCTCCGCCTTCAACGCGCTGATGGCGATGCCGACCGTGGTGGCGGGCCTGCTGGTCTACTCCCTGCTCTGCCGGCGCGGGGCGTTCGGTTCCTTCGACCTGCTCTATACCCCCTATGCGATGGCGGCCGGCCAGTTCGTCCTGGCGACCCCCATCCTGGTCTCGATGGCCGCCTCCTTCCTGGAGAGCGCCGACCCGCGCATCAAGACGACGGCGCTCACCCTGGGGGCGACCCCCGCCCAAGCCCTGCTCGCCGTCGCGCAGGAGACGAAGGCGGGCCTGCTCGCGGTCCTCCTGGCCGGCTTCGGCCGGGTGTTCGCCGAGGTCGGGGCGTCCATGATGCTGGGCGGCAACATCCGCCACTATACGCGCAACATCACCACCGCCATCGCCTTCGAGACCTCGAAGGGCGAGTTCTCCCTGGCTTTGGCCCTGGGCCTCATCCTCCTCTGCGCCGCCTTCCTCCTCAACGCGGCCGTCCGCCGGCTGGGAGGGGCCGCCCGGCATGCTCTTTGAGCTGAGAGGGGTGCGCAAGCGCTACGGGGAGCGGCTCGCCCTCGACCTGCCCGCGCTGAGCCTGGAGCAGGGCAAGCCCGTCGTCTTCTACGGCCCAAACGGCTCGGGCAAGTCCACCCTCCTGAACCTCCTCGCGCTCATCGACCGCCCCTCCGAGGGCGAGGTTCGCTTCTCCGGAGGGCCGCGCGAGGTGACCCTCGCCGCGCAGAACCCCTACCTGTTCCGGGGGAGCGTCCTCGACAACGTGGTCCGGGGGCTGCTCTACCGGGGCCGCTCCCGCCCCGAGAGCGAGGCGGCCGCCCTGCCCCTGCTCAAGCGCCTGGGGCTCTGGGAGCTCAGGGCGCGGCCCGGCTCCGCCCTCTCGGAAGGGGAGCGGCGCAAGGCCGCCCTCGCGCGCGCTTTCGTCCTGGGGACGAAGGCGCTCCTGCTCGACGAGCCGACGGCCAACCTCGACCGTTCCTACTGCGCCGAGGTCGAGAAGCTCATCGCGGAGGAGGCCGTCCGGCCGGGACGGACGGTGCTCATGGCGACGCACGACCTCGGCCAGGCTTTTCGCATGGGGGCCGACGTGGTCTATCTCTCGGAGGGCCGCCTCAGCCCGGTGCCCCTGCTGAACCTCTACCCTTGCGAGATCGTTCCCGCCGAGGGGGAGGCGCTCGGCCGGGCCGTGCTCTCGCCCGGCTGTGAGCTCTTCGTCGCCACGGAGGCCTCGGGCCGCGCCACGGTCTCCGTCGACCCGCGCGACGTCCTCCTGTCCGCCGAGCCCATCGAGTCCAGCGCGCTCAACCGCTTGAAGGGGCGGGTCGTCTCCGCCTCGGCCCTGGGTTCCAGCGTGGACGTGCTCGTGGACGCCGGCTTCCCCCTGCACGCCTTCATCACGCGCCGCTCCCTTGAGAAGATGAACATCCATCCGGGCTCGGAGGTGCACGCCACCTTCAAAGCCTCGGCCGCGAGGGTCCTATGATCGAGTTCGAGCAAGCCCGTCGGGAAGTCCTGAAGCGCGCCCGCCCACTCGGGACGCAGCGCGTCCCGGTCGCCCGCTGCCTGGGCCGCGTCCTGGCCCGGATCGTGCGGTCCCCGCTCGACCTCCCCCCCTTCGACCGCTCCGCCATGGACGGCTACGCCCTGGGCGTCCCGGCGAAGACCCTCCTCTGCGTCGGCGGCATCGGCGCGGGCGAGCGCTTCTTTCGAACGGTGCGCCGGGGCGAGTGCGTGCGCATCATGACCGGCGCTCCCCTGCCTCGCGGGGCCGACCGGGTCGTCAAGGTGGAGGACACCGACGGCTGGAAGCCCGCGGGCGCCCGGGTCGTCCTGCGGGCCCTCCCGTCGAAGGAGCAGAACGTCCGGCGCAGGGCCGAGGAACTGCGCCGGGGCGCCCCCGTCCTGGAGCGGGGCCGCCTTATCCGCGGGCCCGAGGCGGCTCTGCTGGCTTCGCTGGGCTTCGCCCAGGCGGAGTTCTACCGCCTTCCGCGGGTCTCGGTGCTCTGCACGGGCGACGAGGTCGTCGAGCCGGGCCGGCGCCTCCGGCCCGGGGCCGTCTACAACGGGAACGGGCCGATGCTCTGCGCCCTGCTCTCGGCGGCGGGTTTCCCCTCGCGCTACCTCGGCGTGGTCCGGGACGAGCCGAAGGCCCTGAAGCGCAAGGTCGCCGAGGGCCTGCGAGGCGACGTTTTGCTCGTCAACGGAGGCGTCTCCGCGGGGAAGTTCGACCTCGTGCCCTCCACGCTGGCCGCGGCGGGCGTCCGGAAAGTCTTCCACAAAGTCCGCGTGAAGCCCGGCAAGCCGCTCTTCTTCGGAATGCGGGGCAAGACCCTCGTGTTCGGGATGCCGGGCAACCCGGTCTCCACCTTCACCTCGTTCACCCTCTTCGTCATGCCGGCCCTGCGCGGGCTCTCGGGCCTGCCCTCCGGCTTGAAGACCCTTCAAGCTCCTCTGGCCGGCGCCATCCGGCATGAGACCGGCCGTCTGGACTTCGTCCCGGCGAGGATGGAAGGGGAGGGGGTGCGGCCGGTGCAGGGCTACCGCGGCTCGGCGGACATCGCCTCCCTGTCGAAGGCGGACCGCTTCGTGATGGCCAGCGGAGAGCGCGCCTCCTTCGGGAGGGGGACGCTCGTGGACGTCTTGCCTTGGTAGTCTAGACCGGGAAGAAGAAGCGGAGCAGGCCTTTCGAGGAGTCGTCGAGCCACCGGCCGAGCAGGCGCTCCTGTCCGCTCTCGCGGACCTGGATGGAGGCGCCGCAGAGGCGGCTCAGGCTCGGGCCGACGGGCTTCGTCCAGCACACCCGGCCCGTGCCGTCGAGCCAGCCCTTGGACGGGACGTAGACCGCGAACTCGAAGGTGTCGCCGATCTCGAGCGGCAGGGTGGTCTCGAAGGCGAGCCCGCCGAGCGAGACGTCCCGGATGAGCGCGCCCTCGCGGATATCGCGCTGGCCCTTCTGGATGAGGATGAGGGGCGCATCCTTCTCGTGGCGCGGATGCTCCCGGCGCTCGGAGCCCTCGCTCATGACGGGATGACCACGATCTTCGGGTCGAGGGCTTCCCGCAGGGCGGTCTCGATGCCCATGAGGGTGCCGTGGCCCGCGCTGGGGCAGCCCATGCAGGCGCCCCGGTACCGGATGAAGACCTCGAAGGCGCCGTCCTTCTCCCGGACGTCCACGAGCTCCAGCCCGCCTCCGTCCGAGGCCAGCATCGGCCGCACGTGCTCGTCGAGGACGCGCTCCAATTCCTTGATCCGGGCGACCGGGGTCAGGGCGGCGAAGCCCTGCGGGCCTTGAGGCGCGCGCTCCTTCTCCATCGCCGCGCGGGTGTCGCGCAGGATGTCCACGAGGTAGTGCTCGCGCTTCTCGTGGCCGCCCGGGGCGATGCAGGACTTGCAGAAGGCCCCGGCCTTGGTGTAGTGGGTGATATCCTCGACCGTCTTGAGGTCGTTGAGGCGGATGGCGTCCACGATGGTGCCCAGGCTCACCCGCCCGCACTCGCAGACGATGACTTCGGTCTCGAGGGCGGAGAGGTCCACGCCCTTGTAGCGGGCCACGGCCTTCTTGATGACGTCGTAGGCCATCACGCTGCAGTGCATCTTCTGCGGCGGGACGGCCGGGACGTCCTTCGTGTCCCGCAGGGCGGCCTCGACGTCGATGTTGGTGATCTTCGCCGCCTGGTCGACGGTCCTGCCGACGCAGAGGTCGGACATCATGTCGCTCGAGGCGATGGCGGTGCCGCAGCCGAAGCTCTTGAAGCGCGCCGCCAGGATGACCCCGGCCGGGTCCACCACCCAGAAGAGCCGCACCGCGTCGCCGCAGGACTCGGCGCCGTGGTCGGCGACCACGAGCTTCCCGCCGAGGCGCTGGGCGTCCTCCTCCGTGAGCTCTCCCCGGTTCTTGGGGTTGTCCATGCGCTCGGCCACCTTCCTGGAGTACTGGTCCCAGAGGGCGCCGCCGATGAGTTCTTCCTTGGGCATAAGGGTCTCCGCTAGTAGCTCGCCGAGATCGCGCGCAGGCGCGCGACCGCCTCCGTGAACGTCTTGGTCGTGAAGTCGATCTCCGCCTCGGTGGTGAAGCGCGAGAGGCTCAGCCGGATGCCGGTGTGCGCGAGCTCCGGGCCCGCGCCGATGGCCTTGAGGACGGGATTGGCCTCCAGGCTCTCCGAGGCGCAGGCCGAGCCGGTGGAGGCCGCGATGCCCGCCTTGTTGAGGTCCCAGAGCAGGGCCTCGCCCTCGACGCCGCGCACGCTGATGAAGACCGTGTTGGGGACGCGCAGCTCGCGGCGGCCGACCACCAGGACGTCCCCAATCCGCAGGAGGGCGTCCTCGAGCCGGTCGCGCAGGCGGCGCACCTCCGTGTCCTCGAAAGCGAGGTGGTCCACCGCCAGCTCCATCGCGAGGCCCATCCCCACGATGCCGGCCACGTTGAGCGTGCCGGCGCGCCGCCCCCCCATCTGCTCCCCCCCGTGGAGGAGCGGGGAGAGCTTCAGGCCCCGGCGCACGAAGAGGGCGCCGACGCCCTTGGGGCCGTGGAACTTGTGGGCGCTCAAGGAGAGGAAATCGACGGGGACGGCGCGCAGGTCCACGGGCACCTTGCCGATGGCCTGCACCGCGTCGGTGTGGAAGAGCACCCCCCGCTCCCGGCAGAGCCGCGCGATCTCCGCCACCGGGAAGAGCACGCCCGTCTCGTTGTTCGCCCACATGACCGAGACCAGGGCGGTGCGGTCGGTCAGGGCCTCCCGCACGGCGTCGGCGCTCACGCAGGCATCCTTGTCCACGGGGAGGACGGTGAGCTTCACGCCCTGACCTGCGAGGAAGCGGCAGGTGTTGGCCACGCAGGGGTGCTCGACCGAGGTCGTGATGATGTGGTCCTTCTCCCCGCCCCGGAGGAGGTCGAAGAAGACCCCCTTGAGGACGGTGTTGTTGCTCTCGGTCGCGCAGGAGGTGACGAGGATGTCGTCCTCGTCGTCCGCGTTGAGTCCCCGGTAGAGGCGGTTCATGGCGGTCCGCAGGTCGGGATGCACCTCGGTGCCGAAGGAGTGCAGGGAATTGGGGTTGCCGTAGCGGTCGCAGAGGTAGGGCTCCATCGCCGCTTTGACCTTCGGGTCGGCGAGGGTGGTGGCGTTGTTGTCGAGGTAGATGCGCTCCATGGCGGTCGTCCCAGGGTATGATACCATTCTGCCCGCGGGGCTGTCGCGGGCGGGGATAGGCCCTAAGACCTACCGTGCGCGGGTCCTTCAAGCCCAGGACTTGCCGGGTCTTTCGCGCAACGCTATGGCTGTGAGCGCCATGAAGACCCTCCTGACCGCGGCGGCCTCCCTCCTCCTCCCGGCCTCGGCCTGGGCCAGCGCCTCCACCGGCACGCTGCACGCGCTCTGCACGGAGGGCGCGTCCATCCATGAGGAGGAGCTCCAGACCGCCCTCCAGAAGGTGGCCCCGCTCGCGCCGGAGCAGGCCAAGGCCCTCCTGGTGGACCTGGAGTCCAAGGGCATGACCCCGGACCACCTCGGCTGGGGCCTGCTGCTCTCGGTGCGCAGCCAGGGCTTCGCCCCCGTCGAGGCGGTCTACTGCAGCGAGGCCCAGCCGGCCCCCGACCGTCCCCGGAAGTGGCTCGGCGTGCGGGCCGCGGACGGCCGGCAGTACCTTTTAGACCTCACCCAGGCGGCTCAGACCGGCGCTGGGATGGCCCTGGTCGTCGCGCACGACGAAAAGGTCGTGGCCGAGGCCGCCGGCGGCAAGGTCACGGACCTCCTCGCCGGCAGGAACCTGGCCGGGAAGGTGATGGAGGCTATCAAGGGCGCGGACTATCGGGCCTGGTTCGACGGGAGCGCCTCGCGCAAAGACCTGGCGGCCCAGCCCGCGGTCTACGCGGCCGGCGGCGGCTCGTGGAGCGACGACCCGAGCCTGCCCTTCACTCCCCCGTGGCGCGGCAAGGTCGGCGGGACGGTGCCTTCCCCCGTCCTGGAGGCCGCCGACAGGAAGGGCGGGGCCGGCTCGGCCGTCCTAGCCGCCTTCCAGGAGTTCCAGCGCCGCTTCTTCCCCTCCGTGTTCTTCCCCGTGCTCAGCCGCTCCGACTGGGGCGCGGCCGCCTCCCGAGGCGCCTCGCGGGACGCGGACAAGGACAAGATCACCGTCCACAACACGGCGGGGGCCCAGACGATGAGCCGGGCCGAGACCCTCCGCCAGGTCCGCGGCATCCAGTCCTATCACCAGAACGACAAGGGCTGGGCGGACGTCGGCTACCACTTCCTCATCGACGGGCAGGGCCGCATCGTCGAGGGCCGGGCCTTGGACAAGCTCGGCGCCCACACCGAGGGCCACAACAGCGGGAACATCGGGGTCGCGCTCATGGGGGATTTCGACAAGGGCAAGCCCACCTCCGCGCAGGTCGAGAGCCTCAAGCGGCTCGTCGTGTTCCTGTCCATGCGCTTCGGCATCTCCCCGCTGACCGGGCTGTTCGGCCATGGCGATTTCAACAACACCGACTGCCCCGGCACCCGGTTCATCGCGGCCTTGCGCGCGATGAAGGCCCAGCTGAGCTCCCAGACGGCCTCCCTGGCCGCCGCCGCCCGAGAGACCTGGTCTTCCTAGCGCGCCAGCGGCTGCCTCGCCGCGACCCAGGCGCGGAGTCTCCCCTGAAGGTTGTGGACCTGCGTCCAGCCTTCCTTGTGGAGGAGGGTGCTCGCAATGGCCGAGCGGCTTCCCGAGAGGCAGTAGACGAGGACCGGGGCGTCCTTGCGGTCCCCGAGCTCGGAGAGGCGCTCCTGGAGCTCGGAGATGGGGATGAGCTTGGCGCCCTCGATGCGGCCTTGGGCGAACTCCTCGGGCGTGCGGACGTCGAGGAGGAGGACGCCCGGGGTCCTGGTCAGTTCGAGGGCCTGCTTGGCGTCCACGTCCTGGTAGCCCTTGCGGCCGGTGAAGAACGCCGCGGCTCCGGCGCCGAGCAGGGCGAGGAAGAGGGCAAGTTTGTTCGCTTTCACGCCCGGATTGTAGCATGTGCGTGAAGGCGCGGATATTTTGTAAAACCTCCGCATGGCCCTCCCTCTTTTTGCCTTGCGCCGACGCTCGAGAGGCCGCTGAAGCCTTGAGCGCCCTGCTCCTCCTGCTCCTCGCTCTCCCGGCCTGCGCCGGCGACCCGTACGCCGCGCAGGCGGCCGCGCTCGACCGGATGGAGGCGGAGCTCTCATCGCGCATGGAGGCGCTGGTCGGGCTGGAGCAGCAGCTCGCGGCGCACAAGGCCGCCCATCCATCGGAGTGCCCGGGCGCGCAGATCCTCGAAGAGCGCCGGGCGCTCCTCGAGCGCATCCATAGGGACCTCGACGATTTTTCGGGCTCGAGGCAGGTCTACGACCATACGCGCGACCAGTATGCCATGGCCTCCGTGGCCCTCGCCGGCCTCTCCATCCGGAAGGGCAGGAAGCCGAGCTTCGGCGGCGCCGCCCTTTTGCAGCAGCGCATGGAGTTCGGCAACGAGACCCGAGCGTTCGGCGAGAGGGTTTACGAAGTCCTGGTCGCGGAGAAGGGGGTCCACAAGAAGGCCCTCGAGGCTTGCCGCCGCTCGCGCCTCCTCCGGCTGGCCTCCGTCTTGGCGGCCGTCCTCCTCGCCGCGGCCCTCGGCATCGTGTCCTGGCGCTTGCTCAAGGCTGTTCCGGCCGGGCCCTGAAAGCGCTAGAATCTCCCATCGAAGACAGGAGGCGCCCATGCTGAGATCGCAAGCCGCCCAGTTCCCCGTCGTCTCGGACGCGCTCGCCCCGCAGGCGGGCGTCCCCGCGCGCATCGCGCAGGCCTTGGCGATGAGCGTCGTCGCGGCGCTCTGCGCGCAGATCGAGGTCCCCCTCCCCTTCACGCCGGTCCCGCTCACCGGCCAGACCGCCGCCGTCCTCTTCGCCGGCGCCCTGCTGGGCAGCCGGTGGGGCGCGGCCTCCATGGCGCTCTACCTGCTGGAAGGGTCCGCGGGGCTCCCCGTCTTCGCGGGCGGCGGCGCCGGCTTCCTGCACCTGGCCGGCCCGACGGGCGGCTACCTGCTGTCCTTCCCGCTGGCCGCGTGGGCCACGGGCCGGCTGGCTGAGCGCGGCTGGGGCCGCTCCTTCTGGAGCGCCGCTCTCATGATGCTGCTGGGCTCGGTCATCCTCTTCAGCGTCGGCCTGCTCGGCCTCGCGCGCTTCGTACCAGCCGACCGCCTCCTCGCCCTGGGCCTCTGGCCCTTCGTCCCGGGCGACCTCGTCAAGATCGGGCTCTCCGCCTCGGCCCTGCCGCTGGGCTGGAGACTCATCGGCCGGAGACGGTGAAGGGACACTCGAACCGCCGCTGGCTGTTCGTGGTGGGGGCGGTTTTGGCCCTGCCCCTCGCCGGTCTGCTCTTCCTGAGGCCGAAGAAGGACTCCAAGACCCTGGAAGCCGGGGCGCTGACCGCCGACATGGGAGCCCTTCCGGCCGACGCGCCGCCGCTCCAGCCAGGCGGGCCGCTCCCCGCTCCGGCCGACGCGCCGGAGGAGGGCTCTCCGGAGGCGGACTCCTCTTCCGACGAGCTGGACCTGGCGGCGGCGGCGGCTCCCGGGGACATCGCGGCGCCCGGCCTTCCCATGCCGGGCGGCCGTCTGGAGGGCCTGCAGGCCGGGAATGCGGGCGCCGCGGGAGGGGGCGGGGCGGCCTTGGGGAGTCTCGACAAGCCTGGCGCTTCCGAAGGCAAAGCCCCGTCTTCCAAAGGCGCGGAGCCGGACAAGCCCGCCTCCTCCAAGGGGGCGTCTGCTCCTGCCAAGCCGCGCGCTCGCCTTGCGCAGGACCCCGGCACCGAACTCGAGCGGGCCATCAGCCTCGGCCAGCTCGGCCCGGGCGTCGGCTCGGCGAATCCGTTCCTGAAGGCCCTGATGAACGCGAAGGGGAAGCCGGGCGCCCTCCTCTTCGACCCCAAGAAGGTCATCGCCTCCGGCGGCCGCGCCGGCCAGGGCAGCGTCTCCATGGAGAGCAACAGCAAGGTCACGCCCGAGAACTTCAACTCCCAGGCCGCGGGCCTTTCCTCCAGCAAGGGCAAGGAGCCTCCCGGCCCGAAGATCCCGGCCGGGAAAGCGCCGGCCCTGCCCTCCGCCCATCTGAAGTACATCCTGCAGGCCTCCCAGGCCACCGGGGTGGACCCGGCCCTCATCGCCGCCACGGCGGCCCGGGAATCCAACTTCCGCTTCGGGGCCTACCGGGCCGAGCCGCATCTCAAGCAGGTGACCTGGCGGGAGTCTCCCGGCTCGTCGGCCAAGAAGTTCTTCGACGGCTCCCTGGGGCCGATGCAGGTGCTCCGCTCGAACTTCCTCTCGCGGGGCGTCGGGAGCGACGCGCAGGCCAACGACCTGGCGACCAACTACCGCATCGGGGCGCAGATCATCCGGGGCGACCTGAACGCCTTCCCCAACAACACCTGGAAGGCGGTCGCGGCCTACAACGTCGGGGTCTACGGGGCGAAGATCGGGCGGATCCCGGCCAACAACTACACGAACACCATCCTGGAGTGGCGCAGGGAGTACGACAAGGCCATCGCGCCCTACCGCTGAGAGCACGGAGAACTGAAGGATGAAGGCGCTCCGGGTCGTCGACCTCGTCAAGCGCTACGGGGACCTCGAGGCGGTGAAGGGGATCGGCTTCGAAGTCTCGGAGGGCGAGGTCTTCGCCCTCGTGGGCCCCAACGGGGCGGGCAAGTCCACGACCCTCAAGATTTGCGCGACCATCCTCGAGGCCTCGAGCGGGACGCTGGAGGTGTTCGGCCTCGACCTGCGCCGCGACGCCGCGAAGGCCCGCTCGCTGCTGAGCTACCTTCCGGAGGAGGCCGGGGCCTACCGCCACCTCACCGGGCTGCAGTACCTCCGCTTCATGGCGGGCATCTTCGTCGACGACGGAGACCGGGCCAAGGCCTGCGTGGAGGAGGCCGCGCGCCTTAGCGGCCTCGGCCCCCGGCTGGAGGACCGCATCAAGACCTACAGCAAGGGGATGACCCGCAAGCTCCTGCTCGCGCGCACCGTCATGGCCCGCCCCCGTCTCGCCATCCTCGACGAACCCACCAGCGGCCTGGACGTGCTCAACGCCGTCGAGGTCCGCGGGCTGGTGCGCGCCCTGGCGGCCGGGGGGATGTCGTTCTTGGTCTCGAGCCACAACATGCTCGAGGTCGAGTTCCTCTCCGACCGCGTGGCCATCCTGGCGGGCGGGCGGATCCTCGACTGCGACACGGCCGCCGGGCTCAAGCGGCGGCACTCGGCCGCGAACCTCGAGGAAGTCTTCGTTCGGATCGCCCGGTGAGGAAGTTCTTCCTGCTCGTCGGCAAGGAGGTGCGGGAGCTGGCGACCCCGCAGGTGATCGTCCCGATGGTGGCGGTGATGATCGTCTTCACCCTCATCGGGAAGATCCTCTCCAAGCAGGGGCGCCCCCTGGGCGCCTCCCAGGCGATCCTGGTCCAGGATCGGGACAACTCGCCCCTCTCGGGCCGGGTGGTCGCCGGGCTCGGGGCCGCCCGGCTGGAAGTCTTCCTGATGGAGGCGGCGATCGCGGCGGAGAGACCCGGGAACTTGGCCGTCCTCGTCATCCCCGCCGGATTCGGCGAGCGCATCGGACGGGGCGAACGCGCCGAGGTCGAGCTGGTGGCGGTGCTCCGCGACCTTGGGCCGCGGGCCCTCGCCTCGGTGGCCCAGTCCATGCGGGCGGAGCGCTCCATCAAGGAGAGCGTGAGCCTCTTCCTCCTGGAGAGGAAGGCCTCCGTGAAGGACGTCCCCTTCCTGCGCGAGCCGGTCGTTCTGAAGGAGGCGGTGGCCATCGGAGGCGCCTTCGAGCGCGTCCCCATCGCGCAGACGCTCCTCTTCGTGCAGTCCCAGATCTACCTGTTCCCGGTCGTCATCTTCATGGTGATCCTGCTCTCGGCTCAGATGGTGGTGCTCTCGGTGGCGGCCGAGAAGGAGAACAAGACCCTGGAGATCCTGCTGAGCTCCCCCATCGGGCGGCGGACGCTCGTCGTCGCCAAGCTCTCCGCCTCGGCGCTCGTGGCCTTGGGGTTCACCGCGGCCTACATGGTCGGGATGCGTTCGTTCATGGGCGCCGTCTCGGGGCAGCTCGCCCCGGCGGCCGCGGTCTCGGCGCCGTACGTCCCGCTCGCGAAGCTGGGGCTGGCGCTGAGCCTTCCCGGCTACGCGCTCATCGCGATGTCGGTGATGGCGGGCATCCTCTGCGCGCTCTCGGTCGCCATCGTCCTGGGGATCCTGGCCGACGACGTGAAGAGCGCCCATGCCGCCACGACTCCGCTGATGCTCCTGCTGATGTTCTCCTACCTGCTGCCGCTGCTCGTCGACACGCGGGCGAGCCCGGCCGCGCTGAGGGCGCTGCTGTGGGCCATCCCCTTCACCCACGCCTTCCTGGCGCCCCAGCACGTCCTCCTAAAGGAGTACGGCGCGGTGGGGCTGGGGATCCTCTACCAGGCGGGCGTGTTCCTGGCCTTCGCGGCCCTGGCGAGCCGGCTCTTCTCGGGGGAGTCGGTGCTGACCCTGCGCTGGAACCTGCGGTTCTGGAAGCCTAGGGCTTAGGCTGCGGCTTGTCGGCCTCGGCTTCCAGCACCGCGACGAACAGCCCGAGGATGGCCAGGGACTTCTTGCCGAAGCGCTTGGGGTCCATGTCCCCGCTGATGCTGGCATCCTTGCCGAAGCGCGAGACGTCGGCGCTGAGCCCGCTCTCGAAGATGCTGTAGGTGCCCGGGCCCCAGCGCTGGCGGAGGGCGATGCTGATGTGCTTCGAGCCGTCGGCCTCGTCCACGAAGCCGGAGATCTCCCAGCGGTCGCTGCCGTACTTGCGCATGTCGATGTTCAGTCCGGAGCCCCAGAGCCGGAAGGAGTCCCCGTAGGGCTCGATCTCGCCGGTCAGGTAGCGTCCGTCCACGTCGCCCGAGCAGCGGTAGCGCCCGCCCGCGTCCGGCCGCACGTTCAGGTCGATGCGCGCGAAGGAGTCGCGGATGTCGTATTCCTGCCCGCCGAACACGCTGCGGATGTCCATGGAGATGCGCGTGCTCTCCATCGTCTTGAAGGGGAGCTGCTCCATGACCGCGCCGAAGGACGGCAGTTCCGGGAGCTTGAGCTGGGCGAGGGCGGACATGGGCAGACTCAAAAAAAGAAGACCGGCCAGGGCGCGTCGGTTCATCATTCCCCTCCGAGGGCATCGAGCGGCATCGTTGAGGATAGCGTAAGCCCGGGATGCCCCTGGAAGCCACTCCCTAAGGGACTGGGCCGGGGTGGGCCCAAGGGCCTACTTCGTGGTCGGGATGATCTCGATGGGTTCGAGCGTGTCGACGGTGGCGCCGAACTCGGGCTCGGGCTCCGAGAGGACGAATCTCCCGAAGCTCTTGCTCAGGCGCATGCGGCCCGAAGGCAGTCCCTTGACCGCCCAGGACAGATCGAAATCGGAGCTCCGCCCCACGTGGCCCGGCAGGGAGAGGCGGAAGCGGCCCTGGTCGTCGGTGGTGGTGCTCGAGAGGCTCACGTAGTAGGACGGCGCCTTGATGCCCTCGGTCCCGGGATCGAGCGCGTTGCGGCCCTCCGCGGCGACCGCCTGCTCGCCGCTCGCCTGCCCCGCCCAGCGGGCGAGGTGCCCCTGGGCCTGGAAATCGAACGAGCATTGCCGGCGGAAGGGGGCCGCGGCGAGGTCGGCCGGCACGGCGAGCGCGATCATGGGGGTCATGATGATGACCGCGAGCAGGCCGCCGATGAGGGGGCGGGGGTCGAGGCCCTCCGAGATCATGCTCCGGCCCATGTACTTGAAGCTCCGGCCCACGGTCTTCGTCCACTCCATCTCGAAGGGGCGGCCCGAGCACTCCAGGGAGGAGACCGCGGCGGTGGCGATCACCACGCGGATGTCCGAGATGGGCTGCTGGGCCCAGGCGGGGCTGGCGGACAGGAGGGCGGCGGCGAGGAGCGGGCGCATCAGCCTTTGAGGAAGAGCTTCTGGGGGTCGAGGACCTCGCGCAGGAGCGCGAGCTCCTTGGCGCCCGGCGGTTCGACCGAGGCGAGGGGCTCGCGGACCTTCAGCGCCCAGCCCACGCCCTTCTTCACCTCGTCGACGCCGATGCCGGGGTAGAGGGCGGTGAGGACCATCTCGCCGCTCTCGTCGGCCTCGAGGATGCCCTTATCGGTGATGACCTTGAGGGGGCCCGCGCCGGGCATGCCCCACTGCTTGCGGGACTTGCCCTTGCTGAACTGCCCTGGGCTCGTGATGAAGTCCACCTTCTCCGGGAAGGCGCGGGGGTTGAGCTTGCTGATGATGAGGACGCGCTGGGCGTGGACCGCGATCTCGGAGGCCCCCCCGCTGCCCGGGAGGCGGACCTTCGGTTTGGCGTAGGGGCCCACCACGGTCGTGTTGATGTTGCCGTACTTGTCGATCTGGGCTCCGCCGAGGAAGCCGACCTGGATCTTCCCGTTCTGGAGCAAGGACTGGAACACGTCGGCCATGCCGCAGACCATCAAGGAGCCCGTCACGAGGGCCGGGTCGCCGATGGAGACGGGCAGGCGCTCCGGCACCGCGCCCACCGCGCCGGACTCGTAGATGAGCACGAGGTTCGGGGCGTGGGTCGCGCGGGCCAGGTTGCAGGCGAGGTTGGGCAGGCCGATGCCGACGAACACCACCTCGCCGTCCTTGAGCTCGCGCGCGGCCACGCAGGCCATCATCTCCCCAAGCGTGTAGGCGGCGGCCTCAGAAGCCATAGTTCACTCCCTGGCAGACCTTGTCCTTCGCGTTGAGGCGTTCGGCGAGGCCCTTGCTCTTGGCCATGTAGGCTTTGCGGTCGGGGACGCCGAAGACGTACTCGTCGAGGTAGGTCTGGAACTTGACGGGGTCCTTGGAGATGTCCTCCCAGGCCACGTAGAAGTCGTTGTCGCGGTCGTAGTAGCCCTGCGCGTAGGAGGGGTGCGCGCCCCAGGGCTCGACGACCACGGCGTCCACGATGAAGCCCGGGATGAGGGTGCGGTTTGGGTCGGAGCGCACCACCTTCTCGTCGACGAGCTCCTCGACCACCACGATGACGCGCTTGGAGGCGAAGGCCGCCTCCTTCTGCACGCCCAGCAGGCCCCAGATCTGGGTGTTGCCGTCCTGGTCCGCCCGCTGGGCGTGGACGATGGTCACGTCCGGATTCAAGGCCGGCACCGTCGCGAGGTCCTCGCCCGTGTAGGGGCAGCGCACCGTGCGGATGAGGGGGTTGGCCTCGGGCAGGTCGGTGCCCTTGTAGTTGCGCATCGGCCAGAAGGGCAGGCGCGCGGCCCCCGCGCTGAAGCGGGCCACCATGCCGAAGTGGGAGTACTCCTCGATCTCGAGCTTGCCGGCGGTCTTCCCTTCCAGGATGCGGCGGAAGGAGTGCAGGGAGCCCACTCCGGGGTTGCCGGCCCAGGAGAAGACCAGCTTCCGGGCGCAGCCGGCGCCGATCATCTGGTCGTAGATGAGGTCGGGGGTCAGGCGGCAGAGGGTCAGGTCCCGCCTCTTCTGCCGGATGATCTCGTGGCCCGCCGCGAAGCAGATGAGGTGGGTGAAGCCCTCGATGACCACCGTGTCGCCGTCGTGCACCAGGGAGGACACCGCCTCCCTCATCGTCAGGACCTTGCTCTTCACTAGGTCAGCTCCGTGAGGCACTCGTCGAGGACCTGCAGGCCCGTCTCGATGTCCTTCTCCGTTAGGACGAGGGGCGGGGCGATGCGGATGACGCTCTGCCCGCAGGAGAGGAGGAGCAGGCCCTTGCGGAAGGCGCGCTGGGTGAGCTCGTGCACCAGGCTCTGGGCCGGCGCGCGGCTCTCGCGGTCCTTGACGAACTCGACGCCCACCATGAACCCGACGCCGCGCACGTCGCCGATGCACTCGTGCTTGCTCTGCAGGCGCTTGAGGCCCAAGAGGAGCGCCTCGCCGGTCTTGCGCACGTGGCCCAGCAGCTCGTTCTCGACGACGTCGAGGGTCGCCAGGGCGGCCGCGCAGCAGACCGGGTTGCCGCCGTAGGTCGAGCCGTGGGAGCCGACATCCCACTTCATGATGCTCTCCTTGGCGACGATGGCGCCCAGCGGCATGCCCGAGGCGATGCCCTTTCCCACGCAGAGCACGTCCGGCTCGACGCCGTAGAGCTCGGCCGCGAACATCTTCCCCGTGCGCCCGATGCCGCTCTGCACCTCGTCGAAGACGAGCAGGATGCCGTTGCGGTCGCAGAGCTCGCGCAAGGCCTTCAGGTAGCCGGGCGGGGGCAGGATGTAGCCGCCCTCCCCCTGGATGGGCTCGACGAAGATGGCCGCGACCTCCTTGGGCGAGAGGTCCCGGCGGAAGAGGCCGTCCTCGATCTCGCTGACGCAGCGCAGTCTGCAGGCAGGGTGGGTGAGGCCGTAGGCGCAGCGGTAGCAGTAGCCGAAGGGCATGTGGTGGACGCAGGGCAGCAGCGGGCCGAAGCCGGCCTTCTGTTTGGCCTTGCTCGAGGTCAGGCTCATGGCGCCGTAGGTGCGGCCATGGAAGGCGCCGTTGAAGGAGATCAGGCCCGGGCGGCCGGTGCTCTGGCGCACCAGCTTGATGGCGCCGTCGATGGCCTCGGCCCCCGAGTTGGTCAGGAACGTCCGCTTCTTGGATTGGCCGGGAGCCAGGCGCGCGAGGCGCTCGGCCAGCTCGGCGAAGCCCTCGAAGTAGAAGTCCGTCCCGCAGATGTGGAGGAAGCGCGAAGCCGACTCCTGGATCGCCCTCACGACCTTGGGGTGCGAGTAGCCCGTCGAGGCCACCGCGATGCCGGCCATGAAGTCCAGGTAGCGGTTGCCGTCGATGTCGGCGACCCAGGGGCCCTTGCCGTGCGAGACGACCAGCGGGTACTCCTTGATGTAGGAGGTCGAGGTCCAGCGCTTGTCGCGCTTGATGACCTCGCGGGCCTTGGGGCCCGGAGGCGGCACGACGATCTTCGGGTAGTCCAGCTCGGCTTCGACGGCGTGGGTTCTCATGGGTTCAGCTCCGGGATCCGGTCTTCAGCTTCTTGAGGGCCGCTTCGAGGGCGGTCTTGAAAAGGGCGCAGAGCTCGCCGATCTGCTCCTCGGTGATGATGAAGGGCGGGGCGAGCATCGCGAGGTCGCCGTTCTCCCCGTCGGCCTGGCCGGTGTTCGGCCAGACGACGAGGCCGGCCTTCAGGGCTTCCTCGGTGAAGGTCTCGGCGAATCTGAGCTTGCGGGGGAAGGGGCGCCGGGTGCCCTTGTCCTCCACGAACTCCACGCCCGCGAGCAGGCCTCGCCCGCGCACGTCGCCGACGTGCGGCAGGTCGAGCAGGGCGGCGAGGCGCCGGTGGAAGACGGCGCCCATGTCGGCGCAGCGCTCGATCAGGCGGTGCTTTTTGAGGTAGCGCACGGTGGCCAGCCCGGCCGCGCAGAGCACGGGGTGGTGCGACATGGTCTGGGCGTGCAGGAAGGCCCCGGAGTTCTTGGCGATGACGTCGAGGATCCGGCGGGTGGAGACGACGGCGGAGATCGGGGCGCAGCCGCCGCCGAGGCCCTTGCCGAGGGTCATGATGTCCGCGCTCACCCCATAGGGCTCCTGAGCCGACCAGGTGCCGGTGCGGCCCGCGCCGCAGAGGACTTCGTCGGCGATCCAGAGCACCTGGTGGCGGTCGCAGATCTCCCGGATGCGCTTGAAGTAGTCCGGGCGCGGCACCGTGGCGCCGGTGGAGGAGCCGCCGACGGGTTCGGCGATGAAGGCCGCGACCGTCTCCGGGCCCTCCTTCAGGATCACCTGCTCGAGGGCCGAGCCGCTGCACGCCGGGCAGTCGTCCTTCTTGCCCCGGCAGGGGCAGTGGTAGGCGTAGGGCGCGGGGACGTGCGGCACGCGCACGAGCCACTCGCGGTAGTAGGTCTTGTAGTGCTCGCGGGCGGAGGCCGAGAGGGCGAGCAGGGTGTTGCCGTGGTAGGCCGGGGTGAGGGCCAGGATCTTGTGCTTGGAGGGCTGGCCGGCCTCGACCCAGTACTGCCGGGCGAGCTTCAAGGCGGCCTCGACCGCCTCCGAGCCGCTGCCGAGGAAATAGGAGTACTGGAGGCCGCCCGGGCAGAGGGAGGCCAGTTCGGCGGCGAGCTGCTCGACGGGCTCATGGGTGAAGGCCGTCCCGTTGAGGTAGCCGATCTTGCGGGCCTGCTCGGCCATGGCGTCGGCGACTTCCGCGACCCCGTGGCCCAGGTTGGCGACGAAG
>DMEZ01000068.1:515-1336 GCA_003450735.1 Elusimicrobiota bacterium | reverse complement strand
GGGCGCCTCCCGCGCCCCCGGGGCCCGGGTGGGCGACGAGGGCCCCGCCGCTCGCGTCGAGCCAGCGCCGGCCGTCCTCTCCGTAGATATAGACGCCCTCGCCGCGGACGGCGAGAGGGTAGGTGCGCTTGAGCTTGCGGTAGAAGACGTTCGTGTCGGGGTAGCGGTAGGCCATCTCAGAGCTCCAGGATCTGCCCTTCCTGCGCGCCGAAGCAGGCCATGGACGAGCCCGCCTGTCTGACGAGCTCGCGGCAGTGCGAGAGGTGCGCGTCCAGGACGTCGTCGGTGCGCTCCGGGTCGTGGTGGAAGACGGCGAGCCGCTTCGCCTTCGCCGCCAGTGCGCAGCGGACGGCGTCGTCGTAGGTGCTGTGGCCCCAGCCGCGGCGGCGCGGGTACTCCTCCTCGGTGTACTGGGCCTCCGAGATGAGGAGGTCGCTGTCCTGCGCGAAGGCGGCGATGTCGGCGTCCTGGCGGCGCGCGATGTCGTTGTCCCCGTTGAGCTTGACGAAGTTCTCGTGGTCGCTGAGGTAGGTGACGACCTTGCCGTGGGCCTCGAGGCGGAAGCCGATGGCGACGCCCGGGTGGTTGAGATGGTGGAAGCGGATGCGCACGCCGCCCGGGAGCTCGATGGGGCCCTGCATCTCGATGAACTGGAGGTCGCAGGAGAGGCTGCTCAGCGGGATGGGGAAGTAGTCCGAGGCCATGGAGCCGCTGAAGACGCGCTCGAGGCTGCCGTGCGCGCCGCGCACGCTGTGGACGCGGAAGGTGTTCTTCGGGTCGTAGAGCGGGGTGAAGAACGGGAAGCCCTGGATGTGGTCCCA
>DMEZ01000068.1:0-376 GCA_003450735.1 Elusimicrobiota bacterium | reverse complement strand
GCGGATGCCCGTGCCGCAATCGAAGATGATGGGGATCCCCCCCACGCGGATCTCGGTGCAGGCGGTGTTGCCTCCGTAGCGGGAGGTCTTCGCGCCGGCCGCGGGGCAGGAGCCGCGGGTGCCCCAGAAGCGCACGGCGACGGCGTCGGCGGAGGAGGCGTCGAAGAAGGGGGAAGGCGAGGACGCGGGCTGCTGCCGCGCCGGCGCCGTGCCGGAGGGCACGACGGCGGGGCCCTCGGCGAGGGAGGCCACCTTGTCCAGGAGGTCCTTGGCCGCGAAGGGCTTGACGATGTAGGCGTCGGCGCCGGCCTCCCGGGCGGCCTGCATGTCCACCGGGAAGGACTTGGAGGAGGCGACCAGGACCCTCACCCCCGTG
>DMEZ01000043.1 GCA_003450735.1 Elusimicrobiota bacterium | reverse complement strand
AAATCCCGTCGACCCCGCCACTCTTCCCCCAATTCACAAACCGGTGTTCCGGTTGCGAGTTGGCGGAGGAGTGGCTCTTTTTCGGGGGTATTTCCCCCGTTTTGACCATCCGCCCCCGCCTGTTCCGCCACGACCTGCCCGCCGCTGCCCCCTGCAACCGCCGCCTGGTCGGTCTTCGCCCCGTTGTTCTTCCAGTGGCCCAGGCCCCGCGGCGTCTCCCAAAGCCGCTTGTCCGTCGCCAGGCTCAGAGCGCCGATCGGCAGTTCGTGGACTTCCACTGAAATCTTATTCCGATACAGGGCGATCCGCTTGATCAGGATGCGGAAGACATGGACCTGCAGCGCCCGCGGCATCCGATAAATGAACCGGGCGAAGCGGCGCAGAGCCCCCTCGATGGCGTCCACGTCATAGACGGCGTTGCGCCGCTGGGCGACCTGCGCCTCGAGCGCGGCCTTCCTGGCCTCCAGTTCCCGCTTGGCGTCCTCCAGCCGCTTGATCTCGGTCGCGGCCTCCTGGGAGTTCCCGCCCGACTTGACCATGTTCAGCAGGTTCTGCATCTCCCGCCGGGTCGCCCGTAGGCGCTCCTCGATGCGCCGAACCTCGCGCATCATCGGCCGGATATTGCTCTTGGACTCCTTCGCCACCTTGTGGACCACCTTCTCCAGGAACGGGCGGTCGCTGCCGATGACGGCCAGCTTCTCGATCACGAACTCCTCGATCTTGTCCGCCCCGATGCACTTGACGGGGCAGTAGGTGCGCCGGCCGTTGGCCCTGCCGATGCAGCGGTAGTACCGATAAATCTTCCCCTTCTTCGGCTGGACGAATCCGACCATCGCGGCGTCGCACTCGCCGCAGCGGATGAGGCCCTTGAGAAGGAACCCGTGCTTGTTGCTCGCGTACTCCATGGGCTCATCGCGCAGGCGGTGGGAGGCCATGATGCCCTGGACCTTCTCGAACACGCGGGGGCTCACCAGGGGCGTGTGCAGCCCCGGAAACTCCTGGCCCGCCCTCTCGTTGGTGATGAGCCCGATGTAGACCTTGCGCTGCAGAATCCGCGACACGGCGTCCTGGTCGAACGGCTTGCCGCCGAGAATCCTGCCGTCCTGCGCCTTGTAGGTCTTGCGCCGGTAGTTCAGGCGGTTGAGTTCTTTGGCCACGAGCAGCGTGGACTTGTGCCTGACGTAGAGCCCGAACATCTCGCGCACGAGTTCGGCCTCCTGCGGGTTGACCACCATGAGCTTGTCCTTGAGGTCGTAGCCCAACGGGGGCAGGCCCGCGCACCAGAGCCCTTTGCGCGCCCGGGCGAGGTGCGTGTCCCTCGAGCGCTCCACGTCCAACTCGCGGTCGTACTGGGCGAACTGCACCATGATCGCGGTCATCAGCCGCCCCTGAGGGCTCTTGGTGTCGATGGATTCCGTCGCGGAGATGAACGCCACGCCGTGCTTCTCGAACAACTCCAGGAGACCGTGGAAGTCCCTGCTATTGCGGGTCATGCGATCCAGCTTGTAGACGATGACCCCCTGGATTTTACCCTCTTGGATACGCTGCAGGATTCTCTTGATAGCAGGTCGATCCAGGCTCTTGCCGGATTGGGCAGGGTCGTCGAACGCCTCGGGGTACTCCCGCCAGCCTTTTGCCTTCTGGATTTCGATGTAGCTGCGGCAGCAGGACTTCTGGTTGTCGATGGAGGTGACCTCGATGTTGAGGTTCTCGTCGTTCGATTTGCGGGTGTAGACGGCGATCCAGACCGGCCCGGTCTTTCCGTTTGCGGATTCGCTATTCGTGTTCATTCGATGGGCGCGCCCTCCTTTTCAGGAAGGAAGGATAGACGGTGTTCCGACGGAAAGCAAGGCGATTCCGGGCGTTTCTCCGTCGACTTTTCGCAGCCCGATTCGCCCATCACTTCGGCCAGAAGCCCGTGTTCGGCCAGATAGAAGAACCCCTCGGCCAGCGCCTCGGCCAAGGCGTCCACACGCTCCTCCGGCGTCATCTCCAGCGGGTCTTTGCACCCGAAATCCATGGCGGCCCCCGCTTATACAGAGACACGCCAACCGAAAAGTGACGAATCCCCCGAGGGGCCTTCCGATAGGCCCTTGACAGCGAATCGTCTATGTCCTAAACTGTCCTAATAAGGGGTGATCGGAACCAAAATGCCTGAAGAGATGACGGAACGCCAGGAATCGGTCCTACGGTTCATCGTCAGCTACATCCGCCGGGAGCGGCGAACCCCCTCCACCAGGGAGATCATGCGCGGCTCGGGCCTGGCCTCGACCGGCGCGATCTCATACCAGCTCAAGGAACTGGCCAGCAAGGGGTTCATCAAGCTGACCGGCAAATCCCGGGGCATCGACGTCGTCTCGAACCCCTTCGACGAAAGCCCGGTCATCCCGGGCACCCGGCTGTTGCGTGTGGTATCCGGCGGCGTGCCCGCCGGCGCGCTCAAGCCCCTGCCGGATCTAGTGGAAGGCTCGGCCCTCATCGACCAGCGGTTCTTCAAGTCGAAGAAGGACGAGGAGCTGTTCCTCATCCGGGTCGCGGGCGACTGCATGAGCGGAGCGGGCATCAACATCGGCGACTGGGTGTTGGTCCGGCCTCAGTCGACCGCCAACCCCGGCGACCTGGTCATCGCGGTAGTAGACGGCGAGTACACGCTCAAGAGATTCAGGACGGAACGCGGCGACGTGATCCTTGAGCCCGCCAACCCCGCCCACAAGCCCATCCGGGTGTCCAAGGACAAGCCCAAGGACTTCCGGATACTGGGCCGCGTCGTAAAAGCTCTCAAGGATTTCGAGTAGTCCTTCAGCAGGAGGCCGTGGCCGTGAACGCCGAGGAGAAGAGTTCCTTCTTTCTTTCATTCGTCCATTTCTGCCAGGACGTGGGCTACGGCGGGGTCAAGGACACGGTCGTCCACGACAACACCCCGCTCTTCTCCAACGACTGGTATCGCAAGATCCGCCGGGACTCCAAGGACCGGCTGCCCTCCTACTTTTCCTGGGACGACATCCCGGCCGCCTGGCGCGACTTCAAGGACTTCCTCGAGCTGTCCCTGGCACAGGGGATCATCCGCGAGATCAAGCTCCAGGACGGACTACCGGTTTCCTGGGACCACCCCAGGCCCAGCCGTTCGGCCCCCAACACTTTCAGCAAGGTACGCAGGGTGTACGTCTTGAAGGACGCATCGTCTCTCCTGAGGTATTCGGCGGCGGGCGGGGCTGGCTCCCAGAATGAGAGGCCCCGCGCCGAGCCGTCTCCCGACGGAGAGGAAAAGCAGAGGACATAGCCGTGTTGCAGACACCGACCAGAACCTAAACCAGCGATAGAAGGCTGACCACGGACAGGTCGGTGTCGTAGCCGGCTGAGTCACGAGAGGCCGTTCGTTCCGGTTCAACAACCGGGGCGGGCGGCCTCTTTTTTTATTTCCCGTGATCCCGTCCGTGGTCGGCCCAGGAGGCCGACATGGACGCACTACGCCGAACCAGGATCGAGCCGTGGGAGCTCGACCTCATCCGCAGTATAGCCAGCCGCTACTCGAATCAGGTCGACCCGGACGACCTCGCGGGAGAACTCTCCGCATTCCTGCTCCGGTTCAAGGGCAAGGACGTGAAGATGGCCGACCGCAAGGCATACCTCACCAAGTCGCTGTTGCGCCGCGCCGACAGGATCACGAACGCCTGGAAGCGGCGGCGGGACCGCGACATCTCCCTGGACAGCCTCGTATCCGAGGAAGGCGGGGACATCCGCCTGGCGGACCTCCTCTCAGCCGAGGACGCGGACACTGCCGTCCTGGACGGGCTGCTGTCCATGTACGAGCAGCTGCCCCGCGAGCAGCGGCGGCTGTGGGACCTGCTCATCGAGGAATGCGGCGACACGGCCAAGGTGGCCAGGCGTCTCGGCCGGCCGCGGACGAGCGTGGACTACCACATCCAGAAGCTCCGGAGGCTTCTCGGGGGCGGGGACCGCGGGCGGTAGCTCGACGGAGGATTCGTCACTTTTGCGGGCTCATGTCTCTGTAGGAGTGGGAGGCAAGATCATGACAGCGAACGGGGTCTACCGGTTCACGGTTCTCGGGCCGAGCAGCCAGGGGCTGTTGAACGCTCTTCTCAAACTGGCGCTAGCCGAGACGGAGGTCGTCTTCGGCAAGGCCAAGGTGAAGCTGGAGACCTCCTGCGAGGTATCGGCCAAGGGTCCGGCCTGCGTGATCGAGGGCGGCACCGAGTGCGGCGAGCACCTGGCCAAGCTCTTCACCGGCTTCCTCATAAAGAAGTTCGGCGAGCAGGGGTTCCGCGTCGAGCGCCTGCGGCGTCCGGCGAGGAGCGCATGACGTCCCGGCCCTGCTTCACCAAAGGAGGCGCACCCGCATGAACGATGAAACCGGAGTTCCCCACCCGCTCTATCGCGTGGATCTGGTGGTGGAGGGCAGAGCGCACCTCTACGACGTGACGACGCAAGACGGGACCGTCCGCTACCCGGGCGTGACGGGGTTTCTCTCCGTCATCAACAAGCCCGCCCTGGTCCCATGGGCGAAGAAGGAAGCCCTCTCCCTGGTCGAGTCGGCGATCATGAAGCGCCTGGACGGCCGCCCCACCGCTCGCATCGTGCTCAACAAGGCCTGGGTGGACGCCGTCCTGCAGGAGGCCAGGAAGCGGCCCGACCTGCTCAAGGACCAGGCCGCGGACCTCGGCACCCGCGCCCACGCCTTCATTGATTTGATCATCCACGGCCGCGAGCCGGAGGCCGTCCCGCCCGAGATCGAGGCCCCAGTGAATGCCTTCAAGGACTGGTGGCGACGCTCGGGCATCGAGCTGGTCATGGGCGACACCAAGGTCGCCTCCCGCATCCACTGCTTCGGCGGGAGCCTGGACGCGTTGGGCCGGCGCGGCGGCAGATACATGATTCTCGACTGGAAGACCGGGTCCGGCATCTACCCCGAGTACGCCCTGCAAACAGCCGCCTACGCTCAGGCTTTCACCGAAACCTACGGCCTGCCGTGCCAGGACGCCGTCATCGTGCGCTTTGGCAAGAAGCCTCCCATAGAGTTCGAGGTCAAGGAACTCGCCAACGTTGAGACCTCATTGCTGGCCTTCCTCGCGGCCAAGGACCTCAAGCAGTCCCTGGAGAAGCCCCACTTCATCGAGTGGTAGTCCCGTTTTGTGGTGAACACGAATACAAATGAAAAGGAGGAGAACATGGAACTGATCGGAAGGAGGCCCGCCCCGAAGAAGGGGCTGCCAACGGACGGGCTCATGATACTCGTAGGCCTGCCCAAAAGCGGCAAGTCGAAGACGGCCGCGTCGTGGCCCGGGAGCTACGTCCTGGAGGTCGAGCCGGGCGGGGGCGACCGGATCGACGGGAGGATTCACGACATCAAGAGCCTGGCGGAGTTCCGCGAGGCTCTGAAGATGGTCGTGGCCGACCCGAGCGTCAAGACGGTCGTCATCGACTCCATCGACGTCCTGTCGGACTGGTTCGAGGACGAGATCGCCAGGACGGCGGGCCTCTCCAGCATGACGGAGCGCAAGGCCGGAGTGGACGGCTGGGCGCTGTGGGCTGAACTGCGCAAGAAGCTCGAGGCGCTGGTCAACTACCTCAAGGCGTGCGGGAAGTTCGTCATCCTCATCGCCCACACGAAGGACCCGAAGCTCGACGGCAGCGGGTCCATCGTCATCCCCGCGGGCATCAACGTCAGCGGCAAGGGCGCGGGCGTCATCGCGGCCAACGCGGACGCGATCGGCAACTGCTTCAAGCGGCAGATCGGCCCGACGACGAAGTACTTCCTGAGCTTCCAGGGCGGCAGCCTCGGCATCTGGGGCAGCCGCATCCCGGAGCTCGAGGACAAGACGGTCGAACTGCCGCGCGAGAACCCCTACTCGGCCTTCGCGGCCCTGTTCGCGGGCGACGAGTCCACGGCGGCCCCCAAGGCCGCGGGAGGCGCGAAATGAGGATTCAGATGGACGCCGACGCATCCCAGGAGAGCCAGGACTTCCCCGTAGCGCCCGAGGGCGACTACGTCGCGGAGGTGGTCGAAAGGCGCGACGGAACGACGAAGGACACAGGCCGCCAGAAGGTGGACCTGCTCTTCGCCCTCATGACAGAGGACGGCCACGCCGTGGGACGGGCCTGGCACACGGTGGTCTTCATCCCGAAAGGCGAGCCCGGCCACGGCATGTGGCTGCGGGTCAACCACGCGCTCGGCCTGCCCTACGACGGCAGCCTCGACTTCGACAGCTCGGAGTACGAGCACAAGTACTGCCGCGCCCACGTCATCGTCGAGGAGTGGCAGGGCAAGCGGCGCAACAAGGTCGCCCGGTTCATCATCCCGGACGATAAGGCTGCTCCCCCCCGCCCGGCCCCCCCCCCCCCCCCCGGCCCCCCACCCCCCCCCCCC
>DMEZ01000071.1:68393-101970 GCA_003450735.1 Elusimicrobiota bacterium | reverse complement strand
ACCTCGATCCCATAGACCTTCGGCTCCCGCCCCCGCGGCTGCAGGAAGGTGAACTTCAGCCGGCCTGGAGCGGCCTCCGGGAAGACGGCCCTCGCCCAGAAGCGCCCGTTGGGGTAGCGATGGACCTCGGCGCCGACCCAGTCCGACCCGTCGCCCGAGGAGCCTTGCCGCGAGAGCATCACCGAGCCGCCTTCCTCGAGATCGTCGCCCTGCAGGAGGACGGTGTCGAAGGGCTGGCCGATCCAGTCGCTCGGCCCGGTCAAAAGCTTGCCGGCTCCCTCCGGGACGGGCCCTCCCGGGAAGACCTCGTCGGCCCGATGCCCGTCGAACAGGACGGGGGTCTCGGAAAGGTCTTCGGCCGCGGACGCGGACAGAGCGAAGACGCAGAGGGCGAGGAGGGGCCGCAGCATCGCTTCCAATTATACCACAGACCTTCGATTTGATATACTGCCGCTCCCGCGCCGAGCATGACCGAACCTCTCCCCTACGACCTGATCACCTTCGACTGCTTCGGCACCCTCATCGACTGGGAGTCGGGCATCCGGGCGGTCGTCGAGAAGCTCGCCGCCGCGCACAAGGTCCAGGCGGACGCGGGCGCGCTGGTCGAGCGCTACATCCGCATCGAGCTGGCCGTCGAGCAGAGCGGCTACAAGAGCTACCGCGCGGTCCAGGCCCTGTCCTTGCGGCTCCTCTTCGAGGAGCTTGGGGTCCGCCTGAGCTCCCGGGAGGCGGATTCCCTGTCCGCCGCCCTGCCGCGCTGGAAGCCCTTCCCCGAGTGCGCCCGGGTCCTCAAGGCCCTCAAACGCGCGGGCTACCGGCTCGCGGTGCTCTCGAACGCGGATACCGCGCCCCTGAAGAAGTCGCTCTCGCGCCTCGGCGTGGCCTTCGACCACCTCGTGCCCGCCCAGCAGGTCCGCTCCTACAAGCCCCGCACCCGGCACTGGAAGAAGGTCCTCTCCCAGGCCCGCGTCCAGAAGAGCCGGGCCCTGCACGTCGCCTCGAGCATGATCCACGACATCATCCCGGCCAAGACCCTCGGCCTGCCCTGCGCGTGGGTCTGCCGCAACGGCGGCAAGGCCCTGAGCGGCACCCGCCCCAACCACGTGCTCTGCGACCTCTCCCCCCTCCTCACCCTGCTCGTCCCGCCCAGGAAGAGAAGAGGGGTTTCGGGGTCCCACCGCCGGTAGGTCCATTGCCGGGGCCCTTCCTGGGCCCATCGTCTCTAGCCCGCGCCCGCCGTCCCCGCTAGAATCCCTCCCATGCCCAGGCTTCTGGCCCTCCTCCTGTCCTCTTCCCTTCTGGCCCACTCCGCCGCCGCCCCGATGGAAGTCCTGGCCCAGACGGTGCGCGTGCACGCCGGCGCTCCGGGCGCGGCGGCCCTGCCCGTCGTCCCGTTCTCCGGCGCGCCCCTCTCCGGGACGCTCCCCGCCCCAAGCCTGGGCTCGCTCTCCTTCGGGACCGCGCTTCCCTCGCTGAACACGCCCGTCCTCTCGAAGCTTCCGTCCGTGAAGTCCGCCGCCCTCCAAGCGGCCGCCCCGGCGTTGCCGGCGAACATCCTTTCGGCCGCCGCCTCACCCAAGGCCGTCGAGCCCGCGCCCAAACCCGCCCAGCAGGCCCTGGAGGCCTCGGTCTCGACCCTGCAGGAGACGCGGAGCGGCCCGGCCCAGGCCTCGCCCGAGGCGCAGGACACCTCCTGGAAGCGCTTCTGGAGCCGGTCGAAGGTCTCCGCGCCCTCCGGCGAAGTGCTCGCCTCGCCCTCCGCCGAGCGAGGCTCTTCGCTCGCGCGTCCCAGCGCCTCCGCGCGTACGCGGTCCCTCGTCCCCTCCCCCGTCCTTGGAGCCGCCGCGTCCCTGCCCGCCTGGGCCGGCCCCCTGCTGAAGGCCGCCCTGCCCTACCTGCAGTCGGCCGGCGTGCTCGCCGCGACCTGGGCGGTCTCCCGCCTCGTCTCGGCGGGGCTCGAGAAGCTCTGGCAGTGGAAGGGCTACGAGAAGAACAGCCTCATCGTCCTGCGCCTGCTCTCGAACATCCTCGTCTGGGGCGGCGGAGCCACCCTGGCTCTCAACACGGCCGGCATGGAGTGGCAGACCCTCCTCGCGGGCCTCGGCATCGGCGGCCTGGCCGTTTCCATGTCCGTCAAGAAGTTCGTGGGCAACCTCATCCACGGGGCGATCGTCTTGCTCGACCACCCGTTCCATTTCGGTGAGACCGTGCGCATCGGCAGGACGCAGTACGTCGTCGAGGACATGACCTACCGCTACCTCGTCCTGCGGCGCGCGGACGCCCCCGGCAGCCACACCCTGATGGACTACTCGACGCTGGCCGGAGTGCCCATCCACCTCTCCCACCGGCTCGAGACCGGCTCCCAGGACCAAGCCGCGCCCCCCGTCCGCTCGTCGGGCCCGGTCGCCCGGTTCCGCCTCCAGCGGGCGCTCATGCTTTTGGGCGCCGCCGGCGTCCTCTACGGCGGCTACGCCCTCTACGGCGCGGCCGCGGCCGCCCGCCCCTTCCTGAACGCCGCCCTCGGCTTCGGCGGCTTCTGGCTGGCGGCCCAGGGGATCACGTTCCTCCACGAGAAGATCGCCGACCTCCGGGGCTGGGACCCGCGCGTCTCCCCGCTCGTGCGCCTGGCTCTGCGCGGCGCCCTCTACGCCGCGGGGGCGGTGACGGCCTTGAGCCTCGCCGGCGTGTCGTGGCCCACCCTCCTCGCGAGCGCGGGCGTCCTCAGCGTCGCCGCCGGCGTCGCGGCGAGCGACTTCATCGCCAACCTGCTCGAGGCCGGCTCCATCCTGCTCACCCAGCCCTTCAAGGTCGGCGACCGGGTCCGCGTCGGGGAGGACGAGGGCCGCGTCGCGGACATGACCTTGCGCTACGTGGTGCTCGAGGCCGAGAAGGACGGCGGCATCGAGACGACCCTCCTGCCCTACTCCCTGATCGGCTCTTCGACCCTCACGGTCTATAAAGACTACCCCAAAAACCGCTAGACTCTTCGCATGAAGACCCGTCAGGACCTGCGCAACGTCGCCATCGTCGCCCATGTGGACCATGGCAAGACCACCCTGGTGGACGCCCTGTTCCAGCAGACGGGGACCTTCGACGTGCGCCAGGGCGCGCCGACCGAGCAGTCGCTCGACTCCAACGAGCTCGAGCGCGAACGGGGCATCACCATCCTGGCCAAGTGCACCTCCGTGCGCTTCAAGGACGTCACGATCAACATCGTGGACACCCCCGGGCACGCGGACTTCGGCTCGGAGGTCGAGCGCATCCTGACGATGGTGGACGGGGTGCTCCTCCTCGTGGACGCCGCCGACGGGCCCATGCCGCAGACCAAGTACGTCCTGCGCAAGGCCCTCGCTCAGGACCTCACCCCCATCGTGGTGGTCAACAAGATGGACCGCCCCAACGCGCGGCCCGCCCAGGTCACCGACGAGATCTACAGCCTCTTCATCGACCTCGGCGCGGAGGACCGGCACCTGGATTTCCCCATCCTCTACGCCTCGGGCCGCCAGGGCTGGGCGAGCCTCGACCCGGACGCCTCCGGCGGAGACATGGCCCCCCTCTTCGAGGCCATCGTCAAGAGCATCCCCCCCCCCGCCGCCGACGACTCCCTGCCCCTGAAGATGATGGTCACGATGACCGACTACTCCAGCTACCACGGCAGCATCGGGATCGGCCGCATCAAGGACGGCCGCGTCGAGCAGGGCCAGACCGTCGCCCTGGTCAAGCCGGATGGGACCACCGCCCTGGCCAAGATCGCGCGGCTCGAGGGCTTCGTCGGCCTCGAGCGCCGCCTTCTCCAGTCGGCCCGCGCCGGGGACATCGTGGCCCTCTCCGGCTTCGGCGAGATCCAGGTGGGCGACACGGTCTCCGACGCGGAGTCCCCCTCCGCTCTCCCGGCCTTCACCATGGACGCGCCGACCCTCTCCATGGAGTTCATGGTCAACGACAGCCCCTTCGCGGGGCGCGAGGGCAAGTTCGTCACGAGCCGGCACCTGAAAGCCCGGCTGGAGAAGGAGCGACGCACCAACGTGGGCCTCCGGGTGGAGGAGCTCCCGGGCGAGGGCCATTTCAAGATCAGCGGCCGCGGCGAGCTCCACCTCTCCATCCTCATCGAGACCATGCGGCGCGAGGGCTACGAGCTGGCGGTCTCCCGCCCGGAGGTCATCTACAAGGAGGAGGGCGGCCAGGTCCTGGAGCCCGCCGAGGCCCTCGTCCTGGACGTCGAGTCCCTCTACCAGGGGGCCGTGATGGAGGCCGTGGGCCGCCGCGGCGCCCAGATGACCAACATGCAGGCCGAGGGCCAGCGCCTGCGCCTGGACTACATCATCACGGCCCGCGCCCTCATCGGCTTCAAGTCCGAATACCTGACCCTCACCCGGGGCAACGGCGTCCTGCACCACTCCTTCCACGGCTACATCCCGAAAGCCGCCGACATCACCGTCCGCCAGAACGGCGTGATGGTGGCCAAGGAGCCCGGAAGGACGACCGGCTACGCGCTCCACAACCTCCAGGACCGCGCCGTCATGTTCCTGCCGCCCGGCGTGGAGGTCTACCCGGGCATGATCGTCGGCCAGAACAGCCGGGGCAACGACCTCGTCGTCAACCCCTGCAAGCAGAAGCAGATGAGCAACATGCGCTCCAAAGCCTCCGACGAGGCCCTCATCCTCACCCCGCCCACGGTCTTCTCCCTCGAACAGGCCATCGAGTTCATCGACTCGGACGAGCTCGTCGAGGTGACCCCGAAGAGCATCCGCCTGCGCAAGAAGGTCTTGAACGCCAGCCAGCGCAAGCGCGCCCAGCGCGACCGCGAGGCGGAAGCGGAGGAGTTCGAGTAGTGTGCGGCATCGCGGGCCTCTTCCATCCCTCGGGGGCCTTCGACGCTGACGAAGCCGAGAGGGCGCTCGAGGCCGCGTCCCGCTCCATGGCCTACCGCGGCCCGGACGCCTCGAAGGTCGTCTCCTGCCTCGAGGACGGCCTCTCCCTGGCCCACCGCCGGCTCTCCATCCTGGATCTCGACCGCCGCTCGGACCAGCCCATGGCCTCGGCCGACGGCTTCCTGCGCATCGTCTTCAACGGCGAGATCTACAATTTCAAGGAGCTGCGCGAGGAGCTGAGGGCCGAGGGCGCCTGTTTCCGCACCGAGAGCGACACCGAGGTCCTCCTCGAGGGCTATGCCCGCTGGGGCTTGGAGAAGCTCCTCCCGAAGCTCGCGGGTATGTTCGCCTTCGCCCTCTTCGACCACCGCACGAAGACCCTCCACCTCGCCCGCGACCGGGCCGGCAAGAAGCCCCTGTTCTACCGCGACGCCGGCGGCACGTTCGCCTTCGCCTCGGAGATGCGGGCCCTCCTCGCCCTGCTCCCCTCCCGGCCGGGCCTGGACCCGGAGGGCCTCGACGCCTTCCTGACCCTCAAGTTCGTCCCCTCGCCGGCGACGCTGGTCCAGGGCGTCCTGAAGCTCCCCCCGGGGCACCTCCTGAGCAAGCGCGGCTCGGAGCCCGCGAAGGTCGAGCGCTGGTGGCAGCCCCTCGGCGGAAAGGCTTGCGCCTCCCCCGAAGCGGCCCTGGAGCGGACGCGGGAACTGCTCGCGACCGCGGTGCGCAGGCGCCTCGTCAGCGACGTGCCGGTCTGTTTGTTCCTGAGCGGGGGCATCGACTCGAGCCTGATCGCCTCCTTCCTGGCCGAGAGCGGGTCTCAGGGCATGGCGGCCTACTCCATCGGCTACGACGACCTTCCCGCCTACAGCGAGTACCCCTACGCGCGCATGGTCGCGGAGCGCTTCAAGCTGGACTACCGCAAGGTCGAGCTCGGCTCCAAGGAGGTCTCGCGCCTGCTCGAGGACGATACGCTCGTCCTCGACGAGCCCATCTCCGACTGGGTGTGGGTGCCGCTCTACCAGCTCAGCCGGCGAGCGCACGAGGACGGCTTCAAGGTCGTCCTGGTGGGCGAGGGGGCCGACGAGCTCTTCTTCGGCTACGACGTGATGCAGGACGGCCTCGAGGACCTCGCCCGCGCGCGGAACCCGCTCTGGCGGGCCGCGGCCGCCCTGGGCTCCGCCGCCCTCGGCCCGGTGTACCGTCATGCGAGCCGCGGGCACATCCGCTACGACTTCCTGCGGCGCCTCGCCGCGGGCGAGCCGGCCTACCTCGGCTCCTCCGTGGGCTTCCCGCGCTCCCTGCGCCCGCAGGTCGCCGGGCCCGAGCTCAAGGAGCGCTCGAAAGGGGATCCGGCCTTGTCGTTCCTGCTGGGCCTTTACGCGCTGCACGCCGGCTCGCCCCAGGCCGGCGACGACGGGGCGCTCGTCTCCCTGGTCGAGTTCTACGCGAAGATGGGCGAGGTCCTGCTCCAGCGGGTCGACCGCGTCTCGATGCTCCACTCCCTTGAGGCCCGCGCCCCCTTCCTGGACCATGAGCTCGTGGAGCACGCTTTCGCCCTGCCCCAGGCCTGGAAGCTGCCCGACGGGCGCCTCAAGGGCCACCTGCGGGACCTCGCGGCCGGGCGCCTCCCGAAGGAGATCGTCTCGCGGCCCAAGATGGGGTTCTCCTTCCCGTTCAAGGAGTGGCTGCGGGGCGGCCTCGGCTCGGTGGTCGAGCGGGCCTTCGAAAGCTCCCGCCTGTTCCAGGACGGCTGGGTGAGCGGGGAATTCTGCCGCGACCTGCTCGCCGAGCACCGCAGCCGCCTCGTGGACCACGCCCCGCGCGTCTGGACGCTCTACTCGCTCTCCCGCTGGTACGACCGGTGGATGGCGTGATTCAGAGCGGGTTGCGGCGCGCCGCACCCGCGGCCTGAAGCTGGGGCGTCTGCTCGTTGCCGCCCAGACGCCGCGCCGCCGCCTCCACCCTGCCCGCGCTCGCTTCGAAGAGCTCTTCGACGTCCGGCACCCGCCCCGCCGCGGCCGCTTCGCGCAGGGCGGAGAGGATGAAATAGGTGAAGATGCCGTGCCCCTTCTCGTCGTAGGCTCCGCCGATCTGGTCGGACGCCGCCGCCGAGAGGACCGCGACGTCGCCCTGGGGCTCGGGCTCCTCGAGCTTCGTCACCAGCGGGCGCGCGCCCTTGGCCAGGGTCGAGCGCCGCCCGGCCCCTGAGAAGCAGGCGTCGATGAGCACGACCGAACGGCGGCCCTCGAGCTTGCCCAGGGTCTCGGTCAGACGAGCGAGCGGGTAGGCGGTCTTGTCCAGGAAAGCCGGGTCGCCGTCGTAGGGGACGAGGTAGGCCTTGCCCCGCACCGGGTCGGGAGCGCCGTGGCCCGAGAAATAGACCACCACGCTCGCCCCCGGGCCCGCCCGCTTCGGCAGCCAGTCCTCCAGGTATTTCTCCAGGTCGCTCTTGGCGGCGCGCTCGTCGAGGAGGAGCACGACGTCCTGCTCGCGGTAGCCCAGGGTCTTGACGAGGTACTCGGCGAAGACGCGCGCGTCCTTGACCGCGTAGTCCGCCCGGGGCAGGCCCTGGCGCGTGCGCTCGACGCCGATGACGACCGCCGCCCCCTTGTGGCCGGTCCGGACGGCCGGGGGAACGGCGTCGACGTCCGAGACCGGGGCCGGGGCCTCGGCGGCGGGCTGGACCTGGACGGTCTTGGCGGAGGGCCTCGCGGCGGGCGGCGCAGGCTCCTCCGCGGCGACGGGGACGTCCGCCCCTCCCACCGTCTTCCGGACGAGCCTGAGCTTGGCGGGGAGCGGGCCGCTGGAAAGGAGCCGGGCCATGTCCCGGGTCTCCTCCTGCGTGAAGACGCCGCTGATGACGAGGTTCCCCCCGGTGATGGCCGATTGGATGACCGCGTTGGAGAGGATGCGGCCGTCCACGGAGATGGCCATCCACCGGCCGATGGACTCCCTCGTCACCTCCGCGAGCTTGGCCGCGCCGGCGGCGCCGAACTCCATCGCGATCTGGGGCTGGCCCAGCTCGGCGACGGCGGCCTGCGCCGAGGCGATGTCGGCCCCGGTCAGGAGGACCCTCTCCTGGACGACGCGCAAGACGGCCCGCGCCTCCTTCGTCTCCGGATCGAGCTCGTACTCGGGCAGGGTCGTCTCGCCGGGCCCCGGCTTCTTCTTGTCGGGGAAGCACAGCCGGAACTCGAGCCTGGCCGGCTTGAGCAGGGGCTTGAGCACGCTCTCGGGATCCCGGCTCCCCCGCATCGAGACGACGATGCGGCCGTCGCGGCGCTCCACCCGGCCGGAGAAGCCGAAGGCTTCGAGGCGCTTGCGCAGGACGAGGGCGGCCCGCTCGGAGAGCGCGGCGTCCACCGAGGGCTTGCCGGTGCTCTCGATCTCGTAGACGAACTCCGAGGCCTGCCCCAGCCAGGGCAGGTCCCAGCCCCGGGCGGGGGCGGCCAGGAGGAGTGCGGCGAGCAAGGACTTCACGCGGCCATCGTATCAAATCGCAGGGAGCCGCCGGGAATGATAAAGTATGCCTCGATGAAGCTCGCCATCGCCGCGCGCACGCTCGCCGGCCTGACCGGCACCGAGACGACCGTCTTCGAGCACGCGCGCCGCTTCGCCGCCCTGGGCTGGGAGGTGCACCTCTTCGCCGAGCGCCTGGACGCGGAGCGCGCCCGGGCCTGCGGCGCCGTGCCCCGCAAGCTCCTCCGCTGGCGCTGGGGCAGCCGCCTCAAGCGCCGCCTCTTCGCCTGGCTCTTCGAGCGCGCCGTTTCAGGCGAACGCTTCGACCTGGTCTGCGGCCACGGCGACACCCTTTCGCAGGACGTGCTGAGCCTGCACAACTGCGTGCACGCCGCGCACGAGGCCGTCCATGGGACGCCCCTGCCGGCTTCCTCCGGCCCAGGCTGGATGCACGCGCGCATCCTGAGGGAGGGGCGGTTCCGGCTCCTCGTCGCGAATTCGGGCCTGATGAAGCAGGAAGTCTGCGCCCGATTCGGCGTGGCCGCGGGCAAGATCGCCGTCGTCCACCCCGGCCACGACCCGGCCCGCTTCCGGCCGGAGGACCGGGCCGCCCTCGGCCCCGCCGCGCGCCGGGAGCTCGGCGTCCCGGAGGGCGCCTTCCTCATCGGGCTCATCACCTCCGGGGACTTCAGGAAGCGCGGGGTCGCCCTGTTCCTCGAGGCCCTCGCCCGCGCGGGGCTTCCGGACGTCCATGCGCTCATCCTCGGGCAGGAGAGCCGCCTGGCCCCCTACCGGGAGCTCGCGGCGCAGACGGGCCTGGGCGGGCGAATCCGCTTCCTCCCCCCCACGCCGAAGGTCGAGCGCTTCTACCACGCTCTCGACGTCTACTGCCACCCCGCCCTCTACGAGGAGTTCGGCCAGAGCGTGCAGGAGGCCCTGGCCTGCGGGGTGCCGGTGCTCACGAGCCGGCGGGTGGGCGCCTCGGAACTGCTGACCGGTTCGGTCTACGAGGGCCTGCTGCCGGACGCGCCGAGCGTCGAGGGCCTCCGCTCGGACCTCTCGCGGCTGGCGAAGGATGCGGCTTTGAGGAGCGCGCTCTCCCAGACCGGCCCGGCCGCCGTCCGCGGCAACACCTGGGATTCGAACTTCGACAAGACGCGGGCCCTCTACGAGGGCCTGCTAGCGCTCTGAGACCTTCTTGGCCGTCAGCTCCTCGATGAGGCGGGCCGCCTTCGCGGCCGCCTGCTCCGGGGAGCCCGAGCGGTCCAGGGGCACGACGTCGAAGGCGATGCTCGGGTGGAGGTGCTTGCTGCGCAGGTTGTGGGCGCCGACCAGGGCGACCTCGAGGCGCCGGATCATGTTGGGCGCCACCTTCGGGTCGATGGAGACCGCCAGGAAGACGAGGTCCAGCTGCCCGCCGGGGACGATCTCGGGCATGAGGAGGTCACCGGGGTAGAGGTTGTGCCCGAGCACGTCGCGCGTCTCGGCGACCACGCTCGGGGTGTCCTCCCCCGGGATGCGCCTCTCCTTGGGCCCGATGCGCACCGTGAGGAGGAGCAGTTCCCCGGGGCGCTGGAGCACCGGCAGGAGGAGCTTCTCGAGGGAGAAGACCGGCAGGGTGAAGGTGAAGACGCTCCCCTTGCCGAGCTCGCTCTCCACCCAGATGCGCCCCCCCTGCCGCTCGACGATCTGCTTGCAGATGAAGAGCCCGATGCCGAGGCCTTTGCGCCCGCCGGTCTCGGCGGGGCGCCCCTTCACCTGGTAGAGCCGCTCGAACACGTCGAGGAGCGCCTCCCGGGGGATGCCGCAGCCCGAGTCGGAGACCGAGACCTCGACGGCGCCCGGGTGCCTCTCGCTGAGGCGGGCCGAGACCGCGATGCGCCCGCCCGGAGGCGTGAACTTGAACGCGTTGTCGATGAGGTTGATGAGGGTCTGCTTGACGCGGACGGGGTCCGCGTAGACGGGCGGGAGCTCCCCGGCGCCGTCCCCGTCCAAAGCGATGTCCTTCTTCGCCGTGGCCACCCGCTCCGTCTCGAGGACGTCCCGGACGACGTCCCCCAGCGCCATGCGCACGGGCTCGAAGGTCATCTTGCCGCTCTCCGACCGGGTGACGTCCAGCAGGTCGTCGATCATCGTCGCGAGGTGGTCGGCGCTGCGGTTGGCGATGTCCAGGATCCTCTTCTGGTCCTCGTTCAAGGGGCCCGGGATGCCGCTGAGGGTCAAGGCCACGGCCTGCTTGAAGGCGGTGAGCGGGGTCTTGAGCTCGTGGCTGACGTTGTGGAGGAACTCCTCCTTGAGCTTCTCCTCCCTCTGTTCGGCCCTCTTGCGCTCGACGGCGTAGCGCAGGGTGCGCGAGAGCAGGGGCACGTCGGCCACCCCGGTCGCGACGTAGTCCTGCGCCCCCTTCTGCACCGCCTCGAGGGCGACGGCCTCGTCGCCCGCGCCGGTCAAAAGCACGACGGGGGTCCCCGACGCCGCCGCGTGGACCTCCTGGAAGACGGCGAGCCCCGAGCGGTCCTGCAGACGCAGGTCGAGCAAAATGACGTCGGGCTTGCCCTCACGGATGTGCTCGAGGCCCTCGGCGAGGGTCTTCGCCCACTCCACGGTGAAGCCGGGGGATTTCTCCCAGGCGAGGGCGAGCTCGAGCAGGCGGCCCTCCTTGGGGTCGCTCTCGATGACCAGCACCTTGGTCGCAGCCGCTTCCATGCGATGCAGTTCTCCTTTCGCATGGCCCCTCGGCGTTTGCAGCCTACAGGAAAGCCGAGGGGCCAAGCCTGGAGATTCTACGATACTGTCCTCGCGCGTGCTACAATCACGGCATGAAGCTGCACCTGATCACCGTCGGGAAGCCGAAGCCGGCCTACGCCCGCGCGGGGTGGGAGGAGTACTTCTCCCGCCTCGGGCGCTACCATCAGCTCCGCGCGACGCACATCCCCGACAAGCGCGACGAAACTCCGGCCTTCCTGGCCGCGGCGGGGAAAGGGTGCAAGGTCGCCTTGGACGTGGAAGGCCGACAGCTCTCGAGTCCGGAGCTCGCCCGCTTCCTGGACCAGCGCTCTTTCGAGGGACGGGAGCTCTGCTTCCTGATCGGGGGGCCCGAGGGCCTTCCGCGAGGGTTGGCCGAGGCGTGCGAGCACCGCTGGAGCCTCTCCAAGCTGACCTTCCCGCACGACCTGGCTATGGTGGTCGTCCTGGAAGCGCTATACCGGGCCAGCACCATCCAGAAGAACCACCCCTACCACAAATAGCTCATAGGGCCAGCGCCGTCCAGGCGAGGACGACGAACGCGGCCGAGGCCAGCCCGTAGAACAGGATGCGCAGGACACAGGTTTTTTCCGGTATCGCGGCGAGAGTTCCTCCCAGGAGCATGCCGAAACCCGAGAGGCCGCAGATGAGGGCCCAAAAGCTCATATCCCAATAGATCCCGCGCTGCAGGACCGCCGCGGAGGCGGCCGCGACCGATAACGGAGCCGCGAGGAGGAAGGCGATGGCGGTGCCCGCCGCGACGTTGCCCGGGAACCAGCAGCGGACGAGGCCCAGACGGTTGAGCTTGCGCACGGCGAGCCAGGAGAAAAGCGGCGGGAGCGGGAGCAGGAGGAAGTAGAGCGCGTTCACGCGCCCCAGGAGCAGGCTCTCGATGCCGAGCGCCAGCGCGGCGGCCAGGACGAGCAGCCCCGCGGAGAACGCGGCGGCCGAGGCCAGGCCGGTCTTCCAGTGCTCGCGGTCCACGGCCGTCCTACTCGATGTCCTTCGGGGCGACCTTCAGGGTCAGACGCGCGTCCGTGTCGTCGAGGACGAGGGCGTCCTTGCCCTCGCGCACGACGATCTCGTTCTGGAGCTGGATCTCCGCCCCCTTCTCCGAGCGGTACTGGAACTGGAACTGCACGGAGTAGAGCCCCGGGGAGTTCGGCACCGCGGCCGGCGTCGAGTTGATGAGGACGCTCGAGCCCGCCGGATCCTTGACGGCATAGGTGTTCTGGGTGTTCTCCTGCGCGAGCACCCGGTGCGCGAGCGTCTGGCCCCGGAACTCCAGCCGGAACTCGACGAGGAGGTTCCGGATGGGCGAGGTCTCCACCGGGACGGGCTTGCCTTCCGGCTTCGGAGCGGCGTCGGCCGTGAAGAGGGCGGGAGCCAGCAGGGCGGCGGCGAGCAGGACGCGGGTCATCAAAGCCTCCATGATGCGCAGGCCGGAATATGATACTTTTTTCCCGGTGCGATCGATCTTGGACGCGAGGGCCCTCCTCTCGGCCGTCCTCCTCGCCTTCCCGCCTCCGCCGGCCGGGGCCGAAGGATTCTCGGTCTGGGCCGAGCGGGCCCGCGCCGAGAAGGACCCGGAGGTCCGGATCGACTACTGCGGCAAGGCCCTGGAGCGCTGGCGGGAATCGGACGGCACGCTCAACAAAGCCGCGGTCCTGAGCGCGCGCGGCAACGCCTTCGTCCTGAAGCGGCGCTACGGCCAGGCGGTTCTCGACTTCAGCTCGGCGATCGGCCTCTCCCCTGGAGACCCTTTCCCCCTCAACAGCCGAGGCATCGCCTATACCCGGCTCCGCCAGTACGACAGGGCCCTCGCGGACCTCGACAAGGCCATCGGCCTCGATCCGGACTACGCGGAGGCCTACGTCAACCGCGCGATCGCCCGCCACGAGCTGGGCCGGCGCCCGGAGGCGTTCCAGGATTTCGACAAGGCCGTCGAGCTCGACGCCGCGCGCCCCAACCCCTTCCTCAACCGGGGCATCGCCCGCTGCCGGGAGCGGGACTTCAAGCTGGGCATCGAGGACCTGGGCACGGCACTCAAGCTCTCCCCCAAGGACGTCGAGGCCTTCAACAGCCGGGGGCACTGCGCCCTCCTCTCGGGCAACCTCGGCCTGGCGCAGGGGGACTTCCTCGCGGCGCTGAAGATCGACCGGAACTCCGCCGCGGCGTACGACGGCCTGGGCTTCGTCCATCTCGAGCGTGAGAAGCCCGACCGGGCGAAGGAGAGCTTCCTGAAATCCCTGAAGGTGGACGTGAACCGGGCCGACCCCTACGTCGGCCTGGCCCTCGCCTGGTGGAAGAAGAAGGCCCCCGACCGGGCGCTGGCCTCCTTCCGGAAGGCCGCGGTCGTGGACCCGGTGTTCACCCAGGGCCCGGACGCGATCCGGCGCAGGGCCTCCCTGGCCTACACGGACAAGCACCTGAAGACCCTCCTGGAACTCGCCGCCCGCCTCGCGCAGGAACGCGCCCAGAAGCGGTAGAATAGCCTCATGATCCCGCGCAAGACCGAAGACGGGCGTTCCGTGTTCCTCCGCCGGGCCCGCGCCGAAGACCTGCGCCGCATCCAGATGCTCTACGCCGAGGTGTACGGGGCGAACTACCCGATGCCCCTCATCAGCGACCGCCCGCGCATGCGGCGGGCCATCGAGAGCGACCGCTACTATTGGCTCGTGGCCGAGAGCCGGGGAGCCTCCCTCCCGACGGGCACGGTGGACCGGCGCGGGCGCATCGTGGCGAGCCTGGTCTACCAGCTCGACCCGGCCCAGCGCATCGCGAAGGCCTTCGGCGCGGTGGTCTCCAAGGAGTACCGCAAGCAGAACCTGGCCAACGAGATGATGGACGCGGTCATGAAGGAGCTCACGCGGGGCCGGGGCGCGGTGGACACCGTCTACGCGACCACGCGCACGGTCACGACCGCCCCCCAGCGCCTCACCGAGAACCTCGGCTTCGCCAAGCTCGGCATCTTCCCCAACGCCCACAAGGTCTTCGAACACGAGACCCACTGCCTGGCGGCCACCTTCCAGCCCTCCGCGCTGAAGAGACGCAAGTCGCCGCCCGTCCTCATCTCGGAGCTCGCCCCGCTCTACCGCCTGGTCTCCAAGGAGGTGGGTCTCGGCCGGGCCCTCTTCCAGGAGGCCCCCGTGTGGACCTCCCCCACGGAGCAGCCGCCCTTCCCACTCGAAGCCATCCTGGCCCCGCACTTCGTCGGGCGCCGCTTCGACCGGAGGGGCAGCTCCGGCGTGTTCGGCACGAGCTTCGTCCCCTTCCATGAGCCCAACCTCCTGCTCATCTCGCACGACCAGAAGACGGAGGTGTTCGTCCACTACGGGGCCATGGACCACTACAGCGTCATCCTCGGCGGGCGCACGCCTCTGAAGGACTACTCGTGGGTGCTCAACAGCGCGGTGAAAGCCCTCAACGACATGGGCGTGAGCTACATCGAGCTCCTCGTCGACGCCTACTCGCCCCACCTCCAGCGCCAGGCCCTCGAGGCCCGTTTTTTGCCGAGCGCCTACTACCCCGCCTTCCGCCGGGTCGGCTCCAAGCGCTGGGACTACCTCATCTTCTCCCGCTCCTTCGAGATGCTCGATTTCCGCAACGTGCGGGTCATCTCCGCCTACCGGCAGTTCCTCAAGGAGTATCTGCGCATCTGGCAGGCGCTCTACATCGACATGGCCTTCAAGAGCGCCTGAGCGTGGACCCCCTCGCCTCGGCTTCCCCGGAGCCCCGCCCCCTCCCAGGCCGAAGCGCCGTCGAGAGGCTCCTCGAGCACCCGCCCTTCGAGCACGGCCCCGCCGCCGACGAGCTGTTCCTCGAGGCGATGAGGGAGGCCGTGCGCCACCACCGCCGCGCCTGCCCGGCCTTCGGCGGACTCTGTCGGGCGGAGCGGTTCGAGGAGCGTTCGTTCCGGGATCTCCGCCGCCTGCCCTTCCTCTTCGTCTCGGCCTTCAAGGAGCGAGACCTCTCGAGCGTCCCGAAGCGGGAGGTCGTGCTCGAGCTGAGCTCGAGCGGGACGAGCGGCCAGAAGAGCCGCATCCTCCTCGATGCCGTCTCGCTCCTGCGGGTGCGGCGCATCGCCTGGCAGGTCTTCTCCGGCCTCGGGCTGGCCGACCTCTCCTCCGCCGCCGACCACCTCTGCTTCACCTACGACCCCGCCGTGGCCGGCGGGGTCGGCACCGCCTGGACGGACAAGCTGCTCACCGGCTTCACCCTACCCGGCGAGGCGTTCTGGGCCCTGCGCTGGGAAGACGGCTCGAAGAGCTTCCGCTTCGACCTCGAGGGCGCGCTCGCCTTCCTTGAGAAGCTCGACGTGGGTCGCGGCCCGGCGCGCCTCGTGGGCTTCCCCGCCTTCGCCTTGCGCCTCTGCGAGGAATTCAAACGAAAGCATAACCGCCCTGCCCTCCTGCATCCCGCGAGCAAGGTCATCACGGGAGGCGGCTGGAAGGACCAGCAGGACCGCGCCCTGGACAAGGCCGTGATGCGCAAGGCCCTGGCCGACTCCCTGGGTCTGGACGCCTCCAGCGTGCGCGACCTCTTCGGCATGGTCGAGCACGGCGTCCCCTACGTGGACTGCCGGCTGGGGAACTTCCACATCCCGGTCTACTCCCGCGTCCTCGTCCGCGATCCGGGGAGCCTGCGCGTCCTGCCCTTCGGGCGCAAGGGCCTCCTTCAGTTCATCACCCCCTACCTGCGCAGCTACCCCTCCATCTCGCTGCTCTCGAGCGACTTCGGCTCGGTGGAGCGGCGCTGCCCCTGCGGGCTGGGCGGGCCCATCCTGCGCGTCGCCGGGCGGGCCGGGGTGAAAAAGCTCAAGGGCTGCGCCGCCGCCGCCGCGGAGATCCTGAGGTGAAGCTCTACCTGTTCGGGAGGACGGTCGAGAAAGCCCAGCTAAGCGTGGAGGACCTCCGTGCCGCCATGCGCCGGGCGCGCGAGAGCGCCCCCCTCGCCGCCGCCGCCCCGTCGGGCTATGCCCCGGCCGTCCTCGAGAGGACGGGCCGGCTCTTCCGCCGCGGCGCGCCCCTGCGCCGCCGCGCCCTCGCCATCCTGCGCGAGGACCTCCCCTTCTCCGCCCCCGTCGTCGAGGACACTCTCGACCTCCTGCCGGGCCTCCTGGACGCCGGCGAGCTGCGCCGCCGCATGGAGCTCGAGCTCTTCCTGCCCGAGGCCCTCGAAGGCTTCGTCCCGCGTCCGGGCTACGCAGGAGCCCTTCGCGCCGCGCCCCGAGGCGTGGTGCTCCACGTCGGAGCCGGGAACATCTTCCTCGGCCTCATCGACTCGCTCGTGCTCGGCCTGCTCACCCGCAACGCCAACGTCCTCAAGGTCTCGAGCGCGGGCTCCCGCTTCCCGCTCCTCTTCGCCGACGCCCTGCGCCGCTGCGACCCGAAAGGCCATCTTTCGAGGACGCTGGCTGTGTTCTCCTGGAAAGGCGGAAGCGAGGCTCTCGAGCGCGCGGCCCTCGCGGGCTGCGACGCGGCGATGATCTGGGGCGGCGACGAGGCGGTGGCCGGCTACCGGCGCCTGGCCCCGCCCAAGGTTCACCTCGCGGGGTTCGGGGCCCGGGTGAGTCTGGCGGTCGCGCTGCCCGGCGTCCCGCTGGAAGGGCTCGCCGCCAAGGCCGCCTTCGACGCCTCGCGCTGGGACCAGAGCGCCTGCTCCTCCCCCCACGCCGTCTACCTGCTCGGCGCCCGCTTCGAGGACGCGCGCCGCTTCGCCCGGGAGATGGGCGAGGCGTTCCGGACGATCCAGAAGGGGTATCCTCAAAGCCGGCTCTCGGAAGACGAGAAGGTCGAGATCACGCGCGTGCGCCAGCTGGCCAAGGTGGACGCCGCGCTGGGGAACGCGGCCCTCTTCGACTCCTTCCCCGCCCCGCACTGGACGGTCGTCGCCGAGAAGGATCCGGCCTTCAAGGCTTCGCCCATGAACCGGGTCGTCTCGGTCAAGACCCTCCCTTCCGCCGCGCGCCTGCGGGAGGTCCTGGCGCCCTGGAAAGGACAGCTCCAGTCGGTCGGGGTGGCGGGCCCGGCGGCCGGGCGGGAAGCGCTCCTCGCCCTCCTCGTCCCGCTGGGAGTCACCCGGGCCGCGCCGATGGGCCGGATGCTCGCCTCCGAGACCGGCTCTCCGCACGACGGCACCTTCCCGATGCGCGAGCTCGTCGTCTGGGCCGCCTCGGAGGGGACGCCGTCGAAGGAGGAGCGCGCCGCCGAGCTGGCGCGCTTCGCCCGGGAGCACAGCCCCTTCTACCGGAAGCGGGGCCGAGCCCGGCCGCCCCTCCTCTCGAAGGAGGATCTGCTCGCCCACAGCCCGCCGGGCCGCCGGGACATGTTCACGGGGCCCTTCCGCGGCGGAGTCTTCTTCGCGAGCGGCGGCTCGACAGGGAAGCCCAAGTACGTCTTTTACGACGCGGCCGAATACGACGAGGTCTGCCGCGACCTGGGCCTCGCGATGGCCGCGGGCGGGCTGGGCCAGGGCGACGTGGCGGCCAACCTGTTCGTGCCGGGGAACCTGTGGTCGAGCTTCCTCTCCATCGAGAAGGCCCTCCCGCACACCGGGGCCGTCTCGGTGCCCATCGGCAGCGCGCTGGAGGTTTCCCAGGTCGTCGGCTACCTCCACGAGTTCCGGGCGACCGCGCTCATCGGCCTCCCCTCGTTTTTGGTGAAGGCCGCGGAAGAAGCCCTCAGGAGGAAGCTCTGCATCCCCGTGCGGCTGATCTTCTACGGCGGGGAGCGTATGGCCCCGTCCATGGAACGCTTCCTCAAGAAGGTCTTCCCGGGCGCGCGCGTGCGCTCCGCGGCCTACGCGACCGCGGACGCGGGCGTCGTGGGCTTCCAGTGCCCCCGCTGCGCGCCGGGCGTGCACCACGTCTGCGAGGACCAGCTCCTCGAGGTCGTGGCCGGAGAGCTCGTGACGACGCCGCTGAAGAAGCGGCTCATGCCCCTCCTGCGCTTCCGCCTGGGCGATCTGGGGCGCTGGCTGGAGAAGCCCTGCCCCTGCGGGCGCCCGGAGCCGCTCTTCGAGCTGCTGGGCCGCTGCGACGACCGTGTCCACGCGGGCGGCGCCCACCTTTTCGTCTCGGACGTGCAGGAGGCGGTGGACCGCGTCCCCGGCCTGAGCCCGGGCTTCCAGATCGTCGTCTCGAAGAAGGGCCGGCTCGACCGGCTGACGTTCCGGCTCGAGGCCTCGAAGCGCTCCGAGGCCCTGCGGACGCGCTTCCTGGCCGAACTCCGCAAGCGCTGCGCCGACCTGGCCGTCTCGCTGGACAAGGGCTGGCTGCCCGAGCCCGAGGTCGAGCTGCTCGCGCCGGAAGGCATCCAGAGGATCGCACGCACCGGCAAGCTCAAGCGGGTCGTCGACGAACGATGAACAGCGGAGGACGAGGATGAAGACCCTGGCCGATCTCAACGCGGACTACCTGCGCGTCCACACGAAGAAGGAGGACCTCTTCTGGACGACCTACATGGGCACCGAGGACGACCCCGACGCGCTGAAGACGGCGGAGCTCGAGTACAAGGGCTTCGTCAGCGACCCCTCGAACCTCGCCGCCGCGCGCGAGGCGCTCAAGGCCGCCAAGACCGAGCGCGAGCGCAACGCCCTCCAAGGGTGGGTGCAGTTCTTCTCCGCCAACGTCATCGAAGGGGAGCAGGCCGCCAAACTCCAGCAGGAGCTCATCGAGCTGGAGTCGGCTTTGTTCAACGCCCGCGCCCAGCTCAAGCTCTCGTATCGCAGGGGCGCCGAGGAGGTGCCCGCCTCCACGGTCGTGCTCAACACCAACATCACGGCCGACCCCGACGAAGAAGTGCGCAGGACGTCCCACGAGGGGCTCCTGAAGCTCGAGGAGTGGGTGCTGGAGAACGGCTTCCTGCCCCTGGTGGCGAAGCGCAACGAGTTCGCGCGGGCCCAGGGCTTCAAGGACTACTTCGAGTACCGCGTCCACAAGAACGAGCGCTTGTCCTACGGCGAGCTCTTCGGCGTCCTGCAGGAGTTCGAAGCCCTCACCCGGGCGAGCTGCCAGGCCCTCCTCAAGAGGATCGCCGGCGAGAAAGGCCCGCGGGCCGTCCTGGGCCACAACATCAAGTTCGCCGCCGCGGGGGACGCCGAGACCCGGCTCGACCCCTACTTCCCCTTCGCGCGCTCGCTGGAGACCTGGGCCAAGACCTTCTCCCGGCTCGGCATCCGCTACCGCGGCGCCCAGCTCACGCTGGACCTCTTCGACCGCAAGGGGAAGTACGAGAACGGCTTCATGCACGGGCCCAGCCCCTGCTTCTTCGACCCCTCGGAGGGCTTCCAGTGGCGGCCCAGCCGCATCGGCTTCACGAGCAACGCGACGCCCACGCAGGTCGGCAGCGGCAGGCGCGCTTTGACCACCCTCTTCCACGAAGGCGGACACGCCGCGCACTTCTCCAACATCACCCAGGACGCCCCCTGCTTCTCCATGGAATACCCGCCGACCTCCATGGCCTACGCCGAGACCCAGTCGATGTTCTGCGACTCCCTCGTCGACGACGCCGACTGGATGAAGCTCTACGCCCGGGACAAGGACGGCGGGCCCATCCCGGACGAGATCGTGCGCTTCGCCCTCACCCTCGACCACCCGTTCAAGGTCTTCCAGGAGCGCCAGCTTTTGCTCGTCCCCGTCTTCGAGAGCCGCCTCTACAAGATGAGCGACGCCGAGCGCACGCCCGCCTCCGTGAGGGCCCTCGCGCGCGCGGCGGAGAAGGAGGTCTTGGGCGTCGAGTGCTCGCCCCGCCCGGTCCTCTCGGTCCCCCACCTCTTGACCGGCGAGGCGGCCTGCTCCTACCAGGGCTACCTGCTCGCGCACATGGCGGTCTACCAGACCCGCTCCCACTTCCTCAAGAAGTACGGCTATCTGGCGGACAACCCCGCCGTCGGCACGGATCTGGCCGAGCATTACTGGAATCCCGGCAACAGCAAGAGCCACGACGAGACCCTCCGGAGCCTCACCGGCGTGGGACTCTCCGGGCGGCCCCTGGCGGAACACTGCAACCTCTCCAACGAGGCGCTCTGGGTGCACTCCCAGGAGCAGATGCGCAAGGCGGCCGGAAGGAAGCCGCTTCAGGACGAGCCCGAGCTCGACGCCCTCCTCTTCATCGTGCACGGCAAGGAGGAGATCGCCAGCAGCCGCAACGGCATGAAGGCGATGTCGGAGGCTTTCGCGGCATGGGTCGCCCGCTGGCCCCGCCGTTGAGCTACGGCGCCGGCCGAGCCCGGACCCAAAGGTAAAGATACTCCGTCCGGAAGGTCAGGGGCGACCAATAGCCCACCCTGCCGGCGGGCCGGAGCTCCTCCGAGCGCGTGCCCGAGGCGAAGGACACGGCCGCGCGCATCCGGGATTCATCCCACCAGTGCCGGGTGTGCCCTCCGGAAGGCCGCCGGCCGCCCAGCTCCGCCAGCCGCCGCTCATAGTTGAACCAGTCGTTCCAGTCGAAGCCGTTCGATACCTCCTCCGGCCGGAGCCCCTGCCCGCAGAGGATCGCCCCCGCCCTCCATTTCGCCCGGTTCCACGCCAGGTAGTCTCCGGCGCCGAACAGGCACCAGGCCGCGAGCGCGCAGAGCCCGAGGCCGAAGGCGAGACGGGCCGGCCGCAGGACCGCCGCGGCCAGGGCGATGGCCGGAGGGAAGAGCACGAGGTAATAGCGGTCGTAGAAATCCGCGGGCGGGAGATAGGGAAGGAACGCGAGCAGGAACCCGGACGACCAGGCCCCTGCGGGGCCCTTCAGGAACTCCATGGGCAGGCCGATCCGGCAGGCCAGCGAAAGCGCGGAGGCGAGCCCGGCGAGGAAGCACGCGGACCAGAACGCAGGAGAGCCGAAGATCCCCGACGCCTTGAGCCCGCAGCTCCCCGTGAGGGTGCACGTCCCGAGCCCGAATCGGCCGACCAGGTTGCCCGTCTGCGGCCCGAGCCCCAGGACCCAGACGCAGGCGAAGAGCCCCAGGAGGGAGAGCGCGGCGGCCTTCCCGCCTTTCCGGATGCCCCCTCCGGCGGCCCACGGCAGCAGGAAGAGCCCCAGATACAGGACGGCCCCGCTCGAGCGCCGCAGGAGGTCCGCCGCGAAGCTCGGGAGATCGGCCGCATGCCCCCGCATGAGCCAGACGAGCTCGTGGACGCCCTCCCGGCGAGGCGCCCAGAGCGCATGCCCGGCCGCGAAAGCCAGGGCGATCCCCCCGACCAGGAGGCAGGCCCGCTTCGAGCCTTTCCCCGAGAAGAGCATCCACAAGACGGCCGCGGCGGACAAGGCCAGGCCCGGCTGGCGGACCAGATAGGCGAAACCGGACAGCACGGCCCCCGCCGCGAGCCACCGCTCGTCTCCGTTCTTGAGCCCCCGCAGGAACGCGAAGCCCGACAGGAGCATCCAGGACAAGGCGGGGACATCGGTCATGAAGGTGAAGCTCAGGATGAAGAAGAGCGGGTTGAAAAGCAGGCAGAGCGCGCCCGCCGCGCTCCATGCGTCGTCGAGGTCGAGCTCCCGCAGAGACCCGTAGAAGGCCAGCAGCCCCAGCCACGACAACACCATAGTCGAGAGCCGCAAGGCCTCCATCGAGAACCCGAAGGGCAGACAGAACAACCAGCCCCAGAGCACCTGCATCGCCATGCTGACGGCCTGCGCCTCGGAGGGGACGAACGCCCCGGCGGCCATGGACATCCTCACCGAGAGCGCGTAGCCCCAGTCGTCGTCGAGCGGGAAGGGGTTGAGCGGGTCCAGGAGGAGGGCGCAGAGCAGAAAGGCCCCCAGGAGGGTCCAGACTCCCGGAGGGATCCTCCGGAGGAGGAAGAGGGCGGCCCTCAAGGCTTTGGAGGCTCCCCCGCGTCCAGTCGGCGGAACCAGGTCCAGTAGAGCCCCGCCGACAAGGCGGCCAGGAGGACGGCGAGGAGTCCCGCGTTGTCCCAGCGCTTCATCACGACCATGAGCCCGAGCAGGAACAGGCAGATCTGCCATGGCACGGAGAAGGCCGCCGCGGCCAGGTCCGACCGGTTCTCGGCCCGGATGGCCGCGGTCTCGCTTCCCGGCAGCTTATCCCGCACGGGGCCCCAGAACCCGAAAGGCCGGGTCACCCGGTAGAAGTTCTCGAGCACCGCCGGATCCGTCGCGGGCTTGAGCCAGGTGCCGAGCAGGCAGCCCAGCAGGGCGGCCCCGCCGGGGACGAGGAAGTTCATGTACTCGGGCAGGGCGATCCCCGCGAACCGGGAGGCCACGGCCGCCGCGGCCCCGAACGCCGTGCCCAGGGCGAAGCCGTAGCCGTTGTAGCGCCACCAGTACCAGCGCAGGAGCAGCGGGAGGAAGAGGCCGGAGCCGAAAGCCATGGTGATCCAGCCCCAGACGTCGTTGATGTTCACGAACGGCAGGCTGAACAGCATCCCGAGCCCGACGACCGCCGCCGAGGCGAGGCGGCTGTGCAGGACCAGGGTGCGCTCCGAAGCCTTGGGGTTCAGGAAGGTCTGGTAGATGTCCTTGACCCAGTAGGCCGCGCTCGCGTTGATGACGGAGTTGAAGGTGGACATGGCCGCCGCCATGAAGCAGGCGACGAGGAGCCCCTTCATGCCGGCCGGCGCGTAGGCCGCGATGACCGTGGGCAATACCAGCTCCGGGTCGGACAGGACGCCGCCGGAGAGGGTGAAGTGGATGCCCAGCACCGCGAAGGCGGCCACGAAGGGCCAGCGGAAGGAGAGCAGGGAGATCCAGAACAGGGAGAGCAGGCCCGCCTCGCGGTCCGAGCGGGCCGCGAAGTAGCGCTGGCTCATGTAGCCGCCCGCTCCCCCGAAGCCCTCGATGCAGGTCTTGAGCAGGTAGAAGAAGACCGTCACGCCGAACAGGTTGTAGGCCGCGTACTGCCCGGGCAGATCCAGCCGGAAGGACGGCACCAGGGCGCTCCAATCGCTGTAGGCGACGCTCACCTGCTGGAACTGCCCGGCGGCCATGGGCACGGAGACGGCGAAGGTCTCGGGCAGGTGCGGGGCGGCCAGCGCCTTGAACACGACGTAGAGGACGGCGACGAGGATCATCCCGCCCTGGAAGACGTCCGTCCAGACCGCGCCGTAGAAGCCGCTCGCGGCCGTGTAGGCCAGGGTGAGGGCCATCATGATCAGGGTGGCGGTCCGGTCGTCGATGCCGGTGAGCATGCCGAAGAACTTGCCGCCCCCCACCGCGAAGTAGCTGATCACCCAGACCGAGACGATGAGGTTGGCCGACGCGCTGATGAGCCGGGCCAGCCGCCCTTCCGGGCCGTCCCCGAAGCGCAGGCGCATCCACTCCGCGAGGGTCATCACCTGGGCGCGGCGGGTCCACTTGCCCATGAACACCATGAAGAACGCCATCACGAGGACCAGGCCGCCGCGGAGCTCGATGAAGAAGCCCTTGGTGCCCAGGGCGTAGACGAGGGCGGTGATGATCATGGTCCCCGAGATGTCCACGTTGGAGGCCATGCCGGAGGCGCCCAGCGCCCACCAGGGCATGTTGCGGTCCCCCAGGAAGTAGGCGTCCACGCTCTTGGACGCCTTGCGCTCCAGCGCGAAGCCCAGCCCCACGCAGAAGAGCAGGTACGCGCCGATGATCGCCCAGTCCAGCGGTCCCAGCATCAGGGTCGCTCCTCGAGGGTCTTCAGCAGCCTCCAGCACAGCCACAGCGCCCGGGGCACGTGGAAGCAGCCCTTGTAGGGTCCGCCCTTGAAGCGGTGGGTCGGCTCGCCGCGCCGGTCCAGGTAGCCGAACCACTCGCCGTACTCCGGGTCGCGGAACTTGGAGAAGGCGTAGGCGTCGGTCTTCTTAAAAGCGTCCCGGTCGGCCGGGGAACGGGTGATGGAGTAGTTCAGGAGATGGGCGTAGAGCGCCTCGCAGTGCGGCCACCAGAGCTTCATGCGGGACTCGAGCGGGAGCGCCGAGAAGCCCTCCGCGTCCTGGAAATAGAAGAGGCCCCCGTGCTCGGCGTCCCAGCCCGACTCGAAGGACCACCGGACGATGTCCGCCGCCTCCCGGGAGAGGTCGTCGCGCTTGAGGCGCGCGGCCCAATGCTGGAGGAACCAGCCGGCCTCGATGGCGTGGCCGGGGTTGAGCAGGCGCCCATCGGGGGAGTCCAGGAGGCTCCCATCCGGAGCCGTGAACTCGTGGACCCGCCGGGTGTCCGCCTTGACGTGCAGGCGCAGGCGCCGGATGCACTCGTCGACCTCCGCCGAATAAGGGCGGGGGTCCCCGTCGGAGAGCTCCTCCATGAGGTTCAGCAGGATCATGGGGACGGCGAGGCTCTGCTTGGGCGTCTCGCCCGGGTACGAGGGCCGGCCGACCTTCGTCCAATCGAAGGCCCAGGCCCAGATCTTCTCGAACTGCGACTGCGCTTCCTTCAGGAGGGCGGGCTCGTCGGCCGCGCGCGCGTATTCGCTCAAAGCCAGGACATAGAAGCACTCGGAGAAGATCTTCCGCTGGACGTAGACCGGCTTGCCTTCGGCGCTCACGGAGAACGCGACCCGCCCGTCCGGCAGGCGGCAGTGCTTCCGGAGGAACTCGGCGCCGGAGCGGGCCAGCTCGAGCCAGTCCTTCCTGGGCTCGACCGTGCGGCAGAGCTTGCTGAGCATCCAGACCTGGCGCCCCTGGAGCCAGACGTGCTTGGTCGTGTCGTACACCCGGCCGTCGCGGTCGAGGCAGTTGAAGAACCCCCCGTTCCCGCGGTCGGGGGAATGCCGGACCCAGAACGGGAGGACGGACTCGAAGAGCTCCGTCTCGTACCTGCGCCGCAGGGCTTTCAGTTCGGTCCGGGTCATGGCAAACCCAGCCATTCACGGTAGCGGCGGTGGAGCGCGCGGGCCGCGGGGTAGGCGGAGTTCGGGCTCATGAAGTGCGAGAACTCGAAGGTGATGACCTTCTCGGCCTTCGCCCCCTCGGCGCGCTCGAGCTTGTAGCGGAGCTTGCGGAAATCGATGGGCGGGAACTTGATGGGCATGTCGCGGTCGAAGCACTCCACGTTGCTCCAGCAGCGGATGCCGTGCTTGGCGGCGATCTCTCGGTGGGCGGCGAGGTAGCGCGGGAGTTCGCGCAGGGCGACGTGGCCGTCCTGGAACGCCAGGATATCGACTTGGCCTTCGAGCCGGGCGCACACCGTCTCCCATCCAGCCACGTGCGTCTCGAACGAGACGGCCCCTTCCCCGAACTGCTTGACGCCCTTGATATAGGGTGAGATGAGGATCGGCGCCTGCTTGAGGCTCCGCAGATGCCGGGAGAGGTCCTCATAGACCCGCATCATCCCTTCGTCATACGCGTTGATCTCGTGGCTGATGTACCAGCCCTTGAACGCGCGCCGGCCGCCGTAGCGTCGGGCGGCCTCCTCGCAGAAGGCCTTGTTGAGCTCCGCCTCACCGGCGTAGTCGCCCCCGGTCCAGAACCGGCCGGAATCGTAGGTGCCGAAATAGAAGTCCATGCCGCAGCGCTCGGCCTGAGCGAGGAACATATCCACGAGGTCCTCGCGCACCGGCAAGGCTCCCATCCGCTCCCTGAGCACCTTCGAGTCGAAGGCCGCCAGGTCCTTGTAGCCGGCCCGGATGAGGATGACGGTGTCGATGCCGACCGCCTTCATGGCGTCGAAATCCTCCGCCCACTCCACCGGCCCCCAGTTCTGGGACGGGATGTCGTGGGTGATCTCATCCAGGAACGTGCCGGTGATCCTCATCGAGAGCGGGCCTCCTTGGAGAACAGCAAGGTACGGATCTGGTAAGGCTCGAAATCGACGCGCAAAGGCCCTCGCAATGGCTTCGCCGAGCGTTCGTCCCAGCGCTCGTCCAGCCCGCAGGGGCACCAGCGCGAGGCGGGCAGGCCTAGGACGAGCTCCGTCGTCTGGGACGTCCCCGTCAGGTTGTAGAGGCGCAGGGCATAGCCCGACCCGGCCGGGCGCAGAGCGGAGAGCGCGATGGCGGGGTTGCGGACTTCCAGGAAGCTCGCGCTCCTGGGCACGGGGCCGCTCTTAGGAGCGTAGGGCAGCCGCGGCAGCTCCCGGGCCCGGGCGGGGTGGCTGAAGGCGAGGGCCTCCCGGACGGCCTCCGCACGGGACATGCGCCCGATTCCGATCCCCAGGTCATGCTCCAGGACGCGCTGGCACTGCGCTCCGGGGACGGGGATGGAGGGGCCCGCCTGGCAGTCCCGGATGCCGCCGCCGGCCACGGACAGCCAGCCGACCGCCCGATGCAGGGTCACCCGGACGCCGTCCTCCCCGAGCTCGTACTCGGGGTTGCCCCGGTTCGCGATGAAGGCGCGCAGCCCCCCCTCCTCCAGGATGAGGAAGTCCCCCTGGTGCTGGGTCGGGTACTCCCGCTCGCCTGGATAGGGGGACTTCGACGGCTTCGAGGGCGCCGGGCGCGTCCGCTCAGAGAGCATGAAGGGCGCGTCGGCGACCGCTCGGCCGCTGCGCAGGCCCGTGCGCAGGAGGGCGCGCAGGCGGCCGTCCCGGGCGGTGTTCTCGCAGCGGATGCGCAGGGCGAGCGTCCGCCCTTCCTGGCGCGCGTCCACGCTCAGCCGAAGGGTCGTCGAGCCCGCGGGCGCCATCCTGCGCCGGTCCAGCCTGGCGGGGACCTTCAGCGCGTATTCCAGCCGGAGGGCCTCGGGGCCCGGGGAAGCGCGGAGCAGCCGGGCGCGCCAGGGGCCGAAAGGCAGGGGTCCGAAGGAATAGGTGTCCCCCCCGTCCATCTCATACTCGAAGGAGAGGAGCTCCTCGACCCTCGCTTTCTCCAGCCGGCTCGGCGGAGCGGGCCGCCAGGGAGAGCGGCCTTCGCGGACGCTGAGGATCCGGTAGCCCGTCGGCGGAATGTCCAGCTCCAGCGCGAAGCGGTAGCGGCGCCCCCAGGTGGTCTCGAGGAAGGCCGAGCGGACGACCCCGGCCTCGGCAAAGAGCATCCGCGCGGGCAGGGGCCGCCCCCGCTCGTCGCTCACGCTCAGGGCTCGCAGCGGCGCGCCCTCCCGCCCGGCGGGGAACAGCACTTCGGCCTCGACCCGTGAGCGGCGGCCAAACGGGTGAGGATTGAACACGAAGAGCTCGGCGCCGCCTCCTCGGGCGGCGCGCAGGCCCCTCAGCTTCATGCGCTCCAGGTTCTCCGCGACCAAGGCGTCCGCCGTCTCCTCCACCCGCAGGAACCGGACCTCGTCCTCCGCGTGGACCGGGTCCGCGCTGCAGCCGCAGAGGTCGTCATGGGCGTGGCACTTGAGCAGGGTCTTCCAGGCGTGCTCGAGCAGGGCGCCGCCGCCGAAAGCCGCGCAGAGCGGCTCGGCCTGGCGCTGGAGGGCGCTCTGGGCCCGATGGTTGAGCCGCTTCAAGACCATCCGGCTCGAATAGACGCCCAGGAGGATGGGATGGTCGGCGTTCCCGATGAGGTCGCCGGTGAATGTCCCGCGCGGCGCGGGGCGGCTCTTCATGAAGTCCGGCAGGGACGCGTGGATCAGGCGCACGCTCTTGAGCCGCCTGTTGAGCTTCCGCAGCAGGACCGGCAGTTCGGGCTGGGCGGGCATGTGGTCGCAGCCGTTGAGCAGGAGGAAGCTCCTCCCGCTCTGGCGCGCGCGCAGCGTCTCGAGGGTCTCCTTCACGCGGGCCAGGGCCTCCGCCGCGGTGGGCTTGCGTCCATCGAAGCGGCCGAAGGGGGCGGGGTGTCCGAGGGCGCCGAGGGCCAGGTAGCCCGAAGGCAGGTTGACGGCCAGGACGCTGGAGCCGTCGGGAGAGCGCCAATCGAAGATCGAGCCCAGCCTCTTCACGGTGGCGGCATCCATCCCCCGCATGAAGACGTAGGAGTCGAGGCCGAAGCCGCGCAGGACCTGGGGCATCTGGGCGAAGTGGCCGAAGGGGTCGGGGACGTAGCCGACCGGCATGGCTCCGCCGAAGGGGGCGCAGCCCGCGCGCCCGAGCTGGAGGTTGCGGACCACGGCTTCGCCTCCCGACAGGAAGAGGTCCGGCAGGGTGTACCAAGGTCCGATGAAGAGCCGCCCCGCGCGCACGAGAGCCCGGATGCGCCGGCCGTTCTCCGGCCGGATGGCGAGGTAATCCTCGAGCACCACGCTCTGTCCGTCCAGCATGAAGGAGCGGAATCCGCGGTCCCCTTCGAGGATGTCCAGCAGCTCGTCGAGGAAGCCGATGAGGCGATGGCGGCAGGATTCGAAGGGCAGGTACCAGGCCCGGTCCCAGTGCGTGTGGGAGACCACGAAGCCGAGGTCAGTTCCAGCGGCCATGATGGTCCACGCCCCGGCGTTCGAAGGGGCGCAGGAGGGCGTCCGTCAGCGCCGCCAGCTCCGCCCGGGTGATCAGGCGCTGTGCGTCATAGTCCTTGAGCTTCAGGGAAGCCCAGAGCGGGCGGGGGTCCGGGGGAGCCGAGAGGAGCCGCAAGGCGTCGAAGACCCGCAGCTCCGGGCCGGCGGCGGACAGCGCCGCCCCGCCCTGGAACTCGCGCAGCCCCTGGAGGAACTCCTCGCTCTTCGCCGGGGCGTCCGGATAAAACCAGGTCTGGTTCGCCCACTGATAAGGGACGCCCTCCCCCTTGAGGATGCCGGCCGCCCCGACCTTCTGCACCGCGCGGAACTGGGGATGCTCCGGGGGCACGTCGAGGTAGGGCAGGAGGAAGGCCCCCTCGTCGAGCAGCGCCGCCTGCACGTCGCGCACCTTCACGGCCCGCGGCTCGAGCTTCCGCCTGGCCGAGAGGGCGGCCAGGGCCCCCGCGGCTTGCCCCGTCAGGAGGACGCAAGGCTGGAGGCGGGTGGTGCCGTTCACGACGCTGGTCACGGAGATCCCCTTCTCGGCGGCGACGAGGCCGTCGACCTTCACCGGGATGAGCGCGCCGAGCGGCACGCTGAAGGACGGGATGGGCTGGAAGCGCAGGCTCCGCGCGAGGCGGGGGTTCTTGCGGTGATGGTGGTCGATGGGATAGTCGCCGACGGCCGCGCCGGTCCGGTAGAGGGGCTCCTCCTGCGCGTAAGGCTCGGCGATATCGCGCGTCCTCAGCCGGGCCAGGCCCCGCACCCTGCGGCCTTCCCGATGGTACGGGAGGAGGGGCAGGCGGTCGTCGGTCGGGAACTCGTCGTCGGCGAGCCCGAGATTCTTGAACCCCAGCTCCCGCTGGATGAAATAGACGAAGCGCAGGGTCTGGAGCTTGGCCGCCTTCAGCGCCGAACGCCGCTCCTCCTCGCTCTTCTCCACGATCTCGAGGTAGATGTCGTTGCCGTAGCGCGGCCAATTGATGAGATACTTTCCGCGCGGCAGCTTCGCGTAGTCCAGCATCTTGCGGCAGTCCACGTCCGGCGGGTCCCGGGTCTTGTCCCGGCAGCGGTCGGAGCAGGCGCAGTCGAACTCCTCGGGGTCGTAGCCCTCCGGGACGGGCAGTGTCCGATCCGAGCCCGGGCCGTAATCCTTGAGGATGGCCGCGTAAGTCAGGTCCTGGACCATCGGGCTGGACTCCTGGACGCCGGCGCTCTCCCCGGAGACCGCATCCGCCTCCAGCCCCAGGTCGTAGGCGGCGCCGGCGTCCGCCAGGACGTCGCCGAGCTCGGTCGCGTCGACGGTCGAGTCTGCCCGGACGGCGACCTGCCGGCCGGTCGCCTCGTCCAGGAAGAGGGCCCCTTCGACCCTGCGTCCGCGCTTGAGCGTCTTGAGGAAGCGGTGCCGGAACAGGACGCGCAGGGCGGGCGGCTCCGCCGCCATGGACTTGAGGATGCGGTCGGCCGCGCGGGGCTCGAAGTGGGTGTTGCTCACCCAGCCGGTGGCCACGGCCCGCGAGCCGCCGTAGACCTGGTACACCCGGTCGCGGAACTCCTTCCACAGGCCCGAAGGCAGGCGGTGGTTCCCGTCGGCGGCGGAGACGCCGGCCGCGGAGAGCATCCCGCCCAGCCAGAGCGTGGGCTCGGCGACGAGGGTCTGCGCGCCGAGGCGCGCGCTCTGGATGCCGGCGGCGACGCCGCCCGTGCCTCCGCCGATGACGAGCACGTCGGCTCTCATCGTCTCTTCGGCGGCGCAGGGGAGCGCGGCGAGCGCGAGCAGGAGGGCCAGCTCAGAGGGGCGGGAGCAGGCCATCCTTCGTCCCGGCATGCACTTTCAACAGCTCGTCGAAGGCCGAGGGGCCGGGAGCTCTTCCCCGGAGCTTCGCCGGAGAAGCCGCGTCGGGCTGCGTCCTCCGGATGAACGGCGCGGGGAGCGCCGCGCGCTCGGCGTAGGGCCCCGCGAGCAGGGCCTGGGCGAGCTTCCCCCCCTCCCTGCGCAGACCCTCGAAGAAGAAGAAGACCTCCCCGCCGAGGCCGCGCTCCCGGTTGAGCTGGACCGCGCGGACGATGTCCTTCTCGGGAGCCTGCCAGCTCCCGAGGCTGATGAGCATCCCCGGGTACATCCGGCCCGCCGCCGAGCCGGCCGCTCCGGAGAGCTGGGAGCTCAGGACCTCCTTGTAGGCCTCGAAGGAGCGCCGATAGAGCTGGGGGTGCACGATGTCGCCTGAGTTGTTCTTCATCCAGGCGGGCCAGTCCTGCAGGTACTCCTCGTAGCACCAGGGATAGGGCCCCGGAGACCAGGAGACCACCAGGCCGGGCCTCGACTTCTTGGCTCCGGCGGACAAGGCCTGCGCGTAGCGCGTGAGCCGGTCGGCGCGCCAGCGCATCCAGGCGGGGTCGCGGGGCTCCTTCGGAGGCTGGGCGCCGCCGTGCTCCGCCGCCCAGAGGCCGGCCGTGTAGGCCGAGTAGCCGCCCTCGACCGGCTGGGCCGGGAGGCGATCGTCTCCCTGGATCCCGTCCACGCCGTAGTTCTCGGCGACCTCCGAGACCAGGGAGAGGAGGAAGTCCTGCACCTCGGGATGGAAGCCGTTGAGCCATTCGAAGCCGTTCTTCGTCAACAGCTTCCCCGAGGAGTCCCGCTCCGCCCAGGAGGGGTTCTTCTTGAGGATCGGGCCGCCGCCGGCACGGTAGGACGCGGCCATCCCGTACTCGAACCAGGCGATGACCGCGATGCCGCGCGCGTGCGCCTCGGCCACGACGTCGGCGAGCGGGTCCCGGCCGGCGAAGCGGGGATGGATGGCCGTCCCGAAGCGCCGCTCCATCACGCGGCTGGGGTAGAGCGTGTACGCGCTGTTCCAGACCACGACGAAGACGGCGTTGAAGTGGTGCTGCTCCAGGAACTCCATCGCCTCGGCGATGCTCTTCCTGCCCTCGAGCACCGAGCTGTCGACGCTGGTGAGCCAGACTCCGCGCAGTTCGACCGGCGGCTCGGAGGCGGCGCAGGGGAGGGCGCTCAGGAGCGCGCCGAGCAGGGCGGCTCTCATGCCCTCAGGTCCTCGGGACCGCGAGGATGAACGCCGGCACGGGGCGGAAGCATTCGCTCGGGGATTCGAGGACGGAGCGTTCGCAGCCGCGGCCCCTCTCCCAGCCGACGGAGAGCTTGCCCCGGACGAAGGCCTGGGCCGAGCCCCCGCCGTCGAGGTGTACGACGGCGGCGCAGGCTTCCCGCCGGGTGAGGTATTCCGTCATCCTGGAGAGATCGCGCACCGGGTAGGCGCTCACCAGCTTGACGTGCCCGCCCTCATCGATGCACAAGGCCGTCCGGGCGGAGGCGCTCTGCTCGTCCCAAGCGGATTTCCCGGATACGGCGGAGAGGACTCCCTGCGGATCGATCCGCGTGCCGGCGGCGATCCCCGCCGTCCCGTCGGCGCGCGAGAAGAAGATCCGGTCCATGGAGGGGTGCGGGTGATGCTCGGCGATCCTGCCGCCCTCCATGAAGAAGCCCACGAGCTTGCCGTCCTCCAAGGAGAAGAAGCTCGCGTTCATCCCCGCCATGGCCTCGGGCACGGCGGCCATGATCTCCGGGAGCGTGGCGCGGTTCTTCCCCAGGACGGTCCGGGCCAGCACCGCGCGGAGCTCGTAGGCGGCCGGAAGCACGTGGATGACGTTGACCAGCTTGATCGAATATTCCGCCGAGGGTTCGACGGCCCGGAGCAGGAGCAGGCCCGGCTCGCCCTCCGGCTTCACGGGCCCCGCCGCGGCGATGTCCGGAGCCGGCTCGGGGGAGACGGCCGCGCTCGAGAAGGGCGGCAGGAGCAGCAGAGCGGCCAGGGACGCGCACAGCCTCGGCATCGTCGTCGATTTTCCCATTATCGGCCCCGCGCGTCAATTCCTCAGACGCCGATGAGCGCCGCGCCGAGCACCCCGGCGGAGTCTCCGAGCCGGTGCTTGACGATGGGGGTCTCGAGCCTGTCGTTGAAGACCCTGCGTCCGGCTTCGCGGACGCCCTCGGTGTAGAGCAGGTCGATGTTGGAGACCCCGCCTCCGAGCACCACGATGTCCGGGTCCAGGACGTTGATCAGGTTGGCCATGCAGAGACCGAAATCCGCGAAAAAGCGCTTCATGAACCTCCCGGCCGCCGGGTCGCCGCGGGCATGGGCCGCGCAGATGTCCTTGAGCGTCCTGCGCACGCCGTGCTCGCGCTCGAAGCGCCGTTCCAGCCCTCCGCCGCTGATGAAGGTCTCGACGCAGCCCCTCGCTCCGCAGTAGCATTCCGGCCCGCGCGGGTCGATGGCCATGTGGCCCCATTCCCCGCCGATCGCCTGCCTGCCCGTCCAGACCCGGCCGTCCAGCACCAGCCCTCCCCCGCAGCCGGTGCCCATGATCACGCCGAACACCATCCGCCGGCCCCGGCCGGCCCCGTGGAGCGCCTCGGCCATGGCGAAGCAGTTGGCGTCGTTCTGGATCTCGAGCGTCCGGCCCAAAAGCTCCTCGATATCCGCCTTGAACGGCTTCCCGTTCATGCACACGGTGTTCGAGTTCTTGAGTCGCCCTGTCCTGGGAGAGATCGCCCCGGGCGTGCCCATCCCGAGAGTGTGCGTCCGGTTCCGGATGGAGAGGACCAGGTCGCGGTAAAGCCTCCGGATGTTCTCGAGGATGTGGGTGTAGCCCTTCTGGCGCTCGGTGGGGGTCCGCTTCCGGAAGACCTCCCGGCCTTCGGGATCCAGAGCGATGCCCTCGATCTTCGTGCCGCCGAGGTCGATCCCGAGCCGATACCGGCGTTCCATGGCGCTAGTATAGCAATGCGGAGAACGGCGCGGAGCGGAGCCTCACAATGATAAAGTATACCCTCATGAGCTCCCGCCGGCGCCTCGCCCTCCTCATCAGCCTGCCGCTCCTGGCGCTCCTCCTGGCCTGGCGCCGTCTCCTCCTTCAGGGCCTCATCCCCGTCGACGGCGGCCTCATGACCGTCGCCTATCCGAACTGGAGCCTCCTGCGCGCGATGGCCTCCGAGCCGGGCTGGGCCCTCTGGAACCCGCTCCGCGCGATGGGCTTCCCCCACCTGGCGGACCCGCTCACCGGGACGCTCTACCCCCTCTCCTGGCTGCTCGCCCTCCCCTCGGGCTTCGACGGCTATCTCCATGGCTGGGTGGTCGCCCACACCCTGCTCGCCGCGGGCGGAGCCGCGGCCCTGGCCTGGAGCTGGCACCGTCTCCCCGCCGCCGCGGCCGCCGCCGCGCTGGCTGCGGGCCTCAACGGCTTCTTCCTGGGC
>DMEZ01000071.1:67889-68306 GCA_003450735.1 Elusimicrobiota bacterium | reverse complement strand
CCTCGGCCGCGTGGCTGCCGCTCGCCTGGTACTGCCTGGAGGCCCGCGCGCCCCTCGCCCTGGGCGCCTGCCTGGCTTTGCAGTGGCTGGCCGGCTATCCCCCGTTCTTTCTGCTCACCGGGCTGCTGCTGGCCGTGATGGCCCTGCGCGCCGGCCGCACGGCGCTGCGCACCCTGGCCCAGGCCGCGGCCTGGGCGCTGGGTTTGGCCGCGATCCAGCTTCTGCCCTTCCTTCAGCTCCTGACGCACTCCGCCCTGCGCCTGACGCCGGAGCTGGCCGCGCAGTCCCCCCTGCCGCCGGCGCAGCTGCTCAAGGAGCTCTTCCTTCCCCAGTGGGCCTTCTGGAGCCCCGGCCTCGCGGGCGATCCGGCCGTCGCGGGCTTCTATCTGGGCACGGCGGGGCTGTCTCTTGCCGCCA
>DMEZ01000071.1:0-67826 GCA_003450735.1 Elusimicrobiota bacterium | reverse complement strand
CTGGCCGCATGGGGCGCCTGGCGCGGAGGAGCCCGCGAGCGCTGGCTGGCCGCGCTGGCCGCCGCGGCCCTGGCCCTCAGCCTGGCCGGGCCTCTCCCCGGCCTCAGGCTCCCTGCCGACTGGCTGTTCCTGGCCGCCGCCCTCGCGGCGCCGCTGAGCGCGGCCGGCGTCCGGGCTCTCCCCCGCGAGCCCTGGCGCTGGGCCGCCGCCGCGTTCCTCGCGGCCGACCTGCTCCTCTTCGCCCAGGCCCCCAGGACGGCGTGGTCCAGCCCGAAGTTCCTGACCGAACCCACCCCGCTCGACCTCCTCGCATCGCATGCCCCCTTCCCCCGCGTGCATCACGGGGAGCGGCTGATGCAGGCGTGGGCGGCCGGCCGCCTCGAGTCGGAAGAGGACTACCTGCTGATGAAGGATTTCCTGGCGCCTTCCTACGGGATGGCCTTCCGGGTCGGCGAGGTGAGCGGTCATCAGGTCCTGCGGCTCAAGACGGCCGAGGAGGTCCGCCGCCGTTTGGCTGCCGCTCCGGAGGGCTCCGCGCTGCTTGCCTGGACCGGAGCCGCCCTGAGCGTCGACCTCGCGCCCGGCTCCACTCGCGCCGAGCGCAGAGCGCTCTTCGTCCGGTCGAACCCGGCGGCGCGCCCCCGGCTCTTCTCCCCGGACGCGGAGATGGCCCTCTCCTCCTTCGACTACCGTCCCGGGCGCCTGCGGGCGGAGGTGGATTTCAGGCAGGGCGGCCTGCTCGTCCTCTCGGAGCTGGTCTATCCAGGCTGGCAGGCCCGGCTCGACGGGGAGCGCGTCTTCATCGAAAGCTTCGCCGACGCGTTCCTGAGCGTGCGGGTCCCGCCGGGCCGCCACGAGATCCTCTTCCGCTTCCGCTCCTGGCCGTTCTTCCTGGGGCTGGCTTCCACCCTGGCCGCGCTGCTCCTCGGCGCGGGATGCGCCTATCGGAACTCGACGATGCGGAACTCGTCGAGAGGCTCGGCGCTGAGCGAGTAGGGCAGGAACCCGGCCACGTTGGAATAGAATCCCCCCTCCCCGCTCCATCCGCTCATGAGGCGCAGGGGGATCGGCGTGCCGACGCGCCATTCCTTCACGTCGGCCAAGCGCGGGGAGAGCATGGGCCTGGCGTTGGAGTTGACCCGGCTGACCACGGCCGCCTCGCCGGGACGCACGGCGTCCCAGCCCCCGCGCGCCCAGTCGATCTGCATGGCGCCGGCGGCCTTCAGGTAGTGCTGGAGCCCCCAGTGGGCCGCGTGCCAGACCCGGCGGCCGGAGTCGAGATAGTCTCGCCGGACTTCCAGCGCCAGGCTCTTCTGGGCCGAAGCGTACTGATAGTCCACGATGGAGAGGCACAAGCTCAAACCCAAAGTCCCGGCCAGACTCACGGACAGGATCCGCCGCGACTGGGCGGGGGCCCGCTCCCGCTCCATGCGCGCGGCCAGCCCGAACACCATGGGCGGCAGGAGGAACATCATCTGGCGAGCCATGACCGACCAGTACAGGCACGCCTGGAGGAGGAGCACGGCCCAAACCCACGGAGTCCAGAGAGCCCAGCCCTCGTCGCTCCGGCCGTCCCGGGAGAGGACCCACAGGCCGGAGAGCCCGCCGGCGGCGAAGAGCCAGCCCGTGAACCTGTCCACCGGCCGCACCAAAGGCGCCAGATCCAGAAACGGCAAGAACAGCGCCAGCGCCGCCGCCGAGCAGGCCAGGACCGCAGCGCGCCGCCGCAGAACGCTCAGGGGCCAGAGCGCGGTCACCACCCCGCACCCGCCCAGGAACGCCGCCAGGGAGCGCAGTTTGTGCGGCCAGGACGCGGTCAGGAGCTGGGACGATCGAGCGGTCACTTCCCAGGCCGCGTCCCAGGCCCGGTTGCTCAAGACGTAGAGGGCCACGGGCGCGCCGGCCGCGGCCAGATACGCGAGGAGGCGCTTCATCGGCACGCCCCTGCGCCGCGCGTAAACCGCGATGGGCACGACCGCGAAGACGGCCGCGTACTTGGACAGAAGGGCGCCGGCCAACAGCGCGGAGGAAGCCCAGAACCAGCGCGGGCGATCCTCGTCCACGCCCCGGACGAGGGCGTAGATCGCCGGGAACACGAAGGCGGCCATGAGCTTCTCCGCCATGAGATGGTTCATGTCGATCAGATAGGCCGGCGCGGCCAGCACGATGAGGGTCGGAAGGAGGGGGCGCTTCAGGAAGCGCGCGGCCAGGAGCAGGAGCGCCCACGCGCTGACCAGGTCGAGCGGGAACAGACACAGCCGCATGGCCCACTCCCGGCCCCCGGTGAGCTGCCAGGCCCCGGCCAGCAGATAGCCCAGCAGAGGAGGCGTGTTGTTGATGCTGGCCATGGGCACGAGGCGCCCGTACCAGTTGTAGTCGAAGGCCAGGGGATGCCGGGGGTCCGTCCGGATCTGGTCGGCGATGGCCAGGAAGAACGGCTCATCCACGTGGAACGGCTTGTCCCAGAACGGAGCGCTGACCAGGAGCGCGAACAGCGCGACCGCCGCCCAGGAGCGCCCCGCCCCGTTCACCTCAGGCTTGGATCTGCTCGAGGGCGGCCCGGAACCGGGCCACGGTCGGGAGGCGCTTCTCCAAGGCCGGCTCGAGCGCGGCGTCGATGAGGGCATCGACCCCCTGCGGCAGGTTGTGCGCGAGCACGGAGGGCCTCAGGTAGGATTTGTCGATCTTCTCGGAGAGGTCTCCGTACCCGAAGGGGAGCTGTCCCGTGATCATCTCGTAGAGGCAGGCTCCCAAGGAATAGACGTCCAGCCCCGGGGAGACGATCCCGCTCTCCGCTTCCGGCGCCATGTAGGCCGGCGTGCCGGCGACCGTCTGCGTCCGCGCCATAGGGATGGCGGCCGCCGCCTGCGGGGACGCGGGCACCGCCACCGCCGTCACCTTGTCGCCGAGCCGCCGCGCGATGCCGAAGTCCATCACCTTGATGAAGCCCTGCTCCGTGACCATGATGTTCGCGGGCTTGAGGTCCCGGTGGACGATGCCCTGGCCGTGCGCGAACTCCAGGGCCTCGCAGACCGTCTTGAGGATGTCGCGGGCCTGCGCGAACGGGATGCGCTTCTGCTCGGCGACCCTATGCTGGACGGTCTTGCCGCGGAGCAGCTCGAAGACGAGGTAGAGCCCTCCCGGCTCGTCGAGGATCTCGTAGATCTCGACGATGGCCGGGTGGTGCAAAGACGCCAGGGTGCGGGCCTCCTTGAGGCAGAAGTCCCGGGCGGTCGCGCCCGCCTCGTTGGGCTCGAAGGTCATCTTCTTGACGGCCACCCGGCGGCCGAGCACCGTGTCCTGGGCCTCCCAGACCTGCCCCATCCCGCCCTTGCCGATGACCCGGGCGAGCTCGTACTTGCCGCCCAGGAGGGCGCCCTCCTTCTCGGCCTCGACGGCGAGGGCGATGCGCAGCCCCGCCTCCGCGAAGCGCCCCTCCGCGTCCTTGTCGCGCCTGCGCAGCACCCGGAAGAGCAGGTACCCGCCTCCCCCCAGGATGAGCATCACCAGCCAGAAGAACAGCCATTCCGCCGCCAAGCCGATGCGCTTCTGCGTCACCGAGTCCATGAGCGCGGAGCTGTCCTCGGCGTCCGGGGCGAACAGACTGCGGCCTCTCTTGGCCGCCTCCAGGAACGAGTTGAAGCGCGAGGGGTCGTAGAAGGCCGCGCGCTCGATGGAGGAACGGCTCTCCGCCTTGTCGCCGAGCTTCTCGAGGGCCAGGGCCCGGATGTAGTGGGCCTGGGCGCTGTGCGGGTCGAGCTCCAGCGCCTTGTCGGCGTGGTGGAGGGCCGCCTCGTAGTCGCCCTTCTGAAGGAACGCGTAGGCCAGCGACTCATGGGCGCCGGCGTTCATGGGGTCGAGCTCGACCGCCTTCTGGCCGTCCTCGACCGCGCCTTTCCAGTCCCTGAGCTCGATCTTGCGGTTGGCCAGGCGCAGCAGGTTGAGCGCGTTCGCGCCGTCGCTCTTCGAGACCGTGACGGTCGGCACCCCGACCCGCCTGTCGTAGACCGCGGCGACCCGCGCCTTCTGCTGGGCGGTCGTCATCTTCCGCTGTTCGGGGAACTCCGAGCCCTCGGAGGCCACCTTGGGCTTGCGGTACTGGGTCTTGATGCCGCGGCGGCGCTGCTGCTCGGCGTCCGCCTCGTCCACCGACATGGCGTGGGAGCGGATGTCCGGCACTTCGATCTCGCCGGGCCCGCCGAAGCCGGCGCCCGACCCCGGCCTGCGCTGGGAGAACGCGCCGAGGTCCTTGCTCTCCGGCTGGAGCAGCGCGAGGCTGCCGTCCGGGTTGGAGGAGCCGACGCTGCTCGTGGCGGGAAGCTTCTTGACCAGCTTGGCCTGAGCCTCCTCGGGAGTGACGTCCTTGTCCTTAGCCGGGAAGAAGGTCTGCTTGCCGGGGTCCGCCGCGTCGGAGCCTGCCCCCCCCTTCATCGGATCCTTCGGATCGGCCTTGAGGTCGTCCTTCGTGCCCTTGCCGTAGATCGCGCCGCCGGTGAGCGCGTTGAAGAAGCCGGCCCCGACCCCGCCGAAGATGGCGTAGCCTCCGCCCACGGCGGAGTTCTTTCCCCTGGCGAAGTCCTCGGCCCAGCCGCCGTATGCGGGCTGAGCGGACGCCAAGGCGGCGACCAGCATGAGCGAAGTCCAATCCCGACGGCGGAGCACCTTCGGAGACGCTCCCATAGGGACCTCCCGAGCATGGCGCGAAGCGCCTTGCACTATCAGTGTTGAGAAAAACCTTTTTCCTGTCAAGTGTCCTTCAGGGAAGCATCGCTTCCTTCAAGAATGCCGTCAGCTTCGCCCCGTACATCGACCGGTACGTCGAGAAGGCGTCCAGGTGGCCTCCCGGCGTGCGGAGGAACGACTTCGGCTCGGGGGCGAGCGCGAAAAGCCTCTGCCCTTCCGAAAGAGGCACGATCTCGTCGTCCTCCCCGTGGACGAAGAGCAGGCGGCAGGGCGGCAGGCGGCGGACCATTTCCGCGGGCGTCCGCCGCCCGGTCACGACCAGGTAGGGCAGCCACTGAAAGGGCCAGGTGATGACGTTCTTGCGCAAAACCGCGCGCCCGATGGAACGGTAGGTGAGGAAGGAGCCCTCGAGCACGACGGCGCGGACCGGCAGCCCGCTCTCCTGGATGGCGGCCAGACCCAGCGCCGCTCCCAGGCTCTGCCCGAACACGGCCAGCTTCGCCGCGTCCACGCCCGGCTTCTCGGAAGCCCAGCGCAGGGCCGCCGCCCCGTCCTGGACCGCGCCTTTCATCCCGGGAACGCCCTCGGAGTCCCCGTAGCCCCGGTAATCGAAGGCGAAGACGTTGAAGCCCTCGGCGGCCAGCCAGTAGGAGAGCGTGTAGTGGGAAGTCACGTTCTGCCCGTTGCCGTGGAAGTGCACGACCGTGCCGAGAGCCGTCCCGGTCGAAGGGAACCAGTAGCCGCTCAGCATCGTTCCGTCGGCCGAGGCGAAGCGGACGGGCTCGAAACGGACCTTGAGGACCTGCGGGGCGTGGTGCAGCCAGCGGTCCGGCTGGAAGAAGAGCCGGGTGCAGCCGAGGAGCGGCGCCAGCAGGAGGAGCGGCAGGAGCCTCACCATGGGAAGAAGTAGCCGTGGAAGGATAGCATAACCTCCTTGTGGATCCCGTGCCGGCCGAGGCTCAGCCGCAGGGCCGCGTTCCGGGAGAGCTGGAAGGACTGCCCCAGGGAATAGGCCCAGTTCGAGCGGTCGTCTCCCAGTCCGTAGTCCAGGAATTTCGCCTCGAACTGGGCTCGCCAGCGGCCGCCCAGCGCGAAGGTCGCCCCGCCCCGCACCCCGCCTCCGAGGCGGTAGCCGCTCTCGAAGGCGCTCCCGAAGCCCGTGTCCGCCGTGAGAAGGGCGTAGAACACCTCGCGCCCCAGCAGGGAACTGGAGAGGGAGAGCCCGCCGGAGCCCAGGAGCCCGTAGTAGAGCGCGTCCTGCGGGAACTCGACGAGCTCCTCGGCCTGGTCGAGACCCGTGCCGACCTCCCAGGAAGGACGCAGCAGCCAGTCATCATAGGGGTTGAGCGCCATCACGTGGAAGAAGTCGGCCTGCCGGAAATAGCCCTTGCCCGTGCGGTTGTCGATGCGCCAGCGGAGGTGGAAGGCCTCCAGGCGCGAGTCGGGCAGGTAGCCCGCGGGGTCGTCGAGGAGGTCCTGCAGGGCCGGGCGCAAAGAGACCTCCTCGAAGGAAGAGTCCCGGGTGAGGCCGAAGCCGCCGCCGGCCCGGACGGTCTCGTGGGCCTCTAGAAGCGGGACGGGGCGCGGCACCGGCTCGGCGGCCCCCTGGATGGAAAGCCGGGAGCGGGCGAGCTGGAGCTCGCGCGAGCGCGCCTCCACGCCGTACTTCTCGGACTTCTTCCTGGAGCGGGACAGGTACTGGAGGTAGAGGTCGGCCGTCTCGAGCACCGCGGCCTGCCGGTCCTTGGGCAGGCTCCCGACGGACTCGAGCGCCGCCGGAAGGTCCTGCCGGGCGCAGCGCTCGGCCAGCGCAGCCTCCTCCGGCGCGAGCTGCGCGCGCCGCCAGGCGACCTGCGACCATAGGGAGGGCCGGAACCGGGCGGGCTCTTGCGCGCCCGTCAACCGCACGGCCGCGCGCAGGGTGTCCCCGGGCATGACCCAGGAGCGCAGGGCGTCCCTCAGGCCCAGCCGGGTGTCCCCGACGTCGAGCAGGGGCAGAAGCTGGTAGGAGCAGTTCTCCGTGAAGAAGTAGTAGGGGAACTCGGCGCTGCCCAGCTCCCAGGCGTGGCGCAGGATGCGGTCGGTCTGCTCCTGGGAGAAGGGCAGGGGATACTCCCAGAGGTCGCGGCTCTCGATGTTGTTGTACTCCTGGATCTTGAGGTAGTACGGGATGCTCGAGAAGCGGCCGGGGTAGAGCCCCACGAGGCCCTTGAAGGCGAAGACGGCGCCGTTGGTCTCGTCGGTGTAGGCGGCGAAGTTGAGGACGTAGTCCAGGACGTCCGGGGTCTGCGTGCCCGTGCTCCGGCGCAGCTTGAGCAGGGTGTGGCCGAACAGCGTCGAGGGGTTGTTGAGGTAGCCCGAGGCGAAGACGATGCTGACCCCTCGCGCGCCGATGGCCGAGCGCCAGTGCTCGAAGCGGGGGCACGCGCGCTCCGGCAGGAGCTGCGGGTCGAAAGCCAGCCGCTCCTTGAGCCAGGCGTAGCGCTCGGGGAAGATGCACTGCGCGTGCTGGACCTCGGGGTCGCCCGTGTCGGGCGCGAAGAAGGCGGCGAGGTCCGCCTCGAGCTCAGCTCGGGGGTCGCGGCGTCCCTTCGGGGACAGGAAGAAGTCCGGGCTGGTCGAGCCGCCGCGCGGCCCGGTGAAGGAGAGCTCGTAGTGGAGCAGCCTCGTCCAGTACGGGTCCTCCCAGAGGCGCAGTCCCCGGGCCCGCTCCAGGAGGTCGTCGCGATACTCGCAGACGGCGGGGGCGGCGCAGGCCCAGAGGACGAGCCCGGCCAGGAGGGCGGAGCGCATGTCTTACGGCTTGCCGGTACAGAGGCTGGAGGACTTCGTTCCGAACAGGCGGGTGCCCCGAAGGTCCTTGTGCCCCTTCCGGTAGTTCGCGACCGCGGCGAAGAGGGGGTCCTTGGGCTGGAGGAAGTAGCGCAGGGTCTTCTTCTTGTCCTTTCCGAGCTCGACGACGACCTTGAGGGTGGTGTGTTCCTCGAGCTGGGCCTGGGTGCACTTCGTCTCGCGGCTCAGCCAGCCGAACTCCGCGCTGTCGATCTCCTCGTAGCCCGCGGCCAGGAGGGCCTTGGCGGTGTTGGCGGGAGGCTGAGGCTTGGGCTTCTTCTTGGCCTGGGGCTCCTCCTCCGCCTGGAACTTGCGGTGGAGTCCCGCGCCCATGATGACGTCCCGCCGCTGGAAGTAGGCCTGCTGGAGCTCGGGGGGCAGGGCGGCCGGCTGGACCCGGTAGAGGAAGCGGCTGACCTGGGCCTGGCTCAGCTTCTGGGGCGGGGTGCGCAGGATCTGCTGGACGAACGCCGCGGCCTCGGCGTCCTGCCCCTGGGGCGCCTGCGCGTAGGCTCCGGGGAACAGGAAAAAAACCGTCAGCAGGGCTTGGATCATCATTCTCAGGGAAAAGCGGGTAGGGACCTCTCGGTCCCTACCCGCTCCCTGGCGTCTTGAGCCGCTGAAGCTCAGCCCTTGCAGGACTCGGAGAGGATCGCGTTGTGCGCGATGACGTTGTCGAGCCCGTGGACGATCTGGCGGGCTTCGGTCGTCGCGGTCGGGACGATCGTCTGGTAGTGGTTCTGCACGGCGCGCAGGAAGTCCGGCAGGACATTCTGGGTGCAGCCCGAGAGGGTGCCCAGCGCGGTGACGAACTCGCCCTGGCCGGCGGCCATCTCGCGGGTGACGTCCTTCAGGTTGGCCGCGACGAAGATCTCGCGCGCCATCTCCTTCTTGGCCACGCCGCCGTCCGTGCACTCGGAGGTGCCGGAGGTGATGCCGAGGCTCTGGGAGTAGAACGTGCTGTTCGTGGTCGTGGCGAGCGTCTGCACGGCGCGGTTGTTGTTCTTGCCCCAGATGACGGCGCCGAGGCCGCAGCCCGCGTAGCTGTAGTTGCCGGCTTGGACAGGGATGGCGGCGAAGGACAGCATCACGAGGCCGGCGACGAGGGTCTTCTTCATGGTTCTATCTCCTGATCAGTTGGTTTCAGCGGCTAGTGTGGATGGTAGCTAATCCCGTCGAGACAGTCAATCCGCCCGATGTATTATAATCCGTATCATGAACCGCCTCCTCGCTCTCCTCCTCGCCGCCCTCCTGCCGGGCTCGGCCCTCGCCGCGGACGCCCCCGCCAAGGAGAAGAAGTGGAAGGACCAGACCGAGCTCTCCCTGGTCACGGCGAACGGGAACAGCAGGATCACGACCGTGTCGGCCAAGAACGTCTTCGCCTGGGACTTCCGGCCGAGCTACCGCCTCGACTCCGAAGCCGGGGCGGTCAACTCGAAGAGCCAGGGGGCCGTGACCACGGAGCAGTTCTACGCCCTGGAGAAGGTCACCCGCAAGCTCAGCGAGCGCAACTACCTGTTCCAGGAGTACCGCTGGGACCGGGACCCCCTGGCCAGCCTGGCCCACCGCCACGCGCTCAACGCGGGCTGCGGGCGCGAGCTCTGGAAGACGGAGAAGGACCTGCTCATCGCGGAAGCGGCCCCCGGCTACGTCTACGAGGAGCGCATCGGAGCCGACCGCAACGACTACGCGTCGGGGCGCCTGTACTCCAAGTTCTCCCGGCAGCTCAACCCTTCAGCCTCCTTCTCCCAGGACGTCGAGCACGTCCAGAGCCTCGTCCTGCTCAAGGACAACCGCCTCAAGACCGAGACGGCCGTGACGGCGGCCTTGTCGGACCGGTTCTCCATCAAGGCGTCCTTCCTCTGGAAGCACAACAGCTATCCTCCCGGGGCCGTGCTCAAGGACGACACGACCACGGCCATCGCCCTCATCACAAGCTTCTGAAACCGGTCTTCTGACAAGCCGGTTCCACAGAGCGATTCTGGAGTATAATGATCCTGACGATGCTGAGCGCCCTCCTATTGCTCCTGGCTTCCTCCGCCGCCGCCGAGATTCCCGCCTTCACGACCTGGGAAGGCCACAACGACGCTGTCCACTCCATCGCCGTGTCCCCGGACGGCAAGACCGCCCTCACCGGGAGCCAGGACAAGACCCTGGCCCTCTGGAAGATGGAGAACGGCGCCAACCTAGCGGTCATCACCGGCCTCGACCTGCCCATCCGTTCCACGGTCTTCACTCCGGATGGGAAGCGGTTCATCTCGACGTCCTGGGGGCCGGTCATCAAGGTCTGGGACGCCGAGAGCGCCTCGCCCGACAGGGACATCAAGAGCTTCTGGAAAGGCCACGCCGGCCCCGTCCTGCGCGCCGCGGTGTCGCCCGACGGCAACCGCCTGCTCACCGGCGGCGCCGACGGCCTGGCCAAGGTCTGGGACCTCCAGAGCGGCAAGGTGCTCATGACCCTGACGGCGCACGAGGCCTTCCTGGGCGACGACAGCCTCCCCGGCACCGAGTGCCGCTACATCCAGCAGTCCTGCCGGGAGTTCGGGAAGTACCGCCAGTGCACCCCGGCCCACACCGAGTGCCTCCTCGGCGTCACGGGCGCGGCGTTCACCCCGGACGGGGAGATGGCTCTCACCGGCGGAGGGGACGGTTCCCTCAAGCTCTGGGACGTCCGCTCCGGCGGACTTTTGCTGGCTTTGCCCAAGGCCGACGAGCCGGTCCTGGCCATGGCCCTCTCCCCGGACGGGAGCAAGGCGGTCTCCGCCCATGCCTTCGGGGTCGTTCGGCTCTGGAAGGTCTCGACCGGCGAGATCCTCGCCACCTGGGTCGGGCATGCCGGCCACGCCACGGCGGTCGCCTTCTCGCCGGACGGAAAGACCGTCCTTTCGGGCTCCTCCGACCGCACGGTGCGCTTCTGGGACGTGAACTCCGGCCGCAACCTCGCCACCCTCACGGGCCACCCCAGCCCGGTGAGCGCCGTCGCCTTTTCCCCGGACGGACGCAAGGCCCTCTCGGGCGCCATCGACGGGAGCCTCAAGAGCTGGGACGTCGGCGTGGTCCTGGGCAAGCCGGAGGAAAAGGCCGCCTCGAAGACCTGGGTCAGCGCGCTCCCCAAGCCGAAGTCCGAGCCGCCGCCCGCCCCGATCCAGCCGCCGCCGGCGAAACCCGAACCGCCCAAAGCCGCGCCGCCGCCCAAGACGCCCGCCCCGAAACCGGCCCCGCTGCCGGCGGCGCCGAAGCCGGGAGAGCTCCTCTCCGCCCCGGCGGAAGAAGACGAGCCTCTGCCGGAGGAGCCGCCGGACGACGAGGCCGAGCCCTTCCCGCCGACGGCCGCGAAGCCCCTGCCCGGACCGGCGCAGGTGGAGCCCGAGCCGCCGGCGAAGGAGCCCGCTCCGGAGCCGGCCGTCGCCTTCTCGACCCATGCGCCGGCCGGCCGCGCCGGCGCCCCGGCCAGCCTGAGCATGGAGGTCGCCTTCGTCGAACCCTCGGGGGATGAGGCCTTGAACATCGGGGAGAAGGCCCTGCTCCGGGTCAGCGTCAACAACGCGGGCCCGGGCCCCGCCTTCGCTTTGAGGCTCTCCGCCTCCTCGCCCGAGACGTCGGGCATCAAGCTCACCCCCGCGGCCGAGCTGGGCGACATCGGCGCGGGCTTCGGCTCGACCCGGGAGCTGTCCATCTCGGCCGACGAGACGGCCTCCACCGGCCCCCTGCGCATCGAGATCGCGGCCGCCGAGCTCAACGGTTTCGAGCCCGAACCGGTCATCGTCGAGCTCGAGGTGCGCCGCTCCCGCCTGCCGCTCCTCGAGCTGGCCGGCGTGCAGATCGAGGGGAACGCAGCCTTGAAGGCCGGCGCGGTGATGCCCATCACCGTCCTGGTGCGCAACGCCGGCGAGGCGCCGGCGGAGGGCGTGAAAGCCCTCCTGTCCACCGGCCATCCCGACATCGTCGCCTCCGGCGAGACCACCGCGGAGTTCGGCGCCATCGCCCCGCGCGAGACCAAGACGGCCGTCTTCGAGCTCTTCATCAAGAAGCGCTACAAGGGCGGCAAGGCTTTGCCGGTGAGCGTGGACATCGCCGACTCGAGCGGGCGCCACGGCGCCAAGGCCCAGTCCCTCAACCTGGTCATGGGAGAGCGGGTGTCCGCGAAGCGCTACGCCTTCAAGGGCAAGGAGGCCCCCGTCGTCGAGACGGAGCCTCCTCCCGAGGACGTGGACTCCCCTCCGGATCTCTTCGTGCCGCTGGACCCCGATGCGTACGGGGTCGTCATCGGCATCGAGAAGTACCGGCAGGAGGGCATCCCTCCCGTGGACTACGCTTCGCGGGACTCCCAGGCCGTCTACGACTACCTGACGCGCTCGATGGGCTTCGACGCCAAGAACGTGGTGCTGCTCCAGAACGAGCACGCCTCCAAGAGCGACCTGGTCAAGTACCTGGGCTCCTGGCTCAGGAACCGGGTCACCGAGAAGAGCAAGGTCTTCGTCTTCTACGCCGGCCACGGCTCGCCGGACCCGAGATCCGGCGACAGCTACCTGATCCCCTACGACGGCGACCCCAGCTACGCCGAGGACACGGCCTTCCCCGTCAAGAGGCTCTACGCCAGCCTCGCCCAGATGCCGACGCAGGACGTGGTCGTGACGCTCGACGCCTGCTTCTCGGGCGCCGGCGGCCGCTCGGTGATGGCGAAGGGGGCCCGGCCGCTCGTCATCAAGCAGGAAGCGCCTCCCGTCTCCCCGAACACCGTCGTCATCACGGCCACGGGCGGCGAGCAGATCAGCACCTACTATCCCGAGGCCCAGCACGGCCTCATGACCTACTACCTGCTCAAGGGGCTGCGCGGCGCCGCCGATTCGGACTCCGACGGAGCCATCACCACCGCCGAGCTCTTCGAGTTCATCCGGGACCCCGTGGAGCGCGAGGCGCGCAGGCAGAACGTGGAGCAGACCCCGACCATCCAGCCTTCGCCCGAACTGCTCGGGGCCCGCGCGGGCCGGGTCTGGCTGCGCACGCGGCTCGCCGACACTCCCCCTCAGCCCTAGTCCGCTACTGCGGCTCTTCCTCGTCCGCCTCTTCGTGAGCAGGCGCCTCTTCCCTGTCGTCCTCCGGGACTTGGGGCGCGGCCGGCAGCGCGGCGGGAGCTCCGCCCTGGGCCGGCCGGAAAGCCGGACGGGGAGTTGGAGCCGGCGCGCCCGCCGAAGCCGGAGCTTGCGCGGGAGCCTGGGCCGGAGCCGGCGCGGGGGCCGGCGCCGCCTGGGGCAGGGAGAGCCTCGGCGCCTGGATGGGCGCGTGCAGCGCATGGGCGGGCCCGCCCTGGAAGCGGCCGCGGGACGTCCAGCCGGGGGTGCCGGGCGGGTGAGGCTCGAGCAGCGTCCAGCCGATGGACGGGTTCCCGTCGCTCGGGTCGTTGTAGCACGAAGCGACGATATAGTCCACGCAGCGGATGTCGTCGGCCCGTTCGAAAGGCTGTCCCGGCCCGCAATAGTAGCACAGCACGTCGTGCGAGGGGTCGCCGCAGTTGCCGCGCCGGCACAGGTAGCCCCAGCGGAGGTCGCCGCGGCGCAGTTCGTCGACGACCGCGTCGGGGAACGTCCAGTCCGTGTTGTTGCGGCAGGCGCGGCGCAGGGCCTTGGACATGCCGGGCCGCGCGAGCACCCCTTCGACGATGCCCTTGGCGTTGGGCGGCGTGCAGGACCAGCCGCTGGGCAGGCGGGCGGCGGCCGCCGTCCTCTGCGGGGACTTCGCCGCGGTCGTGCCGCCTTCCCCCCCGCAAACGCTGCGGCCGCAGGAGCCGCACTCGTCCTTCTCCACGAGCCACTGCCAGGCCTTCCCTCCGGTCCCGGCGGACTGGAGGAGGTCGATCTCGCCCACGCAGGGGATGCGCACCTTGTCCCCCTTGCCGGGCAGAAGCTTCGTCCCGGGGTAGTTGAGCCCGATGGCGGGGAGGGCGGCGCGCAGCCCGTCGGGGCTGGGCGGGAACATGGCGAGGATGCGCCCCACGACGTACTTCGGCGTGCGGTGGTTCGGGTCGGCCCACTTCCTGGCGTCCCAGCCCGGCGGGCAGGGCGAGGCCCAGAGGAGACTTTGCGCCGCGTACAGGAACAGGATGAGAACCTTCATGGGCGGGTCTTCCTCTCGAGCAAGGTCAGTACCTCAGCCGGAAGGAGTACCGGAAGGTGCTGCCCAAATCGCCCATCGGGACCCAGGCGAAATCGAAGTCGAAGCTCTTGTAGCCGAGCCCCATGCCCATCGTCAAGCCGCCCAAGCCTTCGGCGTCGGCGCTCCGCGCCGAATAGCCCATGCGGAAAGCGCCGCGCGCCGACTCGGTGAGTTTGCGCACGTATTCGGCCCCGACCCCGTAGAGGACGTCGCGGTCGCGCGGGAAGCCGAGGTCGAGCGCGAAGAGCAAATCTTCCCTGGGCTGGAAGGCTCCGCCCAGGAAGACGGTCATCGGCAGGGGGTCGGCCACCGAGCCGAGCTTGGGGCTCGAGCCCGCGTGCCGCAGGCCGCCGCCCAGGCTCCAGCGCGGGTCGAGCCGGTAGTGCGCGCCCAGGTCGACGGCCACCGCGGAGGCGCTCTTGTCGTCGAGGCTCTGGTGGATGAACTTGAGCGCCCCGCCCAGGGAGAGCTTCCCGTCGAAGCGGCGGGCGTAGGCCGCGGAGAAGGCCATGTCGGTCGCCCCGAAGGTGCCCGTCGGGCCGCCGGCGTCCGTGAGGCCCCGGCGGTCCATCTCCCCCGCCGAGAGGCTGGTCACGCCGAGCGCGGCCACGCCGAGGTCGCGCTGGGGCTCGGCCCCGATGAGGCGCGAGACCGGCGCCGCCGCGGCCGCGAACTCATAGGAGAGCCCCTGGAAGTACTGGTTGTGCATCCCGGTGAGGTCCCAGCCCGGCACGGCGGCGAGGCCCGCGGGGTTGTAGTAGACCGCCTGCGCGTCGCCCTCGACGGCCGCGTAGGCCTCGCCCATGGCCGCGGGGCGGGCTCCGGGGCCGATCTTGAGGAAGGCGGCGCCGCTGGTGCCCTTGTCGCTCGAGCCGTAGGACCACGCCCTCCCTCCCGTCAGGAGGAGGAGCGCCAGGGAGAGCAGGAGGAGCCTCTTCATTTGATCAGCCCCATCTTGAAGAAGGCCTTGCCGCCGCCCAGCTTCACCTCGCCGACGTAGACCCCGCTCGCGACGTCCCGGCCGGAGTCGTTGCGGCCGTCCCAGTCGACGTAGACGTACTGTCCGCCCGCGCCCGTGACGAACTCCAGAGTCCGCACCCGCTCGCCGGCCACGTTGAAGATGTGGACCCGTCCCGTGCCGGAAGTCCCCGGGGGCACCGCCACGCGGATCATCGTGCCCCGGATGGACTGGTTCTGCCCGGCCACGGACAGCACCACGGTCTTGTCGCGCAGGTCGAAGGGGTTCGGGTAGTTGAAGGCTTCGAGCGCCCCGCCCGAGAAGTCCCCCGTGTTGGTGATGACGACCTGCCTGCTGTTGATGAGCACGAAGGTCGAGAAGTGGTTGACGCGGACCTTGACCGTGTGGTTGACGTAGTCGATCTCCGGAGCCAGTCCGAGCGAGTCCTGCTGGAGCACGTAGGCGTTGGCCGCCTCGTTGTACCAGTAGAGGTTGAGCTTGGTCGGGTCGGTCACGGTCATCGTGTCGTACTTGATGACGAGCTCGGCCGGCTTGCGCAGCTGGGTGCGCACCCCGAGCGGGAGGAAGATGTCGTAGAAGGCGCTCAAGGGGCGTATGCCGGGCGGCGCCGCCGCCAGGGCCTTGTAGAAATCCTTCGGGTAGGCCGCCGCCGAGTAGCGGGGCACGTAACCGCCCTGCGCCCTGCGCTGGCCCGGCTGGTTCGCATCGGCCCTCTGCACGCCCACGACCACCACGGAGGAGGCCGCCACGTCGAGCGAGCCGGCGGGGAGGGTGACGTTCGAGGGATCCGCCCCGCCCACGCGCGCAGTGCCGCCCTTCTGGGAGTTGACCGGCGTCTCCATGGCGGAGTCGATCCCGATGAACACGTAGGCGGTGGTCTCCATCGAGAGCTCGGGGTTGAGCGGGTCGGCCGATTCGGGGTCGCTGACGTTGCTGAAGGCGCGGAAGCGCACGGTGGCCGACGCGGCCGAGACGCCGGCCGCGTCGAGGCTCACGGAGAGGGTCTTGCGGTCGGGGCTGATGCGGGCCCCCGTCAGCGTCCCCGTGGACGCGCGCACGAGCCCCGCGGCGTCCTCGTCCGCGTCGGTGCGCTTGCGCAGGGCCTTCGTGGCCGTGAACTCGAGCTCGAAGAGGCGCTCCCCCTGCTTCACCACCGAGGCGGAGACCGCGGGCCGCACGGGCTTGATGTGGAGGTTCAGGCGCTGCTCTCCCGCGGAGTCGAAGCGCAAGGAGGCCGCTTCGGGCGGAGCGTAGACGTCGCCGTCGGCGTCGTAGACCAGGAGCTGGTAGACCGTTCCGACGCGCAGGCCGGCGAGCTCGTAGTGGGTGACCACCTGCGAGTTGCCGGGCCTGACGAGCTCGGCGTAGAGCCGCTCCGAGCCGTCCGCGGCCGCGGCGACGACCTGCTCGACCTCTCCGCTGCTGGGCGAAGAGCCGTCGAAGTGGGTGAGGACCCCGCTCAAGGCCACCTCCTCCGGCTCCAGGCTGATGGAGCAGGAGGAGTTCGAGCCCGAGCGCAGCCGCAGGGTCTTGGCCGCGCGCTTGTGGTCCAGCGCGAAGGCGGTGAGCGTGTAGCTCCCCGGCACGAGGCTGCGGACCCGGAGCGCCCCGTCCGCCGCCGTGAAGACGGCCAGGTCGCCGTTGGGGCTCCTGGGGACCGAATCGGAGCGCAGGAAGAAGACCTTGGCGCCGGGTCTCGAGCCGTAGACCGGGTGCGGGGAGTTCAGCGCCCTCCCGTCGGAGGCGGAGACCGCGCAGACGAGGTCCGCATCGGCCAGCGGGAGAGCCAGGTCGATGCCCGAGTAGCGCGTGAGGATGTCCACGCCCGAGAGCCGGGCCTCTCCGTAGGCGGAGCGCGGCTGGTCGGACTCCTCCTCCCCCTCCCGCCGCAGCGCCAGGATGTCGTAGTAGCGCAGGGAGGGGTCGAGTCCCACCAGGGTGAAGCGGCCCGAAGCGTCGGTGAGGGCGGCCACCCGGTGCGCCGCGCCGACGGCCTCGGCGCTCACTTCGACGTTCGCGAGGGGGTGCCCGTTCGGGTCGCGCACGGCGCCGTTCACCGTCTGCGCGACGGGCAGATCCACGTCGCCCACGTCCTTCGACTGCCCTTCGCTCACCTCCACCCCGGAGAGTTCGGCTGGAGCCAGGTTGAAGCCGCCTTGGCCCAGGGCGTCGGAGCCGCCGCTCTGCTCGAAACGGACCTTGTACTTCCCGGGGACGAGGCCTGTGATCGAGAAGCGTCCGTTGTCGTCGAGCAGGATGCGTCCGTTGGAGCGCTCGGCCGAGCCGAAGCCGCCTTCGACCCAGGGGTCGGCCATGGCGAAGACCTGCAGCGCCTCCGGCAGGAGCCCGGCGTTGAGCGGCGTGATGGGGGTGATCAGGCTCGTCGTGCTCCCGTAGACCAGCTGTTTGAGGCGCAGGCTCCCCGTGATGCCGCCCATGAGCGAAAGCTGGATGTCCCCGACCTCGACGTCCGCGCCCGAGACCGTGACGGGGCGGGGCGCCGCCACGTACTGCCGCGGCGCCGAGCCGTCCTGCACGAGCAGCAGATAGCTGCCGTCGGCGATGCGCGGCAGGGCGTAGGCCCCTTCGGCGGCGTCCTGCAAAGACACGCTCTGCGACTGCACCGCCGCTCCCGAGCGGTCGAGCAGGGAGACGGTGAAGAGGCGGGACGCGAGGGCGCCGGAAGGCAGGAGGAAGCGTCCGCGGACCTCCTTGCCGGCCAGGAGGCTCATGTCCGCCGTGACGGGCGAGGAGGCCACTCGGAGCACCTGCCAGCTCGAGGAGACCTCGGAGCCGTCGGCGGCGGAGCCGTCGAGTTCCGTCGCGTTGAGGAGCACGTAGGCTCCGCTCGGGACGTTCTCGAAGCGGTAGCGCCCGTCCGCGCCGATGGGCGCGAAGAGCCCATCGCCCCTTTCGGCGTCGTCGAGGGAGTAGAGCTCGAGCCGGAAGCTCGTGGTGGACACGCAGCCGCCGTAGGCCCGCGAGCAGAAGCTTGACAGGGCCGACGCGGCGGAAAGGCCCGCCGCGTCGGAGGCCGTGAAGGTGTACGTGCCCATGCTCAGCGAAACGCTGCCCGAGAGGGACACCGTCCCGGAGACGAGCTGGGTCTGCCCGCTCAGGTCGAGAACCGCGTCGCTCAAGGCGCCGCTCACGACGTCCACCGTCCTGCTCGCGACGGCGCCGGTGCGGGCGTAGCGCGCGCTGAGCGTCCAGCGGGCGGTGGCCAGGGTCGCGGGGCTCAGCCAGGCCGAGGAGTCCGCCGTGCCCGTGATCTCGGTCGAGCTGCTCTTGAGCACGAGGCTGACGCTCCCGTAGTCCGCGTAGCCGGCCGGCAGGGTGAGGAGAGCCCGCACCTGGCCGTTGAACTGCCGCAAAAGCAGGCTCTTCTCGGCGGAGCCGCCCGCGGAGAGGACGACCGGAGCGGTCGCGGAGGCGAGCTCGAAGCCCTCGAGCGCCGTGATGACCCGGTAGCTCCCCGCGCCCAGGCCCGTGATGCGATAGGTCGCGCTGGAGAGGGCGGCGGAGGGAGAGAAGGCGGCCTTGGTGAAGCTCATCGCGCCCGTGCGCTGGTTCAAGGCCGAGAGCGTGAGGGTGAAGGCTCCCTTGGAGAGGGTGTCGCCCTGCACCGCGACCGAGCCGGCGATGGAGCCGCCGTAGCCCGCGACCGGCAGCAGGGCCAGCGGGGTGTCGGGACCGCCGAGGTCCTCCCAGCCGACCGTGTAGGGGCCGGCGCTGACCGGCTCGAAGCCGATGGCGCGGGCCGTGAGAGTGTAGGCCCCGGGCTCGAGGCCGGCCAGCACGAAGACGCCGGAGAGCGCGGGCGTGCGGCCCTCATCCTTGAGTCCCGGCAGGTAGAGCATCGCGGTCTGAGCCGGGGCGGTGTCCGTCGAGCGGCGAGCCTCGACGGCCACGGCCGTGCCGTACTCCTGCAGTTCGGGCAGTTCGAAGCGGCCGTAGAGGTCCGCCTTGCGCGTCATCGCGCGCTGGATGTCCAGGACGGAGCCGGCCGCCAGCGTCACCGTCGCGGTCTGCGCCTCGTAGCCCGGCAAAGCGAGGGTCACGACGTAGGTGTCCGGCAGGACTGTGAACAGGGTCCACGTGCTGAGACTCGCGCCGCCGTCGTCGGAGGACATGGCGCCGGCCGCGAAACGCAGGCGGCCCGAAGCGGAGCGGGCCGAGGCGAGGTCGCGGATGCGCACCTCCCCGTAGAGGTCGGAGCCGGCGGGCCGCGCGATGCGGGCCGAAACCCTCAGGCGTCCGGTCAAAAGGAGGCTCAGGTCGGCGGCCGGGGACGCGGCAGGGGCGGCAAAGGCCGCCGTCGTCCGCGCGGTCTCGCCCGTCGCGGAGTTGAAGTATTCCGCGGAGAGGAAGTAGGTCGTTCCTGCCCGCAGGCCGTAGAAGGCGTAGCTCCCGTCCGCCTCCGAGCGCTCCTCCCTCGAGGCGCCCGGCCCGCTGATGGACACCCTGGCGTTCGCGACCGCGCCCTCCCCGACCTTGACCTTGCCCGCGATGCCCATCGTGCCGACGTTCAGCGCGATGGTCGCGGTGTCCACCGCCACCCCGCCGTTGAGCTCGATGCGCACGTAGTAGGGCCCCGGCCGGATCCGTCCGGAGGCGTCCTTGCCGTCGAAGTAGACGCCCCGCCCGGGGTCGCCCGTCCCGGCGTACTGCCGCCAGGCCGCGCTGAAGTCCCCCGCGCTCGACACGCTCACGCGCCAAGAGACCGAGCTCAGGCTCGGGGTGAACAGGATGAACGCGCCGTCCGCGTTCTGGTCGCCGTCCGGCGTGATGAGGGCGGAGGCCTTCGCGGGCAGGTTGGCGCCCGTGCTCACCCCCACGCTGCCGGGCATGAAGCCGATGACGCTCCCGAGGACGCTCATCCCTCGCGAGAGGCGGCGCAGGACGCCGCCCTGCTCGAGGTCGACGTAGGCGACGTCGAGCGTGCGGGCGCCGCTCAGGGCGCTCCGGAAGAAGACGGGCGGGGTCGCGGCCGTGGAAAGGACGACGGTCATGCTCGAAGCCGGCGCCGCGAACGCGGGGCTCAAGGAGAGTTCGCCGCCGGCGGAAACCCAGAGGGTCACCTCCCTGGGCGAGGAGGGGGCGCTCCGGTAGCGGCCGCAGGCGTCGAGGCCCTCCAGGAAGATGGGCGGCGAGACCTGGCCTGGCCCGAGGGACAGGACGGAAGCGTCCGAGAGGCGCACGGCCGCCGCGGGGCCGGCGACCTGGTTGAAGGACGGAAGGACAAGGAGCGCCCGAGCCTCGCCGCCGAAGGAGGCGCGGCTGCGCGCGGGCAGGGCCGCGCCCGTGCGCAGGTCCAGCGGCGGCTGGACCCGGTCCACGGCAATGCGCACGGTCTCGCCTCCGAGCAGCTGACCCGAGGTCACCAGGGCCCCGGCCCAGCGCGGCCCGAAGTCCTTCAGCAGGACGGGCTCCAGGGAGGCGAGGGTGGTGCTCACGACCCGGACGAAGGCCGCGCAGGTCGAGCAGGCGAGCTGGGGTTCCGGCCAGCCCTCGGGCAACTGGAAGGCGGCGAGCCCGCCGGCCTGGAAGGTGTGAGTCCCGTTCGTGAAGGTCATGGTCGCCGTGATGAGGGAGCAGGCCGGGGCGTTCGCGGGCGACCACACCGCCGCCCCGCTCCCGTCGCCCGGAACCACGGGCTTGAGGACCAGGGCGGAAGCCGAGTTGAAGTAGGGCGAGAGGTTCCCCGCCTCGTCCTTGCCCCGGACCGCGAAGTGGGTGAGCTTGCCGGACTCAAGGCCGTAGACGACGAAAGCCTCGGCCGAGCCGGGCGAAGCGGGGGCGGGCGCGCTCAAGCTCCTAGCGCCGGAGAAGTTCGAGGGGGTGAGCGGCCCGGCCGTGGAGTAGCGCACGAGGTAGGCCGCCGCGCGCCCCGAGAGGCCGTCGTCGCCCGGCGCCGTCCAGCGCAGTTCCGCCTGGCCCGCCGCGGTGGAGACGGCGGCGAGGTCGGTGACCGCGGCCGGAGGCGTCGTATCCACGACCACCGCCGTGGCGAAGGTGAAGGAGCGCTCGGCGGGCGAGGCCTGGATATTGTTGAAGCTGTCCTTGGCCCAGGCCAGGATGGTGTAGGAACTGCCGATGGTCAGGAAGCTGTCCGGCAGGGCGGCGTAGCTCCAGGCGGTGAACGAGGCGCTCGGGCTCGACAAGCTCACGGGGTTGAGCACCTGGCCGCTCAGCCAGCCCGAGGCCTCCCCCCACCAGCTCGCGTCGGCGTTGCGGCGAACGCCCACGAAGACCTGGGTCACCTTCGCGTTGTCGAGGGCCGTGCCGGCGATGACGCCCAGGCTGACCAAAGACGAGGCGCCCGCCGCCGGAGAGAGGATGGCCGAGACGGGCGGCAGGGTGTCCTGCGCCGTCGTGCCGGCGGTGGAGGTGAACACGACGGCCAGCGCGGGAGGCGTCTGCACCAGCGTCCCGGCCGAGTCGCGCGCTTCGGCCTGGACCGTGTAGGAGGAGTTCGCGAGCAGGGAGGAGGGCCCCGAGCCGAAGCTCCAGAATCCGTTCGAGAGGGCCGCGTAGTTGACGCTCGCTGCGTCCGTCCACTCCTGGCTCGAGCCCTTCCACCAGCGCCCGGTGGCCGGATGGCGGACCCAGAGGCGCACCATGGCGGGAGAGCCCGAGCTCGTCCCCGAGATCTGGGCCAGGGTCGTCACCACCGCTCCAGGCATCGGAAGGGTGATGGAGGCCTGCGGCGTGGACACCACCACGGCGGCCTGGTAGGTGAAGCTGGAGGAGGCGAAGGGCGACTGCAGGTTGCCCGCCGCGTCGGCGGCTCGCGCCAGGAGCGTATAGCTCGAGCCCTCCGTCAGGAACGAGGAGGCGGCGGGCAGGGGCCAGCTCCAGTAGCCGTTGCCCAGTTGGGCCGCGTTGAGCACCATCGCGCCCGCGCCCCAGCCCGCGCCGTTCCACCACAGCCCGCGGGCCTCGTCGTAGAGAGCCGTCTCCACCCGGGCCAGGCCGGTCTCGTCGAAGGCCGTGCCGGAGACGGTGCCCAGCGAACTCAGCGCCGAGCCGGAGGCGGGATAGAGGATGGCCGAGAGCGGCGGGGTGCGGTCGAGCGGCTCTGACGACGAAGAGATGGAGACCATGCTGAGAGCGGCGGTGGTCTGGAAGTTGCCCGCGCTGTCCACGGCCCAGCTCAGGATGCGGTAGAGCTGGCCCGCCGTGAGGCTCGCGCTCGAGGGGCCGCTGGTCAGAGCCCACTCAGGAAGGACGTAGCTCGCCGTGCTCAAGACCGGCGCCGAGACGTACGCCCACGACGTCCCGTCCCACCACTTGCCGTCGGAGGGGCGCTGGATGCCGACCAGAACGCGGTCCACGGCCACGTTGTCGGACGCGGTGCCGCGCAGGAGCGCAAGGTCCGGCGGGTAGGAGTTGTGCGCCGGGGAGAGGATGGCCGAGAGCGGCGGCAGGAGGTCGTCGTTCGTCCCCGAAGGCGGGCTCACCATGGAAGTACCGCTCTGGATGGGATAGATCGCCTGGAAGGCGACGCTGCCGCCGCTGACCGCGAAGGAGGCGGTCGAGTCCATCAGCAGAGAGAACTGCGAACCGATGGGAGCGCCCGAGGAGACGCCGACGGCCAGGAAGAGCGGGCTGGGGATCGTGGAGACGAGGATATGAGCGAAGCCCAGCGTCACCGCTCCGGAGACCGCGGCGCTCGTCAAACGGACGTCCGCGTTGGCGTCGAGCAGGCCGCTGGCGTCCGCGTCCCTGAACAGGGAGACTCCGGTCAAGGACCCCGTGCTCCCGAGCACCCGCAGGCTGAGCCCGGTGAGCGCCATCGTCCCGGCGTTCGTCCGCAGGGACAAAGCCAGCATCCCGACCACGCCCGCCCCCTGCTGGGCCGAGTTGGGGGCCAGGGAGGCCGGAGCCACGAGCAGGTTCGTGCCGCTCAGGGATGTGACCTGGGTCACATCCCTCAAGAGGGTCAGGGGCTCGATGGGCTCGGCCTGGATGCGCGCGAGCTGGGGGACCGTGAGGGTCAGCGTGAAGGCCGCCTGCCCGTTGATGAGCGGGGCGGAGCTCGGGGAGACGAGGGCCCAGGGGTCGTCGATCACCACGAGCCGCACCCAGCCATGGGCGCTTGCCACCACGCGGGAGGAGGGCTCCACCGCGTAGACGTGGACGGGGAAGGGGTTGTAGGTAAGCTGGGGTGAGGGTGTCCCGCTGCGGCCCGCTCCATCAGTGAAAACCTCCCCCGGAGCGGCGACGGCCAGCCGGTCCGCCAGCAGGGGGAGGTGGACGAAGGCCAAGCCGGAGGGCGGCGAGACGTTGCCGGCCTCGTCCTGCGTCCACACGCGGAAGTAGAAGGTCGTCCCGCCGTTGAGCCCAGAGAAGGCCAGGGAGACCGGCTGGCCTGCCGCGACCCCGGAGGTGGAGAGGGAGAGCTGGGCCGCGGCGGTGGACCACTCCACCGAGGGGAAGGTCGCCCGCTGGACGAAGAAGGCCGAGCCGGCGGGCAGGACGCCGGAGGCTCCGTCGTCGCCTGCGCTGAGCCAGTCGAGGCGGAGGGCGCCCGGCGCCCCCGTGAACGCGGCAGACAGGACGGAGACCGACGAGGGAGCGATCCCGTCCACGAAGGTGAAGGGCACGGGCTGGAAGGCGCCCGTGTTGGCCGGGCTCGAGAAGTCCACCCCCCTCGCGGAGACGTAGTAGTCGCTGCCGGGGGAGAAGGCCTCGCGCAAAGCCTGCGGCGGGACGAACGACCACGAGGCCGTTCCGAGGGCGACCGCCACGGCCGATGTGCCGGGAGCGGCGGTCCAGGCCGAGGAGTCGAAGTCCCAGGTGAAGCCGTCCGAGAGGCGGCTGAAGCGCAGCTCGACGCGGCTCACCCCGGCCTGGTCGGAGGCGGTGCCGGAGACGCTCATCCCCGCGTCGATGACGGAACCGCTCGAGGGCGCGAGCACGGCGACGGAGGGCGGGGCGCTGTCGAAGAGGATTGTCCGGAGATGGCTCCCGCGCTGGCCTGCCGAATCCGTTGCCTCGATATGGAGCCAATAATTGTAGCCGTTCACAAAACCGATGGTCGAAATGTCGAGAGTCCAAGTGCCGGTCCCGACTGGAGTGAGCCAAACCGGACTCATGGCGGTGAAGTGGTTGGCACTGTCCAACCAACGCTCAGTCTCCGAACTCTTCATCGTGAAGCGCAGACTCTCCATCGGGGTGTATTGATCGAAAGACGTACCGCTGACGACAGACAGTTGCGAGACGAACATCGAAGCGGGGCATGTTATGCTGGCCCTCGGGACGTCGAAGTCCCAATTCAGGTTCCGCCCCGAGTCGATGTTCGAGACGGTGGATGCGGGGATGGCCAGACCGTCCGAGGCGTCCGAGTCCTGGACGTCCACGCGGCTCAAGGCAATCGCACTGCTCAAGTCCAGATGCCAGGGGACGCCGGGGATGGAACTCCTCAGACGGATAGGCGCGCTCGACGACCAGAACCGGGCGGTCTCCACGGAGAGGGTCGAGCCGGCCTGGACGAAAACGTCCACGGCGTTCGCGTCCATCCGGAACTGCTTGGCCGAGACCGCTCCCTCGAAGCGGGTCGTGGTCGTGCGGTAGACCTCCAGGGAGCGGAAGCGGGAGCCCGCCGTCTGCAGGATGCGGGCCGGAGCGGAGCCCTGCATGAGCACCGTCCCCGAGGAGGGATTGAAGCTGGCGCCGGTCTGCTCCCAGCTGCCGCCGAGGGTGAGCGTGTACGGGCCCGGGTCGAAAGCGCCCGAGGAGAGGATCACGGAATTCGTGACGGTCAGCGTCGAGACCGAACGCAGGTAGCCCGGCCAGATCGACGCGGGCAGGTCGCCGACGCGGAGGTTGTAGAACGCCGTCCCCGAGGGCACGCTGAGCGTCTTGAAGGAGGACGGGTTCCCGCCGTAGAAGGCGACGGTGCTCGTCCCCGCCGCGAAGACGCCGCCGGTCTGCGTCCAGTCGCCCTTGACCGAGAAGATGGCGGCCTGTCCGCCGAGATTCAGGCGGCCGGCAGTGATGAGGACGTCCCAGACCGAGATCCCGCCGCCGCCGCGTCCGAAGTAGACCTCGCTGGAGGAGTGGACCTCGATGGAAGGCAAGATGCCGGATCCCGTGCCGGAAACGACCTGGTAGAGCGGGCCGACGAACTCCAGCACGGCGCCGGGCGAGGCGCTGTTGTCCGCCCCGTTGAGGACGAGGTCCCCCCCGAGACGGATGCGGCCGTTCTCCCAGTACAGCGCGGCCGGATTCCCGCGGTAGAAGCCGCCGTTCAAAGTGATCGTGGCCCCGGAAACGGGCATGCGCAAGGTGCCGGAGGAGAGGGTCAGGTCTCCCGTGATGGTCATGGAGGAGGCCAACTGGAGCGTGCCCTGGTAGCCCGGGGCGAGGGTCATGCTCGCCGCCCGGACGGCGTAGTCCCAGACGCAGTCCTTTGAGGAGGTGGCGTCGAAGCGCACAAGGGCGCCGTCGGCGGGCGCGAGGTCCCCGCTCCAGTTGGCGGCTTCGGAGGCGCTGGTCGTGAGGCCGCCGCCGTCCCAGACGACGACCCCGCCGGGCAGGGCATAGCCCGGCCAGTCCACGTAGCCGTTCGGGTCGCTCTCGTAGGCTGGGCCGGCCTTCGGGCCGGAGGGGCCGACCATGGTGATGCGGGAACCAGGGTAGAGCGGGCCGGCATCCACATTGACGGCGAGGGAGGCGTCGTTGAAGGCCACGCCGGAGAACGTGGAGACGAGAGTCCCCGACATGAGCCGGATGCCGGCGGCTCCCGGAGCGAGGTCCTCGAGGGTCAGACCGGAGATGGAGAGGCTGTCTCCCGCGACCGGCGTGCCGACATGGACCCCGTATCGCGCGCCCCTGACGGTGTTCGAGGAGAGCAGGATGGAGCTCGGGGTCTGCATGTCCAGCCGGAAGCCGTTGCCCTGCGAGCCGCCGACCAGGACGTTGGAGGAGACGACGAGCCCCTGGTTGCCGAGGTTCGTCCAGAGCGCGGTGCCGGTGGCGGACGTGGCGACGATGACGCTGGAGCGGATCGCGACCCCGGTCGAATGGTAGATGATGATGGGGCTGCGCCCCTCGATGTACGAGTCCTCGATGGTCGAGGAGGAGAGGATCACCAGCTGGATGGTGTACGAATTGCCGCCCGTCATGGTGCTCTGGCTGACGACGTTGAAGGGGGACCCGCCCTGGATGCTCAAGGCGTAGCCGGCCCCGCCCGTCAGGAAGCTGCGCGTGATCGTGTTGGAGGAGCCGGCGTTGATGTCCAAGGCGTCGGCCCAGGCGCGGACGTCGCAGAGGCTGATGAGGTTGCTGTGCGCGCCGCTGACGATGCGGATCCCGCCGCCCGTCGGGCTGAGGATCCTGTTCCGCGTGATGACGTGCGAACTGCCGCTCGTGAGATAGAGCGCGAAGAACCCTTCAGGCCCGCCGACGGCCGTGCTGAGCGTGACCGTGTCGTTCCTCGACGCCGTGAGGGTCAACGCGTCGCCCGAGAGGTTCTGGATGTAGCTCTCGGAGATGGTGTTCGAATCCGAGCCGGTGACGTAGAGCGCGTCGCTGGCGGAGGAGTCCGTCGTGACCGTGCTGCGGAGGATCGTGTTCAAGTGCGCGCCGGACAGGATGAGCCCGCTGCCGGACGCGCTTCGGAAGAGGCTGTCCTGGAGGAGGTTCGCGGGGGACATGAGCGTCAGGGCGCTCGCCTGCGGGGCCGTGGCGACGACCGTGCTCCGCAGGAGGGTGTTCCCGCTGCTCCACCAGCCCATGACCGCGGCGTTCCCGGTGGAGTTCCGGATAAAGCAGTCGCTGAACACGTTGGCGTAGCCGCTGCTGACGTAGAGGGCGTAGAGGCCCGCCGTGTCGCCGGCGACCGTGCTCTGTTGGACCTGGTTCCAGCGCGAATCCCCGTTCACCTCCAAGGCGATGCCGGCCGTGTTGCTCGCGATGAAGGCGGTGAACGTGCTGGAGGAGGCCCCGTTGATCCAGAGGGCGTAGCGCGAGGAGGAGTGGATGTTGGCGCGGCTCCCGCTGAGGAGGCTGCCCAGCCCGGTGACGATGAAGCCGTGGGCGTTGCTGGCCGTGACGGTCGCGGAGGTCACGGTGCTCCAGCTGCTCACGAAGACCCCTGCGTAGCCGAGGTTCCCCGAGACGCTGATCCCGTCCAGATTCAGGTAGGCCGACGAGGCGTAGACGCCGTAGGCGAACGGGGACGTGGAAGCGAGGGCGAAGCCCTGGACGCTCACGCTGGCGTTCATGACGAGGAACGCCGCGGTCGAGAGTGCGGGCGGGGAGACCACGGGGGCCGAGCTGATGAAGCTGGGGTCGGCCATGATCTTCAGGCGGTAACCGTTGTTCGTGAAGCCCTGGACGGTGACCTGCTCGGCGTAGGTCTGGGTGTCCCGGATGACCACGCAGGTGGTGGTCGTCAGACTCACCGGGAGAGCGTTGAGGGCGGCCTGGATGGTCGTATGGTCGCCCGAGCCGTCCTTCTGGACGGTCTTGGTCAGGCCGCATCCCAACTGTGCCGCAGGCGCAGTCGACGAGCCAACCAGAACCGCATAGGGCCCTGCCGTCCTAACGTTGCCGGCCATGTCCGTGACTGTGAACTTCACCTGATTGGTGGCGCCGCAGGGGGAGACGCCGGCGCAGGTCAGGGTGTTGGTGGAAGGGGCCAGGTTCAACCCGGTGGCAGTGAGGGCCTGGACGGAGGTCGAGCCGTCGGAGCCGGGCAAAGCCGTGTTGATCGGAGAGAACTTGTAGATCTTGCCGTCTAGGAAATAGCCTCCCGCAAAAAGTCTGCCGTTATAGGCGGCCAATGTGTGTATATACGTACCGCCGCCGACCTCGCAATTCGCCATATTCCAAACGTTGCCATCAGCGCTCACGTACACTTTTCCGTTGAAGTCTCCTGCGTAGAGTTTCCCGTTCATGACCGATAGAGTAAAGATCCCACTTCCGACTGCGGCGCCGCCATTCACTGCGCTCCATGCGCTCCCGTCGGCACTCACATATATCTTCCCATCATTATTGCTGCCGGCATATAGTCTACCGTTGTAGATTGCTAGTGCCCTGATATCATTGCCCACCGCAACGCCTGTGCTCCAGGAATTGCCATCGACGCTCTCGTACACGTTGCCGTTTATGTCCCCTGCATAGAGCTTTCCATTGTATGCCGTAAGGGCTTCAATCTGGGAGCCGACCGCAGCGCCCCCTTTCGTCGCGCTCCAAACATCGCCATCAGCGCTCACATAAATCCTACCGTTTGCCTCGTCTCCCGCATAAATCTTACCGTTGTACACGGCCAGGGTCTTGATGCGCGTCCCTACGGCTCCACCGCTATTCGTAGCGCTCCATGAATTGCCGTCAGTGCTCACATATATTTTGCCGCTAAAATTACTGTTATCAGCGGCATAGAGTTTCCCGCCATAGCCGGCCAAAGCGGAGAGTTCCAGACCGACCGCGGCACCGCCATTCGTCGTGTCCCAGGTATCGCCGTCAACGCTAACGTATACCTTGCCATTCGCGGCATCCCCAGCAAAGAGCTTGTCCTTGAAGACAGCCAGACTGAAGACATGGACGCCTAACGCAACGCCGCCGTTTGATACGGATGTCGTCGATGTATCTATCCAGCTCGCTCCCGCGTTGGTCGAGTACATGACGCCGAAGCCGCTGGTCCCATTCATATAATCGTGTCCGTCGCCCGAGAAAGAAACGGCGGCTGTCGTAATCGCGAGGCCCGACGTGATGTCTTGCACCGTGATCTGCACTGTGACACCCGTAACCAAATTATTCCACTGCTCTTCACCTATTACCCCGCCCGTCGAGTTCACACTCAAGTACCCTGATGTTGTCGGACTGATAAAGTCGGTTCTGAAGCTATAAACCGGCGACCAGGGCCCTGGTGTGCCATCTCCGCCGGCGACCGCCACGCGCCAGAAATAAGTCGTGTTGCTGCTCAAAGTGAAAGTCGAAATGTAAACCCCATGGTCTACGGCGATATCGGTACTATGCACAACAGCCAGCGTGCTGATGCTGATGATTGTGCTGCTGAAGCCCGGATCGTTGTTGGATACCTGCAGACGATAGCTCGCCCCGACGCCCAAGCCCGCCACGGCCGTCGTGCTCGGCCCCACCCAGTTGTAATTGGGCTGAACGTTCACGAAGGAACCATCGGCCGGATAGCTTGGCACGGCAAAAACAAGCACGTCCGTCCCCGGCCAATCAACGTAGCCGTTCGGATCGCTCTCATAGAGCGGCCCGGCCTTCGTGCCCGTCGAGGCGGCCATCGTGATGCGCGAGCCCGCGCCCAGCCCCGAGCCGTCCACGTTCACGGCCGTGTTGGGACCCGTGAAATTCGCGGCGCTGATGGTCGCGACCACCACCCCCGCATCCACGAACTTGATCGCCGTGGCTCCAGCCAGCAAGGCCGTAAAGTTCAGGGAGGAGACCGCAATGGAGAATCCTGGGGCCGAGGAGTCCACGATCAGGCCGTACGCGGCGTTCTGGATCGTGTTCGAGGAGAGGGTCAGCGCGCCGACGCTCTGCCAGACGGCTTCTTCGTAGTAGGAGCCGCCGTAAACGCCCAGCCCTATGCTTCCCGCGCCGCCGCTGCCCGAGAATAGGTTCCTCTCGAGGACCGTCCCGTGAGGCCCGCTCACCCAGGCGGCGGAGGAGCCCTTGATGAAGCAGTCGCTCACGGTCGTGGAGGAACCCTCATAGTCGTCCATGATCAAGCCCGAGGCCCCCGCCCCTTCGGCGATGAGGGTGCTGCGCACCACCGCGTTGCCGATCGAGTAGGAGATGTAGGCCGCGTCTCCCACGGAGTTGTAGATGTAGCTGTCCGTGACGAGGTTGCCGGTCGTCGCCGCGACCGGCTGGAACTCCAAGGTCGCGTCCGTCGAGGACGCGCTGGTCAGGGTGCTCAGGGCGATGGTGTTGAAGGCGGAGCCTGAGAGGCCGCTGCCGCCCGAGTAGCCCGTAAAGGCGACGGCGGCGCTCCCGGGGCTGTCGATCCTATTGCGGACCAAGGTGTTCGAACTCGCTCCGTTCAAGATGAAGACCGCAGGCGAGCCGCTGATCGTGTTCGAACTCACGATGTTCCAACTCGCGCCCGAAAGCGCGAGGGTTCCAGAAATCGTGCTGCGCGTCACCGTGTTGAAGCTCGCTCCGCTGTTGAGCGAGATGCCGTAGGAGGTGGAGAATACCTGCACCCTTGTCACGGTGCAGGAGGAGGCTCCGCGGAAGGTGATGGCGCTGAGGAAGCTCGTATGATACGCGAGGGTGTCGGACACGGAACTCCCGACGCCCGTGAGCCGGATGCCCGTGGAGCTCGCCGTCGTCACGCTCGAATACGCGATGGAGCTCCAACTGGAAAGGTGGACCGCGGCGCCGGCCCCGACGCTCCCTCCGACGTCGGAGATGTAAGTCCCGCCGTCCACGGTCACGCTGGTCAAGCTCACGTCAGCCGAAGAAGCCCACACGCCGTAGGAGCCCGGGACCATGGAATGCGTCGGCCGGATCAAAAGATTCTCGAGCGTCACGCTGGAGCTGTTGATCAGGAACGCTGCCGAGGACGAGGCCGGGGGATCGACGACCGGCCGCGTGCTCACGAAGCTGGGGTCGGCCATGATCTTGAGCCGGTAGCCGTTGGTCGCGATGTTCTGGACGACGACCTGCTCGTTGTAGGTCTGGGTGTCCCGCACGACCACGCAGGTGGTGGTCGTCAAGCTGACAGGGAGAGCGTTGAGGGCCGCCTGGATGGTCGTATGGTCGCCCGAGCCGTCCTTCTTGACGTTTTTGGCCACGCCGCAGCCGGAGGGAGCCGAGAACGACGCGAACCCGGGCCAGTCCACGTAGCTGTTCGGGTCGTTCTCATAGAGCGGCCCGGCCTTCGCGCCTGCGGAATTCATCAGCGTGATGTGCGAGCCCGCCGGCAGGAGACTGCCGTTGACGTTGACCGCGAGGTTCGGATGCCCGAAATCGATGTTCGTCATCGTCATGACCAGCTGGTAGTTGGCGAAGGAGAACCCCGTCGCTCCTGCAGGCAGGGACTGGAAGGAGATCGTGCTGATGACGTTCCCCCAGGGGAGCGGCGGCCCTCCGCCGAAGGACATCCCGTAGCTTCCGGAAAGCACGCTCTGGCCGATGGTGTTGCCGTTGCCTCCGTAGTCGATCACGACCGCGTGGCATGAGGGCGACGTGCAGCTCATGAAGCTGTTGGTCACCGTGTTCGAGGCTGCGTTGATCTGGAGGCCGAAGTTCTGGCTCCCGCTGATGGTGCTGGCTTGGACGGTATTGAACACGGAGTTGGAGAAGAGGGTCATGCCCACCTGCTGGCCCCTCATCACCACCCCGGTCATCTTGTTCCAGCTCGAGCCGCCCGTCATGTAGAAACCGTACGTCCCCAGCGGTGCGCCGACCGCCGTGCTCTGGGCGACCGTGCTGTAGCGCCCACCGGTGAAATCGATGCCCGCGTAGCTGGTCCCTTGCAGGTAGCATCCGGTGACCGTATTGGAGGATGTCGATCCCGCATAGAGGCCGGTACTGCCGATCATGGTGCTCAGGGAGACCTCGTTGTAGGCGCCGCCGGAGATGCGCAGGGCCATGTCATTGGAGCTGAAGAACCCGCGGAGGATGGTGTTCGAAGACGCGTTCAGAAGATAGACCGCGGCGTAGTTGGAGCCGGCGCTGGAGGCCGTGCTGTCCGTGATGACGCTCTTCTCTCCGATGACGTAGAGGGCGCCGTTGCCGAGGGTGTCCAGCGTGTTCTGGATCGCGACGCTCGAGTGGTCCACGGTGCTGTAGCTCGTGACGGCCACCCCGGCCGCGTAGTTCCAGCCGCTCACGCCCACGCCGCTCAAGGTCAGGTAGGCCGAGGAGGAGGCGATGCCGTAGGGGAGGGAGCTGATGGATACGACGGCGAGGTTCTGCAGGGTCACGCTGGAGTTCTTAATAAGGAAAGCGGCGGTGGAGAGGGCCGGCGGGGAGATGACTGGGGTCAGGCCCGGCTCGGCCATGATCTTGAGCCGGTAGCCGTTGTTGGTGAAGCCCTGCACTGTGACCTGCTCGCTGTAGGTCTGCGTGTCGCGGATGACGACGCAGGCCGTGGTGGTGAGGCTGATCGGGAGGGCATTCATCGCGCCCTGAATGGTGCTATGGTCGGCCGAGCCGTCCTTCTTGACGTTCTTGGTCAGGCCGCAGCCGGCGGGCGGCATGTAGGACGCGAAACCAAGCCAGTCCACGTAGCCGCCGGGGTCGTTCTCATAAAGCGGCCCGGCCTTCGTCCCGGTCGAGGAAGCCATCGTGATGCGCGCCCCCGCCCCGAGCAGTCGGGCGTCCACGTTGACGGCCATGGACGCGCTCACGAAGTCGAACGCCGTGAAGGTGGACGTCCAGCTCCCCCCGCCCAGCACCATGGCCGTGGCCCCGGCGGCCAGGCCCTGGAAGGAGACCGAAGACAAGGAAAGGTTCCCCCCGGACGCCGGCGAGGAGATGAAGACGCCGATCGAGGGCCCCCGGATGACCACGTTGCCGAGCTTGAACTGCCCATAGCTCGGCGCATGAGCGCGGACCCCCGTCCCGCCGGTCACGATGGTGCTGTTCGTCAGCGCGAAGTCCTGCCACGGGTCGGTGAAGTTCGGGGCGCCCTCGGTCGCCACGCCGAAGACCGTGCCCGAGACCACGGACGAGTCGATCGCGGTATCCTCGACCCCGCTCAAGCTGACCGCGGTGGAGCCCTGGATGTAGCAGTTGTCGATCCGCGCGCCGGTCGATTCGAAGATCACAAGGCCCATCTCGCCGCCGATCATGGTGCTCATCGAGATCGACCCGTACCGGCTCCACCAGATCTGCGCAGCGGGCCCCGCCAGGTTGCGCAGGAGGGACTGCGTGACGGTGTTGGAGGTCGCGCCGAGCTCCACGGCGGGATCGATGCCATCCGAGTTCGTGATGGTGCTGCGCATCACCGTGTTATGACTGGTCGATTGGGCCTCGACTCCCCCGTTGATGGCCAGGCCAATGCCGGTCGTCGCGGTGATGGTCATGCGGTCGAAGGTGTTGTAGGAAGAGACGTTCTGGATCTCCGCGTTCCCGTTGACCGTGCTCAGCTCCACCCGGTTAAAGGCGGAGTAGTTCACGTACAGCATGCCGTTGACGACGCTGCCGGTGACCAGGTTGCCGGTGCTCAGCTCGATGTAGAGCGACTTGTCGCCCGACGAGGTCAAAGTCGAGCCAACGAGGGTGTTCCAGCTGGCCCCCGAGAACTTGAAGCCCTCGCCCACGGCATTCTCGACGTAGAGGGACTGGAAGGTGCACGAAGAGGCGCCGGAGATGTCGGCCGCCATGTAGCCGCCGGAGGCGGTGAAGGTGCTGTTCGTGACCGCGCCGTAGAGGCCCGTGACTTGGAGGGCGATGGCGTGCTGGACGGCCACGCTGGAGCCCGACACGGTATTCCCGGTCGTGATGGAGACGGCGGCCACCGAGACCTTCGCCCACCCGTTCAAGACGATGCCGCTGATGGCCGCGCTCGCCGAAGACGACAGGATGCCGTAGGGCAGGACGCTCGCCGGCTGGATCTTGAATCCTTGGAGGGTCACGCTGGCGTTCCTGATAAGGAAGGCCGCGGTCGAGAGCGCCGGCGGGTTGATGACGGGCGCGGTGCTGATGAAGGAGGGGTCGGCCATGATCTTGAGCCGCCAGCCGTTGTTGGTGAAGCCCTGGACGGTGACCTGCTCGGCGTAGGTCTGGGTGTCGCGGACGACCACGCAGGTGGTCGTGCTGAGGCTGATCGGCAGGGCGTTCACCGCCGCCTGGATCGTCGTGTAGTCGCCTGAGCCGTCCTTCTTCACGTTCTTCGTCAGTCCGCAGCCGACGGGGGCGGTGAAAGCGCTGGGCGTCGCGGGCCCGTTCGAGAGATTCACCCGCTGGGTCACGAAGTCCCACATGACGTTCCGTGTGACGTAGACGTTGCTCGAGTTCTGCACGTAGACGCCGAACACCCCCGCGGCGTAGACGTTGTAGGTGCTGAGCACGAGGTCGTTCGTGTAGCGCACCGCGCCCCAGCCGGCGACGTACACGTCCGAGGTGTTCGTGTCGATGGCGACGCCCGCCCGTCCGTTGTTCGAGCCGGTGTAGAACTCCTGGCTCGCCGTGGCCGAGGCCAGCATCAAAAGGTTCTGGTCATACTTGACCACGAACTGCTCGGCGTGGCCTGTTCCCGTGGTGTAGCCCACGACGAAGACGTTCCCGGCGGCATCGAGGGCCAGGTCGCGGGCGTTGCTCTCCGGCAGGCCGCCGGCGGAAGGCCCAGAGGAGACCTGAGTCAGGCTCGCGGCGCTCAGCTTGTAGACGCCATAGCGCGGGTTGGTGCCGTCGCAGACCGTCGTATCCGTATAGCCGATCTCGACGTAGTAGTAGCCATTGCGCGCCCTACCGTTGAAGTTGGGACAGCGGACATCCGTGGCATACGTCCGCAGGTTCGTCGTCACTCCCGTATAGCCCAGGCTGGCGTCGTAGCGCTTGGCCCAGATGTTCCCGCTCCCGAATCCGGCGACGTAGAGATACTGCTGGCCTCCCTCGTAGCCCACCGCCACGCCCGTCGGCTCCCCACTGACGGAGGCGGAGGAGATGAGCGCGAGGTTCGGGGTGTATTTGGCGATGCGGCCGGCACCGGGCGCGGTGCGGCCCACCACGATGAGCTGCTGGGCGGCGGGGTCGAAGGCGAGGCCGTAGACCTGTCCGTCATTGCCGCTGGAGAGAGCCGCGGAGGCGAGCTTGACGCCGAGTGTGTCGTACTTGATGACGATCCAGTTGGCCGAGACACCTGGAATCGTGGAGTAACCGGCGATGAAGAGGTGGGGCCCGCCAGCCGAGGTCGTGTCCACGGCCATGCCCGCGAGCTCGTCCACATCCCCGCCGTCGTAGACGGCCCCGCCGGGCTGGGAGAAATCGCCGGTGAAGCTCGCTCCCCCTCCGGCGCCGGTATAAAGGAAACTGCTGACCACCACGCTCCCGGTACTGCCCGCCATGTCCATCGCGCGGGCGTTGACCGCGTAGGTGGTTCCCGCGATAAGGGCTCCGGAATCCAGGGCCGGATACGACCAGGATTGCGTTCCCGTCGCGAGCAAGTACGTCTGCGATGCTGTCCAGGCGCTGCCGCTCCAGGAAGTCCCATACGAAGGCCCGCTGGAGATCTTGACCTGCACCTGCTGGACCTGGCCGGGATAGTCGCTCGCCGTGCCCATGATCGTCGGGAAGCTTTCATGCGCGGAGGCATGGACGGGCTGCAGGATGTACGCGATGGGTGACACGACATCGTAGACGAACTGGGACGTGCTGTCCGGGGATTGGACGCCGCCGCCGGAGTCCTGGGCGCGCACCTCGATGAGGTAGCTGGTGCCGGAGGTCAGCGCCCCCGCGAGGCTGCCGTGCGCGTAGGACCACGTGCCCGAGGAGGCCCCGACGAAGTCGGCCGGGGTGAACTGCGGCGAGCCCGCCGCGATGTTGAACGCGCCGGCCGCATGGCTCCAGTAATAGGCCGAGGAGAGGTTCTTGATGGAAACCCAGACCGCGGTCACGGAGCTGTAGTAGACCTGCGCCGTGCCGGCGATGTTCGCGAGGGTGTTGACGTACGCTCCTTGGGCGGGAGATGTGATGTACGACTCCGGGGAGTTCCAGCCGCTTAGCGCGAAACGGACCGTGCGCATATCGGCATTCCCGGAGTTGCTCGTCATCCCTACCTCATAGGCCCAGGCGTCGGTGCCTAGAGCGACATCGTAGCCGTAATCGTTATAGCCCGAATCATATGAGGCGGAAGATTTGAAGATCAGATCGGGCCCATATCTGAACAAGGCGATGTCATAATTCGCCCCATTAATCGAAGATACTGCGACGTATATGTCGCCGTTTTGCCCGATCCTCATGTTGTGGGCCTGGGCGGAGCCTGTCAAAGTCGCAGACGACATGAACGCAAGACCCGCGGAATACTTGACCGTCGTGATACCAACTGGGGCAGTTCCTCCAGAACCTGTGACGAATACAGCATCTGCTGAAGGTGAATACTCGACGGCTTCAGCCATGTACCCGTTTATACCGCTGACGAAAGTGGCGGAAGCCAGGAAGACCAGCATTGAGCTATACCTGATAGTCAGGTATCGATAATGAGAGTCCAAAGAATAGCCGGCGATATAGATATCCCCGTTCGGAGCAACCGCGACGCCGTGGCCAACGTCGTCCGAACCCGGATCGAAGGTTGCCGACGACAGTATGACCAGATTCGAACTGAACCGGAGCGTCCAGAACGCGGTGTTCGTGCTCCCGGCAACGATAATCTCTCCATTGGGTGCGACCGCGACGTCCTTGGCCTGGCCCGCGATCGTGTAGGACGAGATGAGCGCCAGAGACGAGCTGTATTTCAGGACCAACAGATTGGTGCCTGGCCCCGCCGTACCCGCGAGGATGAGGTTGCCCGAGGCGTCAAGGGCTCCGCCGGTCGCCTCGTCCATCCCGGAGCTTGCAGCGAACGCCGCCGAGGCGAGCATGACCCCGGCTGCGCTGTATTTGATGACCTGGATATCCCTGCTGGTGGCAGGGCTTGAGGACGTCCCGAATACATACAGGGCCGGGCCGCCGGCAGCGTTCGTATCCATGACGATGCCGAACGCCTCGTCATCCGTGCCGTTGTCGAAGGTCGCCCCGCCCGCTTGCGAGAAATCCCCGGAGAAAGTCGCCGCCCCCGCGGGCGCCGTCGCCAACGCCCACGCCGCAAGCACCATCCGCCCGAGGCGGCTACAAGTCATAGCTCACCCCGAACAGGTAGTTCGTCGCCGTATAGCTGTACTTATAAAGCGACTCATACCCCATGTTCGAACTCGCCGCCCCGTACGAAAAATCCACCATCAGCCTGACCCGCGGTGCGATGGGCCGGCTCACCGACGCCGTGACCATCCAGTTGGTCTGCCCCAGCGTCTGCGTCTCATACGTGCCCGCCGAGTCCTGCACCTGCCGCCGCGGATAATCCCTCAGCCACACGTCGAACCCCAGCCCGAAGGTCACCGGCCTGTCCGGGTTCCCCACCAGATACTTCGCCCCGGGGCTCAGCCGGAGCTCCGTATAATCGTAGTAGCCCTCTTGAAAATGAGTCCGGAGCGCGTCGTAGTTGTTCTGGTTCGACGAGCTCAGGATGAAGCCCAGCCCGAACGATCCCACCATCTTTCCGGGCAGATCCCCCAGCGGCACCGGCGCCTTCACCCCCGCGCTCAGCAGGTGCGCCATGTCCGAGCGCAGAGGGCTCGTCAGATCCCCCGTCATGTCCACCACGTGCTGGTTCGGGAACTCCGATGCCAGCAGGGTGTACCCCAGATCGAACACCGCCCCCCGCCACGGAACGTTCCCCGCCAACGAGAAAAGGAAGGCTTGAGAATCCAGCACCTTGTCGCCCACCAGCTCCCGCGCCAAAGACTGCCCGTTGAAGTCGAAGTTCGCCTGCGACTCCAGCGAAGAATAGTTCGGGAAATCCGTCATCGCATACCCGAACGCGGCCCGGACGGAGAAAGGATCCTTGTAGACGAACTCCCCCTCCAGCCCGAGATCGTGCCGACGGTAGTCGAAGAGCCCCTTCGTCCAGCCCTCCTCCTTCGTCTCCCTGAGCAGCTGGGTGCGGAAGGCATACGACGGCTTCACCCGCCAGCGCCCGCCGCCGGGGGAGTACACCGGCTTGAGTCCCACCCGATAGTCCATCTGCTCCTGGAACACCGTCCCCGCGCCCACCAGGTCCAGGACCTGCTTCGTGCCCTGGTAGGAGCCGCTCACGCTCGGGAAGAACTCCCACTCCTTGTTGAACTTCATGCCGGGGGCCGCCAGAGCCGACAAGTTCCCCGAGAGATGCCCCCGCTCCCCGCCGAAGAAATACTGCCCGCCCAACAGCGAGAGGCTGTAGACCGGCTCGACGGTAACGGCGCCGGCCCCCAGCGGCATGCACAGCAATGCCAAGGCCAATCGCTTCATGGCATCAGCCCCGACTGGATGAGGATCCTCGGCTCGACCACCAGGTCGATCTTCCTTCCCTGGAACTCCGTGGCCGTGATCACCTGCTCGTAGTTCCACCCCAGGATCTTCTGCTTGAACGCCGCCCCCGTGGTGACCCCGTCGAAGTCCGCGTACGTCCCCACCTTCCCTTGGTCGTCTATGATGTAGTTGTCCCAGTTGATGAACGTCCCGTCGTTATAGGACTCGTAGACCGTCTGCTTGAGCAGGGTCGCGTCCCACACAGGGGTCACGCTCCGCGTCGGCAGGGCCGCTCCGAGCGCCGCCCCCGTGATCGGGTCGTTGGTCGTCGACCAGGGGAGATTCGACGTGTTGCTCACGAGGCCGTTCCCCGACCAGCCGTACTTCAGCTTCCCGTTCACGTAGAAGCCGTACTTGTCGAAGACCGTCTGGAACACGGCCCGCCCCGTCGCGTCCACGTAGCGGTCCGCCGCCGAGTCGAAGAACTGCGTCACCGCATCGTCCGCCACCCCGTTGCTGTTCACGTCCACCAGGTGCCCGCCCTGGGCCACCTCCTGGAGGGAGTCCTGCGTGTTGGAGCGCCCCGTCTCGTAGGAGAGCAGGAAATACTCCGGCGCCGTGTCCAGCCCCCCGCTCAGCTGGCGCAAAGCCACGCTCAGGTCGGCGGGCAAAGCCTTGTTGAAGGTGCCCTGGTAGAAGAAATAGTCGAAGCGGCTCTCGCGCTCGTTCAAGACCACCAGCTTGAACTGGTCGGGCGCGGGGCGGATGATGTACTCCTCCAGGCGCACCCGGTTCCCGTTCACGTCGATCATCGCCTTGCCCTGCTGGTACTCGGCGAGCTTGAGCTCCCGCGCCGCGGCGGCGAGCACCTGCTCCTTCGACATGTCGAGGCCCACCTCGTAGCGCGAGCGGGACTGCAGGCTGCTCGGCGGCGGAGCCGTCGCCTTCCCCTCGGTGGCCTTAGCCGGGCCGAGCGCCCCCCGAAAATCCAAATCCAGGCGCTGGCCCGGGGTCATCGAGTGCTCGCGGCCTTTCGAGTCGGTCACGCTCAGCAGGCCCTTGTAGAGGTCCACGAGCGTGCGCCCGTCGTAGTGCACCTGCACCTGGAACTCGGTGCCCCGCACGCTGCACACCGCCGAGGGCGTCTTGACCACGAAGCGCCGGTTGAGGACCTTGCTCACCCAGGTGCGCACGCGGCCCAGGGAGACCTTCAAGGAGGTCTGGCCCGGGGCCTGTTCCTCGATGAGGAAGTCCGAGTTCTGCCCCAGCACGGCCTTGGAGCCGTCCTCGAAGACGACCACGGCGCCCGAGTCCGGGCCCGTCTGGACGCGGGCGCCCGGCTTCAGGGGCATCGGCACACGGACGACCGGCCGGACCTCCTCGCCGGCGAGGAGGACGCTCACGGATGAGCCGGAGACGCTCTCGAGGTCGGTGGAGGCTAAGGCGGAGGAGGCGAGGAAAAGCGCCAGGAAGGAAGAAAGCAGGCGGCAACCCAGGGCTCCCCTGGGCAGGGGACTCGGCGCTTGCAAGACCACTCTCCACCCTCCGACCCGGTCCGGAGGGAACCTTCCGTCACGGCAAAACTATAGGGTAAGTATAGCCGTCAAATCTTGGCTGTCAAGGGGGAGAATGGTCACAAGTACACGCTGCGCGTCTGCGGGTGCTTCTCGGCCAGCCCGCGCTTCCACAGGATGAACGCGGCCGCCCCGCCCCCCGCCAGGGAGAACCACTGCGAAGGCGAGAGCCCCGGCAGGAAGAAGACGCCGCGGTCGTCGCCGCGGAAGAACTCCATCACGAAGCGCAGGAGGGCGTAGAGCAGGATGTAGAGGAAGAAGGCCGAGCCGTAGGCGTATTTCTTGGCGCGGATGCGCGGCATCACGGAGTACGCCAGGAAGAGGAAGAGGACGAGTTCGCCGAAGGCCTCGTAGAGCTGGACGGGATGCAGAGGCATCCCCCGCCAGGCCTCCGGGACGCTGAAGCTGTAGAACGAGACGCCCCAGGGCATGGAGGTCGGCCGCCCGTGGCAGCAGCCCTCGAAGAAACAGCCGACGCGCCCGAGGACATGCCCGAGAGCCAGCGCCGCGGCGAAGAGATCGGCCACCGGCAGGTAGCGGCGCGGGCGGCGGACGCGGTTATAGGCCTGCTGGAACAGCCAGCAGCCGACGAGAGTCCCGGCGAAGCCCGTCCAGAACACCCAGCCCGAGCGCCAGTCCGAGAGCATCCCCCACGGGTCGGCCGAGAAGTCCCGCCACTCCAGCAGCCAGTAGCCCATCTTCGCGCCCAGGACGGCCGAGACGACGATGGCGTAGCAGAGCAGCCAGAACTCGTCCTCCTTCCCCTCGATCTCCCGGAGGTGGAAGTACACCCACAGCCCGCCCGCCAGATAGCCCAGAGCCGTCAGGACGCCGTAGGTCGAGACCGCCTGGCCGTCGATGATGAAGAGGGTGGGCCACATCTACTTGGCCCGGATCTGGGAGTCCACCTCGCGATAGACGAGAGAGGACACCCCCTGGAGCAGGCCCTTGAGCGCGCTGAAATCGTTCCCCCGCGTCATCACGCACAGGAGGTAGGGGTGCCCGGGATAGTAGACGATGCCGCAGTCGTGCAGCTGCTTGACCGCTGCGTCCTCGAAGGAGCGCTCGCCGTACTTGTGAGCCACCGGCACGTCGGCCGGGACGCCCGCCGCCAGGCCGTCCTTGAAGTCGGACTGGACCAGCCAGCCCAGGGCCTTCTCGGACATCGCCCGGCTGAGATAGGACGCGTTGAAGAGGACGCGGAAGAGCCCGGCGTACTGCTTGACCTGCATCACGACGGGGATCCCATCGGCCGGGATGGGGACTCCCAGGTCGCCGTAGACCTCCTCGATGCCTTTCGCCCCGAAGATGCGCATGAGCATGATCGCCGCGTAGTTGTCCGAACGGCTGATCATCGCGATGGCCAGCTGCTCGAGGGTGTAGGGCGTGTCGGGCTGGAGCACGGACTTGGAGGAGAAGCTCTGCTCTTGGGGGATTTGCAGGCTGCGGTCGAAGGCGGTCGTCTCCGAGAGCAGGCCGGGGTTCGACTCCGCCTGCTTGAGGACGCCGATGAGGAGCGGGAGCTTGGTCAGGCTCGCCGGCTCGAACTCCACGCGCTCCGCGATGCCGAACCACGGCCCGTTGTTGAGGTCGCGGTAGTAGACCGAGACGTGCGTGACCTTGCCGGCCGTCTCGGCCTCCGTGAGGTACTGCTGGATGCGCCTCTTGAACGAACGGATCTCCACGAACTCCATGTTCGTGTCGCAGTCGAGGAGGGGGTTGATCCAGCGGTACTGCCGCCCCTGGGCCGAGTGCTCCGGGTCCGAGCGGCGGCAAAGGCAGGGTTCCGCGCAGGCGCAGGCCAGCGCCGACGCCGCGAGCAGGGGCAGGGCGCGGCGGATCATCAGGGCAGGATCTGCAGGGAGCCCAGCTTCGGCTCGGGGATGAGGGTCTTGGTCATCGCGCTCACCCCCTCCTTCATGAACATCGAGAGCACCAGCACCACCGAGGCCAGGACGATGGCGATGGGCACGTTGCCCTTGCGGATCTCCCCGTCCTCGTCCATCGAGCCCGTGAGCTTCTTGAAGAACTTCAGGGCGATCTGGACGCAGGCGACCGAGATCAGGAAGCCGAAGACCAGGTGGCCGAGGGCGTAGCCCGCCATGAGCAGGTAGTCCTTCGCGCCCAGGCCCTCGCTGGTCAGGGAGACCATCAGGATGCCGATCACGGGGTAGATCGCCTGCTGGAGGATGAGGGCCGAGCCGATCATGAGCGAGCCCAGCATGATGGCCACGGCCGCGTTGCCCTTGCGGATCTCCTCCTCGCCGTTCATGTGGGGCATCAGCCGCAGGAAGCCGCGGTAGGTCAGGATGATGACCAGAGCCGAGAGCCCGAAGGAGAGGGCGAATTCCGCGAAGGCGAGGATGAGCTGGGTCATGAGGCTCCTTTACATGGGCTGGATTCGGAACTGCTTGCCGCTCTGGATGTACTTCATGGTGAACTCGCCGACGCGCCCGGGCGGCAGCCAGGCCGGCCCGGCCGACTCGATCATGACGTAGGGCAGGCCGTCCCGTTCGATGAAGGTCTCGCCCCGGCGGGGGACGCGGTGGACGGCCATCAGGTAGTGCTCGGGGATCTCGAGGCCGACCAGCTTGAGGTTCGGCCACCCCTTGAGGATGCTCGCGATGAGGGCGGTCTTGGTGTCGCAGTCGCCCTTGCCCATGACGAGGGTCTTCGGCGGAGGCCAGGCCCCGCCCACCACCTTGGTGCCCGTCTCCATGTCCGGGATGGAGTACTCGATCGAGGTCTGGACCATCGCCGTCACCGCGCCGACGAGGTCCTCGGCGCCGTAGCGCCGCTCCCCGGCGGCGGCGGCGAAGGCCTCGGCCACGGGCCGCACCCGCGGCACGTTGCGCTTGGCCAGGGCCGGGATGTCGGCCTCCACCACGTTCTCGCTCTGGAAGCGGAAGCCGGCCTTCTCGTAGGTCTCGACGCGGCGCCGCTGGTATTCGGTCTTGAGCGAGGCGAGCGTGGCGTCGAGGTCCTTCTGGATCTGGGCGTTTTTGGTTTTGATCTGGGCCATCTTCCGGTCGAGCTCCGCCTGGCTCTTGGCCTGGACCTTCCCGGAGAAGAACTCCCTCTTGGACGAGGCGATGGCCTCCTTCTGCTGGACTTCGTACCAGCGGTCGAGCTTCTCGAAGTCCTCCTTCTTGTAGCCGAACTCCTGGATCGCCTGCGCCACCCCCTCGGCGGGCAGTTCGGCCTTGACGACCAGGGGGTCGCCGTTGAAGTTGCGGAAGCCGTACTCCACGGAGTAGCCCGAGTCGGTCCGGTCGATCTTCTGGTAGGTCTCCCGCGTCTCCTCGGCTCGGGCCCGGGGCTGGGCGGCCCGCCCCGCCCGGGGCTTCTTCATCGGCCGGAAGCCTCTGTTGTAGGAGCTCTGGGAGAAGAGGGCGACGCGCTCGAGCGAGCCGGCCTCGGGCGCGCCCTCGGCCGAGAAGCGGGCCGTGCAGGCCAGCAGGATCAGGTAGACGGAAACGAGGGCGGCGAAAAGCGCTTTCGACGACACGCGGGGATTCTAGCGCCTTGACATGGCAAAATCAAATTTTAAATCCTTTAATGACAGCCCCGCATGATCACCGTCAAAGGACTGACCAAGCTTTTCGGCCCGGTGCGCGCGGTCGACGGCCTCGATTTCGAAGTGCGCCCGCGCGAGGTCATGGGGTTCCTCGGCCCCAACGGCGCCGGGAAGACCACGACCCTGCGCATCCTGAGCGGCGTCACCCCCCCCTCCTCCGGGTCGGCGAGCGTGGCCGGCTGCGACGTCGTCTCCGAAAGCCTCGAGGCGCGAAGGCGCATCGGCTACCTGCCCGAGAACAACCCCCTCTACGAAGAGATGGACGCGGCCGAGTACCTGCACTGGACGGCCGCGGCGCGGGGCCTCGCGGGCGCCGAGCGCATGCGCCGGGTCAAGGACGGCATCGAGGCCTGCGGCCTCGATGCCGTCGCGGCCGAGCCCATCGGCCTGCTTTCCAAGGGGTACCGCCAGCGGGTGGGGCTGGCCGCGGCCATCCTGCACGACCCGCCCGTGCTTTTGCTCGACGAGCCCACCTCGGGCCTCGACCCCAACCAGGCCCGCGAGGTCCGCGAGCTCATCGGGCGCCTCAAGCAGGAGAAGGCCGTGCTCTTCTCCACCCACATCCTCAGCGAGGCCCAGGCCGTCTGCGACCGCATCGTCATCCTGCACCGCGGGCGCATCGCCGCCTGCGGCGCGCCGCAGGAGCTGCTGCGCTCGCACGGAGGCGCTTCGCGCCTGTTCGTCGGCGTCCGCGGGCCCGTCGACCCGGCCGCCTTCCGCGAGGCGCTCGCCGGGCTCGAAGGCGGCTCCCTGGAGGACGTCCGGCGCGAAGCCGACGGACTGCGCGCCGTGGTCGCGATGCGCGGCGGAAGCGACCTGCGCGAAGCGGTCTTCCGGCTCGCGGTCGAGCGCGGCTGGACCCTGCTCGAGCTCCGGCGCGAGGAGGCGCTCCTCGAGGACGTGTTCCGGGAGCTCACCCCGCCATGAGCGCCCTCCTGCGCAAGGAGCTGCGCGCCTATTTCGACACCCCGGCCGCCTACGTGGTGAGCGTCGTGATGCTCCTCATCTCGGGCTGGCTGTTCGCCCAGCCCCTCTTCCTCGTCAACTTGGCCACCCTGGCCGGCCTCGCCGACAACCTCCAGCTCCTCCTGGTGTTCTTCGTCCCGGCCCTCGCCATGCGCCTCTACGCCGAGGAGCAGCGCGCGGGGACGCTCGAGACCCTGAGCGCCCTCCCCGTCTCCGACCTCGAGGTCCTGGCCGCGAAGTTCCTCTCCGCGCTGGCCGTGCTCACCTTCATGCTGGCCGGGACGCTGTTCTTCCCGGCGACGCTCAGCCTGCTCGGCGACCCGGACTGGGGCGCGACGGCGGGCGCCTACGCGGGGCTGTGGCTCGAAGGCGCGGCCCTCGCGGCCGCGGGCCTCTGGGCCTCCTCGCTGACCCGCAACCAGGTCGTCGCCTTCATCACGGCCTTCCTCATCGGCTTCGTCTTGTTCTTGGTGGGCAAGGTCCAGCCCCTCCTGCCGCCGGCCGCGGCGCCCCTGCTCGGCTTCCTCGGCTTCGACTCCCACCTGGAGACCCTCTCCCGGGGCGTGCTCGACACGCGCGACCTCGTCTACTTCGCCAGCCTCGCCGGCTTCTTCCTCCACCTCACCCACCTGCGCCGGACGCTCCATCGGGTCGGGGCCGGGCCCAAGACCGGGTCCTCGGCGGCCCTGGGCGCCCTGCTGAGCCTCGGCGTCCTCGCCTTCCTGAACCTGGTCTCCTGGCGGCTCCATCTCCGGGCCGACCTCAGCGAGGGCCGCGTGTATTCCCTGAGCGCCGGCTCGAAGCGGATCCTCTCGGGCCTGGGGGACCCGGTGGACGTGAGCGCCTATTTCTCGAAGGAGCTGCCCCCCCAGTTCGCGGCCAGCCGGGCCTACCTCCAGGACCTGCTCTCGGAATACCGGAGCGCCTCCCGGGGCCAGGTCCGCTTCCGCTTCGTGGACGCGGACCTCGACGAGGCGGCCAAGCGGGAGGCCCTCGGCCAAGGCATCGCGCCCGTGCAGTTCAACGTCGTCTCCCGCGAGAAGTACGAGGTCCGCGACGGCTTCATGGGCCTTGCGATCCGCTGCGCGGACCGCAAGGAGGTGCTCCCGGTCGTCTCCAAGCCCGAGAGCCTGGAGTACGACCTCACCTCGGCCATCGTCCGCCTCACCCAGGCGCGCAAGAAGGTCCTCGGCATGCTCTCGAGCCACGGGGCGCTCGGCCTCGAGCGCCTCGCCCCGGGAGCGCTCGAGGAGCTGCGCAGGCACTACGACCTGAGGCCCGTCGACCTGAACGCGCTCAAGCCCGGAGCCGCCGTGCCCTCCGACGTGGAGGCCCTGCTGGCGCTCGGCCCCCAGGAGCGCCTCTCCGAGGGCGCCCTCTACGCGCTCGACCAGTTCCTGCTCTCGGGCCGCCCGCTCGGCCTCGCCCTCGACGCCAAGCGCGCGGACTTCTCCTCCTTCATGGCGGCCCCCCTCGACACCGGCCTGCCCGAGTGGCTCGCGCGGCAGGGCATCGAGCTCAGGCCGGAACTCGTGCTCGACTCGCAGTGCCAGAAGGTCCAGCTCACCCAGAACCGCGGCTGGTTCATGATGAGCAACATCCTCGAATACCCGCCCTTCCCGGTGGCCACCGACCTCGACGGCGCCCACCCGCTCACCCGGGGCCTCAACGCCCTGACCTTCCCCCTCGCCGCCCCCGTCTCCGCCGAGCGGGCCGCCGGCTCCGTGAGCGCGCTGGCCCGCTCGTCGAAGCGCAGCTGGCTGCGCTCCGCCTGGTCGCGCGGCAGGGTGTGCGACATCCGCCCCGGGCAGGATTTTTCGCCGGCCGAGGGCGACCCCCGGGGGCCCTTCACCCTGGCCGTGGCCGTCGAGGGCCCCTTCACCAGCGGCTTCGCTCCCCCCCTCAAGCTCCCGGCGGGGGCCGACCCCAAGGCCTTCCTGGCGAAGAGCGCCCGCCCCGGCCGCCTGTTCGTGGCCGGCACCTCGCGCTTCGCCTCGCCCGACATGCCCGCGGGCGAGGCCGGGATGATCTTCCTCCTGAACCTCGCGGATTGGCTGGCGCTCGAGGGCGACCTCGCCGGCATCCGCTCCAAGACCTCCGTGTTCCGCCCGCTGAGCGAAGTGAGCGCACCCGCCAAGGCCCTCCTGCGGTGGGCCAACCTGGTCGGCCCCTCGGCGTTCGTCATCCTCTTCGGGCTCCACCGCCTGCGCCGGCGCCGCGCCGCGCGGGACTTCCGCAGGGCCCTCTACGGCTCGCGCCCCGCCGCCGCGCCGCCCCCCGCCGATGAGCCCTCGGACGCTTAAGGGCCTGGCCGCCGCGCTCCTGGGGCTGGCGCTCCTCTGGGCGCTCCTGCTGCACCTGGAGAGAAGGGCGCCAGGGCCCGCCCCGCTCTGGGCGGACGCGGAGAGCGCGGGCAAGATCCTCCTCCAGGGGCCCGGCGCCGGCGAGGTCCTGCTCGTGCGCGAGACGTCCTCCTGGCGGCTCAAAGAGCCCTTCGACCAGCCCGCGGACGCCGACGCGGTCCAGGCCCTGCTCAGGAAGCTCGCGCACGTCTCGGTCTCGGAGCCGCTCAGCGCGAGCTTCGAGCGGCACGCCGCCTTCGGGCTCCTGGAGCCCGGGCTCCGCCTGAAGGCCTTCGCCCTGCCCACGGACGCCGAGCCGGCGCTCGACCTGCTCGTCGGCGCTCCGGGCCCGGACTTCGACTCCTTCTTCTTCCGGCGCCCCCCCTCCGGCGAGGTGCGCGAGGCGCGCGGGCTCGCGCGGGGAGAGCTGGAGCGGGAAGGCGGGGAATGGGCCGACCGCCTTCTCTGCTCGATCGCCTCGGACACCGTGAGGGCGGTCGAGGCGCGCTCGAAGGCCTCCGCGCTCGTCCTGAGCGGCCCGCCGCTCGCCGAGCCCGCCGCGGCGCCCGTCCTCGCCGCCCTCGCCCGCCTCCAGGCCGACCGCGCACTCCCGGAGAAGGACGCCGCCCCCTCGGTCCTGCGCTCCCTGGCCGATCCCTGGCTCCGGCTCAAGGTGCGCTACGCGCAGCGCGCCGGGCCGGCCGCGCCCGAGAGGACCCTGGAGGTCTTCTTCGGGCCCAGGACGGAGGACCAAGCGCACTACGCGCGGGTGAAGGGAAGGGAGGGCGTCCTGTTCAAGCTCTCGGCCTGGAAGCTCGCGCCGTTCCAGGCGGCTCAGTAGATCCAGCCGGGCGCGCCCTTGTCGTAGTCGGAGGCGCGGCGGCGGGGCTTGGTCGGCTCGTCGAGCAGCTCGGGCGTCTTCTTCTCGATCTCGTCGAGGTCCTCGCTCTCCGGCATGCTCTCGATGTAGGGCCGCGAAGGCCGCTCGCGCGTGCGCGCAGACACCTTGCCGAAGCGCCAGGTGAGCCCGAAGCGGTGGATGTCCCCCAAGGCGTCGTTGAGCGCCCAGGCGTAGTCGACCCCCAGGCCGCGCCAGGCGAGGCCGAACCCGAAGGTCAGCCCGGCCACGTCGCGGTGGATCTGGTAGCCCAGGCGCAGGTGATACATCCGCATCGCGGAGTATTCGACGCCGATGTTGGCGTGGGGAGTGCGCTCGTAGTACAGGTAGTCGCCGTCGAGGGAGAAGAGCACGGACTGGCTGGGGGGCGTCTCGAGCAGGTCGAGCGGCAGGAAGTAGGCGAACCCCGTCCGGAAGGTCAGGGGGAGCGGGTCGCCCTCCTCGATGAACTTCATCTGGGTGCCGAAGTTCTGCGCCGCCGCGCCGAAGGACACCCCCAGCTCCGGGCAGCGCAGCTGGTAGCCGAGGTCCCCGCCCCAGGCGCTCGCGGAATACTGCTCGGCCAACGTCGAGCGGACGTACTTGGCCCCGACCCCGATGAAGTGGCGCAAGGTCACCGGGCGGCCCTTCCCCTCGAAGGTGGACTCCAGCGCCCGCTCCGAGAAGCCGACGCTCGCCACGAGGTCGCCTCCCGCGTTGAGCGAGCGGGTGTCCCGGAAGGAGCCGTCGGCGTTCGTGCGGTTCACCTCGATCTTGCCGTTCTGGGCGAGGGTGAGGCCGGCCGCGAGGGTCGTGTACCCGTTGCCGATGACGCCCGCGAAGGGCAGGGGCGTCGCGGCGGCGATGTGCTCCACGCTCTGGTCCTGGAAGCCCTTCAGGTAGGTGAAGTTCACGTTGCGGTGGTCGAGGTTGCTCAGGCCCGCGGGGTTGAAGTGCAGCGCCGAGAGGTCGTCGGCGACCGCCGTGAAGGCCGAGCCCATGCCGCTCGCGCGCGCCCCGGGGGTCATCTGCAGGATGGGGGCGGCGCTGACGCCGGGGTTCTCCTCCGCCCGCGCGGGGGCGGGGAGGAGCGCGAGCAGCGTCAGCACGGCGGCTGGGGCTCTCATGCTATTTCACGACCACGACCTTCTGGACGCGGCTGCCGCCGGGCGCGTCGAGGTGCAGGTAGTAGATGCCGCTCGCGACGCGGTTGCCGGCGGAGTTCGTCCCGTCCCAGTCCACGGAGCCCTTCCCGGCGGGCAGATCCGAGTCGACCACGGTCTTGACCAGCGCCCCGTTCAGCGTGAAGAGCCGCAGGCGGACGTGGCCGGCCTCGATCGTCTCGTACTTGAAGGTGGCGTGCTCCCCCCGGGCGGGATTGAACACGTTGTTCCAGGCGGTCAGGTTGTTCTCCCGGGCGGTCAGATTCAGCGGCGTGGAGAAGCCCAGGGAGGTCGGGTGGTGGTAGAGGCCGCCGGCCCTGGCCAGCGGGCTTTCGCCGAAGATCTCCAGGAACACGGTGCCGACCGCCGGGAAGCGGCGCGCGAAGCCCGGCTGGAGGCGCAGCTGGCCGGCGATCGTCCCGGAGAGCACGGTGGCGGTCGCCGGCTGGACGCTCAAGGACGAGGAGACGAAGGTCAGATAGGAGCCCGGGAGGTTCGTCTCGGTCTCCGGCAGGACGGCGAGGGCGTGGTCGCGCAGGCGGGCGTGGTGGAAGCCGTAGGCGGCCGTCGAACCGAACACCGAGACGCCCACCTGGAACGACACCGTGTCGTTGTCGTAGGAGGCCGTGATGATGCGGGTGCCGACCGGGCCCGTCCGGTTGTATTCGGACTGGAGCTGGTAGTACTGCGACGAGTTCGTGTTGCCGTTGGAGGCGTAGTCCGTGTAGTCCGCGAGGCCGGCGGCGATGAGCACGAAGTACTGCCCCGCGGAGGGCACGTTGTATTCCAGGACGACCTCCTTCTGCGAGGTCAGGCAGGGGTCGGTCCCGTTGGGGCAGAGGCCCGAGCCCACCGCCGGATTGATGTCGATGGTCGGCATGACCTCCTTGATGAGGTTGTAGCCCTTGTCGATGAGCATCACCTCGTAGGCGAAGCGGGTGCCCGGCACCGCGGGGTTCTCGGGCAAAGTCAAGGTCAGCCTCATCGGGCCCGCCCCCGCCCCGAAGGAGTAATAGTCCATGTCGGCCGCCGGGTAGACCCGGGCGCTGATGAGCGAGTTGGTCGTGATGTCCACGGCCGACTGGATGCCGTCGTTGGGCTCGTAGAGGTCCTCCTGGTCGCGGGGAAGCTCGACGATGCCGTGCTGGCTGAACTGTCCCAGGATGAGGCCGGTGTGCTGGTCGTTGCCCAGGCAGGAGGGAGCCAGGCTCGCGGCCCGGGCGCTGACCTGCAGCATCCCTTCTAGGAAGTCCCGGAAGTTGTCCGGGAAGAAGAAGAGGGAGCGGAAGACGAGCTGGTCGGCGCACTTGCGGCCGTTGGCCGCGCCGAGCGGCCCGCTCGCGAGGCCCTGGCGGATCTCCCAGAGGGCCTGGCTGAGGATGAAGCTGTCGAAGTGCAGCTCCCCCGTCCAGTGGTCCGGGAACTTCTTGCAGTTGGAGGTCGGCACCGAGCAGCCGCCCAGCAGCGTCGAGTCCAGGTCGCGCAGGGACCCCTCGCCTCCGCCCGAGACATAGGCGCCGATCTTGCTGGTGTTCAAGGCGCTGGCCGTGAAGTAGTCGGAGAGGGCCTCCGAGATGGCGCCGTTCTGGCCGAAGTTGAGGATGGGGTAGATCTGGTCCACGACGTAGTGGACGTACTCGTGGTAGACGATGCTCCCATCGCGGGGGAAGTCCATCACGTCGCCGAACGCCAGGAACCGGCCCACGGGGTCGTAGAAGGCGTTGTTGATGCCGGGGCCCAGGTTGGCCATGACGGGGAGCGGCCGGCTGATGAAGGCCGAGCTGGAGAAGTTCGGCCCCCCCATGAAGTAGTCGTGGACCTTGTTGACGTGGTAGAAGAGGCTCACCTCGTCGTTGGTGCCGTAAACGGTGCGGGTGGACGTCCAGGTGAAGCTCGAGGTGGAGTTGTCGGCGAGGGTCGGGTTGTTCTTCAGGCAGAGATAGGAGGAGACGTTGACGTCGAAGCCGTAGAACTGCCCGGACTCGCTGGTCGTCAGGCGCAGCCTCAGCTGCCGGCCCGCGACCGCGGCGCCCCGGAACGAGCCCTTGTTGCCCACGTAGACCGCGGCCGGATAGCCCGCCCCGTCGAGGACCTCGACGTAGTCGGCGTCGGTGATGTCGGCGAACTCCGAGAGGGTGCCGACCCTGAAGTTCGTGAAGTTGGGCAGCACCTTGACCGGGTCGCGCAAGCCCGAGCAGGCGCCCTGGGCGGCCGAGGGCGCGTTGATGGTGGAGAGGATCACGGCGCTGTTGGGATAGGGGTGGGGCGAGGAGTTGGGCGAGGAGAAGGTCGTCCACTCGCCGCCGGCGTTGTCGTAGTGGGCGCTGGCCGTCATGAAGCTCGCCACGTTGGCGTAGGGCCCCTGGAGGGAGGTGAAGATCTTGCCGGAGTCGAGGCTGCAGAACTTGCCCTCAAGGTCGGTCTCGACCACGTGGGAAGCGTCCCCGATGTAGACCCTCTGGTGGGCGAAGGGCCGGACCACCTTGAGGGGCACGGGCTGGGTTTCGGGCAGGTAGTCGTAGACGTCGCCGGTGATCTGGCCCGAGGTGTTGCAGACCGCGTACCTCAGGTCGTTGTACCGGAACAGCAGGGAGCCGTCGAGGGCGTCCACGTAGTACAGCCAGCGGCCGCCTTGGCCGTGCGCGCGGAACTTCCAGGCCAGCCGCAGGCCGACGCCCGGCTTGGGATAATAGGAAAGCGAGCCGGGGGGCAGCTCGACCCCTCCGCCGAGGTCGGCCGACGCGGCCTGCGCCGCGGAACGCTCCGCGACCAGCGGGGCCTTCGCCGCCCCCGATGCGTCCCGGTAGCCCGACTCGACCGAGAGGATGTCCCCGTTCGAGTCCACGTGGACCTTCACGCGGGAGAACTCGACCGGGATGCCCTCGTGGACCTGCTCGAAGAGCAGGTGGTGGATGCCGCCGTCGGCGCGCGCCAGCGCCAGCTTGAGCTCGGAGGGGTCGATCCCGAGGAGCGCGCCGCTCTTCCGGAGGAACGCGTCTGCGACGGCCTTGGCGGCCGGCGCGAAGACCGTGGGCTGGAGGCTGGCCGCGCGCAGGGAGGAGGCGTAGCGGCCCCGCGCGCCCTCGTTGAACCGCCGGACGGCTTCCCGGGCGCGCTTGACGCGCGCGGAATCGCCGAGGCTCTCGGAGGCGGCGCCCTGTCCGAAGCGGCGGGCGTCCTCGAGATGCGAGGGTTCCGGCTTGATCGCACCGGCCGGGGAGGCCCAGAGGAGGCAGAGAGCGGCGGCCAGGAAGCGGGTCACCGCGCGTCCCCCTTGCCGGAAGCCGGCTTGCGGAGGAGGAGGATCAGCGCGGCCGCGGCCCGGACCCGGACCTTGAAGTCGCGGTCGTCGAGGGCGGACTCGAGGGCACCCACGGCCCGGCTCCCTCCCGCGGCCTCGAGCGTCTCGATGGCCAAAAGCTGGGTGTCCGTGTCCGGCCGGCCCAGGGCCCGCTCGGCGAGCGCCGCGTCCACGGGCTCGCCGCGCCGGGCGAGCCCGCGCAGGGCGAGCAGCTCGATGTGGGCGTTGGTCGTCTTGCGGGCCGACTCGAGAAGGGCGACGCTGGCGCGGTCGGGGATCTCGCCGGCGGCTTCGACCGCCTTGGCGCGGACCCGCTCGTTCTGGTCCGCGAGCCCGTCCTCCAGGATGGGGAGCGCGTCCGCGGAGCCGATGTCCCCCAGCGCCTCCATGACCGCCGCGCGCACGGCGAACTCCGTGTCGTCGGCGAGGGGCTTCAGGCGGGCGATGAGGGAAGGGCTCCGGGTCTCCCCCAGCAGGCGCACGGCCTTGGAGCGCACCTCCGGGTCCGGGTCCTCGAGAGCGGCGAAGAACTCCTCGACGCCGCCCATCCCGAGGCGCGCCAGAGCCAGGGTGCAGGCGTCGCGCACGGCGCCGTCGGAGTCGCGGCGCACCCGCTCCAGGACGGGGCGCGAGGACGGGTCTCCCATGGCCGCGAGGGCGCGCAGGGCCTCGACCCGGACCTTGTTCCGGGCCACGGAGCGCATCTCCTCCACGGCAGCGAGCGTCTCGTCGGTCTTGGCGGACTTGGGCACGATGCTCACGATCTCCTCGAGCGCCCTCAGGCCGGTCCCGTCGCCGAGGTCGTGCAGGCTCCGTGCGGCGGCGATCCGGACGTAGGGGTTGCGGTCCTTCAAAGCCTTCTCCAGCAGCGGGACGGCCGCGGGGTTCCCGATGCGGCCCCACTGCGCGGCGGCCAGCGCCCGCACGTCCGCGTCATCGTGGGACAACGCCGAACGGAGCGCGTCCAGAGCCTTCGCCCCGAGCGCCTTCCGGGCGTCCTTGGGCGCGTCCCCCGCGAGAACGGGCAAAGCCAGCGCAAGCACAATAAAGAATAGGCGCGCGGAGTTGCGAAAAGATTGCATGCGGGTTACGGGAAGTTTATAAGGTGCCATTGAGGAAGACGTGCGCCCGGCAGGAATCGAACCTGCACCAGCGGTTCCGAAGACCGCTACTCTATCCTTTGAGCTACGGGCGCGTGGTCCTATTGTATCACTAAGCTCGTGAATTTAGCTAAAATCCCTCGGTCGCCGGGGTTTTCATCAGGAGGAGCCGATGGGCGGTCATTCCCACTGGGCGGGCATCAAGCACAAGAAGGCCATCACGGACGCGAAGCGCGGCAAGGTCTGGACCCGCATCGTGCGGGAGATCACCATGGCCGCGAAGATGGGCGGCGGGAAGCCCGCCGACAACCCCCGCCTGCGCAAGGCCGTCGACGACGCCCGCGCCGCCAACATGCCGGCCGAGAACGTCAAGCGCGCCATCCAGAAGGGCACGGGCGAGCTGCCCGGCGCCAACTACGAGGAGCTGACCTTCGAGGGCTACGCCCCGGGCGGCGTCGCCGTCTTCGCGGAAGGCACGACCGACAACCGCAACCGCTCCACCAACGAGATCCGCAAGATCTTCGAGGACCACGGCGGCAACATGGGCCAGGCCGGCTGCGTGGCCTTCCAGTTCGAGAAGAAGGGCACCCTCTCCGTCCCCAAGTCCAAGACCACCGAGGAAGCCCTCATGGAACTCGCCCTCGAGCTCGGCGCCGACGACATCAAGTCCGAGGACGCGGACGTGTTCGAGGTCTTCACCCCGCCGCAGGCCCTCCAGGCGGTCGCAGACGGGCTCAAAGCCAAGGGTCTGCCGGTCGAGTCCCCCGAGGTCGCCATGGTCCCCAAGAGCACGGTCCCCGTCGCTTCGGAGGAGACCGCCCGGAAGATCCTCGAACTCATGGAAGGCCTCGAGGCGCACGACGACGTCTCGAACGTGTACGCGAACTTCGACATCCCGGACACGATCCTGGCGGCCATCGAGAAATGACCGTCCTGGGGGTGGACCCTGGGATGGCCGACACCGGCTGGGCCCTGGTGCGGGGCGCCTCCGCGACGGCCGAGCTGGCCGGAAGCGGCCTGCTCAAGACCTCCCCCCGCGAACACCTCCCCCTCCGCCTCGAGAAGCTGCACGAGGGCCTGCGCCGCATCCTCGCCGAGCACAAGCCCGACGTGATGGCGGTCGAGGAGATGTTCTTCCTGACGGCCGCGCACTCGGTCCGCTCGACCCTGCAGGCCCGGGGCGTCATCCTCCTGGCCGCCTCGCAGAGCGGGGTGGTCGTCCGGGAGTACAACCCCAAGCAGGTCAAGATCGCCATCTCGGGCTCCGGGACGGCCGACAAGCTCCAGATGCAGAAGATGGTGCGCTCGGCCCTGGGGCTCCAGGACCTCCTGCGCCCGGACGACGTGGCGGACGCGGCGGCCATCGCCCTCTGCCACCTGCGCTGCTCGAGGCTCAAGAACTTCACCGTGCTCGACCGCCTCGGCGGGGGCCCCCGGTGATCGCGCGCCTGCGCGGCCCCGTGCTGGAGAAGACCCTCGAGCGGACGGTCATCGAGGCGGGCGGGGTCGGCTACGAGGTGCTGGTCAACGCCTCGACGGCCGCCCGCCTTCCCGAGCCCGGCGGGGAAGCCGAGCTCCAGATCTGCGAGACCTCGCCCCTTTACGGCGGAGGCACGACGCTCTACGGCTTCCTGACCCGCGAGGAGAAGGAGCTGTTCCTCTGCCTCAAGGAGAACGTCCCCAGCACGGGCGCCAAGAAGGCCCTCGAGTACCTGGAGAAGGCCTCCCGCTCCCTGCCGGACTTCCGCAGCGCGGTCCACTCGGGCGACGCGAAGGTGCTCTCGGCCGTGTTCGGCTTCACGCGCAAGACCGCCGAGAAGCTGCTCGCAGGCCTCAAGGACCGGGTCGGGGACCTGCGCTTCACCGGCGCCTCGAAGATCGTCCGCGAAGAGAGCCTGCCGACGGGCGCGCTCTCCCAGGCCGTCGAGGCCCTCTCGGCGCTCGGCTACAAGCCCTCCGAGTGCGCCCCCGTCGTGCAGGCCATCGCCCGCGAGCTCGCCGGCACGGACGCCACCGTCGAGGAGATCCTGCGGATGGCCCTCAAGCGCCTATGAGCCCCAAGAAGAACCCCGCCCTGGCGCCGGAGCAAAACGAGGAGGACGCGCGGGTGGACACGGCCCTGCGCCCGCAGAGCCTCGGCGAGTTCATCGGCCAGGAGAAGCTCAAGGAGAACCTGAAGGTCTTCATCGAGGCGGCCCGCCGGCGCAAGGAGCCGCTCGACCACGCCCTCTTCTACTCCCCCCCGGGCCTGGGCAAGACCACGCTCGCCTCCATCCTGGCCCGCGAGATGGGCGTGAACCTGCGCACGACCTCGGGCCCCATCCTCGACCGCGTGGGCGACCTCGCCGCCATCCTGACCGACCTCGCCCCGGGCGACGTGCTCTTCATCGACGAGATCCACCGCCTCAACCGCCTGGTCGAGGAGTCGCTCTACCCGGTGATGGAGGACTTCACCTTCTACATCTCGACCGGGAAAGGCCCGATGGCCTCCACCGTGAAGCTGGCCATCCCCCGCTTCACCCTCGTGGGCGCGACCACCCGGGCGGGCCTGCTGACCGGCCCGATGCGCGACCGCTTCGGCATCAGCGGGCACCTGGGCTTCTACACCCTCGAAGAGCTCACCCGCATCGCCCTGCGCTCGGCCTCCATCCTCAAGATCCAGACCGACCCGAAGGGGGCCGAGGAGATCGCCCGCCGCAGCCGAGGCACCCCGCGCATCGCCAACCGCCTCCTGCGCCGGGTGCGGGACTTCGCCGAGGTGCGGGGCTCGGGCGTGATCACCCATCCGGCCGCGGTCTCGGCCCTCGAGTCCCTCGAGGTGGACGCGATCGGGCTCGACGCGATGGACCGGCGCCTATTGCGCACGCTCTGCGAGAAGTTCTCCGGCGGCCCCGTCGGGCTCGAGAACCTGGCGGTCGCCGTCCACGAGGAAGTCGACACCCTCACCGACGTCGTCGAGCCCTACCTCGTCGAGCTGGGCTTCCTCCAGCACACCCCGAGGGGCCGCATCGCCACGGACAAGGCCTTCGAGCACCTCGGGCTCCCGAAGCCCAAGAGAGCCGCCGAGCTCTTCTAGCATGCTCCCTCGGGCCCTCCTCGCCCTGGCCTTCCTCCGGGGTCCCGCCTCCGCCCAGCCCCCCGCCGTCGTGGAACGGGTCAGCGACTCCATCATCCAGGTCGGCCTGGCCAACCGGGCCCGCAGCGTGGTCTTGCGCATGGAGGGCAGCTTCCACGCCGTGGACCTCCACAACGGCGAGAGGCATCCCCTCAAGAGGGGCGAGCTCTACGAGTTCCACTCGGACAAGAGCGGCCGCATCCACTTCGGGGACATCCCCCTCTCGGGGGCGGTGCGCCTGCTCCCGGACGGGCACGAGGACTACGTCAAGCTGGGCGACAAGCGCTACCGGGGCAACATGCTCCTCAAGCCCGGGGACGGCGGCACGGTGACGGTGGTCAACGAGCTGGGCCTCGAGGAGTACCTCTACGGGGTGCTCGCCAAGGAGATGTCGCCCGACTGGCCGCTCGAGGCCCTCAAGGCCCAGGCCGTCGTGGCCCGCACCTGGGCGCTCAACAACCTGGGCAAGTACTCGGAGCTGGGCTACGACCTCACCGACGACGTCCGCAGCCAGATCTACAGCGGCCTCGACGCCGAGGCCGAGCGCGCCCAGCAGGCCGTGCGGGCCACCGCCGGCCAGGTGCTGAGCTACAAGGGCAAGCTTTTGACCGTGTTCTTCCACGCCTGCTGCGGCGGGCACACGGCCCCCGCCGCCGCGGTCTGGGGCGGCATCGGGACCCCGAAGCCCCTGCGCGGGGTGAAGGACAAGCACTGCGCGCGCTCCCCCCACTACAAGTGGTCGGCGTACTTCGCCAACGACGACATCCTCGGCGCGCTCAACGACCATGGCCTCGACTTCGAGCGCCTCGACGCCCTGCGCCCGGGCAAGCGGGACGCTTCCGGCTGGCTCAAGGACATCCGCGTGCGCTGCGGGCGCAAGACCCGGACCGTGAAAGCCAACGACCTGAGGACCTGGCTGGGCCCCACCGAGCTCAAGAGCGCCCAGATCTGGCGCATCATCCGCCGCAAGAAGGGCTACGAGTTCGTCGGGCGCGGCTACGGGCACGGGGTCGGGCTCTGCCAGTGGGGCGCCTACGCGCAGGCGGAGCAGGGACGGAGCTACAGGAAGATCCTCGCCCACTACTTCCCCGGCGCGACGATCGTCAAGCGCGATGAATAGCCCCACCTTCCGTCTCCAGGACTACGCTTTCGAGCACCCCGACGAGCTCGTGGCCTCGGCCCCGGCCGAGCCGCGCGACTCCTCGCGCCTGCTCGTCCTCGACCGCGCCTCGGGCAAGGTCGAGCACGCCCTCTTCTCGGACATCGGCCGCTGGCTCAAGCCCGGCGACCACCTCGTGCTCAACCGCACGAAGGTGCTTCCCGTGCGCCTGCAGGGGCGCAAGCCCACGGGCGGCAAGGTCGAGGTCCTGCTCATCCGGGAGCTCGCCCCGGGCTGCTGGACGGCCATGGCCTCGCGCGTCAAGGCGGGGCAGAAGATCCTTTTGGACAGCGGGACGCACGCGATGGTGGAATCGGTGGCGCAGGACGGGGAGTCCCTCCTGCGCTTCTCCACGACCGACGTGCGCGGCTACCTGGCCCGGCACGGCACCGCGCCCCTGCCCCCCTACATCCTCAAGAAGCGCCTGAAAGGTTCCCTGCCCTCCGATATCGAGAGCTATCAGACCGTGTACGCGCAGGAGGACGGCTCCATCGCCGCGCCGACCGCGGGCCTGCATTTCACCCCCGACCTGCTCCGCCGCCTGCGCGACGCGGGCGTGCGCACGGTCGAGCTCACCCTGCACGTGGGGCGCGGCACCTTCAAGCCGGTCACGGTCGAGGACATCCGCCAGCACGACATGCTCCCGGAGCGCTACTCGGTGCCGCTCGAGGCCGTCCGGGCGCTCGACCAGGCCCGCCGCGAGGGCAAGCGCGTCGTCGCCGTGGGGACGACCTCGGTCCGCGTCCTCGAGACCCTGGCCCGCGACCCCTCGAAGCTCGAAGGCGAGACGGGCCTCTTCATCCGCCCGGGCCACGAGTTTTTGGGCGTGGACGCCCTGCTGACGAACTTCCACCTGCCGATGTCCACCCCCCTCTTCCTTGCCTGCGCCTTCGCTGGGAAGGAGCGCCTCTTCGCCGCCTACCGGGAGGCGCTCGAGCGCCGCTACCGGCTCTTCTCCTACGGCGACGCGATGCTCATCGCATGACCTTCTCGGTGACCTCGCGGGACGGGAAGGCGCGCACGGGCGTCCTGCGCACGCCCCACAACGAGGTCGAGACGCCGGTGTTCATGCCGGTCGCGACCCAGGGCTCGGTGAAGGCGTTGGACCAGGACGATTTGGCCGCGCTCGACGCGCAGGCTTTGCTGGCCAACTCCTATCATTTGTATCTGCGCCCGGGGCCGGAGATCGTCGAGGAGGCGGGCGGACTGCACAAGTTCATGGACTACGGCGGGACCCTGCTGACCGACTCGGGCGGCTTCCAGGTGTTCAGCCTGGAGGAGCTTCGGAAGGTGGACGAGGAGGGCGTGACCTTCCGCTCCCACCACGACGGCTCGAAGCACACCTTCACCCCCGAGAACGTCATCCGCCTGCAGGCGCGCCTCGGCTCGGACATCTGGACGGCCTTGGACGAGTGCGTGGGCTGGCCGTGCACGCCGGAGAAGGCGCAAGACGCGCTCAAGCGCACCCAGCGCTGGGCCGAAAGGGCGAAAGAGGCCTTCATCAAAGAGAAGACGAAGTCCTTGTTCTTCCCGATTTTACAAGGCGGGCTCTATCCAGAACTGCGGCTGGAGGCCGCGAAGCACCTGCTGGGCCTGGAGCCCGACGGCATCTGCCTCGGGGGCTTCTCCATCGGCGAGCCCAAGGAGTTGACCTGGTCGGTGCTCGAGGCCTCGACCGCCGCCCTGCCCGAGGAGAAGCCGCGCTACCTGATGGGGATGGGGGCCGCGGAGGACCTCTGGGAGGCCTTCGGGCGCGGGGTGGACATGATGGACTGCGTCTGGCCCACCCGCAACGCTCGCAACGGCCGGGTGTTCACCCGGACGGGGGCGTTGAACATCCCGAACGCGGAGTTCCGGAAGGACTTCCGTCCCATCGAGGAGGGCTGTCCGTGCCCGGCCTGCCGGCGCTACACGCGGGCCTACCTCTGCCACCTGCACCGGGTCAAGGAGCTCTCGGCCTACCGCCTGCTCACCCTGCACAACCTGCACTTCACCCTGGGACTGATGCGGGAGATCCGGGCGGCCATCAAGGAAGGGCGCTTCCAGCAGGCGCGTAAGGACTTCCTCTCCCGCTACGAATGAAGCGCATAGCGAAACTCGCCGTCTTCGTCCTGCTCGGCAACATGGTTTCAGCCGGGGTCTACGCCCTCCTCGTCGGCCTCCTGGAGGCGTACCGCTCCCGCGCAGGAGGCTCTCCCGAGTCCTACCTGGGGGTGGCGTTCGCCATCCTGCTTCCCGCGGCGCTCTTCCCAGGGGGCCTGCTGACCGGCTACCTGAGCCGCCCTCATCTCAAGACCTGGCTGGGCGCTCTCGGCGTCTCTGTCGGAGTCTACCCCGCCATTTTCATGATCGCGGTGAACCTGGTCATGGTGTACCTCGTCCATGATTCCGATCCCCTGCCGTTCCCCGAGAACGTGTTCCTGCTGGGCACCTTCTTGTCCTGGGCTCTGGCCTCCTGGGCGGGTGTCCGGCTGGGCTGTTCCCTGAGGGCCCGAAAGAACTCCGCCCAGGCGTAACGCAGAGAACCCGGAACCGTCGGGGAGTTTTGTAGAATGGGCCGAGTGCCCCCCGAACGCATCCAGGCCGCCCTGCGTCCGCTCTTCGAAGCGGCCGAGCGGATATGGGAACGGACGCGGGCGGCCGCCCTCGCGGCCTACGAGCGCCTGCGCCCCTTCCTCGTCCCCTCCGACACGAACTTCCTCGCGGCGCTGGCCGTGCTCATCGGCCTGGTCACGGCCATCGGCGCCTACGCCACGGACTGGCTCATCGAAGCCATCTTCCGCATCGGCATGGGCGCCACCGCGGTCGGCCTGGCCCACATGCCCTTCGGCGCGCGCTGGCAGACCCTGCTCCTTCCCGCGCTGGGAGGCCTCATCGTGGGCCCCATCATCTACTACCTGTCGCCGGAATCCAAGGGCCACGGCGTCCCCGAGGTGATGATCGCCGTGGCCAGGAACGGAGGACGCATCCGCGGCCGCGTGGCGGCGCTCAAGGCCGTCTGCAGCGCGCTCACCATCGGCACCGGCGGCTCGGCCGGCCGCGAGGGCCCCATCGTCCAGATCGGCTCCGCGCTGGGCTCCCGGCTCGCGCAGTTCGCGCGGATGCCGCCCGCGGTCACGAGCACGATGGTGGCCGGCGGGGCCGCCGCCGGCATCGCCGCGGCCTTCAACGCCCCCCTGGGCGGCATGGCCTTCGCCATGGAGATCATCCTCCGCCGCTTCACCCCCGGCCCCTTCGCGATGGTCGTCCTAAGCACCGTGGTCGCGGCCACGGCGTCGAGGGCCCTGCACGGCTCCAACGCCTATTTCCAGGTCCCAGCGTACCGCCTCAAGCACCCGGCCGAGCTCGGGCTCTACGTCCTCCTCGGGATCTGCGCCGGATTCGTGGCCAAGTGGTTCACCCGGATCCTCTACCGCTTCGAGGACACCTTCGACGGCTGGAGCGCCGTGCACGCCCGCTGGCGTCCCGCGGTGGGCGGACTGCTCACCGGGGTTCTGGGGCTCTACCTGCCGGGAGTCCTCGGCACGGGCCATTCCGTCATCGAGCAGGCCCTGCTGGGGGGCTTCCCGGTCTGGGTCATGGCGCTGATGATCCCCGGGAAGATGCTGGCGACCGCCTTCACCCTGGGCTCCGGAGGGTCCGGCGGGATCTTCATGCCGAGCCTCTTCATGGGCGCCATGCTCGGCGGGACGCTCGGGCATTACTTCAATTTCATCACCCCCTGGGACGTCAGCCCGGGCGCCTACGCCATGGTCGGCATGGCCGCCGTCTTCGGAGCCGCCACCCATGCCCCCCTCACCGCCATCCTGATCCTCTTCGAGATGACCTACGACTACGCCATCATCCTCCCCGTCATGCTGGCCACCGTCTCGGCCATCCTGGTGGGGCGGATGCTCGAGCCGGAGACGATCTACACGCTCAAGCTGCTGCGCAAGGGCGTGCGTCTCTCCGGGAACGAGACCTCGACGCTGCTGGAGAGGACCCTCATCGAGGACATCATGGCGCGGCGCGTCGAGAGCCTCCGCGCCGACGAGCCTCTGGGCGCGGTCGTCCGCCGGTTCCAGACCAGCAAGCACAGCGGCTTCCCCGTCCTGGATCAAGACGGGAAGCTCAAGGGGCTGGTGACCTACGCCGAGATCCAGGAAGCCACGTCCGGGGAGACTCCGGCCGACGCCTCTTCCCCGATCGAGCGCTTCGCCCTCGTCCGACTGCCCCTTCTCTATCCCGACGACACCGCCGCCCAAGCGGTCCGGCTCATGCACGGGGGCGGCTTCGACCGCCTGCCGGTGGTGGCACGGACCGACAAGAGCCGCATGGTGGGGCTCCTCTCCCAGGGAGACCTGGTCAAGCTCTACGGCCGGATCCTCTCCAAAGAGCGCTCCAGCCTCGAAACCGACTTCTCCTGAGATGGGCCGCCGTCCCGCCGGGCCTGGAGCGCCTCGGCTTCGACCCTCCCTACTTTTCCTCGAAAAGCCCCTTCGATTGTTGTAGAATCCCTCCACTTTAAGGAATAGGAGCCAACTAATGCCCCCTGCCGCCGCCCCCAACCCCATCATGAGCTTCGTGCCCATCCTGGCCATCTTCGCCATCTTCTACTTCCTCATCATCCGCCCCCAGCAGAAGCAGATGAAGGAGCATCAGAAGATGCTCGACAACCTCTCCAACGGCGACCGCGTCCTCACCGGCGGCGGCATCTTCGGCACCGTCACCTCCCTGCGCGGCCCCGAGATCGACGTCAAGATCGCCGAGAAGACCGTCGTCACGGTGGCCCGTTCCACCATCACCAAGGTCATCACCGCGACGGCCCTCGCTTCGACCAACGGCAAACAGCCGACCAACGCGTAAAGGACATCCCCCATGAGCAAGCTCCAACTCAAATGGGCGGGTGTGCTGGCCCTCGTCCTCGCGGCCTGCGCCCTGCTCTACCCCACCTTCAACTGGTACTCCATGACCGCGCAGGAGCGCGACCGCCTCGAGGCGAGCCGCCTGCGCCCCAAGTGGCTGCTCAACCTCGGCCTCGACCTGCGCGGCGGCACGCACCTCGTCATGGAGCTCGACGTCTCCAAGCTCCCCCAGGACGCCGACGTCAAGGACGCCGTGGACCGCGCCATCGAGATCATCCGCAACCGCGTGGACCAGTTCGGCGTGGCCGAGCCCCTTATCGCCCGCCAGGGCGAGCGCTGGATCGTCGTCCAGCTGCCCGGCATCACGAACACCGTGCAGGCCAAGGAGATCATCGGCAAGACCGCCCTGCTCGAGTTCCGCATGGAGGACGACTCGGAGAAGGCCCGCGAGGCGCGCCAGAAGATCGCCGAGCTCGGCGACCCCTTCGAGAAGGACCCGGACGGGATCATGCGGGCCACCCAGGGCGCCCTGGCGCTCGTGCCCCCGGGCGACGAGCTCTTCCCCGGCAAGGAATCCACCTTCTACCTCGTGCGGGCCACCGCCCCCTTGAACGGCTCCCAGCTCGACGGCGCCAGCGTCTCGAACGGCTCGAACGGCATGCCCATCGTCAACTTCAAGTTCAAGCCCGCCGGCGGCAAGATCTTCGGCGAGCTCACGACGGCCAACGTGGGCAAGAACATGGCCATCATCCTCGACAACCTCGTCTACTCGGCCCCCGTCATCAAGAGCCCCATCCGGGGCGGCAGCGGCATCATCGAGGGCAACTTCCGCATGGAGGAGGCGCGCAACCTCGCCATCGTCCTGCGGGCCGGCGCCCTGCCCGCTCCCGTGCGCATCATCGAGGAGCGCACCGTGGGCGCGAGCCTGGGCGAGGACTCCATCCGCCAGGGCCTCAAGGCCTGCCTCATCGGCGGCGTGCTCATCGTCCTCTTCATGCTCGTCTACTACCAGCTCGGCGGGGTCTTCGCGAACCTGGCCCTCCTGCTGAACCTGCTCTTCCTGCTCGCCCTCATGTCCTACTTCGGCTCGACCCTCACCCTGCCCGGCATCGCGGGCATCCTCCTGACGGCCGGCATGGCCGTGGACGCGAACGTGCTCATCTTCGAGCGCATCCGCGAGGAGCTGAGGGCCGGCAAGCCGGTGCGCATCGCGGTGGACGCGGGCTACGACCGCGCCTTCTCGGCCATCCTGGACTCGAACGTCACGACCCTCATCTCGGCCATGTTCCTGTTCCAGTTCGGCACCGGCCCCATCAAGGGCTTCGCCGTCACCCTGACCATCGGCATCCTGGCCAGCATGTTCACGGCCATCATCGTCACGCACATGATGTTCCACGCCTACCTCGCCAACCGCAGCGTGGACAAGCTCCACATAGGATAACCCCATGGAAATCTTCCACCAGCGCACTCAGATCGACTTCATCGGGAACCGCTACAGGTACTTCACCCTCTCCGGGACGCTGCTCCTGCTCGCCGCCCTCTCGCTCGCCCTGCGCGGCATCAACTACGGCATCGAGTTCACGGGCGGCTCCGTGGTGCAGATCACCTATACCCAGAGCGAGACCCTTGAGTCCGTGCGCGACCGCATCGCCAAGCTCGGCTACGCCGACGCCGGCCTCCAGCAGTTCACCGGAACGGACACCTTCTCCATCCGCCTCAAGACCGAGGGCGAAGGCTCGGCCCAGGCCATGGACGTGTTCCTCGAGAAGCTCCAGGAGGCCGCCCCCGACAACAAGATCCGGGTGGACGCGAAGGACTACGTCGGCCCGATGGTCGGCAAGCACCTGTTCCGGCAGGCCATGTTCGCGGTCATCTTCTCGCTGCTCGGCATCGTGGTCTACGTCGCCTTCCGCTTCCAGAATTTCATCTGGGGCATCGCGGGCATCCTCGCCCTCACCCACGACGTCATCATCCTCCTGGGCCTCTACTCGTTCCTGCGCTGCGAGTTCAACCTCACGCTGGTGGCCGCCCTCCTGACGCTCGCGGGCTACTCCATCAACGACACCATCGTCATCCTCGACCGCATGCGCGAGAAGATGCGCATCTTCCGCCGGGAGTCCCTGGGCAGCGTCATCAACACGAGCATCAACGAGACCCTCTCGCGGACCGTCATCACCGTGCTCACCCTCCTCATCGCGGTGGGGACTCTCTGGGGCATCGGCGGGCCGGTCATCCACGACTTCGCCATGGGCATGACCCTGGGCTGCATCCTGGGCACCTTCTCGAGCATCGCCATCGCCGCGCCCCTCATCTACCAGTTCGAGGTCGGCCACGGCGACCGGGCGACGGAAGGCTCCACGACGGCCGCCGTCCTGCCCTCGCAGCCCACCGTCCAGCCCGAACAGCCCGCGAAGCTCTCCCGCGCGGAGAGGCGGCGCCGCAAGGGCTAAAGGTATGCGCAAGATCCGCGGGTTCCGGCTGGCCCTGCACCCCCGCGACATGCGCCGCCGCCTGCGCCGCGCGGCGGACATGCAGAGCCTGGGCCTCGACACCGAGGAGGCCTTCCTCCGGCACGTGGACTCCTTCTCCGAGCGGCTGCACCCCTCGGTGGTCTTCGACTCCTTCGGCCCCGAATCCAAGGAGACGGCCAGACTCGCCCCCATCCCGGGCCTCGGGCACACGGTCGGCCTCCTCACGCTGGGCCCGGGGGCCGACGAGTGGATGGACGCCGAGCGGCGCGCCGGCGGGGAAAAAGCCAAGCTGGCCGAGCGCATCCTGACCCTCTCCATCGAGGAAGCCGTGCGCTTCGTCATCGGCCTCATCGCCGACGAGGTCGAGCAGGAGCGCTGCGAGCTCAGCCCCATCCACTACGTGAGCGACCCCGCCCAGCTCGATTTCCTGGCCGGAAAGCTGCACGCCTCCAAGATCGGCGTGAAGATCGACGAATCGATCTTCACGCCCCGCTGCTCGGCCGCCTTCTGCCTGAGCTGGATCGCCAAGGCCCGCCGGCGCTCCAAGGCCGAGTCCGGCAGGGCCAAGAAGTAGTTGGACCCCCTGCGCGCCGCCGCCCCCTACCTCGCCTACGGCTTCCTGAACCTCGTCCACCGCACCTCCAGCATCCAGTGGCGCGGACTCGAGCACCTCGAGGCCGTGAAGCGGAGCGGCCCCTTCATCTACGCCTTCTGGCACCAGCGGCAGGTCGCCTTCACCTTCACCCATCGGGGCACGCCCGCCCCCGTCCTGGTCAGCCGCAGCCGCGACGGCGAGCTCATCGCCAAGACCATGGGACTCTTCGGCATCCCCGCCGTGCGGGGCTCCTCCTCGCGCGGAGCCTCGGCCTCGGCCAAGGAGCTCTTCGAGCTCCTCTCCTCGGGCTCCTGCGTCGGCATCACCCCGGACGGGCCCAAGGGGCCGGCCCGCAAGGCCAAGGAAGGGGCGCTCTACCTCGCGCAGAAGTCCGGCAGGCCCATTCTGCCCATCACGAACGCGGCCAGCCGCAGACTGACCTTCGCGAAGGCCTGGGACCGCTTCCAGGTGCCCCTGCCCTTCTCGCGCATCTGCGTGGCGCACGGCCCGCCGGTGAGCGTGGGCCCCGCGGACGACCTGAGGGACAAAGCCCTCGAGCTCGAGCGCTCGTTGAACCGGGTCACGGACGAGGCGGATGAGGCGGTGCGATGACGCTCTTCCTCTATCAGCTGTTCTTCCCCTTCGTGGCGGCGGCGGTGCTCTTCAAGTTCCTGCTGGCCGGCCGGGGCGCCTCCCTGCGCGAGGGCCTCGAGGACCTCCGACAGAGGCTGGGCTTGCCGCGCGAGGAGCTCCTGAGGGTCTTCGAGTCCCACCCGGCCCGCTCGGTCCTCTGGATCCACGCGGCCTCGGTCGGCGAGGCTCTCGCGACCGCCCCCCTGCTCGCCGCCCTCTCCCGGCGCAAGGAGCGGCCCCGGATCGTCATGACGACTTCCACGGTGCCCGGGCGGGAGAAGGCCAGAACCCTGCCCGGCGTGGACCTCGCCTTGCTCGCGCCGGTCGACCTCCGCCCCTGCGTCTCGGCCTTCCTGGAGCGCCTCCGCCCCTCCTCGCTCCTGCTCATCGAGACCGAGCTCTGGCCCATGACCCTGCATCTGGCCCGCCGGCGCGGCCTGCGCCTGGGGCTCGCCAACGGGCGCATGACCTCGCGGGCCTTCGGGCGCTACCGCCTGCTCCACGGCTTCTTCTCCGGCATCCTCTCCCTGCTCGACCGGGCGGCCCTGCAGACCCAGGACGACGCGCGCCGCTACCAGGCCCTGGGCCTTCGAGACGAGGCGGCCCTGGTCGCCGGGAACATGAAATACGACGTGGGCGAAACGCCCGCCCACGACGACACCTCCGGGAAGCTCGCGAAGCTGGGCTGGGCCGGCGCCCCGGTCTGGGCCGCGGGCAGCACGCGGCGCGGGGAAGAGGAGATCCTCCTAGAGGCCCACAAGGCGGCCGCCCGAAAGCGTCCCGATCTGCGCCTCATCCTCGCGCCGCGCCACCCGGAGCGCTGCGGCGAGGCGGCCGACCTGCTCAAACGCGCCGGGCTGGGCTTCCTGCGCTGGTCGGAGCTGGAAGCCGGAGCGGCCCCTCCGAGCGGCGGGACGGACTGCCTGCTCGTGGACGGGCTGGGCGTGCTGGGAAGCCTCTACGCCTGGGCCTTCGCGGCCTTCGTGGGCGGGACGCTGGTCCCGGTCGGCGGGCACAACCTGCTCGAACCCGCGCGCCTGGGCTGTCCCGTCCTCTTCGGCCCGCACACGGCCAACACCCAGGAGCCGGCCGAGGCCCTGCGCCGCTCCGGCGGCGGGACTCTCGTCGAGGACGCAACTCAGATCGAGACGCTCTTGGCCGGCTGGCTGGACTCGCCCGTGCGCCGCGCCGACGCCGGCGAGGCCGCCCGGCGCACCGCCCGGGAGTTCACCGGGGCCACGGCCAGGACGCTGGCGCACCTCGAGCCGGTGCTCTTCCCGTCGAAGGCGCCGTGAGCGCGGCGTAGGCGAAGAGCCCCCCCAGGAACACCCAGTAGGCCGACCCGTACCCGCTCGCCGACTCCTTCCCATGGAAGAAGAACAAGGCGTCCGCGCCCGCGTGGATGAGCGCGAGCTGGCCCAGGCTCATCCCCCGCAGGCGCAGGTTCGCGAACACGCAGCCCGTCAGGAAGATGTGCGGCCAGGCGGCCACGGCCTGGGGCCGGGTGTGGAAGATAGTGAAGAGCACCGAGGACGCCAGGGCGCCCTTCCCCTCGCCGAAGCGCGCCGCAAGCCCAGCGAGCAGAGCGCCCCGGAAGAGGGTCTCCTCGAAGAGGCCGACCATCAGGACCGCCGGCAGAGCCAGGGCCCGCTCCCCCCAGCCCCAAGGTTCTCCCCGGGCCTGCGTGAGCAGGACGCTCCAGAGCGCGAGCATGAGGGCGGCGTGGGCCAGGAACGGCGCCGGCCGCATCCCGGCGAAGCGGAAGGGAACCGGGCTCTTCCAGAGCAGGAAGCCGAACGCGGCCGCGCGCAGGAAGGTGCCCCAGAGGAAGATGCGGAACCATTGTTCCATGCTCCGCAGGGGCAGGAAGATGTTCAAGGCCAAGCCTAGAGCCATATAGGCCGCGAGGAGACCCCACGCCGCCCTCACGGCATGACCTCGAACCCCGCTTGGGCGAAGTGCCTGTCGGTCGTGATGGCGGCGGGGATCCGCAGCCTGCGCATCAGGGCGAAATCGGCGCAGTCGGTGAAGGAGTAGGCCTTGTCCTTATGGCGCTTGAACCACTCCCAGGCGTCCTCCTCGTCCTCGGGGAGCAGGCGGATCAGGTCGACGACGGAAGGGTCGCGGAGCGCCTCTCCGACGTGTACGGAGGCGCCGTGTCCCAGGCGCACCCGGACCAGGGTGACCACCTCGTCGAACACGAAATCGCTGGTCACCAGGCGGCCTTGCCAGGCCTCGAGAGCTTCCTTGACGGCCGCGTGGTCGGGGTCGTCGCGCCGAGCGTAGGCGTACCACGCCGAGGTATCGACGAAGACGCGCTTCATCTTCCGTAGAGGGTCTTGTCGTGGTCTCGGCCGGAAGGCCCGCCGGGGTCTTGGGCGATGCCGCAGATGTCGCTCAGCCTCGAGGGCCCCGCGGCTTCCGCCTCGGCACCGAGCAGGCGGTCGACCGCTTGGCGCACGACCTCGGAGAGGCTCTTATC